>DASYNI010000012.1:0-487002 GCA_036008645.1 Solirubrobacteraceae bacterium
GAGGCACACGCAGACGCGCTTGTCCTGCAAACGCTTCGCCAGCTGTGGGGAGCGCTTGGGCATGGGGTGATCCTAGATCGAGCATGCAGGAATCGCGCATTCCTCTGCGAATAACCCGGGAGATCGGCTTTCCCAATCGCATTCTCAATCGAGTAGGAGTCTCCTGTGGACGGTAAGGCCAGGGTCATCGCGTTCGCCAACCAGAAGGGCGGGGTGGCCAAGACGACCACCACGCTGAACCTCGCCGCCGCCTTCGCGGAGGAGGGTCATCGGGTGCTGTGCGTCGACATGGACCCGCAGGGCAATCTGACGATGTCGCAGGGCATCGATCCGGACACGCTCGAGAAATCGATGTACGACGTGCTGGTCCACAAAGTCTCCATCCGCGAGGTGGTCCGCAAGCGCGAGATCGATATCGCCTGTGCCTCGATCGATCTCGCCGGCGCGGAGATCGCGATGTCGACGATGATCGGCCGCGAGCGCTCGCTGCAGAAGGCGTTTGAGCCGATTCGCGAGGACTACGACTTCATCTGCATCGACACCCCGCCCAGCCTCGGGCTGCTGACGATCAACGCGCTCACAGCCGCCGACAAGGTGATCGTCCCCGTGCAGTGCGAGTATCTGTCGATGCGCGGTCTGATCCAGTTGCAGAACACGCTTGCGATGATTCGTGAGAACCTCAATCCCGAGGTGGACATCGAGGGTATCCTGCCCACCTTGGTCGATTCGCGCACGATTCACGCCAAGGAGGCGATCGAGATCCTTGAGGAGAACTTCGGCGACCGGGTGTTTGCGTCTCGCATCCGCAAGACGGTGCGCTTCGCCGAGGCGCCCGTGAAGGGCATGTCCGTGCTGAAGTACGAGCCCGACGGCATGGCCGCCCAGTCCTATCGCCAGCTTGCACAGGAGGTGCTTGCACATGGCCAACGCTAAACAGCGCGCGAGCATGCGTGAAGGCCCGCTGGCAGCCCTCTTCCGCAAGACAGAAGAGGACGATCAGCCGAGCACCGCAGCCGCCGCCGGCCCCGATGCGGCCTCCGAGTCGCAGCAGCCACAGGCGGTCGCGCCTTCAGCTGCCGCTCAACCCTCCGTGCCTGAGCCTCCTGCCGGTCAGCGCCCCACGCCACCGCAGCCGATTGCGCCTGCCGGGGACGATTCGGCGGCCGGTCGTCTCGGCGGCACACCACCGCTGGCCACCCAGGCTCGCAGCAGCGCCCCGCATCCCTCTCTGGGCGTACCTGCTCCGACCGAGCCCGATGAGGACGCACCCGGCGTGCCAAGCCCCAAGGAGCGCCTGCTGCAAGCCTTCTCCTCCGAGATTCCGGCAAACGTGATGGAGCGTCCCGCGCCCGCCACCTCGGCCGGCAGGATGCACGTCTACGAGCAGCCTGCTCATCCGGCGCGTGCCGACGGCACGGCCGGTCACCCGGTGATTCGGGTCGTCGGAGTCGGCGGAGCCGGCACCAACGCCGTCAACAGGATGGTCGAGGCCGAGGTCGCAGGAGTCGAGTTCATTGCCGTCAACACCGACCTGCAGTCGTTGCAGCAGAGTAGCGCCGACGTCACAGTCCACATCGGTGTGGAGATCACGCGCGGCCTGGGCTCTGGATCGGACGCAAACGTGGGCCGGCAGGCGGCGATGGACGACTACGACTCCGTCAAGGCGCTGCTGAAGGGCTCGGACATGGTCTTCATCGCCGCCGGCGCCGGCGGCGGCACGGGCACCGGCGCCGCACCGATCGTGGCCCGCATCGCCCAGGAGGTGGGCGCGCTGGCCGTCGCGATCGTGACGCGGCCCTTCGGCTTCGAGGGCTCGCGGCGAGCCGAGCAGGCCAGCCACGGGATAGACGCTCTGGCCGAAGAGGTCGACACGCTGATCGTGGTGCCAAACAACCGCCTGCTTTCGATCCTCGACAAGCAGACCTCGATGGTGGATGCCTTCCGTGTGGCCGACGACGTCCTGCGCCAGGGCGTGCAGGGCATCTCCGACCTGGTCACCCTGCCGGGCCTGATCAACCTCGACTTCGCCGACGTACGCACGATCATGAGCAACGCCGGCAACGCTCTGCTCGGCATCGGCATGGGTGTTGGTGAGAACCGGGCCATCGATGCGGCGATGCAGGCGGTCTCCTCGCCGCTGTTGGAAACCTCGATGGAGGGTGCCCGCTCAATCCTGCTCTCGATCACCGGTGGCACGGCCCTCTCCCTGTGGGAGGTCAACGAGGCCGCCAAGGCAGTCTCTGAGGCCGCGCATCCCGACGCGAACATCATTTTTGGCGCGATGGTCGACGAGAAGCTCGACGACCAGGTGTGGGTGACCGTCGTTGCGACCGGCTACGGCGAGCACACGGCCATTCAGCGTCTGCGCGAGCCAGCCGGCGAGCCGCGGATCATCCGCAACCGCCAGCCGCACATCACCGACCGGCGTGCGGGCGTCGGCCAGCAGCGGCGCGGCGGGCTGCGAGTCGACGAGTACGACGTACCGGAGTTCGTTCCGCCCCGAGTCTGAATCTGGGCGCCGTCGATCGACGCTCGCGATTGGCTCGTCGATCTGCTATTCGCTGAGCGTATGAACGTCTCAGCGCAAGCCGTAGACGGCGCCGGCAACGGGGTGGTGGCGGCGGGCCATCCGCTTACTGCGCAGGCGGGCGCGCAGGTGCTGCGTGAGGGCGGCAACGCCGTCGATGCCGCGGTCGCGGCGATGCTCACCTCCTTCGTGGCTGAGCCGCTACTGACCGGCCTTGGCGCGGGCGGGCACATGATCGTGGTACACGAGCGCGAGACGGCTCTGCTCGACTTCTTCGTGCAGGCGCCGCGACGGGCGAGCGACGGCTCTGCGGCGGAGCTTGAGGCAGTTGACGTCTCCTTCGGCGATGCAGTGCAGGTCTTCTACATCGGCCCCGCCTCCTGCGGCATCTACGGCACGCCGGCGGGCGTCTGCACGGCCGCGACCCGCTGGGGCACCATCCCATTGGCGCAGCTGGCCGCACCCGCTGCGCGGCTGGCCCGCGAAGGGGTGGTGCTCAACGCACAACAGGCATACATCGCAAAGATCCTCAGTGACCTGCTGTGCTCGACGAGCGAGTGCGCGTCGCTGTGGAGCCCGGGCGGGCGGGTCCTGCGGGAGGGGGAGGTGATACGCGACCCGGATCTGGCGAGCGCGATCGAACGGCTGGCGCAGGAAGGCGCCGCGCCCTTCTACACGGGTGAGATCGCGGCGGCGGTATGCCAGATGATGGCTCGTCTCGGCGGCTCGATCACCCCCGATCAGCTCGCCGCCTACGAGGCGATCGAGCGCGAGCCGTTGGCGGTGCGCTTCCGCGACCGCGAGGTGCTGACCAACCCGCCGCCCTCTGCCGGCGGCGCGCTGCTGGCCTACGCGCTTACGCTGCTGGATCGCGCCGGCGAGGGGCCCGCCTCCACCGAGCAGCTGATCGGGGCGATGGAAGCGGCGCAGGCGCAGCGCACCCCCGAGTTCATCGAAGGGCTCGGAGAGGAGGGTTTCATCGAGCGCTTCCGCGCCTCGCGTCTTGGCTCCACGACACACATTTCGGTGCTCGACGGGCAGGGTATGGCCTGTGGGGTGACGACTACCAACGGGGAGGGCTCGGGCGTGGTTGTGCCCGGTACCGGCATCCACCTCAACAACGTGATGGGCGAGGAGGACCTCAACCCGCATGGGTTTCACCGCCATCCCGCCGGGCGGCGGATGCCGAGCATGATGGCGCCGACCGTGGTGATGCGCGACGGCGAGGTCGAGCTCGTGCTCGGCAGCGCCGGCTCCAACCGGATTCGCTCGGCCCTGCTGCAGACGATCCTCGGCGTAGTGGATATGGGGCTCTCAGTCGAGCAGGCAGTGCGCGCGCCGCGTGTGCACTTCGAGGACGAGACGATTTACCACGAGCCCGGGGTCGACATGGAGGGTGTCCTGGAGGGCGAGCGCAGGTTCGTGCGCTTCCACGACCTCAATCTCTTCTTCGGCGGCGTGCAGGCGGTGCGACGGCGCGATGGACAGATCGAGGGCGCTGGCGACCCACGGCGCGGCGGCGTCGCCGTCAGGGCGTAACGTCTTAGCCCGGGCGGCGCGCGGTGATCATCAGGTTGTAGAAGACCGTGGCCGGCAGGCGCCGCTCCAGCAGACGGCGATCGAGTTGCTGCAGGATCACGTAGCCGCGATAGGCGTACTGACGCCACGCCCACGGCACGTCTTGCGGGTCGGCGGTCGCCTCCAGCGTACGGTTGGTCCAGCCGAACCAGTTGGCCAGCAGCTCCTCGCCGCTGACTTTGACGTCCTGCAGCCCCGCCAAGCGTGCGAAGCCGGAGAGCTCGGCCGGCGCGAACGCATGGACGTCCACGAACTGCTCCAAGCTTGCGTCGGGCGCCCCGCCCTCGGCCGGCGGCGCGGGCCGCGCGCCGATCGCTTGGCGCCACAGCGGTGCGATCGCGCCCGCGAAGCGCTTGGGCACCCTGGCGATGCGGTCGCCGTAGCGGGAAGGCTCGCCCGCGAAGAGCACGATCCCGCCTGGCCTGAGCACTCGCGCGAACTCCGAGAACGCCGTTGCGAGATTCGGGATGTGGTGCAGCACGGCATGGCCGAGCACGAGGTCGAAGCTCTCATCCTCGAAGGGCAGGCTCTCCGCATCGGCCGCGAGCGTGTCCACCTGCAGGCCCAGACGCTGCGCGTTATCTGCGAGCGTGCCGAGCATGCCCGGGGAGATGTCTGTGCAGGTCGCCTGCTCGATGATGCCCGCGCGCATTAGGTTGAGTGTGAAATAGCCGGTGCCTGAGCCGATCTCCAGCGAGCGGTGATAGCGGCCCGGCTTGGCGCCGAGGGCCTTCTCCACCTTCGCGCTCACCTGCTGCAGGCCTATGTCGCCGAAATCGATCCCCCACTTGGAGTCGTAGTGCTGCGCTGCGACGTCGTGGTAGCGGGTGTTGACGTCGCGGATCTCCTCGGGGCTGAGAGTTTGCGTCATGGGCCGGCACCTTATAGCGGGCGCATCCGGGCGTGCGGACCCAACGGGATAGGCCCGTATACTCGCCGCGGTGCCGGCGCCGCTCTACGTTCAGCGAGACCAGCCCGATGGGGTCCCGCCACTGGCGCTCACAGGCGAGCGCACGCTTCCGGATGTGCCAGAGGAGAACTACTGGTATCGACGCCATCTGATCGTCTACGAGTGGATCGCCCAAAGAGTCGCGGGCATGCGCGTAATCGACATGGCCTGCGGCGAGGGCTATGGCTCGCGCACGCTTGCGGGCAACGCGCTGAGCGTGGTCGGAGTCGACGCCAACCCCGAGGCGCACGAGCATGCGCAACTGCGCTACGAAGGCGGCAACCTGCGATTCGCACGCGACCTGATCGAAACCTTCAGCGCGCCCGCAGATGCGGTCGTCTTTCTGCAGACGATCGAGCACCTGCAGGACGCGGGCGCCGCGCTTAGGCACTTCAAGGAGCTGGTGGGCCCTGGGGGCGTTGTCTATCTCTCCACACCCAACGTGCGCACGCTCGCGCCCAAGGGCGCGGAGCGCTCCGATAACCCCTGGCACGTGCACGAGTACACAGCGGCCGAGTTCGAGCGGCTCTGCCTCAATCACTTCGCCGGCGTGGATATGTTCGGGCTCTTCCATGCCCGCAAGCTGCGCGCGCACGAGTTCGCGCTGAAGCTCGGGTGGGACTCGGTGCATCCGCGTCTGCGGCTGACCAAGCGCTTCTATGGATGGTTCACTTCCGCGATATCGGCCAGTGATTTCGCGCTGAAGCCCAAGGGGAGCGCGGACCTGGATCGGGCGCTGGATTTCGTCGCGGTGTGCAGGGCTTGAAGGGCCGCGCTGCCGGCGGCGGGGCGCTGGCGATCCTGCTGCACACCCACATGCCCTACGTCGAGGGGTTTGGCACCTGGCCGTTCGGCGAGGAGTGGCTCTGGGAGGCGATGGCGACCTGCTACCTGCCGCTGCTCGACCTGCTGGACGCCGGTGCGCCGCTGACCATCTCGCTGACGCCGGTGCTCTGCGACCAGTTCGAGGCCGACGGCATCTCCGATCGCTTCACCAGGTTCGTGCGGGAGGTCAGAGCGTACACCCATCGGGAGGATGCGCGCGGCCTGCGGGAGGGGGGCTACGAGCAGCTTGCGCGCGAGCTGGATCGCTCGTTGACCGACTACGTGGAGGCTGGGCAGCGGCTGGCCGACCGCGGTGGGGACATGCTGGCGGCCTTCGCACCGCACGCGCAGTGGACGTCCTCCGCGACCCATGCGGTGCTGCCGCTGTTGGCGACCGAGGCCGGTCTGCGGGCTCAGGTCCAGACCGGCATCGACTCGCACCGCGCGCGTTTCGGTGAGAGCTGGCAGGGCGGGTTCTGGCTGCCTGAGTGTGCGCACGCGCCCTGGATCGAGCCGGCGCTGCTCGATGCGGGCGTGCGCTCCACTTGCATGGAGTTGACCTCGCACTTCGGGCTGGGGGCGGCCGAGCACCTGCGCCCGCTGCGCACGAGCGCTGGGATCACGCTGCTGCCGATCGACCGCCAGACGATCTCGCTGGTCTGGAGCGATGGCGGCTACCCCGCGCACGGCGGTTATCGCGACTACCACCGTCACACGGTCCACCACCACAACCCGTGGTCAAACGACGGTGGCGACTACGACCACGACGCGGCCCTGCGCCTGGCCGCCGCGCACGCCGCCGACTTCGTCGCCGCTGTGCGGGCACGGCTGGCCGGCGCTCGGGAGCAGGCGGGCGCGCCACTGCCCCAGGGCGGCCTGGTGGTCTGTGCGCTGGACACCGAGCTGCTCGGGCACTGGTGGTACGAGGGCCTGGCCTGGCTTGCTGCCGTGGTGCAGGAGTGTGAGCGGCAGGAGCTTCCACTGCTGCGGCTCGACGAGGCCCTGGAGCGCTGCGAGCCGGCGCCGGTGGACACTGAGCGATGGGATCAGAGCAGCTGGGGCGCCGGTGGCGACCTGTCGACCTGGTCTTCGCCCGCAGTGCAGGAGATCGCCTTTGCCCAGCGCGCCGCGGAGCTGCGGCTGCTGCGCTGCGATGCGCTTGGCGCTCGGCGGGCGGCGCTGCGCGAGCTAATGGCGATGCAGTCCTCCGACTGGGCGTTCATGCTTGCCCGTGAGCAGGCCGCCGTGTATGCGCGCCGGCGATTCGAGGGGCACTGCGAGGAGTTTGAGCTGGCGCTGGTGGGCGAGGCAGCCGGCAGCGAAGAGCGCCTGCGCAACCTGGCAGTCCACGCCGAGCCGCGCCTGCTCGCCCTCGCGTGAGGGCGCCCGTCAAGGATTCAGTTCGAGCCCTTCGGTGAGCGCGTACCAGGCGTTCCCACCGACCTGCGTTTCGAAGTTCAGCAGGTTGGTCTCGATCCGCTGCACCTTTGAGAGTAGGGCGCGTTCGGAGCCCTGGGCGTAGGGTGCGAGCAGCTTCGTGGGCACCGGCTTTGCTTCCAGATCTTCGACGTGCGCGTCGAAGCTCACAGTCCGCGCCGGCAGGTTCACAAAGCCGCTGGCTTTCCAGCTGGCGATGTCCTGGCATACGTGCGGGGTTGCCAGCGTGCTGAGGCCCTGAAGTCCGCCCACGAAGGCCTTGAAGTCGCGGTTGATCTTCGCACTGGTCCAGCGCAGCCCGCGCGTGGCGCGCGCGAACTTGGCGATCGGACCGCGGTCTGCGCCATAGCCGACTGCCCACAGCGCGCCGGCGCCCTCGTAGCTGAGCTGGTAGGACTGTTCGTCCTGCGGCGAGCCGGCGGCGGCGCGTGGGCACTGCCGCAGCAACGATCGCTTCTCAGCCAGGGTGGCACTGCGCATCGCGCCCATCCGCCCTTCGCTTTCGCGCCCGAACGTGTAGCCGGCTGCGATCAGGGTCTGCGTGGAGGCGACGTTGTTGCTCGCCGCGACCGCCACGCCAGGCGTAAGACTCGCGAGCACAGCCGCGAGCAGCAGGACCCTTGCTCCAACCATCCAGATCAGGCTATCGGAATGTCTGCCCGAGGTGGTAGCCACGCCGACGACATCGCCGCGCGCCGCTCACTCAAAGCGCATCTGCTGTGGGGTCTGCCGCATCCGGATAAGCCGTGCCGGAGAGCCGCCTACGACTGCATTGGCGGGCACTTCCTTGGTCAGCACCGAGCTGGTGCCGATGATTGAATTGTCCCCGACTCTGACGCCTCGCAGCACGCACGCGCCGTATCCGATCCAGACGTTGTGGCCGACATCGACGTCGCGCTTGTAGATGCCCTGCAGCCGGACCGGGCGCTCGACCTCCACCACGCCGTGGTCGAAGTCGATCATCATCACGCGGTCGGCGATGATGCACTCGCGGCCGATGACAACATGTTGATAGGCCGAGATCGTGCACTCCTGCCCCATCACCGTCTTTGTGCCGATGCGGACTTCGCCCTCGTGGACGCGGATCTTGCTGCCGTGGCCGATCCAGGACCAGCGGCCCAGATGCAGGCACGCCCCGCGCCCGATCTCTAGGGTCACGCCGGGGCAGATGAAGCAGAGGCCGTCGGTCTTCAGTCGGCCGCGGTAGCGCAGCTTCAGGTAGGCCAGCCGCAAAAGCAGGCCGGCGTACTGGCGGCGCAGCATGTTGTTGGCCGCCATGAAGCGCAGCAGCGCCAGCGGCCCGCCGCGCAGTGGTGGCGGCGGCAGCCGGGCCGAGCCCTGCGCCTGTGTTGGGGACCCGTTGGGTGGCGCGTCCCGCTCTGTGCCTGCGAGTACCTGCTCCACGCCGCAAATCGTATTGGTGCGCGGCCGCCCTGCAATGATTGGGCGCGAGATGACCGAAACGGGAACGCGGACGGCAGAGGCGACCCTTGCGCAACGGCTGCTCGCCGGAGACCGGCGTGCGCTCGCGCGCGCGATCTCGCTGGTCGAGGATGACCGCCCAGAGGGATGGGAGCTTGTGCGCGAGATCTATCCGCACACCGGCTCTGCGGCTGTATACGGCTTCACCGGGCCGCCCGGCGTGGGCAAGTCGACGTTGATCGGCGCCTTGACCAAGGCCCGCCGCCAGCAGGGTCGCACCGTCGGGGTGCTCTCGATCGACCCCTCCTCGCCGTTCACCCACGGCGCGCTGCTGGGGGACCGCATCCGCCTCACCGAGCACTTCCTGGACGAAGGTGTCTTCATCCGCTCGATGGCCAACCGTGGAGCGCTCGGCGGACTCTCAGAGGCAGCGCTACAGGCGGCGCTGCTGCTTGACGCCGCTGGCCGCCAGGAAGTGTTCGTGGAGACCGTCGGCGTGGGCCAAGCCGAGATCGACATCATCGATCATGCCGACACGATCGTGCTCGTGTTGATGCCCGGTTCAGGTGACTCGATCCAGGCACTGAAGGCCGGGGTGATGGAGATCCCGGACGTGATCGTGATCAACAAGGCCGACCATCCCCTCACCGACACGATGGTGCGCGAGATCCGCGGCGTACTCTCGCTGGCCAACCTCGACGGCGAGCGTGGCGGCTGGCGCGTGCCAATCGTCAAGACCGAGGCGGCAAACGGCCGCGGCATCGAGGAGCTGGTGGGCAAGCTCGACGAGCACAGGGAGCACATCCGGCGCGAGGGAGACTTGGAGGCGCGCAGGTCGCGCAACCTGCGCAGCGAGGTGATCGCGATCGCGACCGCTCGCATGCGCCGACGCCTGGAGGAGGAGCTGGCCGAGGATCCCGAGTTCCAGCGCCTGCTCGAGCAGGTCGTGCAGCGGCGACTTGACCCCGCCAGCGCCGCGGCGCAGCTGTTGCAGCGGGACGCGCGCGGTCAGTAGCTCATTCACGAGCGGCTGGGGCAGGAGAGGCATGCCGGCGAGGCAGATGTTGTCGTGGATGTTTCAACGACTGCTGTTGCCAAGGTCAGAAAGACGTTTCCTGATCGCAAATTATGAACAGTGTGGGAATTCCTCTCGCTATCGCGCAAACTGCGAGGAATTCATGATCACTCCGATCACGCGATCGTAACTACACGACAGCACCTCGTTCACACGTTAGCCACAAACTGCGCATACCTTGCCAGGCCGAGACAGAGCTGGTTCGTATGCAAGACGCACTCCGAAGCGGCTCTCCTGCACAACACATCCAGCGACCCGCCAGGGAGGGTTAACTATGAGCAGAGGCTCCGTCTGTGCGATCTTGACTGCTGCCGTAATTGCGGTCGTGATGTCGCTCAGCGTGGGAGATGCACTTGCAAGCTCGGGAGGGCCGGCCTTCACGGCCGCCACCCCCGTGGTCGACGAAGTGACCGGCACTGCGGCAAACCCCGCGCCGTGGACTCTCTCTCAGGGTGATCCCTCAGCTTCCCCTTACAACCTCTCTCTGCCCACCTTCTCCTTCGGCGGCTCGCCGCTGCTGGAATTCGGCGGCGTCAAGTACCCGAACCTCGCGGTCTACCCGGGCGACGGCGCACCCGGCGAAATTCCCTACGCAGCCGGCTTCGCGGGTACGCCCGGCCCCCAGCCCGGCTACTGCGGCAGCGGCGGACCCAACCCCGAGACGGGCCCGGTCGACCGCCAGCCGGCCGGCAGCGTCCTGCCGATGTCTCCGTACTACTTCCCGTACGTGATGCACAACCCCAACAACCCAAGCGTGCTCACAGGCTTCTTCGACTACCGACCCAAGGAATCCGAAGAGGCGCTTGTGCTCGCCAACTCGTTCAACAACGGCCAGACATGGCACTTCGTCGACGAGAAGCTCGAGCTCAACGCCAACGTCTGCTCCGATGGAATCCAGAACGACAACGGGCAGGGTCATCCGTACGTGGTCGAAATCGGCGGCGTCTCCTACCTCTACATGCTCAACCGCGTCAGCGGTGACTCGCTTGGCCAGGGCCTGCTTGTCTACAAGCTGAACTGGGAACCGTCCAAGCAGAACCCGTGGGGCGATCCGATTGCCAGCCTGCCCATGGCGGAGCCGGTGGGAGAAGGGCCAAACCCCGACAACGAACAGACGGGCGGCAGCGCGCCGGGCTACGCCAGCGGCGTGACCAAGGAAGAAGGCAAGACCACCGCGACGGCGACTGTGACGGTGCCCAACTACCAGACCAACCCGAAGGGCGGCGTCAACATCAAGGTTGCGAGCACCGCCAGCTTCAAAGAAGTCACCGCAAACACCGGCGGCCAGCTCTTCGATGTAGGCGCCGAAACCGCCTACAGCAACAAGAACGACTCGGCCAACCCGGTCATTCACTGCACCGAAAGCGCGACCGCCACAGAATTCGAGGGCTGCGTGGCCGTGGACGCCGCTGGCCAGAGCGGCGAACAGACCGTCGAAGTCAAAAGCGGCGACCACCTCGTAGCGGCGCCTGAGGTTCCCGACACCTCGATGGTGACCGATCCGAGCACCGAGGGCAACCCGTCGGGCACCGGTCTGCAGGCGCCTGACGGCGTGATCGGCACCGTGCCGGTGTCGAGCCTTCCGGCGACGCTGCCGAACGGAACCGCGCGCAGCTCGATCCCGGGATCGGCGACGATCTTCATCTACGGCGAGAAGCTGCTCAACTACTACCAGCCGGCGATCACCGAGAAAAAGGTCGAAATCCCGACTTCGGGCGCTGGAATAAGCATCCCAGTGTCGAGCTTTGGCTACACGGGCAGCGGGCCGCAGTCCTATGTCAGCCTTACCGATGACACGCAGCCCACGACCACCGCGGCCAAATTCCTGGTCCCTGTGACGGTGTCCATCGGCTACTCGTCGACGTCGAAATCGTCAACCGAAGAAGGGCTCGCCTCGGTCACGTGCACGGGCGCCGTGATCAAATCGAGCACCGACGAACTCACTGGCTGCACGGCCAGCTCGCCGAGCCTGCCGGCCGGCACCACCACCGTCTCGGCCAAGAGCGAAAGCTATGTCGGTGGTCCTGAGGCCTGCGTCAGCTCTGCGGCATTGCTCGCGCAGACGGGTGAGGGGTCTACGAGCGTCAAGAAGCTCTACAAGAACAACGAGGACTACTCGGTCGTGCGGGCCGCTTGGACCACGAACGGGACCGAATTCCACGATCTCGGGACGGTCAGCGGTCTGAACAACCCCGCCTACACAGGCAACGCGGCCGACACCACGCCGGTGGGCCAGACGGGCACCGACGAACTGCGGTGGGTGGCCTCACGCGGAACGATCATTGAAACCGCGCAGGGCTACACGATGTTCATGTCGGGGGCCGACTGCCAGGACGGCGACAGCGACGCGTTCGAGCAGATCTTCTACTCGAACTCCACCAACGGCATCGAATGGACCCGGCCGGTGCCGCTGATCAAGAACGACCCGACGTTCCTGGCCTCGGCGCTTCAGAACGCGTTTGCGGCCGAAGGTGTGAATACGCCGCTCGATGTCTCCGCCTACTACTCCGGGCGGGCATACGACCCGAATATCGTCGAGACCTCGAACGGGAACCTCGAGATGGTCTTCTCGGGCTACCGGACAGGAAAGCCGCTGCCGGTCACGGGCAGTGAAGTGAAGGCGGTGGGTTCCAACCCTGACTTCCAGTTCACCCCGAGCCCGACCGATGCGGCGCTCTATCGCACGATTCTCACCGTGCCGATCACGTTGAAGGAAGCTGGTCCGGAAGGCAAGGAAGGTAAAGAAGGGGCGCAAGGAAAAGAAGGCTCGCAGGGTCCGGAAGGCAAAGAAGGCAAAGAAGGCGCGCAGGGTAAAGAAGGAGCGCAAGGAAAAGAAGGGGCACAGGGTTCGGAAGGCAAAGAAGGCAAAGAAGGCAAAGAAGGTCGGCAGGGTCAAGAAGGCGCTCAGGGTAAAGAAGGCATCCAGGGCAAAGAAGGCCTGACTGGTCCGGTAGGCCCAATCGGCCCCCTCGGTCCCGAAGGCAAAGAAGGCAAGCAGGGCAAAGAAGGTAAGGAAGGCAAAGAAGGTAAGGAAGGCAAGCAGGGCAAGGAAGGCAAGCAGGGTCCCGCAGGGCCTGAAGGCTCCATCGGCACGATCGTGTGTGAGCTGTCGCTGAGGTTGCCCAACATCGAAATCGTCTGCCACGAGGAATTGAAAGCCCACGTTGCCTCTGTCCATGATGGGGTCTCGAAGGTGGGCGTGCGTGTCTCTAGCGGCTCCAAGACCCTCGCTCGGGGCACCGGGTCGTTCCGTAAGCACGTGATCTCGGCCAAGCTGCGGCTCGATCACGGGGTAGGACACGCGCACAAGTTCGTCGTCACGGTGAGCGTGCGCGGGGGCGGCACGTTCAAAGCCACCGTCGCCGGCATCAGACGGTAGGCCGAGAGGGCCGCTTGCTGGATTGTGCGGGGCGCCCGGCGTAAGGGCGCCCCGCATGTGAGCGCATGACCTTTCTGTTCAGGCCAACCGGCTCGATATCGTTGCCGGCGTGTCCAGCAACGGCGACCTCGACGTTCGCGCTCCCGCGGTCTTGGTCGACTCTCTGAGCAAGCGATACGGCGATCTGGAAGCGGTGCGCGGCATCGACTTCGAGGTGTTGGTCAACGAGACCTTCGGGTTTCTGGGGCCAAACGGCGCCGGCAAGACGACGACGATCAGCATGCTTTGCACGCTGGTGCGGCCGACCGGAGGCCGCGCCTTGGTGGGCGGGCACGACGTGGTCGGCGAACGCGACGAGGTGCGACGCAACATCGGCCTGGTCTTTCAGGACACGACGCTCGATGGCTATCTCACGGCTGAGCAGAACCTGCGGCTTCACGCCGAGCTCTACGGCATGCCGCGCGAGACCGTCGCCCCGCGCATGCAGCAGGTGATGGAGATGGTGCAGCTCTGGGATCGGCGCGGGCACCTGGTCAACACGTTCTCCGGTGGCATGAAGCGGCGCCTTGAGATCGCGCGCGGCCTGCTGCACTCCCCGCGGGTGCTGTTCCTCGACGAGCCGACCGTGGGTCTCGACCCGCAGACGCGCAGCTCGATCTGGAGCTACATCACCAAGCTCAAGCGCGAAGAGGAGATCACGATCTTTCTCACCACCCATTACATGGACGAGGCCGAGTACTGCGATCGGATCGCGATCATGGACCAGGGCAAGATCGTCGCGCTGGACACGCCGCAGGCTTTGAAGGAAAGCGTAGGCGCCGACCGCGTGCAGATCCACACCGGTGACGATCCCGCTGCGATCGAGGCGCTGCAGGAGCGCTTTGGCATCCAGGCGGGGACGGCCGAAGGCGCGGTGACCTTCAGGGTCCCATCCGGCGAGGAGTTCGTGCCGCGGCTCTTCGCCGAGCTCGGCCAGCCGATCAAGTCGGTGAGCGTCTCGCGTCCCTCGCTCGACGATGTGTTCATGTCCTACACGGGCACCACGATCCGCGACGCGGAGGCGTCGGGCAACGACCGCAACCGCAACATGGCAAGGATGATGGCTCGCTGATGGCACACCAGACTCCCACCGAGGCGGTACCCGCAAGCGTCTCGTCGCCCAGGCCGGCCGGCGGCCAGGCTCAGCACGCCGCGGTGCGGGTGCCTGCGCGCAGCCTGCGCGGGGAGCTGCGCGCGATCAAGATCGTCTGGAAGCGGGAGCTGATCCGCTTCTCCCGCGATCGCCTGCGGATGCTCACCTCGCTGATGCAGCCATTCCTATTCCTGTTCATCCTCGGCACGGGCCTCTCCTCGATCGCCGCCGCGGGTACGCACGGCGTGAACCTGCGCACGTTCGTCTACCCCGGCGTGCTCTGCATGGCGGTGATGTTCACCGCAATGTTCTCCGCCGCCTCGATCGTCTGGGACCGCGAGTTCGGCTTCCTGCGCGAGATGATGGTTGCGCCGGTGCGGCGGAGCTCGATCGTGCTCGGCAAGTGCCTGGGCGGGGCGACCGTCGCCGCTCTGCAGGGAGTGATCGTGCTCGCGATCGCGGGCCTGGTCGATGTGCCCTACGTACCGGTGATGATCCTGGAGATCTTCGCTCTGCAACTGCTGCTGGCCTTCTCGATCACCGCCTTCGGCGTGATGGCGGCGGCGCGCGTGAAGCAGATGCAGTCCTTCATGGCGCTGACGCAGATGGTGATCCTGCCGATGTTCTTCATCTCCGGCGCGATGTTCCCGGTCTCGGGCCTGCCGCAGTGGCTTGCGGTCCTCAACCGGCTCGACCCGCTCACCTACGCAGTGGACCCGATGCGGCGCGCGGTCTTTGCGCACCTGAACATCAGCGAAGCGGCGCGCAAGGCGCTCGACCCCGGCGTGACCTGGTTTGGCTGGCGCGTGCCCGGGCTGCTGGAGGCCGGGGTGGTCGCGGTGCTCGGTATCGCGATGCTCGCGATCGCGATCGCCGAGTTCAGCCGGGTGGAGTGATTGGTCGTCGGTCGGCGCACACACCTCTCAGACGGAATGCGTCATCTTGCTGACTACCTGAACTGAAACGGTCGTCCAGCCGGCGCTTCGTGGATGCCGTCGCGGGCATGTTGGCCTGTAGATGCACATCAAGCCGCTCAGGCGCTGCACAATGGCGATCTTGGTGATCGCTGTTGGGTGCGCGCTCGCCCCCGCATGCAACCGCACGCTCTCGATCGCTGGTGCCGAAACGATTGCAGGCGACGCCTACGCGCCGCTTACGCCCTGGCGCAAACCAAGGGTCGTCCTGCCCCAGCCACGCCTGCTCGACTATGCCGGCCTGGCCGAAGAGGGCTTGACGCAGACAGGACACTGGAAAGCCGGCAGCTGGTACTGCGAATACCTGCGCTGCAAATGTCCCAATTGCAGCCATGGCTACTACCCGCTGGCCACGATCTGGGGGTCGGTGGCGCTCTTCGAGGCCGTAGACGCGCTGGCTCAGAGCGACCCGACGCCTGCGCACAAGCAGCTCGTCGACCGTTTCGCGCGCCAGTTTGAGCGCTACTGGAATCCTCACGTCCGGGGCTTCGCTCCATATCCCGACGACCGGGGGTCGGGGGTGGAGACCTGGTTCGACGACAACGGCTGGCTCGGCATCGCTTTCCTGGAGGCCTTCAGGGCAACGAAGAGCCACGCCTACCTCAGCGACGCGAACAAGGCCTTCGAATTCGCCGTCCACTACGGCTGGGATGCAAGCGCCGGCGGCGGGATGTGGTGGAACACTGACCATCCCTATCACTCCGGACCGGCGCTGGCCTCCCAGAGCCTGCTCGGGATCCTGCTCTACGACGAAGACCACGAGAGCTGGCAACTGGAAGAGGTCAAGACGTTCATCGACTGGGCCAACGCCAACGACGTGGGAGACGAACGCAAGCTCTACCTGGAGAAGCCGAACGACCCCAATTCGGTCAACGACTATGTGCAGGCGCCGCTGGTCTACGCCCAATACCTGCTCTGCCAGGACGGCGAGGGCCAGGCCTACTGCGAACGTGCGGGCCGTGTCGCGGCGACCATGTCAGAGCAGGACGTCAACCGCAGCGGGTACCGCTTCAACTACGGCCCCGAGTACGACGCGATCTACATGCAGTGGATGATGGCCTACGGGCAGGCGGTGGGCGACCCCTATTGGATGGAGCTCGCGCAGGTGAACGCGGCGGCCGCCGAGACGCACGCTGCCGACGTCGCTGGTCTCTGGCTGGGCAGCTGGTGGGGCGGGCCGATTGGGGATCCGGAAACACATCCGGAAATGCTGCGCACGGAGGGCTCGACCACGAGCCTGTTCGCTTGGCTGTCGGTCTACGCCCGTTAGGGGGCGCCACGCGGCCTGGGCGCAGCCGACAGTCGTCACATTCTCCACATCGCAACTTGCGCCCCCGCGAGCGAGGTCTACCCTCCGGCGGATGTCGAAGCCAAGGCGACCACTCAGCGCTGATCGATGAGGCGCGGGGCCAAGCCCCGCGACCCAATTCCAGCAGCCCCAATGAGGCTGTCCAGCCTAGTCGCGATCGCCGCGAAGACAGCTGTCATTATCGCGGCTCTCTTGCTTGGGTGCGCGGCCCAGGCAGGCGCGGCGCAGGCAGGCGCCCCCGAAGGGCTCGGCGGCTTTGCGCCGCTGACCAGCTGGCATGAGCCGGTGCTGGCGCTGCCGGCGGCGAGCACGCTCGACTACGCGCAGCTTGCCCAGCGGGGCGTTGCGCAGAGCTCGCAGTGGCACCGGCACGGCTGGTATTGCGAAGCGCTTGGGTGCCCGGGACGGTGGCCGATGCTCACGATCTGGGGCGAGGTGCCGATGTTCGAGGCCGCCGACGCGCTGCAGCGCGCGGACCCGTCCAAGGCGCACGCCGCGCTCCTGAAGCGACTTGCCGAGGGCTCAGAGCGCTACTGGGACCCCTATGTGGGCGGATACGTGCCCTACTACGAAGACCACTACCGTGGCGTCGAGGCGTACTTCGACGACAACGGCTGGCTGGGGCTCGCGTTCCTTGGCGCCTACGAAGACACAGGCAGCCGTCGCTATCTGCACGACGCACAGCATGCGCTGCGCTTCATCTCGGCGAAGGGATGGGACGCGGCGGGCGGCGGGGGAATGTGGTGGAACACATCTCACCCCTACCACTCCGGTCCGGCGCTGGCCTCCGACAGCCTGCTCGCGGCGCTGCTCTACCGGGCCGACCACGAACGCTGGCAGCTCGACGACGCCGAGAGCTGGGTGGACTGGGCCAACGCCTACGACGCAGACGACGAACGACACCTCTATCTCGAAGTGCCAAACCGTCCGGAATCGGTCGTGGACTATGTACAGGCGCCGCTGATCTACGCCCAATACCTGCTCTGCGAAGACGGAATGGGGCAGGACTTATGCCTGCTCGCGGGCCGCCTTGCAGCCACAATGGCCGAGCAAGACATCGACGGCTTCGGCTACGAATACAACTACGGTCCCGAGTACGACGCGGTCTACCTGCAGTGGATGATGGCCTACGGTGCAGCGACCGATCAGGGGTACTGGCTGGAACTGGCGAAGGTGAACGCGCTGGCCGCGACCGACCACGCCGCAGACGCCCAGGGCAACTGGCTGCAGAGTTGGTGGGGAGGCCCGATCAAGGACCCGGAAACGCATCCGGGGATGTTCCGCACCGCTGCCGCGACCAGCAGCCTGTTTGCATGGCTTGCGGTCTACGCTGGCTAACCGGCATCCGGTGTGGAGATCTTCGGCCAGGAGCCTGTCGAACTCCAAGCGGCCCATCCCCCAGTGGCGTCATCCGTGGCCGCGACTCGGTCCTCGAGCAGTAGGCTGGAACGATGGGAAGGCAGGCAGGCGTGGTGCTTTACGTGCTCGCACTGATAACCGTCGTGGTCGGCGTGGACGTCTTGTTCTTCAGGCACCGGTTTTGGGAGCGCTTGATCGTAAACTTCGGGATTGTCCTGGTGTTCGCGGCGTTCTATTTGAGGCTCGTGAAGCGAGCATGACCGGGACGCCTCAGATGAACGCAGCCGATGACAGCGCCACTCGGAAGGGTCTTCGTGGGTGGTGGGCATTTCCCCCGCGATCCGGCATGCAACGCCTGATCAATCCATGGGAGTACCGCCACCTCCGCGCCTTTGGAGTCACGCGTATTGCCGCTGCCTTTGTCGCGGCCGCCGCGGGCGTCGTGTGCCTCTCATATGCCGCCTACGGATGGGCAGCCTTCTTCCTGCTTGTCGGGGTGCTGAATCTCGCGTGTGGCTACTGGGAGCTCACTATCGCTCGCTCCTCACCTCCTCCACGGGCAGACCCTCCGCGAGGCCGAGTCGCAGCTCACTAGGCAGGTCGCGGATTCGGCGGCTTACCGGGGTGACGAGCACTCGCTGCATCACCTCGTTGGTGACATCTCTGCTGAGGACAGGGAAGGGCCCCGTCCCTGCGTCTGGTGCCTCGCCCCAGCGGTCTACTCGCAGTAGGAGCGCGCGAGCGCGACCAGCAGGCGCACGCCGTAGCCGGAGGCGTGCTTCTCGGCGTAGGCCCTGCCGAGATCCCACGCAGACCCGGCGATGTCCAGGTGTGCCCAGGGCACATCGCCGACGAAGTGAGAGAGGAAGGCGCCGCCCACAATGGTGCCTGCCTTGCGCGCCTCGGGGGCGTTGTCCAGGTCAGCGTAGGCGCCCTTGATCAACTCGTCGTACTCCTCGTGCATCGGCAGGCGCCAGAGGATCTCCCCGGTCTGCTGTCCGGCGGTGAGGACGCGCTGTGCGATCTCCTCGTCATTGCTGATCAGGCCGGCGTGGGTGTTGCCGAGCGCCACGATCACTGCGCCGGTGAGGGTCGCCAGGTCCACGATCCGCTCCGCGCCCAGGGAGACCGCGTGGCACAGGCAGTCGGCTAGCACCAGCCGGCCCTCGGCATCGGTGTTGTTGATCTCGATCGTCTTGCCGTTGGCGGCGGTGACGATGTCACCCGGCTTGACCGCCGTGCCGCTGGGAAGGTTCTCGGTCGCTCCGATCACCGCGATCACCCGCAATGGCAAACGCAGGTGCGCGATTGCCGCGATCGCCATCAGCGCCGCGGCGCCGCCGGACATATCGAACTTCATCTCCGACATTTTCGCCCCGGGCTTCAGGGAGATGCCGCCGCTGTCGAAGGTGACGGCCTTGCCCACGATCCCCAGCACTGGGCTGCCCGGCGCCGGGTCGGGTGGGTCATAGCGCAGCGTGATCAGCGCCGGCTCCTGGGCGGAGCCCTGCGCGACCGCTGCGAAGGCGCCCATCGAGCGCGCGCGCAGACCCTCGGTGCCCTCGACCTCGACGCTTAGGCCCGCAGTCTCAGCAGCGAGCTCGCGGGCTTGCCGTGCCAGCGCACTCGGGGTGAGATCGTTGGCGGGCCGGTTCTGGAGGTCGCGCGCCTGGTTTACGGCCTGCGCAAGGATCGCGGCCGCCTGCACCGTCTCTGCCGTGCGCTCACCGGGTGCGGCGACGATCAGCTCCTCCAGATGGCTTGGCTGCTCGCCCAGCTCGGCGACGCCCCTGGTCGAGGACTTGAAACTCTCGAAGCGATAGTCGGCGAGCATCGTGCCCTCCACGATCGCACCCACCGATGCCGCGTCTGCCCCCGCAGGCGCCTGCCAACAAAGCTTCCGGGTGGAGAACTCGCGCGCGCGCTTTCTTGCCACCGCAGCAGCGACCCTCAAGCGCTCCGGTGTGAGATCTGCGCGCCTGCCAAGTCCCACCAGCAGCCATCGCCTGCCATCCGCGTGCGCGAGCGCCAGCGACCTGAAGGAGCCGCGCGTCTCGCCACTGGCGATCAACTCGGCTACCTGCGCCGGCGCGCCGTCGGCCTGGTCGAGCCGCGCTTCGCCCTCCTGCGCAAAGACGCCGATCGCGACCGTGTCGGCAGCAGTGCTCGCGGCTGGTTGATCGGTGGAGGAGACCCGCACGATTGGTGGGCACGATATCCGGCTCGATAGCATTGCGTACGCCCGCAAGCAACTGATACGAGGAGAGACCCGCACCCATGCCTAAGACAGTGATCCTCAGTGCCGCGCGAACGCCGATCGGCAAGATGGGCGGCGGCCTCTCCTCGCTGCAGGCGACCGAGCTTGGAGGGATTGCGATGCAGGCGGCACTGGAGCGCGCGCAGGTCGAGCCCGAGCAGATCCAACACGTGGTGATGGGGCATGTGCTGCAGGCCGGCCAGGGCCAGATCACCTCGCGCCAGGCGCAGATCAACGCGGGCATCCCCAAGGAGGTCTCCTCGGAGACGATCAACAAGGTCTGCGCATCGGGGCTGCGCTCCTGCGTGATCATCGACCAGGCGGTGCGAGCGGGCGATGTGGATCTCGCCCTCGCCGGCGGCATGGAGTCGATGTCGGGCGCCCCCTATCTGCTCCCCGGCGCCCGTTTCGGCTTCCGGATGGGAGACGTCAAGGCGCTGGATGCGATGGTCCACGACGGCCTCACCAACCCCTTCTCGGGCAAGCAGATGTTCGTCGAGGCGACGGAAGTCGGCGACGAGCTGGAGATCACAAGGGCGGACCTCGACCGCTGGGCGCTGCGCTCGCATGAGCTCGCGTTGAAGGCGACCGACGAGGGCCGGCTGCCGGAGGAGATCGTCCCCGTCACGATCAAAGGCCGCAAGGGGGATACGGTCGTGGAGATCGACGAGGGCCCGCGGCGTGACACGTCGCTTGAGAAGCTTGCTGCGCTGCCCGGCCTGGTCGGCAAGGAGGGCACGCACACCGCCGGTAACTCGCCCGGCGTCAACGACGGCGCGGGCGCGCTGGTGCTCTCCTCGGATGAGTGGGCGCACGCAAACGGCCGCGAGGCGCTGGCCGAGATCGTCGCCCACGCCCAGAGCGCAAACGACTTCGCATATCTGGCCACGACGCCGGCCTCAGCCGCCAAGAAGGCGCTTGAGAAGGCGGGTCTGCAGCCCGGGGACATCGACCTGTGGGAGATAAACGAGGCGTTCGCGTCGGTGACGCTGAACTCGATCCGGATGCTCGGCATCGAGGAGGAGCGGGTCAACGTCAACGGTGGCGCAGTGGCCCTCGGTCACCCGATCGGCGCCTCCGGCGCGCGCATCATTGGCACGCTCGTGCATGAGCTGCGCCGTCGCGGCGGCGGCCTGGGCTGCGCTGCGATCTGCAGCGGTGGCGGCCAGGGCGATGCCCTGATCGTGCGGGTCGGAGGGTAGCCTCTGCGCGCGCCGACGCAGGACGCCTCCGGCGTGCAGCGCGCGCCGCAGGCAGCCGGCGCCTTGGCGAGCGATCGCGGAGCGGCGCTGCGGTCGGCCGCATTCTTCGATCTCGACCGCACGCTGATGGCCGGCTCCTCCGGCGTGTTCTTCGCCAAGGCGGCGTTCGAGACCGGCATGATCTCGCGCGCCCGCCTGGTCAAGGACCTCTACGAAAACCTGCGCTTCAGGTTGGTCGGCTCCACCGACGAACGGGCCGACGCTGTCCGCATCCGCGTGGGCGAGATGATCGCGGGCGTGCCGGTGCGCGAGTTGCAGCGACTGGCGCCGCGTGTGCTGGCGGGCGTTCTGCCACGCCTCTATCCGGACATGCTCGCGCGCGCCTACGCCCACCAGGACGCCGGACGGCTGGTCTTCATCGTCACCGCCGCCTCACAGGAGATGGCGGATCTGCTCGCGCACGTGCTCGCCTTCGACGGCGGCCTTGGCTCCCGCTCGGAGGTGGTTGACGGCGTATACACCGGCCGCGCGGCAGGACCCTTCAACTACCGCGACGGCAAGCGCATCTCCCTGCACGAGCTTGCGCAGCGGCAGAACCTCGACCTGGCCGACTCCTACGCCTATTCCGACTCGGAGTCCGATCTGCCGATGCTGCGCGCGGTCGGACACCCGGTCGTGGTCAATCCCGATTCGGAGCTGATGCAGATCGCGGTGCAAGAGGGGTGGGAGATCGTGCGCCTAGACCGCCTCGGCCGGCGCCTGAAGCTGTTCGCCGCACTGAGTGCAGGCAGCCTGGCAGCGGCGGGGGCCGTGATGGTGCAGCCATGGCGACGCACAAGCGGCGGCGCTAATAAGCTGCCGCAGCGATGACTACGAGCACCGAGCAGAAGTCGAAGATCCGTGTCGTTGTGGCCAAGCCCGGCCTGGACGGCCACGATCGAGGGGCCAAGATCATCGCGCGCGCGCTTCGAGATGCCGGCATGGAGGTGATCTACACGGGCCTGCATCAGACACCCGAGCAGATCGTGGAGACCGTGATCCAGGAGGACGCTGACGCCGTTGGCCTCTCGATCCTCTCAGGCGCCCACATGACGCTCGTGCCGCGCATCCTTACGCTGATGCGCGAGCAGGGCGTCGACGACGTGCTCGTGACCGTGGGCGGGACGATCCCGGGCGAGGACGTGGACGAGCTTAAGCAACTCGGCGTGGCCGAGGTGTTCACGCCCGGCGCTCCCACGCAGGCGATCGTGGAGTTCATCCGCGGGCACGTCAGTGCTCGCGCGTCTGATTGACTGGTCAGTCAATCGCCTAAACGGGTAGGATTGCCCCAACCATCCCCAAGGAGTCATCGACTGAAATGAAGATATGCGTCCTGGTCAAGGAGGTCCCAGACGCCGCCGTCGAAAAGCGCATCGACCCTTCGACGGGGCGGATGGACCGCAGCGGAGAGAAGAACCTCAACCCGTATGACACCCACGCCATCGAGGCTGCGATGCAGATTCGCGAGGGCGGCAGCGTCCCCGTCGAGGAGATCGTCGCGGTCACGATGGGCCCCGAGAGCGCGGTGCGCGCGCTGCACAAGGCCGTCTCGCTCGGCGCCGACCGCTCGGTGCATCTCACCGACGCGGCGCTCGCTGGCTCCGATGTAGCCGCGACCGGCTACGCGCTCGCCGAGACACTCAAGCGCGAGAGCCCGGACCTGGTGCTGCTTGGACAGCAGTCCGACGACGGCGAGTGCTACACGATCGGCGCGGTCGTGGCCGAGCATCTGGGCATGCCCTCGCTCACACAGGTGATCAAGATGGACGTGGAGAGCGGGGCGCTGCGCTGCGAGCGTCAGGCTGAGTACGGCTATGACACGGTCAACGTGAGCCTGCCGGCGGTGATCTCGGTCGGCGACGCGATCAACGAGCCCCGCTACCCGTCGCTGAAGGCGATTATGGGCGCAAAGAAGAAGCCGCTTGACACGCTCTCGATCGGCGACGCGCAGATTGATGCGGGCAAGGTCGGAGGCGATCACTCCGCGGCCCAGTGGGTGGCCGTGAAGGCGCCGCCGCAGAAGTCCGCCGGCACGATCATCGAGGACGAAGACACCGACGAGACGGTCGAAAAGATCGTCGCCTGGCTCGACGAGCGCAAGCTCCTCTAGAGACGACCAGCGAAAGGAACGACTGAGAAATGGCGAACATCCTGGTCTACGCGCTGCACTACAACGGCGCGATCAACAAGAACTCTCTGGGAGCTGTGAGCGAGGGCGCAAAGCTGGCGGCTGAGCTTGGCGGCGAGGCGCACGCGATCCTCGTCGGCGAGGACGTCCCGCAGGACCTCGCGGCCTCCCTGGGCCGCTACGGCGCGAGCAAGGTGCTCGTTGCGGAGGGCCCGGAGGGGCTGGCTCAGCCGGTGATCGATGCGATGGGCAAGGCGATCACAGACGGCGGCTACTCCTACGCGATCTTCGGCGGCGGCCTGCTCGGCTTCGAGATCGGCGCGGGCCTGGCGGCTCGCCTCGGCGCCGGCGTGGCGATGGAGGTCACCGGTGTGAAGGCGCAGGACGGCAAGCTGGTCGCCGAACGGCCGATCCTCGGAGACTCGGCGATCTCGGAAATCAACTACCGCTCGCCGGTCGGGATCGTGATCGGGCGCCTGAACGCGTTCGAGATCAAAGAGAGCGGTGCCGGCGATGCGCCGGTGGAGCAGCTCAGCTTCGAGCTCAGCCCCCAGGCCAAGCAGGCGAGCATGGTCACCCGCGGCGAACAGCGCGGCGCCGACGTCGACATCGAGGGTGCGAGCATCCTCGTCGCCGGCGGACGCGGCCTCGGCAAGCCGGAGGGCTTCGAGCTCTGCGAATCGCTTGCCTCTGCGTTCGGCAACAACGCTGCGGTGGCGGCGACCCGCGCGGTCGTCGACGCCGGCTGGTCCCCCTACGCCGCTCAGATCGGCCAGACGGGCAAGACCGTCTCGCCGAAGCTGTATCTGGCGGCGGGCATCTCCGGTGCGATCCAGCACAAGGTGGGGATGCAGTCCTCGGAGAACATCGTCGCGATCAACAAGGATGCCAACGCGCCGATCTTTGAATTCTCGGATCTCGGGATCGTCGGCGATCTGAACAAGATCCTGCCGAAGCTGACCGAGGCGATCAAGGCGAAGAAGGGCTAGCGAAGCGATGAGTGGCCACAACGGGTCCAGCAACGGGAAGGTCGTCCCTGCGGCCTACCCGCCGCCGGTCGACTCCCAAAAGGAGTTCATCAAGCGCACCCTCGACGGTGAGGATGAGCGAATCGAGGTGGGCGTTGCGATCGTCGGCGGCGGCACAGCCGGGTTGGCCTGCGCCAACCGGCTGCTGCAGCTGCTCGGCGAGGACCCCGAGACGATGGAGCGACTGGGCGAAGTTCCGGTCGCCGTGATCGAGAAGGCCAAGGTCTGTGGTGGGCACAACCTCTCTGGTGCGGTGATGAGGCCAAAGGCGCTTCAGGAGCTCTTCCCCGAGATGACCCGCGAGCAGTGGCGCCAGGAGGGCTTCGCCTTCGGCGAGGTCACAAAGGAGGCGGTTTACGCCACACCCACCTCCAAAGTCGCTCTGCGCATCCCCACCCCGCCGCCGTTTAAGAACCACGGCAACGAGGTGGTCTCCGTCTCGGCGCTGGCACGCTTCCAGCAGCAGCAGGCCGAAGAGGCCGGCGCCTACGTGCTGACCGAGACTGCCGCCACACAGTTGATCGTCGAGAACGGCGTCGTCGTGGGCGTGCGCTCGGGCGACAAGGGCCGCGGCAAGGATGGCGAGCCGCTCGGGAACTTCGAGCCCGGCACGGACATCAAGGCGGGCGCCACGGTGCTGGCCGAGGGCTGCTGGGGCCATCTCACCGGCGCCGCGATCCGCGAGTTCGACCTGGCGGCCGGCTGCGAGCCGCAGGTGTGGGAGCTCGGCGTCAAGGAGGTCTGGAAGGTCCCCAAGCCGCTTGATCGCCTGATCCACACGATGGGCCCGTGGCCGCTGAAGATCTCCTCCAAGTACGGCCAGATCGGCGGCACCTGGATCTATCCGATGACCAACGCCAAGGGCGAGCACCTGATCTCGATCGGCTTCGTGGTCGAGCTCGAGTACGCCGACGCGACCACCTCCGCGCACGACCTGCTGCAGACCTTCAAGACCCACTCGATGGTGCGCAAAATCCTGGAGGGCGGCGAGCGGATCGCCTGGGGGGCCAAGGCGCTGCCTGGCGGCGGCTACTGGTCGATGCCCAAGCTCTCGATGCCCGGCGCGGTGCTCGTGGGCGACTCCGGCGGCATGGTCGACACGATGGCGCTCAAGGGCGTGCACCACTGCATCAAGTCGGGCATGCTGGCGGCAGAGTCGATCTACGCGGCGCTGGCGCGCGGCAGCCACGATCTCTCCTCCTACGAGGACGCGATCGAGCACTCATCCGTCGGCAAAGAGCTGTGGGAGGTGCGCAACGCACGCCAGCCGCTGCAGAAGGGCTTGATCATGGGCGCGCCGCTCAGCGGTGTGCAGCAGATCACGAAGGGCAAGCTGCCCGGTCGCGCCGATTGGCATCGCAACGACGTGAAGCCGATGTTCATCGGCAACACCAAGGACGTCTATCCCAAGCCGGACGGCAAGTACATCTTCGACAAGCTTTCAAGCGTCTTCATCACCGGCAACGCCACCCGCGACGACGCGCCCAACCACATCCGGGTGCAGAAGCGTGTGCCGCGCGAGATCGCAGAGACCTGGCGCTGGATGTGCCCGGCAGGTGTCTACGAGATCCCCGAGGACGCCCCCGAGCAGGGCACGGTGGACGTGATCGTCAACTACACCAACTGCGTTCAGTGCGGTGCGATCACCGCCAAGGGCGGCCGGCTCACCACCCCAGAGGGTGGCGATGGGCCGCTGTACCAGATCACTTGAGCGCCATGCCGTCGCCACGACCTGAGCGTCATCGACCAAGCAGGGCAAGGACGCAGAGAGCGTGGCGTACTTAGGTACGCGAGCGAGCGAGGACGCAGCCCTGCGCCGCGTTGATGGCGTTCAGGCGCAACAGGGGCCCTTCGGCCGTGTTAGCTCAGTGTCATGACTTGTGTGAGACATCGTCGCAGGCACGCCGCGCGCATCGCGCCGGCGCTTGTTGCCTGCGCACTGGCGATGCTGCTTGCCGGCCCAGCTGCGATCGCGGACGCGGGGCAGGCGTTGCGCTACATCACGCTGGACGATCGCGTTCCGGATGCCGCAACGCTTGAAAAGTGCGTCACGGCGGCCAATCCGCTCGAACGCTATGCGATCTTCTTCGGCCGCATGAGCGTCATCCCGGGCGCCACCGGCATGGCGATGCGGATCGGGATCGAAGAGCACACTCGCGGAGAAGCGTTCCATGCCGTGGAAGCAGCAGGCACGCCTGGGCTCAGCGCCTGGCGCGTCTCCGAACCCGGGGTGAAGATCTTCAAGGACGTCAAGCAGGTGAGCAACCTGGAAGCGCCAGCCGACTATCGCGCGGTCGTGCGCTTCCGCTGGACCGACGCCAAGGGCACGGTGATCAAGCGCGAGGTGCTTCGCACGACCGTCTGTCGCCAGCCCGCCTCCGAAGCGCAGGTTGGCGCTACGGCCCCGACCGCTAGAATGCTCTCACGATGAAGTCAGCGATACATCCCAAGTACGTCGAGGCCCACGTGCGATGCACGTGTGGCAACGAGTTCGCCACTCGCGCAACCAAGCCGGACCTGCACGTTGAGGTTTGCTCCAACTGCCACCCCTTCTACACGGGCCGGCAGAAGCTGATCGACACCGGCGGGCGCGTCGAGCGCTTCCAACGGCGCGTGGCCAAGGGCCGGCTGCGCCAAGCGCAGAGCCCCGCTTCCCCGACAGCCAACTAGGGCAGTGGCCTCCCGTCTCGCCGCACCGCAGCGCGAGACCGAGGCGGCCGCCTCAGACATCGACGGGCTGCTCACAGCCTCCCGCGACGCACCCGTGGGAGGCCAGGCCGTGCTCGAGGGCGTGATGATGCGCGGGATCTCCAACTGGGCGGTGGCCGTCCGCAAGCCGGCGTCGCAAGCCGCCTCGGAGGAGCAGCCGCCTGCCTCTGCAAATGGCCATGCCAGCCCCGCGGAAAGCGCAATGGGAGACATCGAGGTCACCTGCTTACCGCTCGAATCGGCACTTGCGCGCCACCGCTGGCTGCGCCTGCCGGTGATCAGGGGCGTCGTTGCGCTTGGCGGCTCGCTGACGATCGGCTTCAAGGCGCTTGGCATCGCCGCCAGCGCCCAACTGCCGCCGCAAGAGGGAGAGGAGAAGCCGCAGGAGATCTCCGGAGCAGTGTGGTTCGGCACGATCGTGATCGCGCTGGCCTTCGCGATCGGGGTGTTCTTCCTGCTGCCGCTCGGCCTGACGAGCTTGGTCAAGCAGCAGTTGCACTCCTCGGTCCTCTTCTGGGTGGTCGAGGGCGCTCTGCGCACCGCGATCTTCCTCGGCTACCTGCTGCTGCTCACGCGGATCAAAGACCTGCGCCGGGTTTTCGAGTACCACGGCGCCGAGCACAAGACGATCTCCTGCTTCGAGGCGGGCCTGCCGCTGACGCCGGCCAACGCGCAGCGCTTCTCGCGCTTGCACCCGCGCTGTGGCACGAGCTTTCTGCTGGTCGTGATGGTCGTCTCGATCTTTGTCTTCGGCGCGATCGGGATGCATGCCTTCTACTGGCTGATCCTGATCCGCGTGCTCGGCGTGCCGCTGATCGCTGGCATCTCCTTCGAGCTGATCAAGTTCGCTGGCCGCAACCGCAGTCGCGGCTGGGTGCGGGCGCTTATGTGGCCGGGCCTGAAGTTGCAGCTGCTGACGACCAGGGAGCCCGATCTCAGCCAGCTGGCGGTTGCGATCGCAGCGCTGAAGGCGGTGCTGGAGCGCGAGGACTTCAAGGGCCTGACCGCCGCCGATCTGGTCGGTGTCGAGGTCGTGGCTTAGAGCCGACTGCGCGACGCTCGCACTCGGTGCCAGCGGCCGGTCCCCATTGTGCCCCTGCCTTAAGCTGGGGCAATGATCGAAGATCTCGTGGCCCAGATCGAGGCGCGCTTTGCCGAGCTCGCGGCGCAGATGAGCGACACAGAGGTGATCTCTGACAGGGACGGCTACGCCGAGGTCGCCCGCGCCTACAGGCAGCTGGAGCCTGCCGCGCAACTCGCCGTGCAGTGGCGGCGCGCCACCGATGACGCTGCCGGCGCCGAGGAAATCATCGCCGAGAGCGGAGAGGACGCCGAGATGCGCGAGATGCTGCGCTCTGCGCGCGAGCGTGTCGAGGAGCTCGAAGACGAGATCCGTCTGGCGATGCTCGAACGGGACCCCAACGACTCCAAGAACGTGATCGTCGAAATTCAGGGCGGCGCCGGCGGCGACGAGGCCGGAATCTGGGCCGGAGACCTCTACCGGATGCTGACCAGGTACGCCGAGCGGCGAGGGTTTGCGACCGAGTCGATCGAGATCGGGGAGGGCAAGTACACCTTTGCCGTGAAGGGCGAGGGCGCCTACTCGGTCTTCAAGTTCGAGGGTGGCACACACCGCGTCCAGCGCGTGCCGGTGACAGAGTCACAGGGCAGGATCCACACCTCCACCGCGACCGTCGCGGTGCTGCCGGAGGCGCAGGACGTGGACATCCACGTCGACCAGCAGGACCTGCAGATCGACGTCTACCGATCCTCGGGGCCGGGTGGACAGTCGGTGAACACGACCGACTCCGCGGTGCGGATTACGCACAAGCCGTCGGGCATTGTCGTGTCGATGCAGGACGAGAAGTCCCAGTTGCAGAACCGCGAGAAGGCGATGCGCGTACTGCGCGCCCGGCTGTATGAGCGCGCGCTTGCAGAGCAGCAGGCCGAGCTTGCCGCAGACCGCCGCTCCCAGGTGGGCACGGGAGACAGGGCGGAGAAGATCAGGACCTACAACTATGGCGAGCGGCGCGTCACCGACCACCGGATCAAGCTCACCACCTACAACCTCGATCAGGTCCTGGCCGGCGAGCTGGACGAGTTCACCGATGCGCTCGGCGCGGACGAGCGGCGCCGGCAGCTGGCGGCGCAGGCAGCGGCGTGAGGCTCGCGCCGGTCGCGACACGGGCGTGATGAAGCTCACTGCATGAGCATTCGCACTGGAACCCCGGTACGCGACGCGCTGGAGGGCGCGATATTCGCCATCTCCGCCGCCGGCTGCGAGACGCCGCGCCTGGATGCCGAAGTGATGCTCGCGCACGTGCTCGGCGTGACCCGCGAGCGACTCTTCTTGGACTCCGAGTTGGAGGTGGAAGGGGAGGCGGTGCATTCGTTCCGCGAGGCGGTTCGGCGCAGGGCGATCGAACGAGAGCCGGTCGCCTACATCACCGGACGCAAGGGCTTTCGGCGCATCGAGCTGGATATCGATAGGCGCGTTCTGATCCCACGCCCGGAGACAGAGCTGCTGGTGGAAGCCGCGCTTGGTCTGCCTCAGGGCGCAAGCATGCTCGACCTCGGCACCGGCAGCGGTGCGATCGCGCTGGCCGTCAAGCACGAGCGGCCCGACCTGCAAGTGTGGGGCAGCGATGTGAGCGAAGAGGCGGTCGCGGTCGCGAGCGCCAACGCGCAGCGGCTCGATCTGGACGTGCACTGGCTGCGATCGGATCTGCTGCGCGAGGTTCCCGAGGAGATCGATGCGCTCGTGTCCAATCCGCCCTACGTCGCGACCGCCGATGCTGCGACTCTGGCGCCGGAGATCGCAAGGCACGAGCCAGAGCAGGCCCTCTTTGCCGGGCATGACGGGCTTTCCTGCATCACAGAGCTGCTGGAGCAGCTTGGGGGCAGGACGCGGGTGCGCTGGCTTGCGCTTGAGATCGGCGCCGGGCAGGCCGATTCGGTCGAGCAACTGATGGCGCAGGCGGGCTTCTCGCACGTTCAGCGCCTGCCAGACCTCGCGGGGATCGAGCGTGTGGTGGTCGCTCAGCGGTGAGTGGCTCAGGGTTGGACGACGCCGACGCGGCTGCGTTGCAGGAGTGCCTGCTTGCGGGCGGGGTGGCCGTCTTTCCCGCCGACACCGTCTACGGCATCGCCTGCGATCCCTCCAGCCATGCCGCGCTGGCACGCATATACGAGATGAAGGGCCGTCCTGCCGCCAAGCCCGCTGCGGTGATGTGGTTCTCGCCGCAGGCGGCGGCCGACGAGCTCACGCGCTTGCCGCAGCGCACGCGGCAGGCGGCGGCGGCGCTACTGCCTGGGCCCGTGACCCTGCTGTTGCCAAACCCCGCTCGCCGGTTCCCGTTGGCATGCGAACCGGACGGGGCGGGCAGCGTCCCACCCGCCCCGCTGGGCCTGCGTGTGCCGGCCTGGCCGCCGCAGCTTGCGGCGCTGGCGCTCGTGCAGGCGCCCGTGCTGCAGTCGAGCGCCAACCTCTCCGGCGATCCCCCGCCCCGGTGGTTGCATGAAGTGCCGCAGCCGATCCGCGACGCCGCCGATCTTGTGATTGACGGAGGGGAGCTGCCAGGTTTGGCCTCGTCCGTGATCGACCTCCAGGCATTCGAGTCGGGCGGCACGTTTGCGATCGTGCGCGAAGGCGCCATCAGCGAGCACCAGGTGCGTGCCGCTCTGACAGGCATCGCGCCACACTGCTAGCCTCGTAGCTTGTCGCGACTGGCGCTTGGGTGGAATCGACCACCGGGGAGCGACTGACGGAACTCGCCGCGCGTCTGGGCACCAGATAGCTTCCCCTGTCCAAGGAGAAAGTCTTGTCCCAGCTGCCATCCGACTACTTCAACCGTCCGCTCGAGGAGGTCGACCCGGAGGTCGCCGAGGCGATCGCCGGCGAGCTCGCGCGCCAGCGCGAGACACTCGAGATGATCGCCTCCGAGAACTTCGTGCCGCGGGCGATCCTCGAATGCCAGGGCTCCGTGCTGACCAACAAGTACGCGGAGGGTTACCCCGGCCGCCGCTACTACGGCGGCTGCGAGTGGGTCGATGTCACCGAGCAACTGGCGATCGACCGGGCCAAGGCGCTCTTCGGTTCCCAGCACGCAAACGTGCAGCCGCACTCGGGCGCGCAGGCGAACACCGCCGTCTATCACGCGCTGCTGGAGCCAGGGGACACGATCATGGGCCTCTCGCTGGCCCACGGCGGCCATCTCACGCACGGCATGAAGATCAACGTCTCCGGGCGTCTCTACGACATCGCCGCCTACGAGGTCGACCCCCAGACCAGCTTGATTGACATGGATCGGGTCGCCCAGATCGCGCGCGAGCGGCGCCCGAAGTTGCTGCTCGCCGGATGGTCGGCCTATCCGCGGCGGCTCGACTTCGCTGCTTTTCGCCAGATCGCAGACGAGGTCGGTGCGCTGCTGATGGTCGACATGGCCCACTTCGCGGGTCTGGTGGCGGCTGGCCTGCACCCAAGCCCCGTCCCGTATGCCGACGTCCTGACCACCACGACGCACAAGACAATCGGCGGGCCGCGCGCCGGCATGATCCTCTGCCGGGAGGAGTACGCCAAGAAGATCGATTCCGCGGTATTCCCCGGGCAGCAGGGGGGGCCGCTGGAGCACGTGATCGCGGCAAAGGCCGTGGCGCTGAAGATCGCCGCCAGCGAGTCCTTCCGCGAGCGTCAGCGGCGCACCGTCGAGGGCGCGAGGGCACTGGCCGAGGTGTTGATGGCCGAATCGCAGCCTGACGGCGACGTCGAGCAGGCAGGCGGCGGCGCCGCGCAGCCAGGTCTGCCAGAGGCGCCAGGCGTACCCACGGGCCCCGCCCAGCATGACCATCCCGCCGCCATCGGCGTGAAGGTGCTCACCGGCGGGACCGACGTGCATCTCGTGCTTGTCGACCTGCGCGACGTGCGGCCCGAGCTGACCGGCAAGCAGGCCGAGGACAGGCTGCACGAGATCGGCATCACGGTGAACCGCAACGCGGTACCCTTCGACCCGCGCCCGCCGATGGAGGCATCCGGGCTGCGGATCGGCACCGCCGCGCTTGCGACCCGCGGCCTGCAGCGCGAAGACTTCATGGAGATCGGTGAGATCATCGCCGACGCGCTCAGCGACGAATACGAGCAGCTTGCCCCCGAGCTGAGCGCACGGGTGAAATCGATCGTGGAGCGTTATCCGCTGTATGAGAGCCTTGCTGCAGCCGTATGAGCGTATGAGCCTCTGATCCTGAGGCTCTGCGATGCTGTTGGCAGCCGATGCTCAAACCGACTGAGCTAGAAGCGCTCTACGCCTTCCTGGCGGCGGCCGCGGTGGCTGCGCTGCTGACCCCGCTGACGATGAGATTCGCGAGGTTGGTTGGAGCCATCGACCGGCCACGCGAGCGCGGTCTCTCGCGTCGTGCCACCCCGCTGCTCGGCGGACTCGCAATCTTCGCCGGCGTGCTGGTGGCGGGGCTGATCTGGCTGCCCGCCGGATATCAGGAAAAGCCCGAGCTCTGGCACGGCGTGCTGATCGCGGCGGCATTGATCACGTTCGTGGGGGCGATCGACGATCGGGTCGAGTTGCCAGTCTGGGTCAAGCTCGCCGGCCAGGTCGCCGCGGGCGCGATCGTCGTTCACTACGGCGTCGTGATCCACTTCCTGACGATCCCGTTTCTGGGTCGGCTGAACTTTCCCAACGCGGGCGGTCCGATCACCGTTGTGGGCCTCGTCGCGCTGATGAACGTCGTGAACTTCTCCGATGGCGTGGATGGCCTGGCTGCCGGTGTGTGCGCGATCGTCGCGGGTGCCTTCGCCGTGATTGCCTTCGACCTGGACCGCACCGCGCCGGGCGTGCTGGCGGCACTCACCGCGGGTGCGGCGCTCGGCTTCTTGATCCATAACTTCCCGCCCGCCTCGAGCTTTATGGGCGACTGCGGCTCCAACCTGTTGGGGCTGCTGATGGGCTGCGTGATGGTCGAGGGCGCGATCAAGACGACCGCGGTGGTCTCCTTCGTGGCGCCGCTGATCCTGCTTGCGGTGCCGTTCTTGGACACCACCTTCGTGATCCTCAAGCGGCTGAAGTACAGGCGCCCGATCTACGCGCCCGACAGCGAGCATTTCCACCATCGAATGGCTCGGATCGGCTTCTCCAGCAGGCGCACGATCGCATACTTGTACGGCTGGACGTTGATGCTTGCCGGGCTTGCGCTCGCGCTGCGGTTCGTGCCCTACAGCGACCATCACGGCCAATTTCGCGTCGGCTGGCTGGTTGTGATGATCCTGCTCGGGCTGATCGCGGTTGCGGCCAGCATCTATCTGGTCTACGTGCTCGAGATCCTCAAGTTCCGCCGCGCGGCCACGGCGCGCCTGCGCCTACTGCGCCCCTATGCCTCCGCGGCTGAGATCGAGCGCACCGTGATCGAGGACTTCGAGACCGGAGAAATGAATGTCGTCTCACTGTCTGAGGACTCGGCGGATGCATCGCCTCCTGAGTCCTCAGACGCCGGAGCGAAGCAGCGGTTCGGCCACCGGCAGCCTGATCGCCACGGCGTAAGCACAGAACAGCAGCACAGCTGAGCGCAGCTTGCGGCTCGGCGAGGCTGCTGCCAGCGGCAGCGCCCAGACCGCGTACCACGGCAGCAGCCAGGCGGTGGAAATGACCAGCGCAAGGGTGCTCCAGCCGGCTGCCACCCGCCAGTCGAAGCCCTTTGCGGTTCGCCACAGGCAGATCGCCACAACCAGCGCGAAGCCCGCGAGGAACAGGTAGCGCCACCAGGCCGGCGTGCCGCCGAGGCTAAAGAGCCGCGCGGTCTCGGCCGGGATGCTGTGGATCGCGATCTGCTGCTGCTCTTCTGCGATTGGCACCACGAAGCCCGTCAGGTTCAGGCCGAAGCCGACTGCGCCAATCACGACCACCGCGAGCAGGCCTCCGGCTGCGCTGAAGGCCACCTTCAGGCGCTCCACCGCGGCGCGCGGCGCGAGCACGAGGAACGGCAGCAACAGCCCCGCGGAGACCTTGAATCCCACGGCTGCCGCCAACGGCCAGGCGGCCGCGCGAAAACGCGGCTGTGCGCCGGCGGTAAGCATGAGCGCTACGCCTAGCAGGACCAGCGTGATCAAGTCGTTGTGGGCGCCGCCGACGGCGAAGACGAGCAGCACCGGGTTTAGGCCGAGGAACGCCGCCGCGACCTGCGGCGAGCGCCCATCTCGAATCGCCGCCTTGGCCACCAGGGCGACTGTGCCCAAGCTGCAGAGCACCGCGAGCAGCTTGAAGGTCCACAGATCAACGGCGAAGCCCAGCGGCACAATCGCGTAGCTGGCCAGCGTGAACAATGGGCCGTAGGGAGTGTGCTGGAAGGGCCAGCCGATGTAGGAGAAGGTCGGATCGGCGGGCGCTTCGAAGGGCACGTGCGTGTAGGGGTCCAGCCCATGCAGCACGCCCATACGGGCGTATGAGATGTAGCCAAAGACGTCCTGGGAGAGCAGCGGAGGTCCCAGCAGCAGCAGCAGATGTGCTGCGAGGATCGCCGTGCCGACGGCAGCCAGCGGCAGGCTGCGCGCACAGATCAGCACCAGCGCGTAGCAGCCGACCATGATCAGGATCAGCGTTTCGAAACTGCCCTTGCCTATGCCCAGGCCAAGCGCGTGGTAGGGGCCCGATATCCATCCAAGCCACTGCGCGTCCCGCACGCGGACGTAGAGCGATGGCGCGCTCGCGGCTCTGGCCGCGAGCAGGAAGGCGCTCGTAACTATTCCGAGCAGTCCGGCTGCCCCCAGTGCACGCAGCGGCAGCGATCCGGCGCGGGCGCTCAGGTTCGCCCGCGGAGCTTCGCGGGCTTCCACGTAGGTCGAGCCCGACACCTAGCGCGCGGTCTGGGGTATAGGGGGCGTGCCCTTCATCCGGCCATTGTGGCGGCAAGGGCGGCGAGACGGTGGCACCCCGGAGGCGCCCCAAGTCCACTCGTCGCAGCGGTCATGTACTCTTTGGTGCATCGTGCTCGCCTGAGAGGCCGCGGGCATCTCTGTGCGCACGAGGGTCACGGGAAGGTCAAACGCAAGCCGCATGCGACTTCGCAACAGCAAACCAACCCAGCCCGCGGGCGCTCCGCGCAAGATCCTGATTCTCTCTGCCGACGTTGGAGAGGGCCACGCCGCCGCGGCCCGCGCACTGGCGCAGCAGATCGCCGCCTCACCCGAGCATGCCGAGGCCACGGTGATCGACGGCCTCGCCGCGATGGGGCCACTCCTGCAGCAGGTGGTGCAGGACGGATATCGCATCCAGCTGAAGCTGATGCCGTGGACCTACACGGTCGTCTACTGGCTACTCGAGCATGTGGCCCCTGTGCGCTGGATCGCGCGCAACGCGCTCTGCCTGCTTGGCGGACGGCCGCTTGCCGGCAGGATCGCCAAGCATGCTCCGGACGTGATCGTCTCCACGCATCCCGCGATCACTGTCGTGCTGGCGTGGCTACGTCGGCGCGGCACGGTCGACTGTCCGACCGTGGCCACAATCACCGATCTGACGGGACTGTTCTTCTGGGCGCAGCCGGGCATCGACCAGCATCTGGTGATGTACGACGCCTCGATCCCCGACGTAGAGCGAATCGCCGGGCAGGGCAGCGTGACGCTCGTGCGGCCGCTCATCTCCGCGGAGTTCCTGCAGCCGCGCTGCCCGCTCGATGCGCGCCGTTGCCTCGGCCTGCCAGAGGACGGCCGGATGGTCATCGTCTCCGGCGGAGGTTGGGGCGTTGGCGACATCGAGGGAGCCGTCAGGCAGCTGTGCGAGGCGGACGGCATCGGCTGCGTGGTCTGCCTAGCAGGCCGCAACGACCAACTCTACGAACGGCTGAGTGCCGTGTTCGAGCGCGAGCCCCGTGTGCATGTCTACGGGTTCACCGACCGCATGCCAGACCTGCTCACCGCTGCCGATGCGCTGGTCCACGCCACAGGTGGCGTGACCTGTCTGGAGGCACGCGCCACCGGCACCCCGGTCGTCTCCTATGGCCTTCCCGTCGGCCACGCGCGACTAAACACGCGAGCGATGGCCGACCTCGACCTGCTGCGCCTGGCTGGGGACACCGAGGATCTCGTCGATCAGGTGCGCGCCTCTTTCGCCGAACGGGCTCCCGTGCACGAGCGTGCCCTCTCAGTCGCGCAGCGGCATGCGGCGGCGCAGGGCGGGCCGGCCCTACAAGTACTGCCTGGCGTCGGCGATCTGCTGCCTGCAATGCCGCCCAGACCGCAAGCGGCTCTCGCCGGCGAGACTCTGCCTGGGCAACGGACCGCCGTTGACATCGTGCTCGACCCTCCTCGGCGCGTGCTGCCAAGGCCGGTTTGGCGCGTGGCCGTGGCCACGGTAGCGATACAGCTGCTGATGCTGCTCGGCATCGGCACTTGGATCATGTCGACCGACGAGGTCAGCGCGGTGGCGAGCATGATCCTGCACGCCGAGCCGCTCACCCACGTCAAGTCCGATCAGCGGGCTGTAGGGATCATCGTGACCACCCCGGCGGCGCAGATGACCAGCATCGCGGCGGAGCTGTCCCGTACTGGCGTTCACGTCTCCTTCGCTGACAACGGTACGGCGCCCGCGCAAGCGACCGTGCTGCGGATGCGCGAAATGGGAGAGCAGATCGTCCCGCAGATGCCCGTCTCGGCCACGCTGCTGCGCTGGCTGCGCACCCGCGGAATCCTTGGCTCCCAGGCGCGCGCGCTCGGGCTGCGTCACGGTTACTACTTCCTGCAGCCTGCCGGCGGTCTCACCGTCGGTCAGATGGTGCTTGCACGCAGCGAGGACGCCACTCCGGTTGCCGGCGCTGCACGGTTCTCCGCGACCTCGCCGCTGCCTCAGCGGTCGACGCGTGCGGGCGATGTGTTCGTCGTTAGCGTCGACGGGTCGCACGGCTCGCTGCTTGGGCTGAGGCGGCTGGTGGCACGCCTGCGCTCCGAGGGGTTGGAGTCAGAGTCGCTGGGCGCGCTCACGCGCTCGCCTTCCATCAGTGCGATAAGCAGCGGCGAGCGCGCCAAGAGCCCTGCTCCGCCGACCAGCACGGCAAGTGAGAGCGCCAGCCCGACGCCGCCGAAGTCAGAGTTCGGGAAGTTTTCGCCCAGCACCGTGAATGCAAGCACGACCGGCACCACGGTCTGAGCCACGAACACGACTGGCGCGACCTGGATCGCCGGTCGCGACTGCAGTGCGCTTGCCTCGCTGAGCGTGGCGAGCGCCGAGGCGACGCCCGTGGCAAGCGCCCATCCCAGGGCGAGCCACAGATCCCCGACTTCCAGCCCATCGGATACGAGCTTCGTCGTCACGCCGCTGAGGCCGAACGCAAGACCGGCCGCGAGGATCGTGATTGGCGGAGCGGGGTGGTGGAAGATGCGCAACAAATAGGGCAGCAGGCTCACGAGCGCGATGCCACCGAGGACGAAATAGAGCTCGGTGCTGCCCGTGAAGTTGGTGTTCTGGTCGGGGGCCGAGATCGCGATCCCGGCTACGCCGAGCACGATCGCCGTCATCGCGATGTGCTCGTTGCGGCCCGCGCGCTCGCCTAGCATCCGCTCTCCGGCGAGCATCAGCACGAGCAGGCCGGCGGCGAGCGTGGGCTGAACGACGACCAGAGGCGCGAGTTTGAGGGCGACTACCTGCAACGGCCAGCCAAGCATCGAGAGCGCTGTGCCGAACAGCCAGCGTTTGCCTCGCAGCAGTCTCGCCGCGAGCGCAAGTCGCAGGTGCGCCTGTGCGGGCGCCTCCTTGGCGTCCATCGCCTGGAAGGCAACCCCTATGCTGTAGAAGATCGAGGCACCGACCGCCGCGAGCAGCCCAAGAATGAGATTGCCCATGACCGCCGATGATCGCAGCCTTGGGCGAGGGATTGCCTCCACGGCAGCCGCGATTACGGGGTTCTCATACTTTCTGCCCGCGCTCACGGGCCTCGGTTATCCGCTCCCAGCGCTGGCTCCCGCTTCGATCCGACTGCGGCGCGTGCTTGGCGTAGAGGACTCCACGGCCGATGGCGCAGGCTGTGCGCTCACCTTCGACGACGGGCCCCACCCCGCTGGCACGCCGGCCGTGTTGGAGGCGCTGGCCGCCGCCGGCGCGAAGGCAACCTTCTTCTTGGTCGGAGAGCAGGTACGCGCAAACCCCGCGCCGGCCCGCGAGATCGTGGCGCAGGGGCACGTGATTGGCCTGCACTGTGACCGTCATCGCAACCTGCTGCGGCTCGGGCCCGGTCAGGTTCGGCGCGACATCGAGAGGGCGCAGGCAACGATCGCCGAGACCATCGGCGTGATGCCACAGCTCTACCGGCCGCCGTACGGCATCCTCAACTCCGCCGCGCTCCGCATCGCCAGACAGCAGAGGTGGAGGACGCTGCTATGGAGTCACTGGGGGCGCGACTGGGAAGCGCGTGCCACCCCCGAGTCGATCGCAGCGCTTGCGAGTAAGGATTTGCGGCCCGGCGCGGTGGTGTTGCTGCACGACGCCGACGACTACGGTGCAGACGGGTCCTGGCGCAACACGGTCGCGGCGCTGCCGCGCATCCTGGAGCGCGTAGGGCAGGCGGGGCTGGCGCTCACGGCGCCCTGAGTCGCTGTCTGAATCGGCGCGGGCGGGTAGCATCATCTGCTTGGCAAGCGAGGTCGGCACAGAGACAAAGGCGCTGCCTCTCCGACGCAGGCTGGCCGTCTCTGCCGGCTGGCTGCAGGACGCCCGCGCAGGCCGCTCGCCGCTGTGGGTGGAGGCGCTCGCGATCGCTTGGCTGTGCTGGCTCTACGACATCCTCACCAACCTCGCGCCCACCCGCCGCGCGATCGCCCTGAGCCACGCCGCCTCCGTATTGCGGATCGAGCGCACGCTCGGCATCGACCCTGAGCTCTCGCTCAACCGCTGGCTCGCAGGGCAGCATGCGCTCGCGCTTGCGCTCTCCGACTACTACGACAACGCCCACTTCGTGGTCACGCTCGGCCTGCTGGGGTTGCTGTGGTGGCGGCGCGCAGACATCTACCCCTCGCTGCGAAACGCGCTCGTGTTGACCAACTTGATCGGCTTCGCAGTGTTCTGGCTGTGGCCGATGGCGCCGCCGAGAATGCTGCCCGGGAGCGGCTTCACGGATGTCGTGGCGGCAACTCACGCGTTCGGCTCCTGGCACACCGGCAGCCTCGCCGCTGACGCCGATCAGTACGCGGCGATGCCATCGCTGCACATCGCCTGGGCGGTGTGGTGCGTCGTGGTGATCTGGCACCTGACGCGCAGGCGCTGGCTGCGGGCGCTGGGGCTTGCGCACGTTGGGATCACCGCCTTTGCCGTGATGGCCACCGGCAACCACTTCCTGCTGGACGTGCTGGCGGGCGCGCTGACGGCGGCGCTCTCCTTTGCGATCATCGAGACGATTCGCATCCTGGCGCAACGAAAGCGGCCCCTGTTCGCCGGCTGACGTTCGATTTGGCTCTGCAAAGCCAGTGGCGAATGTCACAAACTTGTCACGAAGTCGCGCATAGGGTAGACTCGCGCCTCGGCCGCCGCGGATCCCCGATCTACTGATCGGCCGCCGCGAGACAAAGGACCGGCTTCCCCTCCAAAGAGCAAGCTGGAACTTCCCTCTATAGGCTGGCCGCCATCGAAAATGGAAGAGAACGAGGCAATAGCAACGCGCGCTGGCGCGGCTCCGGTGGAGCGGTGGACGAACGTCCTGCTCTACTTCGACGTGGTCGCCCTCATCTTGGTGACCGCGCCTGCAATCGTGCTCGGCGCGCCGGTGTTCGGCTACGTGGTCGGCGCCGTAGCGTGGATTGCGCAGCGCATCCTGGCCAAGACCGATCGACGCTGGATCAAGGCCCGCGAGGCACGCACGCAGCTCGGCCTCAACCTCTTTGAGGCGTTCGGTCGGATCTGGCTGCTGGCCGGCGCGATCGTGCTCGCCGGCGTGGTCGGCGGGCGCCCTGACGGCCTCGCCGCCGCCCTGGTGATCTTCGGCGCCTACTCGATCGCCTTCGCCATCAAGGTTCTGACCGGGCCGCCCGACAAGCGCCCGGGCACGCCGAGCGCCGCCTCCAAGAGGCCCGCACGATGAGCGCCGTGCAAGCACATCCGGCGGGCGCGCCCGCGCTCGGCGGCGCCCCCAAAGGCGGCCCCTTCGGCCGCATGAGCAAGCGCAAGAAGATCCTCTACGGGATCGCGCTGGTCTACGTGCTCGGCCTGATCCTCTTGGGAGTGATCTACGGCATCAAAGGCCACAAAAACGAAACCTTCAACGTCATCGACTCCTTCCATCTGCTGACGTGGTTCAGCGTCGGGGGGATCGCGTTCAACAAGGGCGTGATGTACCTGCTGATCACCACGGCGCTGACGATCGGCGTGATGCTGACGGTCGCGCGGAACATGAAAGCGCGCCCGGAAGGCCGCCTGCAGGTCGCAGTCGAATGGCTCTACGACATCGCGATGAACGTCACGCGCGAGAGCATGGACGAGGACATGACCAAGCGGTGGTTCCCGGTGATCGCCACGCTCTTCGTCTTCATCCTGGTCACCAACCTGATCGGTTACATACCGCTGCCCGTGGACTCGGCGCAGACCATCAACATCTTCGGCGTCAAGGTTCCGGGCTTCCAGATCTACGCCGCCGACACCAACGTGGCAGTCCCGCTGCTGCTCTCGCTCGGCGTGTTCGTCGCCTTCAACGTCGAAGGCGTCAGGGCGCACGGGCCGCTTGGCTACATCAAAAGCCTCGTCCCGTCAGGGATGAAAGGCCCGATGCTGATCCTGCTCTATCCGATCGAGATCGTCTCGACCATCCTGCGGCTGCTCTCGCTGACGATCCGGCTTTGGGCCAACCTGCTGGCAGGCCACCTGCTGATCGATTTCATGGGCGGCGCGCTTGCGGTCCTGCTCGGCCTGCAGCTGCTCGGCTGGCTGACGCTGCCGATCGGGATCGCGATCTATCTGCTGGAGGCCGTGCTGATCGCCGGCCTGCAAGCGTTCATCTTCGCAATCCTCACCGCCATCTATATCGGTGGATCCACCTCCCACCACTAAGCACTGACAAGGAGCCTCACACAATGCTGACCCAACTCTTCGATCCCGCGCTCATCCAGGCAGCGGTCCACCCGCTCGTCCTTGCGGCGAGCTCGTCTGTTGAAGTGGGCCAGGACGCCGGTCGCGCAATTGCGCTCGGCGTCGGCGCAGGCGGCGGCGCCGCAGGCGCAGGCGCAGGCATCGGCATGCTGTTCGGCAAGGTGATCGAGTCGGTCACCCGCCAGCCCGAGATGCGCGACGAGATCACCTCGATCCAGTGGCTGGGCTTCGCCCTGACCGAGGCCACCTTCTTCTACGGCCTCGTCGGCGGGTTCATCGCCTTCTTCCTCTAGACCGATGGCACCCCTGGCAAACATCGCCGGCACACCGCTCGCGGCGTCGAGCAACTCGTGGCTGATCACGCCCAACGTGGGCCTGACGGTCTGGACGCTGGTCGTGTTCGGCATCTCGTTGTTCATCCTCAGCAAGCTCGTCTTCCCGCGCATCCGCCAGGCGCTCGATGATCGCCGCAAGGTGATCACCGACTCGATCGACGCGGCGCAGCACACGCGCGAAGAGGCGGAGAAGATCCTGGTCGAATACCGCGAGCGCCTGAAGGAGGCTCGCGAGCAGGCCGAGGAGATCGTGCAGCGTGCGCGCCAGCAGGCCGAGGCACAGGCGCGCGAGGCCCACGCCGAGGCGGAAAACAGGCGCGAGCACATGCTCGAGCAGACCAAGCGCGACATCGAGGCCGAGACGCGGCGCTCGATCGACCAGATCCGACGTGAGGTCGCCGACCTCACGGTGATGGCGACCGAGAAGGTGACGCGCAGGGTGCTGACCGAGGAGGACCAGCAGCGGCTGGTGGCCGACGCGCTCTCCGAGCTCGACTTCGAGACCCTGAGCAGCGGGGCGCGGTAGTGGAGCGGATTGCCGAGGTATATGCCCGCGCGCTTTTCGAGGCGGCGCAGGGCCGGGGCGCGATCGACGCGGTGCGCGATCAGCTCGCCGCGTTCGTGGACGCCCTCCACGGCAACCGCAACCTGATGATCTTCTTCTTCTCTCCCTATTTCTCCGCGCAGGAGAAGAAGGAGGGATTGCGTCGCGCCGTCAGCGATGCAGATGAGACGTTCATGCAGTTCCTGGAGGTGCTCCTGGAGAGCCACAGGATGCCCGTGATCTTCGCGATCAAGGACCGCTACGAGCGCTTCTGGAGGGACGAGAAGAAGCTGCTGCCCGTCGAGGTGACGAGCGCCGTCGGGCTCGACTCACAGCTGGTGGACAGCCTCGGCGACCGGATCGGCCAGCAGACCGGCCGCGAGGTCGAGCTCGTAAGCCGCGTCGACCCGGAGATCCTCGGCGGGATCGTGCTGCGCGTCGGCAACTTCGTGCTCGACGCCTCGATTAGAAACCAGCTCAACCAACTTCGCAAGCAAGTCGCGCAGGCGTAACCAACACGTCTGCCAAGGAGCCAACTGATGCAGATCAACCCAGACGAGATCACCTCAATCCTCAAGAGCAGGATCGAAGGGCTTGACACCGCCAGCGCCGACCTGACCGAGGTCGGGACCGTCCTGTCGGTCGCCGACGGCATCTGCCGGATCCACGGCCTGGAGAACTGCATGTCATTCGAGATGCTGGAGCTGCCACACGGCGTCACCGGGCTGGCGCTTAACCTCGAGTCCGACAACGTCGGCGCCGTGCTCTTCGGCGAGTGGGAGAAGATCGTCGAGGGCGACACCGTCAAGCGCACCAAACGCCTGCTGGAGATCCCCGTCGGCGAGCAGATGCTCGGCCGGATCGTCGACCCGCTCGGCAAACCGCTGGACGGCAAGGGCGAGATCGGCGGCACCGAACTGCGTCCCGCCGAGTTCAAGGCGCCCGGCGTGGTCCAGCGCCAGCCGGTCAAGGAACCGATGCTCACCGGCCTGAAGGCGATCGACTCGATGATCCCGATCGGCCGCGGCCAGCGAGAGCTCATCATCGGCGACCGCCAGACCGGCAAGACTGCGATCGCGATCGACACGATCATTAACAACCGCGATCGCGACCTCGTCTGCGTCTACGTCGCGATTGGCCAGCGCATGTCCACGGTCGTGCAGCTCGCAGAGACGCTGCGCCAGGCCGAAGCGCTGCAGAACACGATCATCGTCGCCGCGGCAGCCGACGAGGCCGCCCCGATCCAGTTCCTGGCCCCCTACGCGGGCGCCGCGATGGGCGAGCACTTCCTCTACAAAGGCAAGGCTGCGCTCTGTGTCTACGACGATCTCACAAAGCACGCCTACGCCTACAGGCAGATGTCGCTGCTGCTGCGTCGCCCGCCCGGCCGCGAGGCCTACCCCGGCGACGTCTTCTACCTGCACTCCCGCTTGCTGGAGCGCGCGGTCAAGCTCAATGACGAGCTCGGCGGCGGCTCACTTACCGCGCTGCCGGTGATCGAGACCCAGGCCGGCGACGTATCAGCCTATATCCCGACCAACGTGATCTCGATCACCGACGGGCAGATCTTCCTGGAGCCCGGCCTGTTCAACTCCGGCGTGCGCCCGGCGATCAACGTCGGCATCTCGGTCTCCCGCGTGGGCGGCAACGCTCAGATCGGGCCGATGCGCAAGGTCGCCGGCCGCCTGAAGCTCGAGCTCTCCCAGTACAGGGAGCTCGAGGCCTTCGCCCAGTTCGGCTCCGAGCTCGACCCCGAGACCCAGAAGACCCTGGCTCGCGGCGAACGGCTCGTGGCCACACTGAACCAGGGCGAGCGCGAACCGCTGCCGGTCGCAGACCAGGTGCTGCAGATCTTCGCTGCCACGCAGGGCTTCCTGGACAGGATGCTGCTTGAGCGCGTCGGCGAGTTCCTGAAGGAGCTGACCGAACGCGCGCACGCCAATCACCACGAGCTGTTGGAGAAGATCACCGGCGGCGACTGGTCCGACGAGGTGCAGGCTGAGCTGCAGAAGGCCGTCAGCGAGTCTGCCGAGGACTTCGGCTACGACCTCGACGAGGAGGGCCACCCGATCGAGCTCGACACGCCACCTGCGCGACCGCTCTCTGCGCCCGACGCGCAGGAGTCACAGCAGCTCGCGGAGACTGCGGCCTAGCGCCGCGGGTAATCCCAGCGGAGCTTCAGGAGCCACATGGCCTCACAGCGCGACGTCAGGAACCGCATCTCGGCGGTCAAGAACATCCAGAAGATCACCCGTGCGATGGAGATGGTCGCCGCCGCCCGGCTGCGCCGCGCCGAACAGCGCATCGAAGCGCTGCGGCCATACGTCGGCGCGATCCGGCGGATGACCAGAGACGCCGCGCAGGCGGCCGGCACGGTGCCGAGCGTGCCGATCCTCGCCGAGCACGAGAGCCTGCACGCGGTCGGCCTGCTGCTGGTCGCCGGCGACCGCGGACTGGCGGGGGCGTTCAACTCGAACATCGTCCGTGCGGGCGTTGCCGCTGGCCGTGACTACGTAGGCGAGAGCCAGAAGGTGCTCTACTTCGCCTCCGGTCGCCGACCCGCCTCCTCGCTGACTTTCCGCGGGCTGGAGCCGGCGCAGAGCTTCATCGGCTTCACCGATCGGCCCGCCTACGCCGATGCGCGCGCAATCGCTGAGCGGCTGATGGCGGCCTACGTCGACGGAGAGGTCGACAGGGTCGAGATCTTCTACAACCACTACGTCTCGCCGATGTCCCAGATCGTGAGTCGCGAGACGCTGCTGCCGCTCTCTCAGGCGACGCTGCTCGCCGACGGGGGGCAGGAGGCCGAGCCGCAAGTGGCCGACCAAGCGGCGCTGTCTGGCGCTGAGGAGGCCAAGCCCCGACGGATCAACGTCGAGTACGAGCCCGATGCCGAAGCGGTGCTCAAGCGGCTCGTGCCCGACTACGTCAAGCTCTCGATCTTCCGCGCCCTGCTGGAGTCCACGGCCTCCGAGCACGGCGCCCGCATGACTGCGATGCGCAACGCATCGCAGAACGCGGGCGAGCTGATCAAGGATCTGACTCTGGAGATGAACCGCGCTCGCCAGGCGGAAATCACCCAAGAGATCATGGAGGTTGTAGCCGGTGCCGAGGGCTTGGGCTAGTGTGGACCACGAACTTGAATAGAAACCAGGAGAACTGAAGATCAATGGATGCGAGTATTGCCACATCACCCACCAGCGGCCCAGGCGCGCCCACTGAGAGCGCGGGCGGCAAGCGCAACGTGGGACGCATCGAGGAGATCCAGGGCGTCGTGATCGAGGCCGTCTTCCCCGACCGTCTGCCCGAGATCAACCATGCGATCACGATTGCGCGCCCCGCGGCCGCTGCCGAGGAGGAGGCTGAGGGGATCAGCTCAGAGGCCGGCGGCGACGTGCTCGTCTGCGAGGTCCAGCAGCACCTCGGCGACGACCGCGTCAGGGCGGTGGCGATGGACTCCACCGACGGCCTCTCCCGCGGCGTGGAGGTGCTGGACACCGGCGGGCCGATCACAGTGCCCGTCGGCGAGGCCACGCTCGGCCGCATCTTCAACCTGCTCGGCGAGCCGATCGACCTCGGCGCTGCGATGCCTGCGGACGTAGAGCGCCGCCAGATCCACCAGAAGGCGCCACGCGTCGAGGAACTCAGCCCCGCGACCGAGATGTTCGAGACCGGCATCAAGGTCGTCGACCTGCTCGCGCCCTACGCCAAGGGCGGCAAGGTCGGCCTCTTCGGCGGCGCCGGCGTGGGTAAGACCGTGATCATCCAGGAGCTGATCCACAACCTCGCCAAGGAGCATGGCGGCCTCTCCGCCTTCTGCGGTGTGGGCGAGCGCACCCGGGAGGGCAACGACCTCTGGTTGGAGATGAAGGAGTCGGGCGTCATCGACAAGACGATGCTCGTCTTCGGCCAGATGAACGAGCCGCCCGGAGCCCGCATGCGCGTCGCGCTCTCCGGCCTGACGATGGCCGAACACTTCCGCGACCAGGGCCAGGACGTGCTGCTGTTCGTGGACAACATCTTCCGCTTCGTCCAGGCCGGCTCCGAGGTCTCGGCGCTTCTGGGCCGCATGCCCTCTCAGGTCGGCTACCAGCCGACGCTGACCACCGAGATGGGCGAGCTGCAGGAGCGGATCACCTCGACCCGCACCGGCTCTGTCACCTCCGTGCAGGCGATCTATGTGCCCGCCGACGATCTGACCGATCCCGCGCCCGCGTCGGTGTTCGCGCATCTGAACGCCACGACCGTGCTCTCGCGCAGCATCGCGGAGAAGGGGATCTACCCCGCCGTCGATCCGCTCGACTCGACCTCGACGATCCTGAAGGCGGATCTCCTCGGCGATGACCACTTCCGGGTGGCTAACCAGGTCAAGGAGGTGCTGCAGCGTTACAAGGAGCTGCAGGACATCATCGCGATCCTCGGCATCGACGAGCTCTCCGACGAGGACAAGCTCGTGGTGCAGCGCGCCCGCAAGATCGAGCGCTTCCTCTCCCAGCCCTTCCATGTCGCCGAGCAGTTCACCGGCACGCCCGGCACCTACGTGCCGATCAAGGAGACGATCCGGGGCTTCGAGGAGATCCTCGACGGCAAGCACGACGAGGTTCCCGAGCGCGCATTCTTCTTGAAGGGCACCATTGATGACGTGTTGGCGGACGCGCAGCGTTAGAGCATGGCGCACGCAAAGTTCCCAGTAGAAGTTCTGACCCCGGAGGGCGAGGTGTTCTCCGAGGAAGTGGAGATGGTCTCCACGCGCACCGGGCTCGGCTCGATCGGGCTGCTGGCCAGGCACGAGCCGCTGCTTGCCACGCTCGTGCCGGGCGAGCTTCGCATCTACCGCTCCGACGATGAGGTCGTGCGCTTCGCTCAGGCGGAGGGCTACCTCCAGTTCATCGACAACCGCGCGCTGCTGCTTGTCGAGGAGGCGATCTCACCCGATCAGCTCGACCGTGAGGCGCTGGAGAGCAAGCTCACAGACGCCCGCGGCGTGGCGGAGCGGGCGCAGGAAGGCAGCGAGGAGCGGGCGAGCGCGCTGCGCGACACCGCCCGCTACGAAGCCTTCCTCGCGATCGAGCAGTAGCCTTTCAGCGCATGGAGGGCAACGGCCAAGCGGCCGCCCACTTCCAGCGCAAGCGTCCGGGCTGGTTTACAGCGCACGTCTTCAACCCGCTGGTCAGGTTCCTGACGGGCATGGGCATCAGCCTGCTCGGCTCGCGGGTGCTGGAGGTGAACGGCCGCTCCAGCGGCAAGCCGCGGCGCACCCCGGTGAACCTGCTTATTTTCGAGGGAGAGCGCTATCTGGTCGCGCCACGCGGCGAGACGCAGTGGGTGCGCAATCTGAGAGCGAGCGGGAAGGGCAGGCTGCTGCTCGGCCGCCATGGCGGGAGCTTCAACGCGGTTGAGGTGCCCGACGATGAGAAGGCGCCGATTCTGCGGGCTTACCTGAAGCGCTGGAAGGCGGAGGTGGGCGTCTTCTTCGACGGCGTGGGCCCGGACTCGCCGGAGGAGCAGCTGCGCGCCGCGGCGCCGAAGCATCCGGTGTTCAGGCTTTCGTAGCCGCCCTGTGCCGGAGTGTTCGTCCTTCGCGAACGCCATCCCAGGCGCTCCGTAGGATCGCCGCATGAACATCAAGGAGCCGCGGTGTCGGTAAACGGCTACGCGCTCGCCTACGACGAGGCCAAGAGAGGATTTGGAGGATCAGGAGCGGTCGGCGGCTGAGCTCCGCGCGCGTGCGGGTGCGCTGATAGCGGCCGCAGCAGTCGCGACATCCTTCTTGGGCCCTCAGACACTGGCCGCCCATGATGTAAGCGCGGCGGCGTGGGTGGCGATTGGCTGCTTTATCGCTGTCGGCTGCGCGGTGCTCCTAGTGTTGTGGCCTGGGCAGGACTGGGTATTCTCGATTGCTCCCTGCGAACTCATCACCACCTACCTCGAGCCGCCGGAGGGTGATCCGCTCACCCTCGATGCCATCCAACGCGACCTTGCGCTGCACATGGGCCGGAGTGCCGAGGACAACCGTCGCCAACTCGAGAGGCTGACGACAGCGTTTCGTGCGGGCGTGCTACTGCTTGTTGTGGAGATGATGGCGTGGGTATTTGCCCTCCTCCTGCAGAGATAGACTGAATCCATGCTCGTTAACCTGGTGCTCAAACTCACGCGCAGGCACACGCCAGAGCCAGATCGACCTGCGACCCTACGTCCTCTGCCGGTGCGTCCCAGCCCGATGGTGGGGGAACTGCATGGCAAGCGCGACGTGAAGTAGGTCCTGAGTAGGGCTGGCACACGCCATTGCCTGAGTAGGGCCGCTAGCCTTCCGCCTTCGATGGGCGACCTCTCTCTTCCGCGATGAGCGCGCAGCGCGAGCCGATCGGCGTGATCGGCACCGGCTATGTAGGCCTTGTCACCGCCGCGGGCTTTGCCTCCCTGGGCAGCGATGTCTTCTGCGTGGACACCGATGCACAGAAGATCGAGCGCCTGCTCGCCGGTGAGGTGCCGATCTACGAGCCGGGGCTGGCCGAGCTGATCGAGCAGCACCGAGCGCGGATGCATTTCTCGACGCAGCTCTCGGATGCCGTCCAGCACGCCAAACTACTCTTCGTCGCCGTTGGCACTCCGCCCACGGCATCCGGCGACGCTGACCTGGCCGCCGTGCACCAGGTGGTCGACGCGATGCCCGCCTCCGAGCGCCATGCGCTGGTGATGAAGTCGACGGTACCCTGCGGCACCGGCGCGACGATCCAGCGGGTGCTGCGCGAGCGCGGCCGCGAGCGCCTGCACTACGTCTCCTGCCCGGAGTTCCTGAAGGAGGGCTCAGCGGTCGGTGACTTTCTGCATCCCGATCGGGTCGTTGTGGGCGATACGGATGACTGGGCCGGCGATGCGGTCGTGGAGCTCTACGCGCCGCTGCAGGCGCCGCTAGTGCGCACTGACATCGCAAGCGCGGAGATGATCAAGCTCGCAGCAAACGCCTTCCTGGCCACCAAGATCTCCTTCATCAACGAGATCGCCAACGTCTGCGAGCAGCTTGGCGCCGACGTGGTCGAGGTCGCCCAGGGCATGGGCCTGGACAGCAGGATCGGGCCGAAGTTCCTGCAGGCAGGTATCGGCTACGGCGGCAGCTGCTTCACCAAGGACGTGAGCGCGCTGAAGCTGCTCGCAGGCAACTCCGGCTACCACTTCCAGCTGCTGAGTTCGGTCATCGAGGTCAACGAGCTGCAGAAGCGCCGCGTCGTCAGCAAGCTGCAACGCCACCTGGGTGAGCTTGCCGGGCGCCGTATCGCGCTGCTCGGCCTCGCATTCAAGCCCAACACCGACGACATGCGCGGCGCCTCTTCGCTCGTGCTGGCCGCGCGCCTGCAGGCCGAAGGCGCCCACGTGCGTGCTTACGATCCGGTTGCCGAGGAGGAGGCGCGCAAGCTGATGCCGAGCCTCGATTACGCAAGCTCCGCAGACGAGGTGCTGCAGGACGCAGACGCGGCGATCCTGGTCACTGAGTGGCCGGAGCTCGTGCGGCTAGACTGGCGCGATGTCGCAGCCAGGATGCGAGGGGACCTCGTGATCGACGGACGCAACGCCCTGGACGGGCAGGCGGTGCGGGAGGCAGGGTTGACCTACGAGGGAATGGGGCGCAGAACGTGCAAGCAGTGATCCTCGTCGGCGGGGAGGGCACACGCCTTCGCCCGCTCACCTCGACCGTCCCCAAGCCTGTCGTTCCATTGGTGGACAGGCCCTTTATCGCCTACATGCTGCAGTGGCTGGCCGAGCACGGCGTGGATGACGTGATCATGTCCTGCGGCTTCCTGGCCACGAGCGTGCGCAACGTGCTCGGCGACGGCTCCGCCTACGGTCTGCGCCTGCGCTTCGTGGAGGAGCCCGACCCGCGTGGTACGGCCGGCGCACTGAAGTACGCGGAGTCGATGCTGGACGAGCGCTTCTTGATGCTCAACGGCGACGTGCTGACCGACATCGACCTAAGCGCTCAGATCGCTCAGCACGAGCGCACGGGCGCCAAGGCTACGCTCGCGCTCGTTCCCGTCGATGACCCAAGCGCGTACGGGCTGGTCCACCTCGACCCGCAAAACGCGGTGCTCGACTTCGTTGAGAAGCCAAGTCCCGACCAGATCGACACCAACCTGATCAGCGCCGGGGCCTATGTGCTCGACCGTGAGATCCTGGAGCTAGTACAGCCCGACTGCAAGGTCTCGATCGAGCGCGAGGTGTGGCCGCGGCTGGTCGGCAGCGGCCTATACGGCTACCCCTCCGAGAGCTACTGGCTGGACATCGGTACCCCCGAGCGCTACCTCAAGGCGACCTTCGACATCATCGAGGGCAACGTGAGCACCGAGGTTCGCGGGCGGCTCGGCGCCGACTTTCTCGCAATTGCGCCCGGCACCGAGGTGGAAGGTCGGGTGATCCCGCCGGCTGTGCTCGAACGCGGCGTGAAGATCGCAGCCGACGCCCACGCCGGCTCGCTGGTGGTGCTCGGCCAGGGCGTCTGCCTCGCGGACGGCGCGAGCGTCGAGCGCGCGGTCGTGCTCGACGGCACTGAGATCGGCGAGGGCTGCACGTTGCGTGACTGCATCGTGGCTGCCGGCTGCCGGATCGGTCCGCGCACGCATCTGAGCGGCGGCGTGGTGCTCGGCGAGGGTGTGACGATCGGGGCTGACAACGTGATCGCCGGCGGCGCGCGCATCTTCCCCGGCGTGAGCATCCCAGACGGCGCAATCAAGTTCTAGGAGCCGCTAAGAGCGGCACAACCAGGGGCGCAGCGCACCGCGCCTCGATTTCGGGAGAATGAGCACATGAGCGACGGCGGCTCCGCAGCCACCCCCACAACCGAAGAGCTCACGCGCGAGGCGATCGCTCGCATTGACCCCTCCGGTCAGCTGCGTGACGTGCTCGCCCTGCCGGAGCATCTGCGCGACGCGCTGTGGCGGGTCGAGTCGGCGATCATGTCCGAATGGAACACGCCGGGCGGCTTGGTTGTCGCCGGCATGGGTGGCTCGGCAATCGGCGGCGCGCTGGCGCGGGCGGCGCTTGGCGATCACTCCTCGCGGCCGATCTTCGTCACGCGCGCCTACGGCCTGCCCTCCTGGACTACGCCGGAGACCACGGTGCTGTGCGCAAGCTACTCGGGCAACACCGAGGAGACCCTGGCCTGCTACGAATCGGCCGGCGCGCTCGGCGCCCAGCGGGTCGTCGTCAGCACCGGCGGGCGCCTGGCCGCGATGGCCAGAGACGACGGGATCCCAGTGATCCCGGTGCCCGGCGGCTTCCAGCCGCGGGCGGCGGTCGCCTACATGACCGTCGCAGCGTTGGAGGTGGCGGCGCTCTGCGGCGCAGGCCCAAGGCTCACCTCGGAGATCGACGTGGCCGCTTCGCACATCGAGCAGCTGGTCGTGGAGTGGGGCCCGGAGGCTCCGGAGGACAGCCTCGCAAAGACGACTGCACGCGCGCTGCACGGGACGGTTCCGCTGATCGCGGGCGCTGGCCTGACCGCGCCGATCGCCTATCGCTGGAAGACGCAGATCAATGAGAACGCCAAGCAGCATGCCTTCTCCCATGAGCTGCCGGAGCTCGACCACAACGAGATCGTGGGCTGGGAAGGCTCGGCCGAGCTCGGTCGCTTCGCTGCGGTGTTCCTGGATGACTCGGATGCGCACCCGCGCGTGAAGGAGCGGATCGAGCTGACCGAGGGCCTGATCGCGCCATTCGCGGCCGCGAACCTGCGGATTCAGACGCGGGGAGAGAGTGCCTTTGAGCGCGTGATGTCGCTCGTGCTCCTGGGCGATCTCGTGTCCATCTACATGGCGAGCCTGCGCGGCGTGGACCCGGGGCCGGTGGACGTGATCGAGCGTCTGAAGGCCGGCCTGAGTGAACGCTGAGGGTGGGTGTGGGTCACTGATAAGGTGGCCCGCATGACCCTCACCGCGACTCAGAATTCAACCGACTTCAAGGTCGCCGACCTCGCGCTCGCCGAGTTCGGCCGCAAGGAGATCACCCTCGCAGAGCACGAGATGCCCGGGCTGATGGCGCTGCGGCGCGAGTACGCCCAGGCGCAGCCGCTGCGGGGAGCGCGCATCACCGGCTCTCTGCATATGACGATCCAGACTGCCGTGCTGATCGAGACCCTGGTCGCGCTCGGCGCGCAGGTGCGCTGGTGCAGCTGCAACATCTTCTCCACCCAGGACCATGCGGCGGCGGCGGTTGTGGTGGGCGCCGAGGGCTCGGCGGAGAGCCCGCAGGGCGTGCCTGTGTTCGCCTGGAAGGGCGAGAGCCTGGAGGAGTACTGGTGGTGCACCGAACAGGCTTTGCGTTGGCCCGGTGAGGGCGGATCTGAGGGGCCAAACATGATCCTCGACGACGGCGGCGACGCCACCCTGCTCGTTCACAAGGGCGCGGCGATGGAGAAGGCGGGCGTGGCGGAGGATCCGGCTACCGCTGACTCGGAGGAGATGCAGATCGTGCTGAGTCTCCTGCAGGCGAGCCTGGCCGATGACCCTGGCCGCTGGAGCGGTGTCGCCGCCGGCATCAGAGGCGTCACCGAGGAGACGACCACTGGCGTGCACCGGCTCTACCAGATGATGGAGGCGGGAGAGCTGCTGTTCCCGGCGATCAACGTCAACGATTCGGTCACCAAGTCGAAGTTCGACAACCTCTACGGCTGCCGACACTCGCTGATCGACGGCATCAATCGCGCCACCGACGTGATGATCGGTGGCAAGGTCGCGGTCGTCTGCGGCTTCGGCGACGTCGGCAAGGGCTGCGCCGAATCGCTACGCGGCCAAGGTGCGCGCGTGGTGATCACCGAGATCGACCCGATCTGCGCGCTCCAGGCCGCGATGCAGGGCTACGAGGTACGTACCTTGGACGAAGTGGTCGGCACTGCGGACATCTTCATCACCGCCACCGGCAACAAGGACATCGTCACCGCGGCGCACATGGCCAAGATGAAGCATCAGGCGATCGTGGGCAACATCGGCCACTTCGACAACGAGATCGATGTGTCAGGCCTCACCGCGACTCCCGGCATCGAGCGGATCAACATCAAGCCCCAGGTGGACGAGTGGGTCTTCCCTGACGGGCACGCGATCATCCTGCTCTCAGAGGGCAGGCTGCTGAACCTCGGCAACGCCACCGGCCATCCGAGCTTCGTGATGAGCAACTCCTTCACCAACCAGGTGATCGCGCAGATCGAGCTCTTCGGCAAGGGAGAGGAGTATCCGCTCGGCGTGCATGTGCTGCCCAAGCATCTCGACGAGAAGGTCGCGAGCCTGCATCTCGACGCGCTGGGCGTGAAGCTGACCAGGCTGAGCGATACCCAGGCCGCCTACTTGGGCGTTCCTGTCGAGGGTCCCTTCAAGCCCGATCACTACCGCTACTAGCCTTCAGGAGGGCCTCCTGATGAGGGCAATGGTTCTCGCGGCCGGGCTTGGCACCCGGCTGCGTCCGCTCACCTACGAGATCCCCAAGCCGATGGTGCCGGTGCTGGACAGGCCGGTGATGGCGCATATCCTCAACCTGCTGCACCAGCACGGCTTCGACGAGGTGATCGCCAACCTCCACTACTTCCCCGAGACGATCACAGAGCACTTTGGGGATCGGCTGAGCTACCGCTTCGAGCCCGAGCTGCTCGGCACCGCCGGCGGGGTCCGCAACTGTGCCGACTTCTTCGGGGATGACAGCTTCCTGGTGATCTCGGGGGACGCGTTGACCGACATCGACCTGAGCGCGCTGGTGGCGCGGCATCGGCAGGCCGGCGGCGTGGCGACACTGGCGGTCAAGAAGGTGCCCGACACGCGCGAGTTTGGCGTCGTGTTGCACGACCGGGAGGGACAGATCACCGGCTTTCAGGAGAAGCCTGCCCCCGAGGAAGCGCTTTCGGACCTCGGCAACTGCGGCATCTATGTCTTCACGCCGAAGATCTTCGACTACTTCCCCGACCGCCCCTTCGTGGACTGGGCCAAGGACGTCTTCCCGACGCTGCTCGATGGAGACATTCCCTTCCACATCCATGAGACCAGGGAGTACTGGAACGACGTCGGCTCCCTGAGCGAGCTGCGCGACGGCACCTTCGATGCGCTGCGCGGGGAGCTGCGCCTGCAGATGCAGGGGATCGAGCGCAGTCCTGGAGTGATCGTCGCCGAGGATTGCGATCTGCCGCAAAGCGTGGAGATCGACGGGTCCGCCTGGATCGGCTCCGGCGCCAAGGTTGGCGAGAACGTCCGGCTGATGGGGCCGATCGTGATCGGGGATGGCGCGATCATCGGCGCCGGCGCGCAGCTGCGCGGGAGCATTGTCTTCCCCGGCAGCCAGATCGCCTCGGGCGCGGTCGTGATCGGCGCGATCCAGGGTCACGCGCAGGTTGCGGGGAGTATGCGCAAAGACATCTGAGGATTGCGATCGTCCATTCGTGGAAACACGGTGGACAGACGCCGGGCCCCGGCGTACCATCGAATCCTCTCCTCATATCTCCAGACCAAGAATGGAGGCCGATGATGCAGATAGACATCAAGGGCCGCAACGTCCCGGTCACCGACGAGATGCGCGCGCGCACGGCGCGCCGGCTCGAGAAGATCTCGCGCCAAGTCTCGCCACTGGCTCGAGCTGAGCTGGAGATCTTCAGGGAGCCAAACCCCTCGATCCCCGAGCGTGAGGTGGCTGAGGCGACTCTGTACCTGAAGGGCGTCACGCTGCGAGCCCGCGAGGCATCGGCGGACATGCAGCACTCGCTCAACCTCGTGGCCGAGGAGCTCGCCCGCCAGGTCAAGCGCCACCGCGACAAGCGTCGCCGCCGTCGCGAGCAGCGTGCAGCCGCCGTGCCGGCAGCGCCCGAGCAGATCCCGCCGCTGCCTCAGCCGCAGCCCGCGGTGATGTTCCTCGGCGGGGCTGAGGCCACCGTGTAGGAGGGCGCCCGCAGCGTCGCGCTGCGGGCGTAACAGCTTGGCGGTGTCCGCGCGGCCTCCAGCCGCTACCCTGAGGACGTGTCCATCCTAGAGCGTGCCCTCAACATCGGAGAGGGCAAGAAGTTCAAGCAATACCAGGGTCGCGTGGCCCAGATCGGCGCCTTCGAGGAGGAGCTCGAACACGAGACCGACGCCGAGCTGCGGCAGCGCATGGACGTCCTGCGCGAATGCGCCGCCGAGGGCGAGAGCCTCGACGAACTGCTGCCCGAGTGCTTTGCGCTCGTGCGCGAGACAGGCAGGCGCACGATGGGCATGCGCCACTTCGACGTCCAGCTGATCGGCGGCATGGCCCTGCACGACGGGCAGATCGCCGAGATGAAGACAGGCGAGGGCAAGACGCTGACCGCGACGCTTGCGGTCGCCCTGAATGCGCTGGCGGTCAGGGAGGATGGACCGGGTTCCCACCCGCCCGGGGAGCCGGTCCGCAAGGGCGTCCATGTAGTGACTGTCAACGACTACCTCGCTCGCCGCGACGCCGAATGGATGCGACCGATCTACGACGCGCTCGGCATCACGGTCGGTGTGCTGCAGAACATGCAGCCCTATGAGGAGAAGCACGCCGCCTACGCCTGCGATGTGGTCTATGCCACCAACTCCGAGCTGGGCTTCGACTACCTGCGCGACAACATGGCCAAGGACCTCTCCGAAAAGGTCCAGCGCGGCCACCCGTTCGCGATTGTGGACGAGGTCGACAACATCCTGATCGACGAGGCCCGCACGCCGCTGATCATCTCCGGTGCTCCCGAACAGGCCGCCGAGCTCTACCAGCGCTTCGCCAAGCTTGCCCCGCGGATGAGCGCAGGCAAGACCCCGGAAGGGCTCGACCCGCGCACCAGGCGCGAATTCGTCGCCGACTTCGACTATGAGTTCGACGAGAAGCAGAAGACCGTCTCGGTGACAGAGCTCGGCGTGGCCAAGGCCGAGCGCTTTCTCGGCATCGACCACCTCTATAAGGCTGAGAACGGGCACCTCGTCAATCACCTGATCCAGGCGTTGCGTGCCGAGTCGCTCTACAAGAAGGACGTCGACTACGCCGTGGTCGACGGCGAGGTGAAGATCATCGACGAGTTCACCGGACGCATCCTGGACGGGCGGCGCTGGTCGGAGGGTCTACACCAGGCGGTGGAGGCTAAGGAGGGCGTCCGGGTCCAAGAGGAGAACCAGACCCTGGCGACCGTCACCTACCAGAACTTCTTCCGCCTCTACGAGAAGCTCGCGGGCATGACCGGCACGGCCCTGACCGAGGCGACCGAGTTCATGAAGATCTACGAGCTGCCGGTCGTGCAGATCCCGACCAACATGCCGATGGTTCGCGGCGACCGCAACGATCAGGTCTACAAGACCAGGGATGGCAAGTGGAACGCGGTCACCAAAGAGATCGCCGCCCGCCACGAGGCCGGCCAGCCGGTGCTCGTCGGTACGATCTCCGTCGAGGTCTCCGAGCTGCTCTCCGAGCGCCTGAGCAAGCTTGGGATCAAGCATTCGGTGCTCAACGCCAAGCCCGAGCATGCGGCGCGCGAGGCCGACACCGTCGCCGAGGCGGGCCGCCCTGGCGCGGTCACGATCGCGACCAACATGGCCGGCCGCGGCGTGGACATCAAGCTTGGCGGCAACCCCGAGCACCTCGCCCGCATCGAGCTTGCCCGCGAGGGCATCGAGTTGGGGCACGAGGACTTCGAGAAGCGCATGGGAGAAGTGCTGCCGGAGATCGAGGCGCGTGTGGAAAGAGACCACGACCGCGTGATGGAGGCGGGCGGCCTGTTCATCTGCGGCACCGAGCGCCACGAGTCAAGGCGCATCGACAACCAGTTGCGCGGCCGCTCCGGCCGCCAGGGCGACCCCGGTGAAACCCGCTTCTTCCTCTCCGCCGAGGACGACCTGATCCGGCTCTTCGCGGGCGACCGCATCTACAAGATCCTCGACCGTCTCGGCAGCACCGACGAGGAGGGCAACGAGGAGCCGATCGAGGCGGGCATGCTCTCCAAACAGATCGAGAACGCCCAGAAGAAGGTCGAGGAACAGAACTTCCTGATCAGAAAGCGCGTGCTCGAATACGACGACGTGATGAACGAGCAGCGCCGCGTCGTCTACGCCTACCGCGACAGCATCCTGGAGGGCAAGGACATGGGTGGTGAGGCGCGCGAGCAGATCAGCGGCGTGATCGATCGCACAATCGAGCGCTACACCGAAAACGAATACGTCGAGGACTGGGATCTCGACGGCATGTTCACTCAGCTGGAGCAGCTCTTCCCGGTCGACTTCGGTGACCAGGCGATCGACCGCGAAGGGCTCGACAGGATCGGTCTCGGCGACAGCATCGCGCAGGCGGCGCTCGCCCGCTACGAGGCGCGCGAGGCCGAGCTCGGCGAGGAATTGATGCGGGCGCTGGAGCGCTTCCTGCTGCTGCAGATCATCGACGAGCGCTGGCGCGAGCACCTCTACGACATGGAATATCTGCGCGAAGGCATCGGCCTGCGCGGCGCCGCCCAGCTCGATCCGTTGGTCGCTTACAAGAATGAGGCCTACACGCTCTTCCACGACCTGATGAACACGGTCTGGAGCGACTTCTCGCGGATGATCTTCAACGTTCAGGTCAGCGTCGAGGGCGACGGGATCCCGCAGCCGCCGCCGCTGGCCGCCACCGGCAGTGCGACGCGCGCCGGCAGGGTGAGCTATTCCGGCGGAGCCGCCGCGATGGGCGCAAGCGCGCTTGCGGCTGCGGCGGCTGCCGATCCCGAGGCAGGGGCGCAGGCCGCCATGTCCGGCGCGGGTGCCCAAGAGGAGCAGCCGGTCGCCGTTGTCGAGCAGCGCACAGTCGACCACGAGCACCAGGTGGGGCGCAACGATCCATGCTGGTGCGGGAGTGGCAAGAAGTACAAGAAGTGTCATGGTGCGTAGGCGGCCGTAGACGGCCGTCTCAGTCCGCCCCGACGGAGCACTGATATCGTGGCGCCCATGGCCACCGCACCAGTCGAGACCACGCCGCAGCGTCTTGCGGCCGTCCGTGGGCAGCTGAAGCTGCTTGCGGACTATCTTTGACCCCGCTGGCCTGAGCGAGCGCGTCGGGGCGCTCGAAGCGCAGATGGAAGCCCCGGGCTTCTGGGATGACGCGGATGCCGCGGCGAAGATCTCCGCCGAGCACGCCAAGGCGGCCAAGCGGCTGCAGACGTTCAATGGGCTGCAGAGCGATGTCGATGACATCGAGGGGCTCGTCGAACTGGCGCAGGAAGACGAGTCGCTGCAGGAGGAGGTTGAGGAGCACCTGCGGTCCGTCGAGCAGAGGCTTGCCGAGATGGAGGAGCAGCGGCTGTTCTCGGGGCGCTACGACAGCGGCGATGCGCTGGTGAGCGTGAACGCCGGCGCCGGCGGCACCGACGCCCAGGACTGGGCTGAGATGGTGCTGCGGATGGAGATGCGCTGGGCTGAGCGCCGGGGCTTTGCCGTCGAGCTGCTCGAGGTCGGCCCGGGGGAGGAAGCAGGGATCAAGTCGGCGACCTTCAGCGCCAAGGGTGAGAACGCCTACGGGCTCTTCGGCGCCGAGCGCGGCGTGCACCGGCTCGTGCGGCTCTCACCGTTTGACTCGGCCCACCGCAGGCAGACGAGCTTCGCCGGCGTGGAGGTCGCGCCCGTGGTGGCCGAGACAGGCGAGGTGGAGATCTCCGAGGACGACCTGCAGGTCGACACCTACAGGGCCTCGGGGGCGGGCGGACAGCACGTCAACAAGACCGACTCGGCCGTGCGCATCACCCACCGCCCGAGTGGCATCGTGGTCCAGTGCCAGAACGAGCGCTCTCAGTCCGCCAACAAGGCCACCGCGATGGCGATGTTGCGCTCCAAGCTGGTGGAGAAGCAGGAGCGCGAGCGCCGCGAAGAGATTGCACGTGAGAAGGGAGAAGCGCAGGACGTCAACTTCGGCTCCCAGATCCGCTCCTACGTGCTGCACCCCTACTCGATGGTCAAGGACCACCGCACCAGCCATGAGGTGGGCGACGTCCAGCGCGTGCTCGATGGCGACCTCGACGGCTTCGTGCGCGCCTACCTGCTGAGCGCCGCCGCGGTTGACAGCAACTAAGCGCCTCATCGGCATGTCCACCCAGATCTCTGCAGGCGACCTGACTGCGCTCGTACAGCGTGCGCTGGCCGAGGACGTGGGCTCGGGCGATGTGACCACGCAGGCGACCGTCGCGCCCGATGCGCGGGCACGCGCGCTGATCAGCCAGAAGGCGCCTGGCGCGATCTACGGCTTCGATGCTGCCGAGACGGCCTTCAGGCTGCTCGACACCGACGTGCGCTGCGAGCGGCTCGTAAGCGAGGGCCACTGGCGGGAGGGCCCTGGGCCGGTGCTTGGCATCGAGGGCTCAACGCGCGCGCTGCTGACTGGGGAGCGCACGGCGCTGAACTTCCTGGGGCGGCTTTCGGGCGTGGCAAGCATGGCGGCAAGGGCGGCGCAGGCCGTGGCCGGCACCCGCGCGAGGGTGCTCGACACGCGCAAGACGACCCCTGGCCTGCGCGCGTTGGAGAAGGCGGCGGTGGCGGCGGGAGGCGCCTGCAACCACCGGGTCGGGCTCTTTGACGCGATCCTGATCAAGGAGAACCACATCGCGGCTGCTGGCGGCATCGGCAATGCGGTGCAGCTGGCCAGGAGGGCGGCGCCGCAGCTCGCGGACACGCTCGAGGTGGAGGTGCGCAACCGGCCGGAGATCGAAGAGGCGCTGGCGGCAAACGCGCCGCGGCTGCTGCTCGACAACATGAGCATCGACGAGCTGGCCGCCGCCGTGCAGCTGGTCGCCGGCAGGGCACTGCTGGAGGCAAGCGGCGGCGTGACGCTCACGGATCTGCGGGAGGTCGCGCAGACCGGGGTAGACTTCATATCGCTTGGCGCGCTTACCCACTCGGCGCCGGCGCTGGACCTCTCGATGCTTCTGGAGGCGCTGTGATCGATCTTCCGATGTCCCCTCTCGCCTCACCTTCCTCAGGGCTGACGCCCGAGCAGATCGACTCGATGAAGCAGGAGATTCGCGCGTTGGCCGCGCAGCGCGACGCCGTGATCCTCGCGCACAACTACCAGGTGCCTGAGGTTCAGGACGTGGCTGACTTCGTCGGCGACTCACTCGGCCTTTCACGCCAGGCGGCCGCCGCCGACCAGCAGACGATCGTCTTCTGCGGCGTGCATTTCATGGCCGAGACCGCTTCGGTGCTCTGCCCGAGCAAGACTGTCCTGATCCCGGACCTGGATGCCGGGTGTTCGCTGGCGGCGAGCATCGACGCGCAGCAGTTGCGAGTGTGGAAGCAGGAGCATCCGGACGCGGTCGTGGTCATGTACGTCAACACCTCCGCCGAGGTGAAGGCGCTCACCGACTATTGCTGCACCTCATCCAACGCGGTGGAGGTCGTGCGCCACATCTACGAGCGGCGCGGCCCCGACACGGAGATTCTGTTTGGGCCCGACATGTGGCTTGGCGCATACGTCGAGAAGCAGATCGGCAAGCCGATGCACGTCTGGGACGGCGAGTGCCACGTGCACGCCGGCATCAGGCCTTCGGACATCGAACGCACTCGCGCAGAGCATCCCGGGGCCGACTTCCTGATCCACCCCGAGTGTGGCTGCACCACTAGCGTGATGGAGTACGTCGCCGCCGGGGACGTCAGCCCTGATGAGGTGAAGATGCTCTCAACCGGCGGCATGCTGCGCTACGCCAAGGACGCAGAGCAGGACGCCGCGCAGGCGGCCGCTGAAGGCCACCACACCCAGGCGATCGTCGCCACCGAGACCGGCATGCTCTACCCCCTGCAGATGGCGGCCCCGGATGTGGAGTTCATCCCCGCTAACCCGGAGGCGAGCTGTCAGTTCATGAAGATGATCACGCTACCGAAGCTGCTTGCGAGCCTGCGTGAGAACAAGTTCGAGGTAAAGGTGCCGGCGGAGATCGCCGAGACGGCGCGGGTGCCAATCGAGCGCATGGTGGCGATCGGCTGAGACGACCGTAGACGCTGCGCGAGGCGGCGTCCTCAGTCGCTCGCGTACGAAGTACGCCACGCTCCATGCGTCCTTGCCTCGCTTGGTCTACGGCCGTCTCAGGGACGCGCAGACCGAACGGGGCCGTGCAGCGAGCCCGACGACCTAGCTAATTGAAGTCGGTGGCCTCGTGCGGCCCCACGCAGGCGATAGCCAGCTCGTCTGCAACCGCCTCGGCGACCTCGCAGACGTCCTGGAAGCTGACTTCGTCGAGCGCCGCGATCGCAGCGTCCGGGTCGATCGATTCGCCGAAGACGATCGAGGTGCCCGCCGCATAGCGGGCCACCGCGCCGGTGTTCTCGAAGGCGAGCACGAGGCGTCCGGCGGCGTAGGCTCGCGCGCGCGCCACCTCCGCCTCGGTCGGCCCCTGCTCGCGCAGCTCGGCCACGATCTCGCGCATCCGGCCGTATGCCTCGACGCACTTGCTCGACTCCAGGCCGGAGCCCAGTTGGAGGATCGGCACGTCGGCGAAGGCATGATCGAAGGCGTAGACCGAGTAGCAGAGTCCGCGACGCTCTCTGATCTCCTCGAACAGGCGCGAGCTCATCGAGCCGCCGAGTAGCGTGGCGTAGATGCTCAGTGCGGCGCGCCTGCGGATATCGCCCACTGCGACCGCCGGCCTGTAGATCATACGTAGATGCGACTGGTTAGTCTCGCGCTGCTCCACAAGCGTCTGCGGCGTAAAGCTCGGCGCCGGCGCGTAGGGCTCGGGCTCTGGCAGTGGCGGGAAGCGCGCGAGCATCTGCTCCAGCTCCTCGTCGGCCGGCAGGTGCTCCAGGTTGCCGACCATGAACGCGCCTCCCCGCGCCGGCGACCAGCGCCTGGTGCGAAAGGCGAGGATTTCCTCACGCTGGAAGCTGCGCAGGTGCTCCTCGGGACCGAGCACCGTGCGGCCTAGCGGATGCTCGCCGAACGCGGCCTTGTCGATCAGGTACTCGGCGATGGTGGAGGGCTGGTCGTATGCCCTATTGATCTCTTGGATCACCACGCCGCGCTCGCGGTCGAGCTCCTGCGGATCGATCCGTGGGCGCGCGACGAAGTCGCTCAGCAGGTCGATCGCCTGCTGTGCCGCCTCGGCTCGCACGGTGATGTGGAAGGCGACGAGGTCGTGGCTGGTGTACGCGTTGAGCACACCGCCGATCTGCTCAGCAGTCTCGTTGATGTCGCGGTGCGTGGGGTACTTCTCGCCGCCCTTGAAGACCAGATGCTCCAGGAAATGGGCCATCCCGTTCTCCTGCGGACGCTCGGTGCGGGCGCCAGCATCGAAGGCGAGCAGTACCGTCAGTGCCCGCGTGCCGGGCAGCGATATGCGGTGTAGCGGCATCTCGTTGGCTGCGAGCACGCTTGAAGTGACGGTCGCCATCGCCCTGCACAATAGTCTCTGTCCACTCGCATGTCCCTGCTCCGCCGCCCTGCCGCGCTGATCGCGCTTACCGTCGTGTTGACCCTCGCGCTGCTCGCCCTCGGGCTCTGGTTCGGCGGCCACCCCGAAGACCTCCCGGGATTCCTGCGCAGCGCCTTCGTGGAAGGCGAACAGACAAAGGTGTTCGACGAAGCAATCGACACCGTGAGGAAGGACTACTACAGGCCGGTCCCGGAGAAGTCGCTCCTCACTGCGTCGATTGATGGGATGGTCTCGAGCCTGCACGACCCCTACTCGGTCTACCTGCCGCCGAGCTCGTTCAAGTCCTTCGATCAGCCTGAAACGTTCACGGGCATCGGTGTCTCGATACAGCCAGACAAGCAGGGCCTGCGGATCATCAGCGTTTTCAACGGCTCTCCCGCCGACCGCGCCGGCCTGAAGGGCGGAGAAGAGATCACCGAGGCCGATGGTCATACGCTGAGCGGCGTCTCCCTGAGCAAGGCCATCACCCTGATCGAGGGGCGCCCGGGCACCCAGGTCACCCTGCGGGTCAGCCGCGAAGCACATCCCCGTGAGGTCACGATCACGCGCGAGACGATCTCACGGCCGATCGTGGCATCGGAAATGCGCGCCAGCAAAGGCGTAAAGATCGGGTGGGCATATCTTGCCGCCTTCAGCGAAGGCGCCCACGCCCAGCTTGCCGAAGCCGTGCACAAGCTGCTGAAGGATGGCGCCAAGGCGCTCGTGCTTGACCTGCGAGCCAACGGTGGGGGACTGGTCAGCGAAGCCCAGCTCGTGGCCAGCCTGTTCCTGCATGAAGGCCAGACGATCGTGAGCACCAGGGGCCGCGCGCAGCCGACGATCGTCCTGCATGCGCTCGGGGGCTCGATCCCGGCCGACATCCCGATGGTGGTTCTGGTCGATAAAGACACGGCCTCCGCTGCGGAGATTGTGACCGCCGCGCTGCAGGACAACCATCGCGCGAAGGTGGTGGGCACCCACACCTACGGCAAGGGCGTCTTCCAGGAGCTCGAGCCGCTGAGTAACGGTGGGGGGCTGAAGATCACCGTTGGCGAGTACTTCACGCCCAATGGCCGCAACCTCGGCGGCGGCGGAGTTCACGAGGGCAAGGGCATCACCCCGGAAATCGTCGTGCCAAGCAACCAGATCGACAGCGAAAAGGGGCTTCAGGTCGCGCTGAAGACACTTGCAGGCGAGGTTGGGTGAGCCGCCGCCGATGAGGCAGTCGCTCGTCGCGGTGCTGGAGCGCCGCGGACGCTTCTGGGTCGCCGAGCCGCTGTTCCCACGGCGTGCGGGCACGTTGGACTCGTCCGGGAGAGCTCCGCTTCGCCGCCTCACGCTCTCCTCCAACCGGCTTGCGCCGCCGCAAAAGGGCAGCGCGAGAGAGGGTCAACTCGTGCTTGTCGCTACGCCCCGCCCAGCCAAAGGCAGGCGTGGCAGTGCAGCGCAGATCCTGCGGGTGCTGGGCAGGCCGGATGTTGCGCGCGACGTGATCGAGGCGGCGCTGCTGGACAGGGGGCTCGCGCGCGAGTTCGCTCCCGTGGTTCAGCGGGAGGCGCAGGAGATCTCGCGTGCGCCGCAGCGCGAGGTGGCAAGGCGCGACCTGCGCAGCCTGCCCACGCTCACGATCGATCCTGCGACTGCGCGCGACTTCGACGACGCGATCTCTGCGGAGACCCTGCCCGATGGGGGTGTGCGGGTGTGGGTGCACATCGCCGACGTGAGCGCGTTTGTGCGCGAGGGCTCGCTACTCGATCGTGAGGCGCGTAGACGCTCCACGAGCGTCTACGCGCCCGGGGCGGTGGAGTCGATGCTCCCGCATGCGCTCTCAAACGAGGCCTGCTCGCTGGTGCCGGGTCAGGACCGGCTCACGGTCACCGTCGAGCTGGAGGTGCGTGACGGCAAGGCGCTTGGAGCTGCCTACTACAGGTCTCTGATTCGCTCAGACGCGCGCCTGGACTATGAGCAGGTCGATCGCATCTTCGCCGGCGGCGAGCGCGCGAGCGAGCCGTGGGGTAAGCCGCTGCAGGCTGCGCGAGAGGCGGCTGCGCAACTTGGCGTCACACGCGCGGCGCGGGCAGGGGCGCTGGAGCTCGACGCCTCCGAGCCCGAGTTCAGATTTGACGCCGAAGGCAACGTGATCGATGTCGCCGGGCGCGTGCAGACCGAGTCGCACCGGCTGATCGAGCATCTGATGATCGCCGCCAACGAGGCCGTCGCTGCGCTGCTGCATCGCCGCGGCGTACCGTGCCTCTATCGCGTCCATGAGCAGCCTGCGCCCGAGCGCGTCGTACGCCTGGTCGACCAGCTGGCTTCACTCGGCGTCCAGACGCCGCCGGTGCCGCAGCGGATCTCCCCGTCGCAGGCCAAGGAGCTGGTCGGCGAGATCGGCAAGGGCGTGGAGCGCCATCTGCGCAGCGCGCAAGCCCGTGCGGTAGTCGGCGACGCATCGATCCCCGCCAGCGGCGGGCGGTTGGCCCTCACATCGCTTGTGCTGCAGTCGCTGCAGCAGGCCGTCTACTCTCCTGCCAACATCGGCCACGCGGGGCTTGGCTCGGACTGCTACTGCCACTTCACCTCCCCGATCCGGCGCTACCCGGACATCGTCTGCCATCGGGCACTGCTCTCAGCGGTGGACGGCAGCGAGCCCGCGCCTCGGGCGGGTGGCTTGGCTGAGCTAGGCGAATGGGCCTCGGCAAAGGAGCGAGAGGCGATGACGATCGAGCGCGACACCGACGCGATCGCCTGCTGCTTCGCGTTGCAGGCGACCCTCATCAAGCGCGGCTTCGACGAGGTCTTCGACGGGGAGGTGAGCGGCCTGATCCCGGCCGGGGCGTTCGTTGCCTTCGACTTGGGCGCTGCGGACACATCGTATGGGACAGTGGCTCCGCCTCCCTTTGAAGGCATGCTTCCTGTGCGGCGGCTGCACGGGAAGGACGGCGGTCGGGACTGGTGGGAGCTGAACGAGCAGGGCACGATCCTGAGCGGCGAGCGCTCCGGGTCGGTGCTGCGGCTGGGGCAGGCGGTCCGCGTTCAAGTGACCCAGGTCGACGTGGCGCGCGGCCGCGTAGACCTCGTGCTACCAGGCTAGGCTGCAACCGTGGCAAAGACCAGAAAGCGCAAGATCGGAGCCGGCGACGTTGCCAGCAACCGTTACGCCAGCTATCGCTACGAGCTGCTCGACCGGATCGAGTGCGGGATCGTGCTGCAGGGAACCGAGGTAAAGGCGCTGCGCGAGTCGGGCGCCCAACTAAAGGACGCCTACGCGGCGATCCGGGATGGAGAGCTCTGGCTGCAGGGTGTTCACATCCCACCCTACGGGCCCGCTGCGCGCGAGAACCACGACCCCGAACGGGATCGCAAGCTGCTGCTGCACCGCCTGGAGATCGACCGGCTCGAGGGCCGCGTGGCCGAGCGCGGCCTCACGCTGGTTCCGACCAGGATCTACTTTTCAGGCTCCCACGCGAAGGTCGAGATCGCGCTGGCGCGCGGCAAGGACCTCTACGACAAGCGCCAGACGATCAAGGAGCGCGAGAGCAAGCGCGACATGGACAGGGCGCTGCGCGAGGCGCGGCGCTAGTGCAGGCTCAGATCAGTTGCTTGCAGCTGGTGAAGTGGTCGCGTTCGACGATCGGGGCTATATGTTGCTCGACAGACCCGATCTGCTTCAGTGCTTCACCTGCCGCGTTGCTTTTCTTGAGCTGAACATCCGCGCTGATGGTGCCGGCATCCTCAGCGATGTCCTCGGCGCCTTCGATCATCTGTTTCCAGTCCGAGGACATCGCGGCCGGGGGCTTCAACTTGCGCATCGATTCGAGTTGCTGCTGCTCGAAGCCGGCGAGCTTCTTGGCAACGAGCGCGAGGTCATGCGGCGTCTTGGCGGGACCCATCTTCTTCATCTCGGCGTGCACCTGCGTGCAGAGCGCGTCGGCGTGGCTTACGAGTTGCGCTCTGGTCAGCGGCTTGGCCCCGCCGCATCCCGCCACTGTCACGCCCAGCACCAGCGTCGCAATGGCAATAGGAAGGCGTGCCGCGATGATGCGGCAAGCCGTGCCTCTGCGAACCTCTCCCCGATCTTGTCCCCAAAACATCCAGCCGACAGGCTACATGCTCATCGAGCCCGCGGACAGAGCAGAGCGACCGTCGGGGCGGCAGATCATCATGTGGTCGTGAGCGCCGACCAGCCCCGGCAGTCGCCCGAGCCCGCTTCGCAGAGGAACCTTTGGGATCGCTTCGGGATGGTGATTCTGCGCTCGCTCGCTCCGCAGGATGGCGAGGTTGGCGCTGTATACGGCCTGATACTCGTCGGCTCGTTGATGGCCGCGGAGAGCTACAAGCAAGAGACCCACCTTGACGTGCTGCTCTCGGCAGCGTTGACGTTGCTCGTCTACTGGCTCGCACACGCCTACTCGCTCGCGCTCGGCCGCCGGATCGAGAGCAGCCTGCCACTCTCGCCGCACTCGCTGTGGGACGGCTTGATCGGCAGCGTCTCAGTGCTGCAGGGCGCGCTTCTGCCTCTGCTTGCGCTCCTAATCGCCTGGGCGGCAGGCGCCTCTTCGCAGACCGCGATCGACGTTGGGCTGTGGAGCGCGATCGCCACGCTGGTGGCGCTGGAGCTGATTGCGGGCATACGTGCCAAAGAGAAGCCGCTGGAGCTGCTGCTCAGCTGCTGCGTTGGCGCAGGAATCGGCGCGGCCGTGCTGGCACTGAAGGCGCTGCTGCATTGACGGGAGGCGGCCGCGGGCCGCTTTAGCTGATCGTGCGTGCCACGTAGGAGAGATCCATGCCCACGGCCAGCACCGCGATCAGCCCCACGTAGACGAGGCCGACGGCGAGCCTGGCTCGCGGTGGCACCCGGTAGTAGGCGGCGCTTTGTAGCGTGCCGGAGCGACGGTGCTGCCAGCGCCGCCACAGCTCGAAGCCGGCGAAGACTGCGATCAGCACGAGGAATGGGCTGTGGAAGGCGATCACGCCGGTCACGAGCACGCCGAAGCCCACGAACCACAGCCACGGCGACATCGCCGCCATCGCCCTGCCTCCGTCGAGTGGCACGACCGGGAGCAGGTTGAAGAGGTTGATCAGGAAGCCCACGTAAGCGAGGGCCATGAAGAAGCCGCTGCCGGTGCTCTCGCCGATCGCCAGGCACACCCCAGCTCCCAACGTGCCCAGCACTGGGCCGGCAAGCCCCACCTTGGCCTCGGCGTAGGCGTCGTCTCCGAGCGACCGCGACGCGATCACCGCGCCGAGGAAGGGGATGAACGTCGGCGCGCTCGCCGAGATTCCCTGTCTGCGCAGCTGGATCACGTGGCCCATCTCGTGGATGAAGATCAGCACGACGAAGCCGACCGCGAACTCCCAGCCCCAGAAGAGGGAGTAGGCCGCGACCGAGACGAGCGCGGTGCCCGCCGTGAGCAGCAGCTTGGCCTTGGGCAGCAGAAGCAGCAGCGCCTTCAGCTGCGCGGCGAACTTCGCGATCAGGGCGCCCGCGCCGGCGATGGCGCTGCCCGCGCGACGCCGCAGTGTGCGCTTGGAGCGCTGCTGGCCGAACGGGTTGGTGGGCGGTGTGAGCACCTGCCCGGGGGGCTCGTGTACGACCGGTGGCCAGGAAAGCTCTGTCTGATCCATACCCTCATTGTGGCAGCAGCGATAAGCAGCGGCTAAGAGCCTTGAGCGACGGCTCCGCGTGCGCGGAGAAGCCGCAAAGACGGCGAAAAAGCTTGTGGCAGATCTTGCAATCTTCGTGGGACCGGCGTATGGTCATTTGCAGACGCGGAACCGAGCCGCGAAAGAGCGAGGCCAAGAGGTGCAAGGCCGCGCCGCCCGCCACAGCAGAGCCTTCGGCTCGGTTGCGGCAGGGCCCTCAGCGCGGCCCGGGACCGCGTCGCCTTGCGTCACAGGGCGGAAACGCCCCTGGCGCTAGGATGAGTTCACAAGCACCCATGGGGACGACAGGCTTCGACGCGGTTGGCTCCGTGAGCTTGGTTGCGAGTCGAGGTGCCAGGCGGCCTCGTAAAACACCTGGCAAAACCATAAGTGCGGACTCACACGAGTACGCCCTCGCTGCCTGATTAGAAACCAGGAGTGAGGTCTCGGCCCCCGCTCGCCTGCGGCAGGGATGACCGGGATCAGATAGCAGGCTCGCCCGGAAAGGCCCGCCTCCGCCAATCCGGGGACCACCAAGGAGGCTGGTCCTACACAACCCGGCCGGCTAGGCGAGCGTAGGACGAGATCAGAGAGCCGGCTACGCTCGTAGAAGCCATCCTCACGCGACCGCGGACGCGGGTTCGATTCCCGCCGTCTCCACCATCTTGACGAAGGTCGAACTGGCCCAACTCCCTCCGGGGGCTGGGCCTTCGGCGTTTCCGAGCCGGGGGAAGCGCATCGCGCGGTTGATTGATGCCCTACTCGGAGCCTGATCTTCATCCCGACTGCCGGGCGGGAAAGTCCTCGAAATCTCCGTGGCCCTGATCCAAGGCTCCATGAGGAGCGGTTTGCCCCAAAGCCGCCACTTGTGGCACTACTAGTCGAAATATGCTGCGAGTGCGAGTATCGGTTCACAGGCGCATAGCGGAGGTTACCTGTTGTCTACTAAACACATGAGACCTCATACGTGGCTCATCACTGGTTCTTCTCGCGGCTTCGGCCGCGCGTTGGCCCAAACCGCACTGGACGCTGGCGACCAGGTTGTGGCCACCGCGCGCAGACCCGCTCAGTTGGATGATCTCGCTGAGCGTTACGGCGACCGGGTTCTTGTGCTTGCGCTGGATGTGACCGATGCCGCGGCGGCGGCGTCAGCGTTCGAGGTTGCGGTGGGGCGGTTCGGGCGGGTTGATGTCGTCGTCAACAACGCTGGCTACGCGAACGTCGCCCCGGTCGAGACAGCGAGCGAGGAGGACTTCCGCCGCCAGTTCGAGACGAACTTCTGGGGCGTCTATAACGTCTCCAAGGCCGCTCTGCCAGTGTTCAAGGTTCAGGGCACGGGCACGATCGTGCAGTTTTCCTCGGTTGGTGGGCGTGTCGGCGGCACCGCGGGCCTGGGCTCCTACCAGGCAGCGAAGTTCGCCGTCGATGGCCTGACGCGGGTGCTCGCGGCCGAGACTGCGCCGCTCGGCATCCGCTACCTCGTGGTTGAGCCCGGCGGATTCGCGACGGACTGGGCCGGCGCGTCGATGGAGATCCAGGACATCCCCGACGAGTACCAGGCGACCGTCGGCCAGTTCGCCTCGCACGTCAGCAGCGGACGCACGAGCGCCGGCGACCCCAAGCGCGCCGCCGAGATCATCCTGCGCGTCGTCAAGTACGCGCAGCTGTCCGGCCATCTGCTGCTCGGGGCAGGCGCGGCACAGATGGCGATCGACTACTCGGGCCGCCAGCTAGACGAGGCGACTGCATGGCAGGAGGTCTCTGCCTCCGCCGACTTCGACGCCCCATACCCGGTCGAGCTGCCCGCCCCGCGGTAAACAATGCGAGGCAGCATGGAGCGACAAGTGGCGTGAAGTGTGGTCCGGGCTGCGTGAGTTCGAGCAGCACTACACGAACCTCAAGACAGTGCTCGAAGCTCCGGGCGAGGCATAGGGGACGCCGAAGTCAGGAGGACCCGATGACTCGGATGGATTCCTTCGGATTGAAGGTCGAGCTGGAGCCCGCCGAGGGAATTGCCGGACGGCGACGTGGGCGACTAGGCTCCGCTTCGTGAGCAGGCTCACCGACCACGACGACTTCCTCGCGCTGCGCCCGTTCTTCAGGATCATCGAGGAGGCGCTTACCGGGACGGTGGATGGCGCCGACTTCTTCGACATGCTGGCCGAGGACATCGTGGTCGACTACGTGATCACCGTGCCCGGCTATCCACGTCGTGTCGTCGGCCGCGATACGGTCGCAGACCTCTACCGGCCTTATGGAACCCAGCTAAAGCTGGATCGATGCTTCGACCTGGCCGTCTACCACGACAGAGAGCGCGGGGTGATCGTGCTCGAGTACGCCTCAGAAGGCAGTGTTGTCGCGACCGGCGCAAACTATGCCAACCGCTACATCTCGGTGCTGACGATAGAGGGACGCAAGGTGACTCGTTGGAGGGATTACCTTGACCCGCTCGCCGTATTCGACGCGCTCGGGTGGCCTCAGCAGACCCGGTGAGTCGACTCGCGCGTGATCAAACCGTGCGCAACAAGGCACCCGCGATGACTGCGGACGGTTTGTGCCAGCCATGCCCGCAGTGCGACTTACCGGTCATCAAGGCTTCAAGCGAGACGGTCGGCTGATGCGCGCCACGCTAACTAACAGATGGACGGCCATCCATCTAACATCTGGTCGCCTTTCTGTTGACCTCTTCGTCAGCGCCCGCTGTTTGAGTCTAGGGCGCCAGCCTGGTGATCTTCCACTGGCCGTCATGGTCCTGTTCGTAGAGCCAGCGGTCGTGCAGGCGGTCTGGCGCCTCTTGCCAAAGCTCGATCGTTTCAGGAGTGACGCGGATGGCTCCCCAATCCTCGGGGCACTCGGGCGGCGCCTCCATCGCTTGCTTGAGATGTTCATGGCGCGCCCGGAGAGGCGCGAGGTCGCTGATTGGAGTGCCTTGTCGCGAGACGATCGTCTGGAGTTGGTTGGGGAGGTCACGCTCGTCAAACAGTTCGAGTGCGAGCGCGCGCTCAGCGACCATGGCTCGTCCGATGACGTGCACCTGGCGTCCGAGGGTCGGCCAGTGGAACAGCAGGGCGACGTTCGGGTTCTGTTGGAGCTCTTTCGCCTTACGGGTCCAGAGCGCGCTCGTGAACGTGAGCGTGTCCGAGTCGAGTCGCTTCAGCGACACGGTCCGTGCCGATGGGCGTCCGTCCGCGCCGACGGTCACGAACGTCACCGACTGTGGCGCCGGCGCATCGGCCTGACGCGCGTCCTGCAGCCAGCTGGCAAGCGCGTGTAGCGGGTTTGCCGCCGGCGGCCCGCTCGTCTCGTTCTCGGCATCTTGCGTCCCAGACACGAGCACAAGCCTAACCCCGTCGGCTGTTCAATCATCCGAAGGATCTATCTCCTAGTCTTCGATCGTGCCTGAGATTGGCGTCGAGTCGCGTTTGCACCGTCACGGCTGGCGTCTGCACAGCCATCCATATGAGGGGCCCCACCGTCATCTGGGGATGCCGCTGCGCTCTGCACCGGCAGCGGCCAAGCACTACCGCGACCATCACCATCATCACGACCGAGGCGCTGATGGGCACTCACACGGTCTGATCGATGCGAGCATCAAGCGCTCGCACGAGGGCATTTGTGCCGTGCTGCTTTCGCTCGCGGTACTGGGCCTCGCGGCAGTCGCGCAGACGGCGATATTCATCATCAGTGGCAGCGTCGCGTTGCTCGCAGATCTGATCCACAACTTCGGAGACGCGCTGACCGCCGTTCCGCTTGGGATCGCGTTCTGGCTTCGATCGGATCTGGCCGAGCGGCGTGCCGGTTTGGCCGTCGTGGCGGCGATCTTCATCAGCGCCTGCGTGGCAGGCGTGGAGGCCGTCTTGCGTCTTGTTCATCCCAGCGCGCCGACGCATCTGATCACACTCGCGCTGGCGGGCTTGATCGGGTTTGCGGGCAACCATTTGGCCGCAAGGATCCGCACCCGCGCAGGACGGAGACTGAGCAGCGCAGCTCTGATCGCCGATGGCCAGCACGCACACGCCGATGCCTACGTCTCCCTGGGCGTGATCGCCGCTGCGCTGGTGGTCGCCGCAGGTTTGCCGATCGCCGACCCGATGATCGGCCTACTGATCTGCCTGATGATCCTGCGCATCACGTGGCAGTCCTGGCGGACCGTGCGTGGACACACGCACTAAACGATCAGACGACTAATCGTCCATTCTTTCTGGGTGGTCGGACTGTCCGTGTTCTTCAGCGAGGACATGGCCGTCCAGACCTTCTCAGGCGCCGACGTAAGCTGCGAGGTGCTTGCCGGTCAGCGAGGACCGGATTCGCTTGTGCCCGGCAACGAGCTCGGCCGGGGTGCCATCAAAGACGATCTGGCCGCCGTCGTGGCCGGCGCCGGGGCCAAGGTCGACGATCCAGTCGGCGTGCGCCATCACCCCCTGATGGTGCTCGATCACGATCACCGACTTGCCGGAGTCGACGAGACGGTCGAGCAGGCCGAGCAGTTGCTGCACGTCCGCAAGGTGCAGGCCGGTGGTCGGCTCGTCGAGGACGTAGATGCTGGGTGGGTGGGATCGTTTCTGCTCCATGTGGGTGGCCAACTTGAGCCGCTGTCGCTCGCCGCCGGAGAGCGTGGTGAGCGGTTGACCGAGACGCAGATAGCCGAGCCCGACGTCGGTCAGTCGGTGAAGGATCGCGTGCGCAGCCGGCGTCTTGGCCTCCCCGGCGCCGAAGAGCTCCTCGGCGTCGGCAATCGACATCGCGAGAACCTCGCTGATGTCGTGGCCGCCGAGATGGTGCTCCAGCACCGAGGCCTCAAAGCGCCTGCCTTCGCACTCCTCGCAGGTGGTCGCCACGCCGGCCATCATCGCCAGGTCGGTGTAGATCACGCCGGCGCCGTTGCAGGTGGGGCAGGCGCCCTCGGAGTTGGCGCTGAATAGCGCCGGCTTGACGCCGTTGGCCTTCGCGAACGCCTTGCGGATCGGCTCGAGCGCTCCGCTGTAGGTCGCTGGATTGCTCCTCCGCGAGCCCTTGATCGCCGTCTGGTCGACCGTGACGACTCCGTCGCGCCCTGACACCGACCCGTGCATCAGCGAGCTCTTGCCGGAGCCGGCCACCCCGGTGACCACGACCAGCACCCCGAGCGGGATGTCGACGTCGACGTCGCGCAGGTTGTGCGTGCTCGCGCCGCGAATCTCCAGCGTGCCGGTGGGCGTCCGCACCGCGTCCTTCAGCCCGGCCTGGTCGTCGAGATGGTGGCCGGTGAGCGTGTCGCTGGCCCGAAGCCCTTGCACGGTGCCCTGAAAGCAGACGCTGCCGCCCGCGCTACCGGCGCCGGGGCCGAGATCGACAACATGGTCGGCGATCGCGATCGTCTCCGGCTCGTGCTCGACGACGAGCACCGTGTTGCCCTTGTCCCGCAACCGCAGCAGCAGGTTGTTCATCCGCTGGATGTCATGGGGGTGAAGGCCCGTGGTGGGCTCATCAAAGATGTAGGTGACGTCGGTCAGCGAGGAGCCGAGGTGGCCGACCATCTTCACGCGTTGTGCCTCGCCGCCCGAGAGCGTGCCCGAGGACCGCTCCAGCGAGAGGTAGCCCAGCCCGATCTCCGTGAAGGAGTCGAGCGTCCCCTGTAGCGCGGAAAGCAGCGGCGCCACCGAAGCCTGCTTGACACCGCGCACCCACTCGGCCAGGTCGCTGATCTGCATCGCGCACGCCTCCGCGATGCTGATCCCCTCGATCTTCGAGGACAGCGCGGCCGCACTGAGCCGCGTGCCCTCGCACTCTGGACAGACCGTGAAGGTGACTGCCCGGTCCACGAACGCGCGGATGTGCGGCTGCATCCCCTCCTTGTCCTTGGAGAGCATCGACTTCTGGACCCGCGGGATCAGCCCTTCGTAGGTCATGTTGATGCCGGCGATCTTCATCCTGGTCGGCTCGTGGTGCAGAAAGTCGTGCAGCTCCTTCTTTGTGTACTTGCGGATCGGCTTCTCCGGATCCACGAAGCCCGACGCGCTGTAGAGGCGATAGTTCCAGCCGCCCGGCGTGTAGCCGGGGATCGTGAGCGCGCCCTGAGCCAGCGACTTGGAGTCGTCGTAGAGCTGAGCGAGGTCGATGTCGGAGACCGAGCCCCGCCCCTCGCAGCGCGGACACATGCCGCCCGCGCGGCTGAAGGTCTTTCTCACGGTCTGGCCGGCGCCGCGCTGCACGGTGATCGCGCCGCTCGCCGTGACCGAGGGGACGTTGAAGGCGAACGCCGCCGGCGAGCCGACGTGCGGCTGCCCGAGCCGGCTGAAGAGGATCCGCAGCATCGCGCCCGCGTCGGTGGCGGTGCCGACGGTGGATCGAGTATCCCCGCCCATCCGCTGTTGGTCGACGATGATCGCGGTCGTCAGCCCTTCCAGCACGTCGACCTCGGGCCGCGCCAAGCTCGGCATGAAGCCCTGCACGAACGCGCTGTAGGTCTCGTTGATCAGCCGCTGGGACTCCGCGGCGATCGTGCCGAACACGAGCGAGCTCTTGCCCGAGCCCGAGACGCCTGTGAACACGGTCAGCCGGCGCTTGGGGATCTCGACGCTGAGGTCCTTGAGGTTGTTCACGCGCGCGCCGTGTACGCGGATCGAGTCGTGGCTGTCGGCGCCGCCCGGCACTGGCGACGGCGTGCTCTTAGTAGTGGCTCGGGTCACGGTGCGCACTCTAGGAGACCGGCGTGAGCGTCGCTTCTCGATTCCTGATCGGTTGGTCGTCTACCGGGATGGCGCGCGGCTGCCGCGCGCCGCTCACCCAGCCGAGGAGATAGAGAGCCGACCCAGCTTGCGCTGCTCCAGCCTCACCGCGTGCTGCAGGTGCGAGGAGCAGATCGCGCCGCCGCCGTCGTCGGCGGCTGCGAATGCCGCCGCCAGCACGCAGTTGCGAATCGACCCGCCTGGCAGGCTGTGGGCAGAGAGGGCGTCGAGATCCACGTCGCTGGCCAGCGGGGCCTGCGGCGGGAGGTGGCTCTCCCACAGCCGGCGGCGCTGGCCGTGGTCGGGCAACGGGAAGTCCACGAGGAAGTCGAGGCGGCGCAGAAACGCCTGGTCGAGGTTATGGCGCAGGTTGGTGGCGAGCACGACCGCCCCCGTGAACTCCTCGATCCGCTGCAGCAGATAGGCGACCTCGAGGTTCGCGTAGCGGTCGTGGGCGTTGCCGACCGCGGAGCGCTTGCCGAAGAGGGCGTCGGCCTCGTCGAAGAAGAGCACCGCACCGGCATCCTGCGCCGCGTCGAACAGCCGCGCGAGGTTCTTCTCCGTCTCGCCGATGAACTTGGAGACTGTCTGGGAGAGGTCGACGCGAAAGAGATCGAGGCCGAGGTCGTTTGCGATCACCTGGCAGGCCATCGTCTTTCCCGTGCCGGGCTCGCCGGCGAAGAGGATCTTCAGGCCGGCCCTCGTGGAGTCGAGCCTGCCAAAGCCCCATCTCTGCAGCACCAGGGCGCGATGGCGCAGACGGGCTGAGATCGCGCGCAACTGCGCGATCTCGCCGTCTGCGAGCACGAGGTCCTGCCAGCGACAGGCGCCTTGCAGCAGCGTTGCATGCTCCTCCAGCCGGCTGCGTGAGATCCGCCGCGCGGCTCGCAGCAGGTCCTCTTGCTCCGGGCGTGTGCGGCCGGCGCTGCCTGCCTCCGCGGCGGCGAGACGCGCGGCATCTGCGATCTGCTCGGCGCTGAGGCGGAACGCTGCGACCACGTCGCTGCTGTCTGCCTGCGGAGCGTGCGCGGCCCACAGTCGTGCCTGCTCCGTCTGGTCCGGTGCGGGGACGATCACGGTTAGGTGGCTCAGCCCGGCTAGGGCGAGCGGAGGTCTCGGCGCGCTCGCGCACATCAGCACGGTCTGGCCGAGCTCGCCGAGGCGAGCATGAAGCGAGCTCCGCTCCTCGATCGAAAGGCGATCCAGCCCGTGCAGGGCGAGCCTCGCTCCAGTCAGGCTGGCGCGCAGCCTTGCCTTGGAGATCAGGCGCGCGTCGTCGAGTCTGCTCGCCGCCAGCATCAGCAGGGCGCGTCCGAGCGCCTGGGCGGCGATCTGCTCGGCGTCCGGGCCCGCTACCAGCACTGGCACGCCTTCGGCGGTGAGGATCGTCTGCGAGACGCGCTCGATCGTCTCGGGGTCTCGCACGGGAATGGCTTGCGGCCTGACCTCGGCCACCTCCCGCAGCATCTCGTCGGCTCCCAGCTGCGCACCTAGCAGGAAGGCCGCCAGCTGCTCGTCTAGCGCTAGCTGCCGATCGACCGCGGGCACGCCTGCGGCCTCCTCCAGCATCTCGATCGCGCCGCCGTGCCGCAGCGGCGCATCGCACGCCAGGCGCTCCAGGACCTGCTGTTCAGCGGCCACGCCGGCGAGCAGCAGAGCGAGCAGGCGGGGACTGGGCAGCCGGCGTGTGAGGTCGTCATGCAGGAAGCCGATCAAACGCCCGTACCTCCCGTCCAGGACGGGCGCCGCGCAAAGGCACAGCAGCGCGCCGTCGAGCGGGTCCAGGCCAAGCGTGGCGACCGCGCGCTGCATCCGCGCGTCGAGACCACCCCCGCGCAGTGCACGCGCCGTCTCCACGGCGCTCTCGTCGGTCATGTACAGGCCGCGAAACGGATTGCCGGGGTCGGGGTCGGTGGCGGCGACGCGCCTGACCGCATCGCCGATCACGGTGTCGATCCCGTCCATCGAGATGAGCGCCGGATCAGTCAACTGCGGCTTCCGCGGCGGCATCGGCGGCCCGCTCGTGAGCGTCATCCGGGTGCGTGGCGCGCAGCGTCGAGCCCGCCGGAGCGCCCTGCTGCTGGACCACGTGCGCAAGCTCGTGGGCGAGCAGGCGCCGGCCGCCCGGCGTGTGCGGGCGGTACTCGCCGGCGGCGAAGAACACGTCGCGCCCGACTGTGAAAGCCCGCGCCGCCACGGAGGCGGCCAGCGCCTGAGCCTGCCCGTCTGTGTGCAGGCGCGCGCGTGCCGCAGCGCCTCCGAAGGCGCGCAGAGCCCAGTGTGCGGTTTGCCCGCCGAGCGCTCTCCCGCCCGCCGCGGCATCGCGGATCGCGCCGACGACCGCAGGGTGAACCGAGCCGTCAGCCAGGATTCCTCCGCTCGCGCTCGCAAGCCGCGCCAGGGTGGCGTTGCCGACCGGCGCCGGCGCCCGTGGCCGATCGGAGATGCCGGCGTGCTGCACGCCGGCGCCTGTGCGGGCCTTCTGCGGCACCTCGCGTCGGGGCGGGGAAGCGCGGCCGGCGCTGGGCGGGATGCGCATGTCGCTCACCGTGCCGCCGCGCTCAGATAATTCCTTCGCGGACGGCGTGCGCGACGGCCTGCGACCTGCTCCTCGCGCCGAGCTTGCCGACGGCGGTGCTCAACACCATCTTGACTGTGCGCTCACTGTAGGAGAGCTCGTCGGCCACTTCTCGCAGCAGGCGGCCGTCGGCGATCAGCTTCAGCACGATCTGCTCCCTGCTGGTGAGCCCAGTGATGCGCGTCAGGGGCGCGGGCGCGATGCCGGCCTCCTTGCCCTGGCCTGCGACCAGCGTGCTGAGCATGTTCGGCGGCATCACTCCCGCGCCGGTGATGATCGCGTGGACCTGGGCGCCAAGCGCCTCCTGGGTCAGGCCTTTCTTGCACATCACACCAAGCGCGCCGGAGCCCACCGCGCCAAGCAGCTCCGCCTGCTGCCAGGCCATCGCGGTGGCCAGCACCCTGCGCCGCTCGCACCTGGAGAGCCGTTCGATCGCCGCTATTGCGTCGCACGCGCCGACGTCGATCAGGACCAGGTCCGCGTCCGCGAGCGCAGGATGCTCCCAGGCCTGGTGAGGCGTGTCCACGCCGTCGATCGCCGCGACGAAGGGCATCTCGCCAAGGCAGCTCATGAGGCCGCGTCGATAGATCGACTGAGGGTCGATGACGAAGACGTTCGCGTGCGGAGTCTCCATTACTCTCCTATTCCGATCCTACAGCTTCGTCTCAGCAGGTGGGACTGCCTGATGCCCCTGATCCTCAATGCCGGTGCAGAGCTGCTGTGTCCCCACGGGGGACGCGTCACAATCCTGCCCGGGCAGCAACGGGTGCTCGTCGGCGGCGCGCCCGCCCTGCGCCTCAGCGACGTCCAGGGCGCCCCGATCGTCGGTTGCCCGGTTGCGCCCACCCCCACCACCGTGCCCTGCACGCTCGTGGCCGCGGTGTTTCCAGGATCGTGGTCCAGCACTGTGCTTGCGGCGGGGGAGCCCGTCCTGCTGCAGACCCTCGTCGCGATCACCAACGGCGTCCCGCCCGGGCCGGTGGTCGTAGCGCAGCCGGGCCAGGGGCAGGTGCAGGCCATGCCGGGGTGAGCGAGCGCCCGTCTCATAAGCCCATGCACTGCTTGCGCGTTGGAAGGGCCGGCGCGCTGCTCGCGCTGCTTTCTGGCTTGGCCTGCAGGATCACGCTCACGGCGCTCCCGGCCTGCTCGTGAGCGTACGGGCCGGGGACCTGCGCGGTGACCAGCTCTCCGGCACGAGCGCCCTGTGGCAGCGGCGCCATGTTCAGGCCGCAGATCGAAAGCGCGGCATCGGCTGCCTGGAGGGTCATGCCGCGCAGGCGGGGCACCACCACCGTGCGTTGGGTCACCACGACTTCCACCTTGCTGCCGAGCGCCGAGCGCCTGCCGGCGGTGGGAAGCTGGGTGAGCACCCGGGCGCCCGGCCGCGGAGCGGGTCGCACACCGCCGAGCGCGAAGCCTGCGCCGGCGAGCAGTCTCTCCGCGGCCGGCAGTGTGCGGCCGCGCAGGTTGGGAACCCTCGCCATTCGCGGCGCGAGCACGATCTGCACGGACGCTTCCTGCGGACGCAGGGACCCGGGCGTGGGCAGCTGGCTTGCCACGCGCGCCTTGGGATCGAGCGCGGGGGAGACCGCACCGAGCTTGAGATGCACACGCGCAAGGGCCGCTTCGGCCTGCGCCGGCGTCATGCCGGTCAGGTTCGGCACGATCGTGGAGACAGAGGGCGCTGCCGCGACCTGGAGCGTGACCGGCGTTGTGGGGGGCACGCTCGCCCCTGCCGATGGGGTTTGGCCGACCACTGTGCCGGGCGCGACCTGCGAGAGGACCTTGGTGGTGACCGCAGAGGGGCCGTGCAATCCGGCCCGGGAGAGATCCTGCTGTGCCGCGAATGCGCTCGGCGCTCCGATCAGTGCGGGCACCGTGACTTCGCGTGGCAGCGCAAGGTACAGCGCGAACGCGACCAGAATCAGGAACAGGATCGCCGGCAGAGCCCACCAGGGAACCCAGGGCCGTTGGCGGTAGATGAGCGGCGATGCCTGCGCGGAGACGCCGGCAGCGAGCGCGCTTGCCCGCATCTGCACGCGATGCTCGAGCGGACGGCCGATCCACAGCGTCCTTACGGGTCGCACGTCGACCGTCTGCGTGCTCATCTCGCCGGCTGGCAGGCCGATCTGCGGCGGCAGGTCGAACCAGCACGCCTGAGCGGCGTCCGATGCCAGCAGCGTGACCTCGCTCGCGTCGTTTCCGAGATTGCGGATCTGACAGGCGAAGCGTGCTTTGCCTCTGCCCGCAGCGACCGGAGGGCGGGCGCTGAGCTCCAGCTCGCCGAAGGGCGCCACGTTCAGCGTGGCGTTCACGCGGGCCCGCTCCACGGCGGCGCTGGCGGAGCTGACGGTGATCGCAAATGGCTTTGGCCCAGGCTTGGTGGAGCTGGCGCGCGGGGGCGTGATCACGATCGTGGCCTGGCCTGCGACCTCTTCCCGGGCTCCGACGGGCGCGAGGTGAAGCGCCGGGGGATCGACCGTCACCCAATCCGGGGGCAGGTGGGCGACCCCAAGCAGGAGCTCGTCGACGATGCCGGTCTCGTTGCGCACGCTTGCCGTGAGCACGAGCGCAGAGCCGGCATCCAGCCTCAGCGCTGCCGGCGCTTGCGGGTCTTCGATGTCGAGCTCGCCGACCTGGACCTGCAGGTGGACGGAGACCGGGGCGCTCATCACAGTGGTCTGCGTCTGCTCGGCGGCGGAGCCATCGGAGTGCTCCTCGGCGGGCAGCTCCCAGGCCAGGTAGGCGTAGCAGGCCGGACAGAAGTCCGAGTCCCGGCTGACCTGGCACTTGGTGCAGTAGAGGCTGGCCGTCTCAGCCACCGGCGACCGCCAGCTCGTAGGTGGCGCCGAGCGGGAGATGGTCGGCGATGCAACGGGTCAGCTGTGCGAGCTGCGCGTCGGTGGGCGCCTGCGCGAGCCTCACCTGAAAGGCCGCCTGCTCGGTGCTCTGCGCTGGCCGCTCTGCGGGCGGGCCCGGCTCGGGCGCGGAAGCCTGCGCGACGGTGCGGTGCGCCCAGGTGGCCTTTCCGTTGTCGAGCACTTCCGACTCGAGGTCCGGGAAGGCGCGCTCCAGCGCCAGCTGCAGACCGGCCTTCGTCCCGCGAGCGCGAGCGATGCGGGCGGCCTCCCCGGCCAGTCCTCGCCGCGCCGGCGGAGGCAGCGTGCGGTCGAGCGGCGTGCCGGTCATTTCCAGCAGCAGGTCGATCATCTCGGCCGGCGCGGTCGCCGGTTCCAGATGGCCGGCGAGGTTGTCGAGCAGGATCACGATCGGATCGAGCACCCGCTCCAGCTCCTCCAGCATGTCCATCACAGGCGGCTGCTCATCGCCCCCGTGATCGGAGTAGATCGCGGGCAGGTTGCCTCGCAGATAGCGGCGTGCGGAGGCGGCACGTAGATCTTTGGGCTGCGCGCTCATTTCTGCTCGCGCCGCTGGGCTCGAATCACATGCTTCGCCGAGGCCACGAGCTCGTCCGGGCCGGGCTCGATCTGACCCTGCGCCGGACGGCTCTCCGGCGTACCGGTGACCAGATCGGTGCGGTACAGACGCAGCCACATGATCTCTTGCACGCCGGCGACTGCGCGGATCGCGAGCCCCACCTCCTCCGGATGCAGGGGCCGGCCGAAGCGCCATCCCTTTCCCTCGCCTGCGAGATCGCCGCCGACGTAGGGGTTGATGTAGCGGTAGAGCGCAGCTGCGACGCGACGCTCCACCTGCGCCGGCTCGGCGCCGGCAGCCGGCTCCACATTCGCGACGACGCTCACCCCGCACAGCCCCATCGGTAACACGAGCAAAGTGCTTCCCAGCAGCCGCATCTCGTCGAGGTGCTGGCTGACGTGCCGCAGCAGATCCTCCGGGGGATCGAGCTCCGCATATGAGATCAGCCGCGCGGGTTCAGGGACATAGGGCAGGATGTAGAGGGCCGCTTCGCCCTGCCGCAGCGCCCGGCAGCGCGTGCGTGCCACGCGACGAGACGCTTGGCGTGCGAGCACCTCATGGTCATCTGCCGTGACGGCGCGCGAGCGGGCTCGGATCTCGACCGGGGCTCTGCGCAGGGCTTCCGGCAGCGACTCCGCGTCCACGCCTCCGCTTGCCGGAGCCGGGTTGGTCACCGAGGCGATCCCGGGCAGCGATCGGCGCATCACCGTGAGCGTGCCGGCGCCGACGTTGGCGCTCGTGCCGCCGCCCGATCGGTAGCGCATGCGCATCGCTGCGCCCTCCGGCGGGATCTTGCCGTGCTGCGCCCAGCCGCCACGTTCACGGATCGCCAGCCCGAGACGGATCTCGCCCGACACCGGGTCAAAGCAATAGTGCTGGTCATCCGGTTTGCTTTCCGCCAGCGAGTCTCGCAGGCTCCAGGCGACCCACTGCTGGGAGTCTGAATCCATCACCTCCAGGCCTTCTTCCGGGCCGAGCTCCAGCGCCGGGGCGTGGCGTATCTGCAGAACCTGCCCCGGCGTTCCGTCGCTGTAGCCGAGCGTCTCGGCGCCGGCACCGATGCCAATGCCGGTACGGGCGGCCTCGGCGCCATCCGCTTCCAGCACGGTGCTTGGCGCCGCCGCGGCCCCCGCGGCGTGCTCGGCCTCCACCAGCACGCCGATTGCCGCCGCGCTGACGTGCTCGATCCTCGGCGCCTGCGCATAGCCGGCAGCGCTGCTGCGGTCGGCCGCCAGCAGGCGGCAGCGCAGCCAATGCAGCCGCCGGCCGCCGATCGTGACCTGGCTCGCGGCGGGGGGAAGCTGAAGCTCGATCGCGCCGGCGGAGTAGTTGAGCCCGCCCGTGGTGTCGGAGAGCACCATGGCTGGCGCCCAGGCTGCCTCGCTCTGGGCCACCTCCCACACCCAGGGCGGCGCCTGCGGCGCGATGCCGGCGCCCCTGGCCGGGACGGCGTCGACGTTGAGCCTTACCACCAGATCGGAGAGCGAGTCCACGAACCCGAGGTAGATCCCGTCTTGCGGCTGCGTCTCGCTCCACAGTCCGGGCTGCGCCGAGCCGTGCAGCCGGGCGACGCCGTCCTGCACGAAGACGTCGCCGATCAGACCCTGCCGCACGATCCTCATGCTCTGCAGCCGCAGCGCCGGGACGACGATCGGCTTGGTGTTGCGGAAGGCGACCTGGTCCGCCTGAGCCAGGCCGGATGCCGCCACCTCGGCCGCTCCCGCCTCGATGTGCACGCTCGCGGCGGCCGGGGCCGAGAGCATGAAGCGCAGCTCGGCCTTGGCGACTTCGGCGGGGGTCAGCGTGACGCCCATGATTTCCAGCAGCGCTATCTGCACCTTCTCCGGGATGCGGTTGACCCGGTAGATCAACATCTCGGTCATCCAGGCGAACAGCTCGATCAGCGTGATGCCGGGGTCCGATACGTTGTGCTCGTTCCAGGCGGGGCAGCGACGTGCGATGCGCAGGCGCGCCTCGTCGACCAGCGACTGGAACTCACGGTCGTCAAGCTCGATCTGCGGCAGGCTCATGCGTGCTCCGACGCCGGCACCAGATAGAAGGGATAGATCAGGTTGCGGCGGCTGTTGGTGGCGCGCAGCCTGTAGCCGATGCCGATCAGCAGCTGCCCCGTGTCGGCCTTGCCCAGGTCGAAGGACACCTCCTCGACGTCGATCCGTGGCTCCCAGCGCTGCAGCGCGGCCCTGATCGCGCGCTCCATGCGGGCGGTCGTGGCGTCGCTTAGACGCTCGAAGATCATCCGGTGGATGTTGCAGCCGAACTCGGGTCGCATTGGGCGCTCCCCCGGCGCGGTGGCCAGGATGATGCCGATCGCCTCCTCGACGTCCTGCGTTCCGTGCGCGAGCGCGATCGTGCGCTGCGTGTCGAAGGAGACGGGAAACGCCACTCCGGTGCCGAGCATCTCAGCGGACATGGTCAGCCGAGGATGATCTGGGAGGCGCTGATCCTGACGGCCTGATCGGCGGTGATCGAGATCGTGGCGCCGGAGATCGAGATCGTGCCGTCGGCGCTGATCTGGACCCGCTGGCCGCCTGAGATCGTGACCCCGCTCTTGGCGCTGAGCGTCGCGGCCTGCTCGGAGGAGATGCTCGCCCCCGTCTGCCCGCTGAGCGTCAGCGCGCCCTTCGCGTCGAGCTCGATCGCGCCCGCCGGCGGCTTGGCCTGCGAGCCTGCGCCGGCACCCTCGCCTTCGCTCTGCGCGGGCGGTGGCTTGGTCGTCAGCCTGGCGGAGGCGCTCGCGGTGAGCGTGAAGGTGTCCTTGGTCGTGATCTCGGCCTGCTTGGCCGCGTCGATGCTCACGTGGCTGGGGGTGGCCAGCGTGAAGGCTCCGTCTGGCTGCACGACCGCGCCGGGCGCGCCCGGGCCGTTGAAGACCGATCCGAGCACGTAGGGGTGCTGGTCGCTTTCGTGCTCGAAGGCGACCAGCACCTCGTCGCCGACCTGCGGCAGGGAGAAGAAGCCGCGTCCTGCGCCGGAGCCCGGCGCCAGCACGCGCGCCCACCAGCCCGCGTGGTCGTTGCCGAGCGTCGGGTATCGCACGCGCACGCGGCCGAGCTTTTCGGGGTCGGTCTTGTCGGTGACCACGCCCACGGCGATGCGCCGGCGCCAGCCGGCTCGCTGCGGCGCGCGCGTGAGCCCCAGCAGGCTGCGATCTGCCCGCCCGCGAATCGAGAAGTCCGTGCGGTAGCCGGTGCGTGCGCGATAGCGGTGCCTGACCCCGGTAACCGCGTAGACGCCGGAGAAGGCGCTGCCGACCTTCTCCACGCGTGCCTGCGAGCCCACGATCAGCCCCGGGGTGCCCTGCGCCGTGCCTTCGCCCTCCACGCAGATGCTCGCCATCTGTGCTGCCACGCTGCTGGCGATCGAGGTTGCGTGCTCCAGGCTCATGACCGGGTGGTCCACCACGGTGGCTTGGGGGTTGCCCATCGCCTGCAGCACCTGATCGCGAGAGACGCCGATGCGGCTCTCCGGCGAGGGTGCGCTCGCGCTGGCCTCGATCGCCTGCGCCGTGGCCGGGTCCCAGCCGCGGAGCGTCACGCTCTGCGCCTGCTGCACGCCGCTCACACGCGGGCGAAATGCAATCAGGCTCTCTCCCCAGGTCAGACGGGTCACTTTCGCCTGCAGCTTGGCTGCGGCGGAGAAGCTCAGCTCCGTGCCGCTGACCTTGACCTGATAGTCGACCTCCAGCGCGAGCCGCCAGAGGAAGTCCCAGTCGCTCTCATTGCTCTGTTGCACGAACGGCAGCAGCAGGCCCGGCGATATGTCGGCGGCAGAGAGGTCGGCGCTTGCGGCCAGCTGCGTGGCGATCTGCCCGTAGGTCATCTGCTGGTAGGTGGCGGTCCGCGGCGTGCGCTGCAGCAGCTGTGCGCGGTCGAGCCCGTGCACCAGCAACGTCACTCCATGCCGGGTGAACTCAGGTTCAAGGCCGGTGATCAGGCCGTCGAAGACGGTTGCCGCTTCGTTGCGCTCGGCCGAGCCGAGCACCACCTTCAGCGGCTTGCCGAGCGGGAACGTCTTGCCGTCCATCAGCGCGCGCTGGAAGTCGAAGTAACGCAGGCTCACGCGATCGGGCATCCGCAGCTGGCAGTCGACGACCACGTCCACCAGCCTGGAGGCGACGGTCGGATCCACGTCTCTGCCGCCGACGCTGACGATCGCCCCGGCCACGCCTGGCGCGCTCACGTGCCCTCCAGCGGGACGGTCAGGCGGGAGCCGACGGGCAGCCGCAGCGGATCGTCGATCCCGTTTGCCAGCGCGATCGCGCGCCAGCGGGTGGGATCGTGGTAGTGGGCCCAGGCGATGCCCGCCAGCGTCTCGCCGGCGTGGACGAGATGCGCCCGCCGCCGCTGCGTGGCGCGCGTGGTGGGGTTCTGGCCCGGCGCCCCCGCTTCAGAGATCTGCTGCCCGGGTTCCGGCATAGCCTGGGAGAGCCCGATCGCGATCTGCGCGCGCAGCGGCGTGCCGTCGGCTTCGAAGAGCTCGATCGTCGTGCTGATGGACACGCACACCAGCCAGGGGCTGGTGTACTGGCCCCACACGAGCTGCAGATGCTGTGGGCGTAGCTGTCGGCTGTCGGGCACTTCCACGCTGGGTTCCACCAGCGCTTCGAGCGCTTCGATCTTCTGCTGTACCTGGCCCGCGTTGACGCCGTCCTGCGCGTGCAGCAGCAGATCGAAGGACAGCGACTGCGAGTTGGTGCCCTGATACTCGAGCGTGGGTGCCGCCTGGCCCAGCGCTTCGCAGCCGGTGTAGGAGGCGCGGCGCTCCCTGCGCAGGGTGCTGGGATTGAAGTGGAAGGGGATCCTGGTTTTGTCCTCGAGCAGCAGGTGCGCGCGTTCGAAGCTCATCGGCGCAGCCCCTGATGAGCGATCTCCAGGCTCTCGGTCGCGACCGCGTTGGCGGCGGCGTTGCCGGTCGGCCCGGTCCAGCGCACCGGCGCCGCGCTCAGCAGGTAGTACTGCCGCAGCGGGGTGCCGCGCGGGTCGTGGAAGGTGATCGTGACGATTTGGATGCCTTTGATCAATACGCCCTGGTTTAGCGCCCAGTCCAGCAGCACGCCGTGGTCGGTCACACCGCTCTTCAGCGTGATGTTGGGGTAGCGCAGGCGGCCGCGAAGGGTGTGCACGAACAGGTTGTTGCCGCCCTCGGGATAGGGGTGGGTCTCGTATTCGGCCGCCAGGCCGCTGCATTCGGTGAACTTGCCCAGCACCAGTGCTCCGATCCTCACCGAGAACGCGGGCTCAAGCGCGAGCGGGCCTGTGCCGAAGAGGCTCATCGCAGCGGCCCGAGCAGGTCGCCGAGGCGCTCGCGGTCATGGATCAGGTCGCGCCGCAGCCGCTGCAGGAGAGCCTCGTAGAGATCGTCCAGCTCGGCGTCGCTGCGCTGCGCGGCGCCCGGCTCCGCACTGCCCTCGCAGGGGCTTACGGCTTGCTTGGCTGGGGGGCCCGCGGCGGGACCGGCCGGCGGATTCTTGGCCGGGCCCGCCGGCGGAGGCACAGGCGCCGCCGGATTCGCGGGCACAGGCGCTGGCGAACGGGCGTCGGCAGCCGGTGAGCGGAACAGCACCGTGCTCCTGTCCGGGCCCTCTTCGCTCAGATCGCCGCCGCTGAGCAGCGCGAGATCCCGCGCGGAGGATGGCTGCTGCGGCGTGCGCGCCAGTCGCAGCATGGGTGGCGTCTGGTGAACGCCCGGGAGCTCCTGAATTGCGGTCTGCGGTCGGCCCGCGAAGCTCTCGGGCGCGGCGGGGAGGGTCTCGGGTCGGCTTGCAGGGCTCTCGGGGTCGAGTGGGCTCTGCTCTGCCGCAGCCGACGCCGAGGCCAACTGCCCGCCCTCGATGATCCTGGCCAGCACCTGTCTGCTGCCCGTCACCTGCGGCGAGCCCGTCTGCGGATCGCTCGCAGGTCTGGAGGGGGGCGCCGGATCGCCGAGCATCGGGACCAGGTCGGCGGGCGCCTCGCCGCGCGTCAGCCAGCGTGCGGCCTGCTCGCTGAGAGGCAGCGAGGGGCCCGCCTGCTGCGCGACCGGGGTCACCGCAGGCAGCGCCGAGGCATCCTCCGCAGCCGCCTGCGGCGCGCGGTCGCGGGCCAGGCGCATGGTGGCCTGCAGCCGCTTGGGTCGCCGCGACTCGGCCACGCGGCCGGCCAGGCGGCGGATGCGTGCGGTATAGCTCATTCCCGCTCCAGGTCCTCAAGGACTCCCAGCAGCCGGCGGCGGTCGGCGTGCTCGAAGTCGAGCGCCGCGTCTAGCGACCAGCGATAGCCATGCGCGAGGCGGGCCACCTCCAGGTAAAGCTGCGCTGGAGATGGCCCTCTCATTTCCCCGCCAGGCTCTCCTCGATCCGGCTGAGATCCACGTCGAAGCGCTGCCTGCAGCCGGGGCACGCGACCGACCCGCTGGCCGAGTCGTCGGTGTTCAGCCGCTCGTAGAGGCGCTGCAGATGATCGAAGTCGGCTGCGAAGAGCCCTTCGATCAGGCTGGGCGTGACGTCGGTGATCTCGCCGATCCGCAGCACCGTGCGCGAGAGCAGCAGCACGCTGAGGTATGCCTCGTTACGCCGCACCTCGGGGTCTCGCAGTGGCTCGATCTCGTCCCGCGCGGTGGCCAGCCGCATCACTCCCTCGGCGTGGAGCTCGCCGTCGGGGCCGGCGTAGCCGAGCGGGAGCGTGAAGGTGTGGTGGGTCTGCAGGCTCATGCTCGCCTCAGGCCCGTTCGAAGCCCTCGTGGGCCAGCTCGAGCTCCTCGACCAGGATCTCGTTGCCGCCCGCGTTGAGACCGGGAGCGCTGTACTTGCACGGCCACGCGCGGATGAACTTGAAAGTCACGATCACGGCCTGCGTCCAATCCAGCACGTCGATCTGGCAGTCCTTGCGGTTTGCGTCGATCTTGCCTTCGAGCACGGTCTTGCGCCACGTCCACAGTTGAGCTTCCTTATCGACGCCGCGCTTGAGCGTGATGTTGCTCCAGCTGATCTGTCCCGCGAACTTCTGCGGCAGCGGCAGTCCCTTCGGCGTGGCGGCAGTGTGGTCAATCACATGAGACTCGGTCGAGAAGCCCGCGACCTCTGCGAAGTAGCCGGCGGCCTCCGCGCCGCCGAGCGTGAGCTTGTAGATGAAGTTCCCGACGGGTTGCTGCACCGCGGCTTCTGCCATGTTCGACCTCCTCTCTTCTCCGGTTGGCTGATCAGGTCGCCGGCTGCTGCTGGCTGATATGGAAGATCACGAACTCCGCCGGCTTGACCGGCGCGACGCCGACCATCACGTTCACCTGGCCTTCGTCGATCGCAGCCTGCGGATTGGTGTCGGCGTCGCACTTGACGAAGAACGCTTCATCAGGGCTTGCGCCAAAGAGGCCGCCGTCGCGCCAGACGCCCATCAGGAAGTTCGTGACCGAGATTCGCAGCTGGCCCCAGAGCATCTCGTCATTGGGCTCGAAGACCGCCCAGGAGGTGCCCTGCGCGATCGATGCCGTCAGATAGTTGAACAGGCGCCTGACGTTCAGGTACTTCCATTCGGGGTCGCTTTTGGTGGCCAGCGTGCGCGCGCCCCACGTGCGGAAGCCGCGGTCGGGAAAGCCGCGGATGCAGTTGACGCCGCTGCGGTTGAGCGGCTCCTGATCTTTGTCGTTGATCTTGCTCGCAAGATCAACGGCGCCTCTGACGATCTCATTGGCGGGCGCCTTGTAGACGCCGCGCGTCTGGTCGGTGCGGGCCCATACGCCGGCGACGTGGCCCGATGGCGGCACTTCGATGAGCTTGCCGCTGATCGGGTGCATCACCCGGATCCAGGGCCAGTAGAGCGTCGCGAAGGCGCTGGAGGGCGTCTTTTCGCTATCTCGCCATTCTCCGATCTTCTGGACGTCTAATCCTTCCGGCGGGTCGAGGATCGCCATTCGCCGGCCCGCTTCGCAGAGACCGGCAAGCACGGTCTGCACGCCGCGGATCTGTTCGTCGGAGCGGGCGAGACTCATCAGGTCGGGGACGCACACGATCGTGATCTCATCCGCCATCGCCAGCGCGCCCAGTCCGGTGCCGCGCGAGCTGTCACCGGTGATGTCGGTTAGCTGCGGCTGCTGGTCTGCGCTTGCAAGGTCGGGAGCTTCCAGCGTGTAGGTGGCCGCGGCGGGGAGTGCGAGCGTGCCGCCGTCGCCGGCCACCACTTTCACCAGCTTGGATTGGGTGTTCAGTGTGTCGAGCAGATACTGCGGCCCGTGGGTGACGGTGAGATGTTCATACTTCTCCGCCACCGTCTCGCCCAGCTTGATTTCGATGGTGAACGTGGGATTCGGTTTCCAGGAGGATTCCTCGGCCTGCGAGCTTTCGCCCGCCGAGCCCTTGGCGGACGAGCCGGAGGGCTTGGCGGGAGCGTCCGGCGCGGCCTCTTCGGCGAGCACGACCGAGACGGGCTGATCCTGGCTCTGCGCCGCGTCGGTGGCCAGCAGGCGCAGCGCCGTCAAATCCGCTGCGGCGGCGCTGGGCAGCGCCTTCTGTGGGATCGTCCCGTAGGCGCCGGGCCCTACGCGCACCACCCAGCAGGCGCCGCCGCCGTTTTCGAAGAAGCCGTTGACGGCGTGGGCGAGGTAGGCGCCCTCCATGAACGGCCCGTTCGGGTTCTCCCTGCTCCTCGGCACGCCGAATTCGCGCTCGAAGGCCAACCAGCTGGTCACACGGATGGGCGTGTTCACCGGTCCCCACGGAGCCAGCCCCACGAACGCCGCCACGGAGGTTCCCACTCCCTCGATCGGCTTGTTCTGGGAGGGGATCTCATAGACGTAGACGCCTGGCGTTGCGGGTGGCTGTGGCATGAGTCCTTCCTGACGCTGAGTGGTCGTGGACCGGCGCTGCCGCCGGTGGGCGACATAAGCTCTACCTGCTGGCACCCCTGATGTCATTGGCCTAACGGGCGAGATTTCGGGCAACATCACCTGCCCGTTCGGGCATCCGGGTCAGCCGCTAAGAGGCAGCATCAACGCCAGCGGATCGCCTGGCACCGTCAGCTGCACGCTTGCGACATGGCCCTGGGCGCGGGCCTGTACGGCGTGCCGGCCGGCGGGTAGAGCGCGCAGCATGAAGCGACCGTCGCTGTCGCTGAGGCAGGCCAGGCCGAGCGCCGGCACGCTCACAGCCACCTCCGCAAGCCCTTCCCCACCAAGGTCTGTGACCTGCCCGGCGACGGTGAAGCTCTCTTCGCGCGGGCCGCCATCGCGGCCCGCCTGCAGCGCGATCGCCTCGGTCTGCACGGCGGGGCCGCGGGGAGAACTGACGCCGGTGTCGCACAACACCGTGACCGTGTATTGCAGCGAGACCTTGTACTGGTTGCCAAGCGCGGTCCAGAACTCTGCCCGCGCCTCGTCGCGAACGTGAGCCACTTCGGCGATCAGCGGCTGGGGCGGCTCCCCCACCAGTAGGCTTGGGGGCAGCAGCTCGACCGGCAGCTGCGGGTGTGCGCAGAGGATTGCGATCACCTGCGAGAGCAGCCGGTGCTCGTCGAGCACGGTCGGCGCCCATGCCGTGATCGCGTAGGTGCAGGCCAGACGCAGCGGCGCGCGCACTAGCATCGCCCTCCCGTCGACTCTCGTCGGATGCCAGGAGCGGTCGCGCTCGCCGGGCGCCTCGCGCAGGTCGTAGAGGAAGAGGTCGATCGCGGGCGAGGCCCACTGTGCGACGCGCTCACGCGAAGGCGCCTCGAAGGTCACGGTCACGCCCAGCAGCCCGCGGGCCGCGAGCCCTCCTTCGAGCAACTCGCCCAGCACCTCGTCGAGGTCGGCGAGGATCATCGTGCCCGCCGCTGCATCGCTCATCTGCCCGCGATCCTACGCCGCGGCGGCTGCTTTCATGGTGCCCTTTCGGGTAGTTTCGATTGCCCTTACGGCCTACCTGGCCGCACTCAGGAAACTCCAAGCTTGCCGTTCATACTTTCAAGGCAAGCGATGCCTGATGGCGCCCTCCACCGGATCCTCGTCGTAGATGACGAACCGAACATCGTCGAGCTGATCTCGATGGCGCTCGGCTTCAACGGGTTCACCGTGGAGAGCGCTGCCGACGGGCGTGAGGCGATCGCAAAGGCGGCCAGCTTCAAGCCGCACCTGATGATCCTCGACGTGATGATGCCCGACATGGATGGCTTCGAGGTCGCAAAGCGCCTGGGCGCCCAGCGCGCAGGCATCCCTATCATCTTTCTGAGCGCACGCGACTCTACGCGGGACAAGGTGCGTGGGCTAAGCGGCGGCGGCGATGACTACATGACCAAGCCGTTCAGCCTCCAGGAGCTGATCGCGCGCGTCCAGACTGTGCTGCGCCGCACCGGGCAGGCTGGGGTGCAGTCATCCCAGCTCGTCTTCGGCGATCTTGAGCTGGATGAGGAAGCAAGAGAAGTGCGGCGCGGGGGCGTGCCGATCGAGCTGACGCCGACCGAATACCGGCTGCTGCATTACCTGATGGTCAACCCCCGCCGTGTGATGACGCGCGCCGAGCTTCTCGACCACGTCTGGGAGTACGACTTCGGTGGCGACGGGAGGGTGCTTGAGACCTACGTCAGCTACCTGCGCAAGAAGCTCGACGCGCACGGTCCGCCGATGATTAGGACCGTGCGTGGTGTGGGATACGGCCTGCAGCCGCCGAAGGGGTAGCGCGTGCGCGCCCGGCTTGGCAGCTTGCTCGCCGCCCTGCGCGGCATCTCGATAGCCTCGCTGCACACGCGCGTGCTGGCCAGCGTGCTCGCGCTGGCGGCTGCGGGCCTGCTCGCGCTGGCGGCCGTCACCTACCTGGAGCAGCGCTCCTTCCTGGAGAGCCGAGCAAACCAGCAGGCCAAGGCGGCGGTGCCGGCGCTCTCAGATGCGATGCAGAGCGTGCTTGCCCCCTCCGATCTCTCCGGCGAGCAAAATGGAGCACCGCCGGGGCCAGTGGGAGGGGGCGGCCCCAGTGGTCCCGGCATGGGACCGAGCCTGCCGCCAGGCACCTACGGGCAGCGACGCACCTACGCAGGCGGGGTGAGCGCCTCCCACTTCTTCACCTACGGCGAATCGCGGCCACCGGTGCCGAAGCTGCCACGCAACGTCCCGATCGACTCGCTCTTCACGGTCGGATCGGTCGGCTCCTCCGGCCTGCACTATCGGGTGTACGCGATGCGCGATCCAGGCGACCAGGAAGTCACGATCGCCGCCGTGCCGCTCAGCGATCTGGAACAGACGCTGCACCGGCTGCTGCTGGTGGAGGGACTTGTGATCGCAGGGGTCCTGCTGGCGCTGGGAGTGAGCGCCTTCTTCGTCGTGCGGGTGGGTCTGCGGCCGCTGGACCGGATCGAGGCCACGGCCGGCCAGATCGCGGCAGGTGACCTCTCTCGGCGCGTCAGTCCCGCCGATGAGCGCACCGAGGTCGGACGCCTGGGGCTGGCGCTGAACGCGATGCTCGATCGCCTCGAGCAGGCCTTCACGCAGCGCAAGCGCAGCGAGGAACGTCTGCGACAGTTCCTCGCCGACGCCTCGCACGAGCTGCGTACTCCGCTGGCATCGATCCGCGGCTACGCGGAGCTGTTCCGCATGGGCGCCGCAGAGCAGGCCGGCGGCGCCGACACCGCGATGCGGCGGATCGAGGATGAGTCGGCGCGCATGGGGCTGCTGGTGGAGGACATGCTCACGCTGGCGCACCTGGACGAGCAGCCCGATCTGCGCAAGGCCGCCGTGGACGTCGCCCAGCTGGCCCGGGATGCCGCCGCCGACGCCTGCGCGATTGCGCCGGCGCGCACGATCAGTGTCCATGCTCTAGAGAACGTGATCCTGGAAGGGGATCCCCACCAGCTGCGCCAGGTCTTTAGCAACCTCACGCGCAACGCCCTGTTGCACACCCCCCCATCCGCCGAGATCGAGATCTCGGTCACCGAAGGCCGCGACGCGGTCACTGTGTGCGTGCGCGACCACGGACCCGGCCTGCCGCCGGATTCCCGCGAGCATCTCTTCGAGCGGTTCTGGCGCTCAGAGGGCGGACGCGAGCGCGGGCGTGCCGGCGCCGGTCTCGGCCTGGCCATTGCACGGGGCATCGTGACGGCGCACGGCGGGACGATCAGCGCCGAGGATGCGCCGGGCGGCGGCGCGCAGTTTGTCGTCTCACTGCCGCGAAAGTCGCCGCAGCTCTGCCCAAACGGCTCGAGTTGAAAGCTGATTGGCCTCTAGCATTCGCTAAGTGCCCGCCGGCAACCAGGACGCTCCAAGGATCGCCGCCCTGCTCCGGGGCATAAACGTCGGCGGGCGAAACAAGATCCCGATGGCCGAGCTGCGCGCGATTGTTGCGGAGCTCGGTTTCCTCGATATCGCGACTCACCTGCAGAGCGGCAACGTCGTCTTCCGCGCACCCGGCACAGAGCCTGAGCAGGCGGCCGCGGCGATCGAAGCGGCGATCGCGTGGCGGCTGGGTCTGAACATCGCTGTGCTCGCGCGCACCGGCACAGAGCTGGAGCGGATAGTGAGCGCGCATCCCCTGGCGGAGGTGGCGTCCAACCCTTCGCGCATGCTGGTGGTCTTCCTCTCGGAGCCCGTCGAGCGGGCGCTGGTCGCGCAGGTGCAGGAGGAGCAGTTCTCCCCGGACAGGTTCGTGGCAGCAGAGCATGAGATCTACGTGTGGGCACCAAACGGCGTCAGCGAGACCAAGCTCACCTATGCCTTCTGGGAGAAGCGGCTGGGCGGGGCCACTGCTACGGCGCGCAACTGGAACACGGTGCAGCGGCTGCTGGAGATGACGCAGGCGGCCTAGCCGGCGCCTGCTCAGCCGCCGAGGCTGTAGGCGACCAGCGCCGGTTTCTGGCTGGCGGTGCTCGCTTGGCCGGCGCCCACGACCAGCGTGTTGCCTTCCACCGCGACGCCGCCGATGCTGCCCGCGGGCAGTTCGCTTTCGAAGGCAACTTCGCCGTTGCTGGTGTTGAGTCCGTAGAGCTCGCCGTCGGAGGTCGCCACGAACACGAGGTTGTTGACGACCGTGGTGGCTGCGAAGGCGGGGGCGGGGAACTTGTGGCTCCATCGCACGAGGCCCGTCGCGGTGTTCATTGCGGTGACTTCGCCGCTCTCTTCGGGGCCTTCCGTGTTTTGCGTTTGCGTTGTGTAATTGGCCGGCAGGTTTACGACTGGCGCGAACACGGTGGATCCGTTGCTGGACATCTGTGCGATCACGCCACCGAGCTTGCCTGGGTAGACGGTCTCGGGCATCTTCAGCTTCGAGTATTCGTGGCGCATCGCAAAGAGGCCGTCCTGGTCATGGCCGTTGTGGCGGCCAATGCCATGGCGCCATAGCAGCTTGCCCGTGCTGCGTTCGAGCGCCACCACGATGCCTGACTTGCCCCCGCTGATCACCGCCTGCTTGCCGTCGACTTCACCCAGGATCGGCGGATCTTGCTGATCCCAGTCGTAGAGATCGTGCGGGGTGACCTGGTAGTACCACTCCAGCTTGCCGGTGGTGGCGTTGAGCTTGACCACCGAGTCGTTGTAGAGGTTGGGCCCGGGCCTGCTCGAACCCCACGGCTGCGATTCGGTGCCCGGTTGTGGCTCGGGGTTGCCCGTGCCGAAGTACATGTTGCCTTCGTTGTCGAAGGCCGGCGGATACCAGACGCCGCCGCCGGAGTTGGCGCCGGAATCGCCCCAGAGGTTGGGCGGGGAGGTGTCGAAGTGCCAGAGCTTCTTGCCTGTCTTTGCTTCCATCGCCCACAGCACTCCGTTGGCGCCCGGTTCGTAGAAGCTGGTCAGGTTGCCGGGCACGGTCGAGACGTAGACGATGCCGTTGTGGTAGCCGGGCGCCATGTCTATGCCCTCGTGTTCGTTTTCCACCAGCGAGACCGACCAGATCTCCTTGCCGGTCTTCTGTTCCAGCGCGAACGCCGAGGTCTCGGTCGTGCCGAACACCTCGCCGCCAGCCACCGCCAGCCCGTTGGGACCATATGCAAGCGTTTTGAGATCGTTGCTCCAGAGCGCCTTTCCGGTATGCAGATCGATGGCCTGGACGTTGGAGTCGAGGTCGATCGAGTAGACGACGCCGTTTGCGATCACCGGCGTGGAGGCGTATGCGCCGTAGGCGCTCTTGGTGGTCAGCGGGATGCTCCACAGCACTTTCAGCTTGGAGGCCGTCGCGGCGTCGATCGGGCCGCCGGTAGCGCGCGTGTTGGAGGCGTTGATGTTTTCGTACCCGCTCCCCGTGAGCGCGATGGCGGGGGCGTTGGATTTCGAGGAGCCGAGCACGAGCACCAGCACCACCGCCACCACCACGATTGCGATGACCGCGCCGCCGATCTGCAGCGGCCCGATGCGCCCTGAGCTCGGCTGAGCGGGCTTGGTCGCGGCGGCGCCGGCAGCGCGCCTGCCTGCTGGCTGGCTACCACCCGGCGAGGGCTGCCCCGAGCTCGCCTGCTGCTTGGGCTGGCCGCTGCCGCCCACTTTGGCCCCTCGCGAGCGCTTGCTCATCGCGTGTCCTCGGGCGCGTTTGGCCGCAGGAGATCCGGCTGACTGGGTGTTGCCATGCCGCGAACCTAACTGTCGGGCTTGCGCGGCGTCAAAGTGAACGTTTCGGGGTGCGTGAGGGACGCCTCACGGTGGCGCTCCAGCACTGGTTTGTCGCTTCGCAGAGCGGAAATGCAGCCTTACTTGTAGTCGAATGAGATTGTTTCCAGCAGCGGCTTGTCGGCAGGCGCCGGCGTCGTCCTCAGCCGGCCTGAGCGCTCACGTAAGGCGCGAGCTCACGCCTTGCGATGCTCATCTTGTGCACCTCGTCCGGGCCGTCGGCCAGGCGCAGGGTGCGCAGGTGCGCGTAGGCCCAGGCCAGCCCGAAGTCCTCGGAGACCCCGCCGCCGCCGTGCACCTGGATCGCGCGGTCGATCACCTTCAGCGCGACGTTCGGCGCGGCGATCTTGATCGCCGCGATCTCCATTCGCGCCTGCCGGTTGCCGACCGTGTCCATCAGCCAGGCGGCCTTCAACGTCAGCAGCCGCGCCATCTCGATTTCCACGCGCGACTCGGCGATCCAGTCCTGGATGTTGGCGCGGCTTGCAAGCGGCGCGCCGAAGGTAACGCGCGAGGCCGCGCGCGCACACATCGCCTCCAGCGCCCGCTCGGCGACGCCGATCGAGCGCATGCAGTGATGGATCCTGCCCGGGCCAAGCCTCGCCTGGGCGATCATGAACCCGTCGCCCTCGCCTGCGATCAGGTTGGCGGCCGGCACCCGCACGTCCTCGAAGAGGATTTCGGCGTGGCCCTCGTGGTCGAGGTAGCCAAAGACGGGGAGGTTGCGCAACACCGACACGCCCGGCGTCTGGAGCGGCACGACGATCATGCTCTGCTGGCGGTGCCTGGGCGCCGAAGGATCGGTCTTGCCCATCACGATCATCACCCTGCAGTGAGGGTGGTAGGTGCCGGAGATCCACCACTTGCGCCCGTTCAGCACGTAATGCTCGCCATCTCGAACGATCGAGAGGCTGACGTTGGTCGCATCGGAGCTTGCGACCTGCGGCTCGGTCATCGCAAAGGCAGAGCGGATCTCGCCCGCCAGCAGGGGCGCAAGCCAGCGCTCGCGCTGCTCGGGGCTTGCGAACTGGTACAGCACCTCCATGTTGCCGGTGTCTGGCGCCGAGCAGTTGCAAGCCTCCGAGGCGAGTGGCGAGCGACCGAGGATCTCCGCCAGGGGCGCGTACTCGGCGTTTGAGAGCCCGGCGCCGTCATTCTGGTCGGGCAAGAACATGTTCCAAAGGCCGAGCTCCCGCGCGCGTTCCTTGAGCTGCTCCATGACCTGCGGCTGATGATGGGGGTCGCCGGACTCGTGCAGCTGGCGCGCGTAGGTCTCCTCGGCGGGGATCACGTGCTGCTCCATGAAGGCGTTCAAGCGCTCCACGAACTGCATGCAGCGCTCGCTGTGCTGGAAGTCCATCGCTTCTCCTCTCGCTCTCGTGCAGGCCGCCCCGGCCACGGGGAGGATAGGCTGCGCCGCAGGTGAGCGACGGCCAGGGCAAAGCAAGCAGCTACCGCGACGCGGGCGTCGACTACGACGCGCTGGATGCCGGCAAGCGCAGCGCGGTCGCCAGTGCGCTTGCGACCTCCTCGCTGCTGGCCGCGCGCGGCGGCCGCGCGATCGACGCTTCGCGCGGGGAGCCGGCGTTCGTCTTCGAGCACGGCGGCCAGAGCCTTGCCTTCGTGGTCGAGGGTCTTGGCACCAAGTCGGTGATCGCCAGGCAGGTAGAGGAAGAGCTTGGCCTGGACCGCTTTGCCGATGTCGCCTATGACACGGTTGCGGCGATCGTCAACGACCTCTGCTGCGTGGGCGCGCTGCCCCTGGTGTGCTCCGCCTACTTCGCCACTGGCGCCTCGGAGTGGTATGGCGGCGGCACGCGCGGGGGCTCGCTGCTATCCGGGTGGCAGCGGGCGTGCGAGGTTGCGGGCTGCACGTGGGGAGGAGGGGAGTCCCCCACGCTGCCGGGGCTGCTCTCAGAGCCGGACATCGAGCTGGCCGGATCGGCGGTGGGCGCCCTCCCACAAGGCCGCGCGCCGATCCTGGGCGCCGATCTGGCGGCCGGCGATGAAATCGTGTTGATCGCCTCCAGCGGCCTGCACGCCAACGGCGCCTCGCTTGCGCGCCTAGTGGCGGGCCGTCTACCCGGCGGCTACGCGACTGAGCTTCCCAGCGGCACGAGCTTCGGGGAGGCGCTGCTGGCGCCGTCGATCATCTACGTCCCGCTCGTAGCTGCGCTGCTAGAGGCGGATCTTCCGATCGTCTACCTCAGCCACATCACCGGCCACGGGATGTTGAAGCTGATGCGCCCGGCGGTCCAGTTGAGCTACCAGATCAAGCAGCTGCCGCCCGTACCGGAGGTGCTTGGCTTCCTGGTCGAGCGGGCAGGGCTCGATGCGCAGGATGCCTACTCCACCTTCAACATGGGCGCAGGCTTCGCGGTCTACTGCCGGCCCGGCTACGGTGATCGCGTAGTCGCCTTGGCGCAGAGCCTTGGCTTGCGGGCGCTGCTGGGCGGATCTGCAGTGCAGGGCCCACGGGAGGTCGTGCTCGAGCCCGTCGGCGTTCGCTATGGCGGCGAGCGCCTGGACCTTGGATGAGCCCGTAAGAGCTTGACCAGAGATAAACCTAACCCTCAACTTAAAGGTTAGGCCGGCTCCCGGTGCAGGCGCACCATGCATTTATGTGCCGCTAAGCGGGAAGATCTACCGTCAGAACGTTCCTGAACGGATGGCTTGAACTTGAACGCAACCGGACGTACAGGTATGGTTTCTAGTGGTTCTCCATGTCGTTGGGGCATGGGGGTCTCGATGTCGCCGGGCCGTCAGGGTCTCGGAGCTACCCGGATCGAGGCGGATCTGTAAATAGACCAGAGGAGAGAGACGAGATGATGCGCAGAGCATCGATGTGTCTGGCGCTGCTTGGCGCAGCGGTCCTTGGGGTTCCGGCGGCTGCATCTGCTGCGCCCACTGTGACCTTCAAAGCCAAGGCGGTGCCAGTCCCCAAGAACCTGAGCAAAAAGGGCGGGGCGACGTGGCCGGGCACCGGCAACATCCTTGGCAAGCCGGCTGCCTTCGAAGCGGAATTCACGATCAAAGGCAACGAATACCCGACCGCGAGCGAAGGCTTCACCGCGGGCACCGAGCTCAACGTCGGCCCAGCGCCGCTGCGGCGCGTCGAGGTCTACCTGCCCAAAGGCACGAAGATCACCACCAAAGGCTTCCCGACCTGCTCGGAAAGCAAATTCATAAATCACCTCGAACCGCCGTGTCCTAAAGGCTCCGAAGCCAGCCCGCCAGGCGAAGCCAGCGGCAAGGTCTTCTTCGGCAAATCCGAGGTGAAGGAGACTGTGCTCGTGCAGGCCTACTTCACCAGCGGCGGCCTGACCTTCTGGATCGAAGGCAAGGAACCGGCCTCGATCGAACAGTACGCCACCGGCGGCATCACGGGAGCTTCCGGTCCATTCAGCGAGAAGCTCACCTCGAACGTGCCGTTGATCACGACGGTCAATGGCGCGCCTGCCGCGATCGCCGAACACATCAAGGTGACCGTTGGCGCGATCATCAAGAAGGGCGGCAAACTCATCTCCTATGGCACCGTGCCGACCTCCTGCTCGAAAGGCGGCTTCCCCGTCAAGGCCGAAATGTGGTTCGGCGGCGGCGAATCGGAATCGTCTTGGCAGAAGGTGGAAAAGACGACCAAGGTGCCGTGCCCGAAGGCGTAGGCGCAAGCAGGGCTTAGGTATGCGCGCGGGCTCGCTACGAGGGCGGGCCGCGCGCCAAGCCACGGCAGCGAGGGGGCGGCGCCCAGCAAGGGGCCGCCCTCGACGCTGCCGGGGATCGAGGAAGGGAACGGGGTGAAGAAGAGCGCTAGGTGGAGGAGAGGAGCGATTGGGTTCGCTGCGGTTGCGGCCGGCGCGGCCGCGATCCTCGCCATCGTGCTGCTCTCCGCCGCCGGCGGCAGCAACGGCTCCTACACCGTGCGCGCGATCTTCGACGACGCCAACAACGTCACCGAAGGTGAGGAAGTCAAGGCGCAGGGCGCGAAAATCGGCAAAGTCGGGGAAGTCACGGCCACGCCGGAAGGCAAGGCCGCGGTGCAGCTGCACATCGAAAACCCGGGCTTCCAGAACTTCCGTGCCGACGCCTCCTGCACGATCCTGCCCCAGTCGCTGCTGGGCGAGCAGTACGTCAACTGCAATCCCACCCAGCCGCATCCCGAAGGCGCTGCGTGGCCGCCGGCGCTCAAACGCATACCGGAAGGTCGCGAAGGCGCCGGCGAAGTGCTGCTGCCGCTCAGCAACACATCCAGCCCCGTCGGCGTCGACCAGCTGCAGGACATCACCCGCCTGCCGCAGTCGCAGGCGCTGCGGATCATCCTGAACGAACTTGGTGCCGGCTTTGCCGGGCGCGGCAGCGAACTGCACGAAGTGATCCAGCGGGCGGACCCCGGCCTGCGCGAACTGGAAGGCGTGCTGCACACCTTCGCGCAACAGAACCACGTGCTGGCAGACCTCGCTGCTGAATCCGATCGCGCGCTGGCGCCGATCGCCGCCAACCGCGAACACGTCGCCGGCTTCATCGAACACAGCAACACCGTCGCACAGGCAAGCGCACACCACCTGGCCGCGATCGAAGAAAACCTCAAGCTGCTGCCGGGCTTCCTCAAGCAGCTCGGCCCCGCGACAGAACGCGTGCAGCGCTTTGCGGAACAGACCACACCGACCTTCGAAGATCTGAACCAAGCTTCGCCTGCCATCAATGAGCTCTTCGAAAACCTGGCGCCGTTCTCCAAAGCCACCAACCGCTATCTGGTGAGCCTTGGCAAGAACGGCAAGGTGACGGGCCCGGCGCTGAAGTCCACCACCAAGCTGCTCGATCAGCTGCAGCCGCTTGGGGCCTCGGCCGAACCGTTCTCGACGAACCTTGCGAAGCTGCTGGGCAACCTCGAAAAAACTGGCGGGATCGAGCGCCTGATGGACTTCATCTTCATGTCGGCTGGCTCCACCAATGGATACGACAAGCTGGGGCACTTCCTGCGGGCGGAAGCTGTCGCGAGCAACTGCATCGAATATGACGTGACGGCTGAACATGGATGTACAGCCAATTTCGTCAAGAATGAAGAAGAAAAAGCGAAATCGGCGCGTGCGAGCGCGGCGGGCGTGCGTGGCGACGAGAGTACGATCACGGCTCGCACACTGGCAATCCTGGAAGGCAAGACGGTGGCGCAGGCGATTGCCGAGTATCCGGGGAGTGAAGGACTTCAGACCGGATCAACCGCAGGCGGATCGACGCGTCCCGCCGGTGGCAACTCGGCCCACACGACCTATTACAAGCCCGGCGCCGAAGCTCCGGGCGTCAGCGAACGGCTCCTCGAATACCTACTGGGTAGCTGATGGGCACGCGACTGACAAGACGACTGATTGCCGGCGCGGTCGGTGTGCTCGTAATGGGCGTTCCCGCGGTCGCTCTTGGCGACGGGACCGGCTCGACCGAAACCACCAGCACAGCGAGCACCACCACCGCCACAACGTCTACCGAAACCGGCCTCTCCACCTCGAACGCCCCGGAAGTATCCAGCACCGCCACAGGGAGCAGCGCGCCTGAAGTCGAACGAGAAGCTCCGCAGCGGCAGACCTCCGCGTCGCGAACCTCGCGCACGCAGACGCACACAACCCATGCAGGCAGTGCTAAAGCGCCCGGTAGCAAGCAGCGCTCGACGAGCTCTCTGCCGCCGGGCATTGCTGGCAAGAACGGCGCTGCGCCACTGCCGTTCTCGCTTCGCACGCCGGTCTCGGGACTGCCGAGCCTGTTCCTTGAAGCCTTTGACGTGCCCGCGTTCCTTCTGCCCATTTACCAGGCCGCCGGCATCGCCTACGGCGTGCCATGGCAGGTGCTGGCAGCCATCAACGAAGTCGAGAGCGACTACGGCCGCGACCTGAGCCTCTCCAGTGCCGGGGCGGAGGGTTGGATGCAGTTCCTGCCCGTCGAGTGGAAGCAGTGGGGCGTGGACGCCGGCGACTCCGGCTACATGGATCCCTACAACCCTGCCGACGCGATCTTCGCCGCTGCGCGATACCTGAGCGCCGCCGGAGGCGCCGCTCATATCCGCACCGCGATCTATGCCTACAACCACTCGCAGGCCTACGTCGAATCGGTGATGCTGCGCGCACAGCTGCTCGGCAGCCTGCCACCGGAAATGCTCGGCGCCGTCACGGATCTCTCCGAAGCGCGCTTCCCCGTGCACGCCGCGGCGCACTTCAACGATGGCTTCACCGCCGGCCCAGAAGGCAAGACGCTCGTCGGCACCACGATCTACAGCGAACCGGGTGCGCCCGTGATCGCCGCTAAGGACGGCACGGTGATCGCGATCGGCCGCTCAGCTGCGCTGGGACTGCATGTCTCGGTGCGCGACGCAGGCGGCGATGTGTTCACCTATGCAGACCTCGGCGAAGTTTCCTCGCTCTATCCGGTGCTCGCGCCACGTCAAGGCGACGCCGGCCCCGCCCCGACCGCTGTTGGAAGCAAGACTGCACCAAAGCAGGCGGCCACAGAGGGCGCGCAGCCACATCCTCCTTTGAGCATGGCTTCGGTGGAAGCAGGCTTTACGTTCGGCATCGCCGAAGAACTGGGTCGGCCGAGCGCGACCGCGCCACACCCCCGCCAGGCGCTGCCAACCCACCGAGCATCTGCGCACTCGAGTTCGTTTCTGGAAGGCCCGGAGCGCATCTACCTGCAGCCGCTGCACCCGGGCGCCACTGTGATTGCAGGCACTGTGCTCGGGCATCTCGCTAGCTCGCCGGATGCGCATCTGCTCTTCCAGGTGCGCCCAGGCGGCGATGAAGCGCCGTTGATCGATCCCAAGCCGCTGCTCGACAGCTGGGTGGCGCTGGAAGACACGGGCATCTACGGCGCCAAGGGCGAGAGTCCGTTCCTGTCGATCTCGCCCACCGCCGGCCAGGCGTTGCTGGAGTCCAGAGGACAACTGCAGCAGCAGGTGCTGCGCAACAAAGGCATCGGCTTGGCATCCTGCGAGCGCCGCGAAATCGAGGCTGGGCGGATCGACAGGCGCGTGCTGGCCACGTTGGAGGTGCTGTCCGTCTCCGGTCTGCGGCCCAGGGTTCAGGGACTGAGGTGTGGCGTGAGCTCCAGCGCCCACGAAGGCTTGAGCGGATACGCGGACGGCGATGCGTTCGACGTCACCGCCGTCAACGGCATCCCGATCGAAGGTCATTCCGCCCCCGGCGCCGTCGCCGACCTGCTCGAGCGCAAGCTGCTCGACCTGCAGGGCACGATGAAGCCAGCGCAGATCGCCGGTCCTGTGAGCTATCTGAGCTCGCGCGAGGCGGTCGCGCTGCCGGCAAGCCGCGCGCTGGTTCACGTCGCGTTCCCGCCCGCGAATGGCGCAGCGCGAAGCGGCGCACGCATCGCAACCGCCGGCGCACCGCTGCAGGGCAGCCAGTGGACGGCGCTTGACGAAAGGCTCGCGGAGATCCCCGACCCCGGCGTATCGCAGGCCCCTTCCACAGCGTCGGTCCCGGATCCCTCTGGCGCACAGGAAGGCGCGGGTTAGCAATGGCGACCGTCAACCGTCCACCCCAGACGCCCGCCGGTCCCGCCGTCGGCAACGGCAGCGGCGCTGCAGACGGAGCAGGCCGGCCCGTCTTCACCTGGCCGCGCGTGCTCGCGGTTGGCGGGCTGGCGCTGGTCGTGCTGATCCTCGCCTACTTGCTCTTCTCCGGCGCCAGCAGCGCCACCTATCACCTGCTGTTCACCAACGGCGGCGGACTGGTGCGTGGCGATCAGGTGCAGGTGGGTGGGGTGCCGGTCGGCACCGTCAAGAACATCGAGCTCACGTCCAGCAACAACGCCGAAATCACAATCGGAGTCGAATCCTCACTGCTGCCGCTGCACCAGGGCACCAAGGCGCTGATACGCGTGCCCGACCTCACGAGCGTCGCCGGCCGCTACATCTCGCTTTCGCCTGGCCCCAACAACAATCCGGTGCTGCCCTCCGGCGCGACGCTGCCCACGAGCGCCACCGAAGTGCCGGTCGATCTCGACGAACTCTTCAACACTCTCAACCCGGCCACTCGCAAGGGACTGGAAGAGTTCATCGAGGGCAACGCCGCCCAGTATCAGAAGGTCGGCAAGGAGATCAACGCCGCGACGCCCTACTTCCCGCCGGCGCTGAAAGCCACCAACCACGTCTTCAACGAGCTCACGCGCGAAGAACCTGTCCTGATCGCATCGCTGGTCGAAGGAGCGAAGACGCTTGAAACGCTCGCCAATCATGGCGCGCAGCTGAGCAGCCTGGTGCGCAACGGCGCCACCACCTTCGGCGCGGTGGCCGCCGAGGCCAAGAACCTCGAAGAAGGCCTGAAGGTGCTGCCGCAGGCGCTGCACGAAGGCAACGTGGCCCTCGCCGGCGTGCCATCGATGGTGGACTCGCTGGAACGGCTGGTCGACGCCTCCAAGCCCAACTTCAAGCAGCTGGCGCCGTTCCTGGCGGCGCTGCGCGGTCTCTTCAAGGCCGGCACTCCGGTCACCGCCCAGCTGGCCAGCGCGTTCTCCAAGCCCGGTCCGAACAACGACCTCACAGACTTCGCGCGCGCGGTGCCTGGCCTCTACAAGACCCTGCAGACCGCTTCGCCCAACGCGGTGCAGGCGCTTAACCAGTCGGTGCCGATCACCAACTTCTTCGGCCCCTACTCGCCGGATCTGGTCGGCCTGTTCCGCACCTTCGGGCTGCTCGCGGGCTACCGTGACGCCAACGGCCAGTATGCGCGCGTCAGCCCCAACTTCGCCGACTTCAAGCTCGAAGGCGAAAAACTCAAGCCGACCACACCCGAAGGTGGCCTGGAAGGCCTGGCCACCAAACAGCTGCGGCGCTGCCCGGGCGCGGCCACCCAGCCCGCCGAAGACGGCTCCTCGCCCTTCACCGACGAAGGCCTGCTCGGCTGCGATCCCTCGGAGGTGCCATGAGGCGCCGAGGATCACTGGCAGGCAGCCCACTGCTGATCGGCGCCGTCACGGCCCTGATCGCGGTGATCGCCGTCTACATCTCCTACAACGCCAACCACGGCCTGCCGTTCACGCCCACCTATGACATCAGGGTGCAGCTACCGAGCGCGGCGAACCTGTTCCCCGGCAACGACGTGCGGATCGGTGGCACGCGCGTGGGGATCGTGGAAAAGCTTGTGCCGCAGGAGCAGCAGAACGGGCAGGTGGTCGTCTACGCCTACCTGAAGCTCGAAAAGAGCGTGCAGCCGCTGCCGGCCGATACCACGGCAACGGTTCCTTCGATCTCCTCGATCGGCCTCAAGTACCTGGCGTTGGAACGCGGCGGCTCATCCAAGACGATTCCCGCTGGAGGTGAGATACCGATCTCGCAGACCCACGAACAGGTGGACATCGGCGAATTCTTCGACATGTTCAACAAGCCCACGCGCGTGGCCAGCCAGAGCAATCTGGATGAATTCGGCGCCGGGCTGGCTGGGCGCGGCGTTGAACTCAACGAAGCGCTCGGCCTGCTGAAGCCGATCGTGCATCGCCTCACGCCGGTGCTGCACAACCTCAACTCGCCCCGCACGGCGCTGGTGAACTTCTTCCCCTCGCTGGATCGCGCGGCCAAAGAAGTCTCACCGGTCGCCGCGCAGCAGGGCCAGCTTTACGCCGACCTGGACAGCCTCTTCGGCGCCTGGGCGGGCGTTGCGCACTCGCTTGAAGAAACCATCGTGCACGGACCCTCATCGCTGAAGACAGGCACGGAATCGCTGCCCTACCAGGCGAAATTCATCGATCAGACCACCGAATTCATGCGCCTGCTGCGGCCGAGCGCGGCCGCGCTGAAGGTTGCTGCTCCCCCGCTTGGTCATGCGGTCAAGGTAGGCGCGGTCAATCTGAACGCGGCTGTGTCTTTGAACAGCGCGCTGACCGAAGCGGCCAAGGCGGCGCAGAAGTTCGCTGAAGAACCGATCGTCGAGATCGCGCTCGAAGACATCACGCACACCACTACGATCGGCGAGCCGCTCGTGCAGGGGCTTGCTGCCGAGCAGGAAAAGTGCAACTACCTCACCCTCACGTTCCGCAACGCCGCGAGCCTGCTCTCCGAGAGCATCGGCGTGGGTACTGTCGCGCGGGTGCTGCCTATCCTGCCTCCGAGCGGACCCAACAGCGAGGGCTACCCCGCCTCCGCACCGGCCAATTCGACATCGGAAGACAAATCACGCAAGAACCCGAACGAATTGGAACCGAGCAACTACTTGCACTACAACCCATACCCGAACGGCGCCACTTGCGAAGCGGGCAACCAGGGCTACACGTCAGGCCGGCAGGAAATCGGCCCGGCGGCCAAGCTCTCCAACGCATCCGGGGAACGCACTAAGCGGGAACAGAACCTTTTCGGTGGCGAATACAGCGAAGCTCAACAAAAGGCTCTCGGCATCAAGAAGGAAGGCGGAAAATGAGCGGCCTTCGCTTCTGGCGCCGGCGCGACGAGGTGCCTGTGGTCGAGCTGCGCCGCTCCAACCCGGTGCGCTTTGGAATCGTGCTGCTCGTGGTGATCGCGGTCGCGGTGTACTTCGGCTTCTCCAAGCACATTCCATTCACGCACGGCTTCAGGCTTCATGCGGTCTTCAGCTCCGCGCAGAACATCGCGCCCAAGTCCCCGGTGCGGATCGCCGGTGTCACGATCGGCACGGTCTCCTCTGTGCAGAGGGAGGGCAACGACGGTCTCGTGACGATGGAAATAGCCGAAAACGGCCTGCCCATCCGCCGCGACGCGCAGCTGAAGATCCGCCCGCGCCTCTTCCTGGAAGGCAGCTGGTACATCGAACTGCAGCCGGGAAGCCCGTCCTCGCCCGCGGTCCCCTCCGGGTACACGGTGCCGATCACTCAGACGGCCGTTCCCGTGCAGCTCGACCAGGTGCTCGACGCGCTGAACTCCAACACGCGCACCAACCTCCAGTCGCTGCTCCAGAACTACGGTGAAGCTTTGACGCACAAGCCGACGCCGGCCGAAGACGCCACCCAGGCGCCGGAAGTGCAGGGGCTGACCGCGGCCGAAGCGCTCAAAGACGCCGCTCACTACGGCCTCGGCGCGCTGCGCGGTACTGCGATCGACATGCAGGCACTCGGTGGTGTGGAAGCCCACGACATCTCAAAGCTGATCTCCGGCCTCGGCAAGGTCAGCAAGGGGTTCGGCGCCAACGAGCAGGTGCTCGGAGAATGGGTGGATCACCTCAACACCACCCTGGGCTCGGTGGCATCCCAGGCGAGCAGTCTCAAATCAGCGGTCGCAGAGCTGCCAGGCGCGCTGCGCTCCTTCGACCGTGGCTTTGCCGCTCTGCATCGCGCCGAGGCTCCGCTCACATCCTTCGCCGACGCGTTCACTCCGGGTGTAAAGCAGACCGCCTCCACCATCACCGCGTCGCTGCCATGGATCGCGGCGCTGCAGTCGCTGTTCACGCCGCAAGAGCTCGGTGGGCTGGCAAAGAGCCTGAGTGAAGCAACGCCTCAGCTTGCGGGCCTGATCGGCGGGCAAGAGGAATTCTTCACCCCGCTCAATGAATTCAACAAGTGCCTGACGAAGGTCTTCTACCCTGCCGGCGAAGCCAAGCTGCAGGACGGCGCGGCGACCAGCGGCGCGAAGGCTGACGAAGAATTCTTCTACGCGCTGACCGGGCTCGCCGGCCTCAGCCAGAACTTCGACGGCAACGGCAACTATCTGCGTGCGCTGGCAGGCGGCGGCGGCCACACCGTCATATCGGGCAAGACCTCGATCGTCGGCTTCCCGAACAAGGGTCAGAAGCTGATCGGCAAGGCAACGTTCGCGCCGGAAGGCACGAGGCCCAGCTTCCCCGCCACCGAGCCGCCATATGAGCCACATGAAGCGTGCTGGAAGCAGCAGGTGCCAAACGTCAACGGCCCGCTCGCATCGGGCCCGGCGGACGGGAGCGAAGGATGAGCCCCGAGGCCAACGACGCCGGCCGCGGCATCCGCGACCAGATTTCCCGCTACAGCAGCGCCTTTGCCGCGGTGGTCGGGATGGTCCTGCTGGCGGCCCTGGTGGGCGGCTACATCCTCTCTCAGGAGCGGCTCTCGCTGCCCGGGTGGGTGCCGATCTTCGGGCGCAGCCACTTCATGCTGAAGGCCGAATTCCAAAGTGGGGACGCGCTCACGCCCGGGCAGGGGCAGGCCGTCACGATCGCCGGCGCCAAGGTCGGAGAAATCGGCGCGGTTGAAACGCGCAACGGCGTCGCTGTCGTGACGATGGAAATAACGCCCAAGTACGCACGCGACATCTACCGCGACTCGACGCTGATCATGCGCCCGCGGACGCAGCTCAAGGACGAGACGATCCAGATCACTCCTGGGCTGCAGAAGACAGGGAAGGTCCGCTCCGGCTACACCTTCTCGCTCTCGCAGACCACGCCCGACGGCGACTTCGATCAGTTCCTGGCGGCGCTGGATGCCGAAACGCGCACCTACCTGCAGGAGCTGCTCAACAACGCGGGCGTGGCATTGCACGAGAACGGCCGCGCGCTCGCGGCGGACTTCACCCGGTTTGATCCGATCACGCGCGATCTGCAGAAGATCAACAGCGAATTGCACCTTCGTCACGTCAACATCGAACGCGCGATCCACAACTTCCAGCTGCTGCTGAACGCGATCGGCGGCAAGGACAAGCAGCTCACGGAAGTGCTCCAGGCATCCAACCAAGTGTTCACCGTGTTCTCCCGGCAGCAGGCGGCCGTGGAAGAGACGCTGCGCACGCTGCCAGGGACGCTGCAGAAGACGAATCACGGGTTGAGCGCCCTTGCGCGAGCGGCAAACGTTGTGGCGCCGACGCTCACCAAACTGCATGGCTTCGCGACCTCCTATGGCCCAAGCCAGGAAGCGCTGCGACAGCTTGCCAAGAACACCACGCCCGTGATCAAGAACGAAATCGCGCCGTTCACGCGGGAAGTGCTGCCGGTTCTGCAGCAGGTGACGCCGGCGACCAAGGCGTTCAACAATTCGCTGCCGAAGCTCGCAAGCAGCTTCAAGGTGATCGAAGAAATCTTCAACGAGCTCGGCTACAACCCCGGGCCCAAAAAGGCCGGGTTCCTCTTCTTCGCGGACTGGGCCAGCCACGACTTCAACAGCGCGCTCAGCACATCTGACGCCGATGGGCCGATGGGGCGCGCGCTGCTCTACTACAACTGCTTCCTATCGCAGGCGATAGCAGGCGCGGCCGAAATCAACCCGACGGTCAAAGTGATCGACAACCTGCTCAAGCCGCCATCCCAGCAGCAATGCGAAGCCGAAATCAAAGAAAAAGTCAAGGGCGTAACGGCGTCTGTGCCAAAAGCTCACTCCAGCGTGGCACGATCCGCGAGCGCCAAGCGAGGAGGCCGCTAAATGCAAAAGCGCGCTCCCACACTCGCGAACATCCTCGTGATCGCGCTGTTCGCGCTCAGCTGCTTCGGTCTGCTGCTCTTCCTCTGGCAGTCCTTCGGAGGCCCGGTGCCGCTGAAGCCGAAGGGCTACCGCTTCACCGCCGACTTCCCGCGCACGCTCGCCTTGGCAGAACAGTCGGAAGTCAAGATCAGCGGCGTGCCGGTCGGGCACGTGGTGGGCCTGAAGCTCGATGGGCGCAACCAGACGCAGGCGACGATGGAAATCGAAAGCCGATACGCCCCGCTGCACGCTGCCGACCGCGTGCAGCTGCGCCAGAAGACGCTGCTGGGCGAGACCTACGTTGAAGTCACGCCGGGCAGCAACCAGGCGCCGTTGCTGGCAAACGAAGCGCATCTGGCCTCCGGCAACGTCGAACCGCTGGTCACGCTGGACGACATTCTCAACACATTCAATCCGAAGGTGAGGGAATCCTGGCGTGTGTGGATGCAGTCGCAGGCCGTGGCCTTCAGTGGACAGGGCGAATCGCTCAACCTCTCCTTCGCGACGCTCCAGCCGTTCCTCGAAAGCGCGAACCGCCTGCTCGGCGCGTTGCAAGGCCAGTCTGCTGCCGTGAGTGCGGTGGTGCGCAACACAGGCAGGGTCTTCGACGACCTCACGCAGCGCGAACACCAGCTTGAACGGCTGATCGCGGACGGGGATGCCGTTCTGACTCCCGCGGCTGCCGCCAGCGCGCAATTCGCCGATGCCTGGCGCGAACTGCCTGGCCTGGAGCGCAGCTCCGAAGTGGGCCTGCGCAGCCTGAACCACCTTGCAGCCAACGCCAGTCCGCTACTCACCGAGCTGAAGCCTTCCGAGCGTGAACTGACGCTGCTGCTGCGTACCGCCGAAAGCTTTGCTCCCCATTTCGATGCTCTGCTCACATCGCTAGGGCCGCTGACCAGCGCCGCCAAGCAGGGCCTGCCGGACTTCGCCAAGTCGCTCGGCCTCACAACGCCGTTCCTGGAAGCACTGCGCCCCGTGCTGCACAACTTCGATCCCCTCCTGCAGTACACCGACGAATATCTGCCGACGGTCGAAGCGTTCTTTGGCAACTTCGCCGCGGCTAGCCAGGGAAGGGTCATCAGTTCCAATGTTGCAGTGTCAGCCAAGCCCCACTACCTGCGCGCAATGCAGCATCTAGGCACCGAATCGCTGGCCGTGTTCTCAAGCCGGATTGGGATCAACCGCTCCAATGCGTACTCCCACTCCGGCGCATTCAGCTCGTTGGCCAGCGGCCTGCCCGTATTCAGTGGCGGCAACTGCGCCAACTCGGCGCCCACAATCGAAGGCCCGGCCAACGAATACGTCACCGAAGAACTGATCAACGAACTGATCGCACGCAAAATCGGGAACGCCCCCGGTAGCACCGGCAACTCCGTTCCGGCTCCGCCGTGCACGCAGCAAAAGCCGTTCGAATTCAACGGCCAGACCAGCCAATTTCCCCATGTCACCTACCACAAGTAAGACAGCCATCGCGGCCATCGAGGGCCGCGGCTCCCATGGATAGGATCGAAACGATGGACAGCGGCGAGACAATCGAGCAAGACGGCCCCGGCGACGTGGCCGACGGAAGCGCCGGCGGGGACGCCGAGGACTTCCGCTACCACTCTGCTCAGCCGACGCAGCCCAAGCACGTGGATGGCGACGAGGGCCGCTGGTCGATCCAGTGCATCGACGTGGTCAAGCGGCTGGCGGGCGTGCCGGTGCTCAACGGGCTGAACGTCTCCTTCCCCGACGACACGATCACCGTCGTGCTCGGGCCGTCCGGCACCGGCAAGAGCGTGCTGATCAAGCACCTGATTGGGTTGATGTTCCCTGACTCCGGCGAGATCCTCGTGCACGGCGAGTCGGTGCCCAAGATGACGCTGCCGCAGCTGCTGCACATGCGTCGCCGGATCGGCGTGCTCTTCCAGGACGGCGCGCTCTTCGGCTCGATGAACGTCTTCGACAACGTCGCCTTCCCGCTGCGCCAGCACACCGACTACCCGGAGTCCCAGATCGCCGAGACGGTGCGCGAACGCCTGGCGGATGTCGGTCTCACCGACGCCATCTACGACGCGCCCTCCCAGCTCTCTGGCGGCATGCGCAAGCGCGCAGGCTTCGCCCGGGCGCTCGTGATGGAGCCCGACATCGTGATCTTCGACGAGCCGGACTCAGGTCTCGACCCGGTCCGCACCGCCCTGCTCTGCGATCTGATCCAGGAGATGCACCAGCAGTACGGCGGCACCTACCTCGTCGTCACCCACAACATCGCCTCGGCGCGGCAGATCGGCGAATACATCGCCCTGCTCTGGCGCGGGCGGATCGTGGAGTCAGGGACCGCTGAGCAGATGTTCTCCTCAGAGAACCCGTTCGTGCGGCAGTTCTTGAGTGGCGCTGCTACGGGGCCGCTGGGGATGGATTAGCGGGTCAACCCTCGTCCAGCACGATGCGGTCCTCGGAGACCTCGAACTCGCGTCGTTCTTCGGGTTGTCGGGGTCGGTCGCCACGCGCACGACGTACTTGGTCTGTTTGGCGGCGATCCTGCCGCGGTTCTCCAGCAGTTCAGCAGGCAGGGGCGGCCCCGTGATCATAGTGACTCCCACGCGCCGTCCGCGCCTGCACCACTCGTCAAATGGCGGCTTGATGGTTGGGGCAGGCAAGGGCGACATAGCTTCTCTGGTCTCCTAAGGTATCACCAGGAAGAGCCGACGAATGGGACAGCTTCGCTCGATCAAGCTCAGGTCTGCCCTGCGAGACCCTGACGCGCGGCGTCCATGTCGGGGCCGCGCGTCAGGGTCAGGAACTGCAAGCAGCTAGCTCTTCGGGCAGGGCACCTTTGTGGTGACGCTCACCTTCTGCCACGACGATTCGCTTTCGCCGCCGCCGAACCATAGTTCCGCCTTGCCGGTGAAGCCGCCTTTCGGGCAGGTCTTTGGCACATAGCCGGCGGAGACCAGTTTTTTGTTCTTCATGATCGCCGCGCCGAGCGTCACCTTGATCTGTTCGGCCATCGCGGCGGGTGCGCCGGTGACGGTTGTGATCAGCGGGACATTCGAGGTGAGCTTCTGGCTGAATGGACCCGATATGGCGGCCACGCTGCCTTCTGCGTACTGTTCGATGGAGGCCGGTTCCTTGCCTTCGATCCAGAAGATCGCCTTGTTATTGCCCGGCACGAAGTAGGCCTGCACGAGCACTTTCTCCCGCACCTCGGATTTCCCGAAGAAGACCTTGCCGCTGGCTTCCCCGGGCGGGCTCGCTTCAGAGCCTTTCGGGCAGGGGGGTTCGAGGTGGTTTTCGAATTTGCTGACCGAACACTTCGGGAAGGGCGCGCTGCTGATCTTCGTGCCTTTGGGCAGGTACACCTCGACCCGTCGCAATGGCGGGGGGCCCACGTTCAGTTCCGTGCCGGACACCCAGCCTTCGCTCGCGGCCGGGTATTCGCTGCCTTTGATTGTGAAGCTCCCTTCGATCGCCGCCGGGGCGCCGAGGATGTTGCCGGTTTTGGGCCAGGTCGGCCCGCCTTTTTTGGACAGGTTCTTCGGGATCGGAACGATCTTTGCTTTCAGCGTGACTGTCGGCGCCGCCGAGGCGGCCGCCGGGATGCTGAGCGCCGCCGCGCTGAGCAACGCCAGAACCATCGATGCTCTGCGCATCAACTCCTCCTTGTTTTCGGACCCTCGCCAGGGAGCCTGCTTCAAGCAGCCCTGCTGCGCGGTCAACCTCATGTACCCCGGTAGACGCCGGTGGGAAACTCCCGTCAGCACTATTGCCTACGTTCAGTCTAACCCGGCGGGTCGGGAGTCGGAGCGGTTTCGGCAACGCGACCTCAGGTAGGCGACTGCAGTCGCGACCGATCATGTGCGAACATACGTTCGCCAATGGTCGTCTGCGTCCACCTGCCCCGCTTCGAGCTCGCGATCGCCGGCGGCGGCGTGCAGGCGCTCGCGGGCGAGCCGATCGCGATCGCGCCCACACCCGGGGCGCGGTGCGTGGGGGAGGTCTCAGGGTCCGCTGAAGCCCAGGGGGTGAGGCAGGGCATGCAGCTGGGGGAGGCGCTTGCGCGCTGCCCCTCGCTTGGCCTGCTGCCCGCCGATCCGCTCGGCGTGGCGGAGGTGTGGGAGGCAGTCGTAGGGGCGCTTGAGGGCATCGGCGCCGCGGTGGAGAGCCCGGCAGCGGGGATCGCGTTCTTCTCCGCGGATGGCCTTTTGCGGCTGCACTGCGGCCTGCCGGGGGTGATCGAGGCGGCGCGCCGCAGCGGACAGGGGGGCAGGCCGGCGCGGATCGGCGTCGGGCTCTCACGTTTCTGCTCGATGGCCGCCGCCTTTGCGGCAAGGCCCCGCCGCGGGGCGGTGGTGGTCGAGCAGCGTGAGGCGGCTCGCTGGCTCGCCTCTCAGTCGATCGGTCTGTTGTCCTTCAGGGAGCAGACCGCCGAGCTCGTGATGCCGCTACACCGCCTTGGCATCCGCACCCTGGGGGCGATCGGCAGGCTCGGGCGTGACGCGATGGCTGACCGCTTCGGCAAGGCGGGGGTGCTTGCGCATGCTCTCGCGGGCGGGTGGGACACGCCGCTTGAGCCGCGCAGCGTCCCCGAGCGCTTGCAGGAGGCGATGGAGCTGCAGGAGGCGGACAGCGGACCATCGCTGGAACGGGTGCTTGGCGTGCTGGTCGAGCGGCTGCTGGCCAACCCCAGGCGGCGGGGACGCACGATCAGGGCGGTGACGCTCTCGGCGAAGCTGGTCGAGGGAGGCACCTGGCGCCAGAGCATCCCGTTTCGCGAGGCCAGCGCGGACGCCCGCAGGATGCGCCTTGCGCTGGGCCTGCGCCTGGCACAACTGCCCGCGCCGGCGCAGGCACTGCGCCTCTCGGTGGAGGGCTTCGGTCCTCCCAGCGGTGAACAGCGGGACCTGCTCGGCCAGGCCGCAGAGCAGCGCCGCCGGCGGCTGGCGGAGGCGGTGGGGCAGGCCAGGGCGGCCGCGGGCCCGGACGCCGCGTTGAAGGTTGTGCTGGTCGACCCCGAGTCGCGGGCGCCCGAGCGCCGCTGCGTGCTCGCGCCCTTTCAGGGCTGATGGGGCCGAAGGCGAGAGCCGGGGCGCCACGCCCCCTGAACCGGCCCCGTCCCGTCCGCGTGCGCGCCGGGGACGGCAGGCAGGGTCGCGAAGGGGAGCCCCTGACGGTGAGCGGCGAGCCCGTGGAGATCGTGCGCGAGACCTGGCTGATGGAGGACCGCTGGTGGACCGAGCGGCCACTGCGCCGCCGCTACTGGGAGATCGTCAGCGCGAAGGGCGCCAACCTCGTCGTCTACCACGATTTGATCAGCGGGCGCTGGTATGCGCAGGTGGCATGATAAGCAACGTGAGTATTGCCATTGCCTGAGTAGGCTTCTGGCATGAAGGTGTCGATAGATCGATCTGGTCGACTGGTGGTGCCCAAGCGATTGCGGGATGAGTTGGGATTCCTGCCCGGCGCCGAGCTGGAGGCGGAGGTGGTGGACGGACGCTTGGAGGTCTCATGGCCATGCCCATCTCCGAGAGTGGTTGAAGGCCCAATGGGCTAGGCGTGTCGCGGACCGGGACTCCACTGGCCGACGAGCAGGTGCGTCGCGCCCTCGAACGGGTTCGCGCCCGCAGATGATCACCCGTGCAGCACAGACATATCGCGCGCTCGACGTGCCGTTCAAGCTCGTGGAACAGCTAGTGAACGGCGGCCTCGGTGTGTCGTTCCGGGTCCGAGCGGGCGCAAGATAGCCCTTTGCCGGCAGACTTCTGTTGCTGGAGAAGCGCAGGCGCCTATGCGAACATACGTTCGTCATGTCTCGTGTCTCAGGCACCCCGCCTTACGTCGAGCTCCACGCCCACTCTGCCTACTCCTTCCTCGACGGCGCGAGCATGCCGGACGAGCTGGCGCAGCAGGCGCAGCTGTTGGGCCATCAGGCGCTCGCCCTGACAGACCACGACTCGCTCTCCGGGGCGATGGAGTTCGCGGTCGGCGCGCAGGAGATCAAAGGGCTGCGGCCCATCTTCGGCGCTGAGGTCACCGTGAAGATGGAGGACGGCGGGCAGGGCCTACGCCACCTCACACTGCTGGTCAGAGACAGGTCTGGATGGCGCAACCTCTGCCGGCTGATCAGCCTCGCCCACTCTCACACCCGAGATGGCCCCGGCCGCCGCGGCCGCGAGAAGGAGGGGACTTCCAGCGCCTCCGGCGGCGGGCAGCCGAGCGTCACGCTGGCGCAGGTGATCGACCACGCCGACGGGCTGGTCTGTCTCAGTGGCTGTGCAACCCGCGGCATCCACGAATATGAGCCGTTGCGAAGGCTGCTCGACGCTTTCGGGCCGGACTCCCTGCGGGTCGAGCTGCAGCGCCCCTACGCCCGCCACGACCACGCCCGCAACAGGATGCTGCAGCGGCTCGCCCGTAGGCTGGGGGTGCCCTGCGTGGCCACCGGGGACGTTCACGCCCACATGCCCGCAAGAGCTCTGCTGCAGGACGCCTTCGTCGCACTGCGCCACGGCCTCACGCTCGACTCAAGTGACGCTGTGCGCCGGCCCAACCACACGCACGTGCTCACCCGTCCGGAGGCGATGGCGGCGCGCTTTGCCGAGCACCCCGAGGCGGTCGCGGAGAGCGTGCGGCTGGCCGAGACGCTCACCTTCGACTTGCGCCAGGACCTCGGCTACAGCTACCCAGGTGCCGAGCGCGCTGACGCGGCGCGCGAGCTGGCACAGGTCTGCCAGGCGGAGCTCGCCACCCGCTACCCACGGGGCAGCGCCAACCACGGGCAGGCGGTCGGCCGTCTGGAACACGAGCTGACCACGATCGAGAAGTTGGGCCTCTCTGGCTTCTTCCTGCTGCATCACGAGATCTTCGAGCTCGCCAAAGAGGTTGCGATCGAGGTGCGCGGGCCCGGCAGCGCCCGGTCGCTGCTTGCGCCCGGACGGGGCAGGGGCTCCTCGGTCTCCTCGATCGTCTGCTACCTGACCGGGCTCTCCCACATCGACCCGGTCGAGGGCGAGCTCTCGATGAGCCGCTTCCTGCATTTGGAGATCACCTCGCTGCCCGACATCGACCTCGACTTCCCAAGGGACGTCAGAGAGCGGCTGATCCCCCGGGTGCACGAGCGCTACGGCTCAGAGCGCTCGGCGCTCGTGGCGGCCTTCCCCACCTTCAGGGCGCGCGGCGCAGTCAGAGAGCTCGGCAAAGCGCTGGGGCTGCCGCCGGGGGAGATCGAGCGCGTGGCGCGCTGCGCCGACGGGTGGAGCTCCGCGGGGGCGGTCGCGGAGGCGATCGAGGCCGCGCTCGGCAAGCAGCGCCGCCATTCCGGTCGCTGGAGATGGCTCGCGCGCCTGGCTGATGAGGCGCGGGGCCTGCCGCGCCACATCTCCCAGCACTCCGGCGGGATGATCATCGCCACTCGCCCTCTGATCGACTGCTGCCCGGTCGTTCCCGCGGCGATGGAAGGCCGACAGATCGCACAGTGGGACAAGGACTCTTGCGCCGATGCCGGCTTCCTGAAGATCGACCTGCTGGGCTTGGGGATGCTTTCCGCGGTCGAACGCTGCGTGCAACTGATCGCCGATCGCGCCGGCGATCGCGTCGACCTCTCCCGGATCGATTTCGACGATGAGCCCACCTTCGAATGCATCCGCAAGGCCGAGACGACCGGCGTCTTTCAGATCGAGAGCCGCGCCCAGATGGGCTCGCTGCGCCGCACGCAGCCGCGCAACCTGAAGGACCTCACGATCCAGGTGGCGATCGTGCGGCCGGGGCCGATCGTCGGTGGCGCGGTCAATCCCTACATCGAGCGCCGCCGGCGGATGCTGGACGACCCCGACTACCAGATCCCATACCTGCATCCCTCGCTAGAGGAGCCGTTGAAGGAGACGCTCGGCACGATCGTCTTCCAGGACCAGGTGATCGAAGTCGCCCAGGCGTTTGCAGGCTTGCGCCAGGGGGAGGCGGAGGGCCTGCGAAGGGCGATGAGCCGCAAGCGCTCCCAGGAGGCGATGGAGCGCCACCACAAGCAGTTCGTGGAGGGCGCGCTTGCCACTCACCAAGACGTCGATCGCCCTCTTGCCGAGCAGGTTTGGGGGATGGTCGCCGGCTTTGCCGGCTTCGGCTTCCCGAAGGCGCACGGCGCCGCCTTCGGCCTACTGGCCTACCAGTCCACCTGGCTGCGTGTCCACCATCCGGTCGAGTTCCTCTGCGCGCTGCTGAACGAGCAGCCGATGGGCTTCTACGCCCCCGACAGCCTGATCCACGAGGCCCAGCGCCGCGGTGTGAAGGTGCTGGCGCCTGACGTGCAGCACAGCGAGCTGGAGTGCACCCTCACCCCGGCGGGCGAGGTGAAGATCGGCCTCGGATACGTGCGGGGGCTGGCTAGACAGGACGCGCAGGCGCTGGTCGATTCGCGCGACGCGCTTGGCCCCTTTGCCGATCTCGCAGACATCGCCTCCCGCGGCGGCATCTCACGCGCGGCGCTGCAACTGCTGGCCTGGGCGGGCGCTTGCGACGCGCTGGCGGGAGGCGGGCCGCTGGCGCGCCGCGTCGCGCTCTGGCAGCTGGGGATCGCGGCTCCCGCGCAGCGGCTTGTGGGCACCCGTGCGGCGCGCGATCGTCTCGGGGTGCAGCTGGCCCTGGACCTCGAGCTCTCAGCGGCGCCGGCGCTGCCGCGACTCAGCGATTGGGACGCGATGCTCGCCGACTACTCCGCCAGCAGTGTCTCGATAGAGCGCCACCCGCTGGCTCTGTTGCGCGCGCGCCTGAAGGCGCAAAGGGCAGTCAGCTCCACCGAGCTTGGGGAGATCGCCCACGGAGCGAGCGTGAGCATCGCGGGCCTTGTGATTGCGCGCCAGCGCCCGGCGACCGCGAAGGGCGTCACCTTCCTGCTGCTCGAAGACGAGCAGGGCACCGTGAACCTGATCGTCCCCTTGGCGCTGTATAAGCGCAGGCGCGCGCTCGTACGCGGCGAGCCGCTGCTGCTGGCAAAGGGTCGCCTGGAGCGGCATGCCGGCGGCGGCGGCGCGATCAACGTGCTCGCGAGCGAGCTGCAGACGCTGCCGCTGGAGGACCTCTCCGGCTCACGGGTCAGCCACCTGGATGATCGTCGGCGGCGGCATGGGGCCGGCACCGCCTCCGACCAGGATCAGGAGCAGGAGAGCGCCGCGGACTTCAGGGCGGTCGCGCCGGCCGTCACGAGCTTCGCTCAGGGGCGGCGGAGGTAGGAGACTGACGGTGCTTCAGCCGATCTGCTGAAACCTCCCAAGCGATCTGGACAATCCGTGCATGACCAATGCAAAGCAGATCCTGTCTGGTAGTACCAATGGTGCTACCATTGCCTCGGTGGCGAAGATCAGCATCAGTCTCGATGACGACATCTACCAGCGCGTGCGGGAGGTGGCCGGCGACCGAGGTGTATCTGCCTGGATTGCCGAGACTGCCGCCGCTCGCCTGCGAAGGGAAGTGCTGCGGGAGGTCGTCAACGAGATCGTCGAGGAGACGGGCAGGCCCATCACAGAGCGGGAACGGGAAGAGGCGAGGCGATGGCTGTCCTCATCTTCGACACCGGGGGACTGATAGCCCTCGAGCGCGGCAACCGTGTCGCAACGGTGATGCTCGATGCGGCCATCGCCGATGAAATCGAGGTGCTCACGTCCTCCGCATGCATAGCCGAGGTCTGGCGCGACCCTCCGCGCCAGGCACGGCTCTCCCGCGCCCTGCGAGGCTTCCTGGAGCGGCCGCTGGATGAGCAGCAGGCCCGCAGCTGTGGGTTGTTGCTGGCACGCTCAGACACCGATGACATAGCCGACGCCGCCGTCGCTCTGCTGGCAGGTGAGCAGGACACGATCCTCACAAGCGATCCGCAGGACATCAAGCGCCTGCTGGCCGCCGCTGGCACGAGCGCGCGAGTTCGAGCGGTCTAGTGGCCCACTAATGACAGCCGCTAAGCGTCTTGACCAGGCCCTTTGGCAGCAGACTTCAGGTGCTCCACCAGCCACCCTCCCGCGATCCTCGCTACCTGGTCGAGCGCGCCGGGCTCTTCGAAAAGGTGGGTGGCGCCGGGGATCACCTCCAGCTCGCCGACGCCGTTCAGATGTCGCAGCGCTTGCCTGTTGAGGTCGAGCACGACGCCATCCGCGCCGCCGACGATCAGCAGCACTGGAGCCGCGACCTCGCCAAGGCGGGGGGCCGCGAGATCAGGGCGTCCGCCGCGTGAGACGACAGCGCCGATCTGACCGTCGAGATCTGCTGCGCCGATCAGTGCGGCCGCGGCACCGGTGCTTGCCCCGAAGTAGCCGATCGGCAGGCTCGCCAGCTCCGGCTGCGAGCGCGCCCACAGCGTCGCCTGCTCCAGACGCGAGGCCAGCAACTGAATGTCGAACACCTTGGCGCGCTGGCGCTCCTCATCGACCGTGAGCAGGTCAAACAGCAGAGTGCCGATGCCGCCCGCATTCAGGGCGGCGGCAACCCGGCGGTTGCGGGGGCTCGCCCGGCCACTGCCGCTGCCATGGGCGAACAGCACCAGACAGCAGCAGTCCTGCGGGATGGTGAGATCTCCGAGCGTCGAGAGCCCGTTCTCGTAAGGGATCTGTACCTGCCGGCTGCTCGGCGGATCTGCGCCCGTGCCATTCATCGGCATGTGCTCTGGCGCAGGGCTGGCCGCGTTCTCCCGGGACGCCGCAAGCAGCATCATTACCTCGTTGTCGGGCACCTGGCTGAAGTCTTGGTACCACATGCCAATCGCCCACATCGGCTCCGGCTCCAGCAGGCAGATGACCTCGTCTGCCTCCGCCGCCAGCGCCTGCGCGGTGCTGGGCGCTCCCACCGGCGTGGCCAGCAGCACACGCGCGGCGCCTCTGGCTCTGGCGGCGCGGATCGCCGCCAGAGCGGTGCCGCCGGTCGCAAGACCGTCGTCGACGACGATCGCGGTTCTGCCCTCCAGCGCGATCGGGGCACGATCGTCGCGGTAGAGCCGCACCCGCCTGCGCAACTCGGCCTCGGCGGTGGAGGCGCTGTGCTCCAGCTCCTCCTGGCTTACGAGCAGTCCGCGCAGCACCTCCTCGCTCAGCACTCGCACGCCGCCCTCGGCGATCGCGCCCATGCCCAGCTCCGGGTTGCCGGGCGCACCGATCTTGCGCGCCAGCAGCACGTCGAGCGGTGCTTTCAGCGCGGCCGCGACCTCGAAGCCGATCGGCACACCGCCGCGCGGCAGCGCCAGCACGACCGGCGGCGCTGCATCTTGCAGGATCGGGGGCAAGGACGAAGGACACTCCGCGCCGCGGCGTTGCGCATCCAGCTTCAGGATCCTGGCCGCAAGCTCCCGTCCCGCCTGGCGGCGGTCGGCGAACACCCTGCTTGTCGATCCGGTCCTCATGCGGTCAGCTTGTGCACCTTCGTGGGTTACGGCGCCCTCTTTGGCTCCTGGATTTGAACCTAGAGAAGCCGCAGATCGCGACCATCCGGCGTTTGCGGTGGCGCGCCGGCGGAGTTCTACGTAGCCTCCGCTACGCTGCTGCCGTGCTGCTTGGCGCATCCGACCTCGATGTCTTCCCCCTTTGCCTCGGCGGCAACGTCTTCGGCCGCGCCACCGATGAGCAGCAGTCCTACGAGGTGCTCGACGCATACGTGGCGGCCGGTGGGAACTTCATCGACACCGCGAACATCTACGCCGACGGCGCCTCGGAGGAGATCCTCGGCCGCTGGATGGCATCGCGCGGCAACCGCGATCGGATCGTGCTCGCCACCAAGGTGGGCATGGGCTCCGATGCCGGGCTCTCGCCGCAGCAGATAGCGCGAGCAGTGCAGGACTCGCTGCGTCGCCTGCAGACGGACTGGATCGACCTCTACTACGCCCACCAGGACGATGAGCGCACCCCGCTGGAGCAGACACTTACGGCCTTCGACGCGCTCGTGAAAGATGGCAAGGCGCGCTACATCGCGGCCTCCAACTACGACGCCGACCGGCTCGCGCAGGCGCTGGAGGTCTCCCAGCGCGAGGGACTGGCCTCATACATGGCCCTGCAGCCGCATTACAACCTCGTCGTACGCGACGAGTACGAGGGGCCGCTGCAGGACCTCTGCGTGGCGCGGGGCCTGGCATGCCTGCCCTACTTCGCGCTGGCCCAGGGCTTTCTCAGCGGCAAGTACCGGCCCGGTGGCCCGGCGGTCGACAGCTCGCGGGCGCAGCGGGCAAGCGCCTACATGGACGAGCGTGGCCTGCGCGTACTCGATGTGCTCGACCAGGTCGCCACCGCCCATCAGAGCAGCGTCTCTGCCGTGGCGCTGGCCTGGCTTGCCGCCCAGCCGACTGTCGCCACGCCGATCGCAAGCGCCCGCACCGTGGAGCAGCTGCATGATCTGCTGCCGCTGGCGAGCCTCACGCTCAGTGACGCAGAGGTCCAGCTGCTGAGTCAGGCGGGGCGCTGAGCGCGGGCGCCCCGGCGCGCGAGATCTACCTGGACTGGACGACCAGCGTCTGAAACGCGCGGCCGACCGGGCCGTGGGCGTCATGGGCAACGCTCTCGGCCAAGCCGGCGCCATCGGGAGCCAGCAGCGTGCGCGCGTTGATCCCCGCCCACTCTCCCTGCGGCTCTCGTCGCAGATGGAGCGTGAGGTCTGCATTGATGAACACGTACTTGTCGAAGGGCAGCTCCGAGCTCACGCCGTTACCGAAGTCGCAGACCGCGGCAAGCAGGGAGAGGGGGCTCGCCGCACGCCCGGGCAGCAACGGCACCCGCAGCCGCATCCAGACCCTGCCGGGGCCAAGCGAGAAGGGCTTGGTCAGCCAGCGCATGTCCATGGCGGTCGCAAAGCTCGGCTCCGAGGGATCGTCGAGCGCGAAACGCACGGCGTCACCATTCTCCGGGCCGGGCATGCCTTCGCGCTGTGCCCGCTCATGCTCGCCTGCGGGCGTGTGAACCGATAGGTCGTCGGAGACCGGCTGCACACGCAGCGCTTTGGCCAGGCAGACCACGGTCTCATCGCTGCGCAGCTCCGCGGAGAGCTCCTGCACGCGTCGTCCCGGACGCACGAGCGCGGTGATGAGCGTGAGCGGCTTAGCGGGCACAGGCCGCAGGAATTGGAAGGAGAGCCTGCCGGTGCGCAGCTGCGGAGTCGGATGCCGCCGCTCCAGCTCCTCCACGATCAGCGCGGCGGCGGCGCCGCCATGTAGCGCGCCTGGGTCCCACGGGCCTCGTGCGAACGCTGTGGGCACGAAGCGGTCGTCCTGGACCGTGAAGATGCTCTCGCCGTCCATCGCGCCGCGGATGCTATTGGCCGCGTGGCTAGGCCGGCAGCGTGGCTACGAAGTCCGCCAGCCGGTCTGGGTCGCGCAGCGGCGCACCATGACCGAAGCAGGCCAGCGCTGGCCGCAGCGCCGCAAGCCGGCGGGCAGAGGCGCGGTTGCGGGCGGGATCAGGCGTGAAGAGGTCCGGCGGCGTGTTGAGTCCCGGCATGCCCGTGATCATGTTCACGTTGGCGAGCACGTCACCAACGATTAGCACCCTGTCGGACTCGCGCCAGAAGGCGATGTGACCGCGCGAATGCCCAGGCGTCTCAAGCACCGTGAACCCTTCGACCGTCTCGCCCTCGACGAGCGCTCTTGCGACCGGATGCGGCGGCCCTGTCCAGAAGCGCGCCTGCGTCTTGTTCAGCCAGGACGGGGCCTTCGGGTTGCGCACTCCGCCGGCATGCTCGATCGCCGGCACGTCTGCCTGCCCGCACCACAGCGGGATGCCGAACCGTTCGCAGATCGCGTGGCTTGAGCCCTGATGATCGGGGTGGGCGTGGGTGAGCGCGTGGGTGCTGAGCTTGCGGCCGCCGACCTGACGCACTATCCGTTTCTCGGCCTGGCGCGTGCCGGCATCGATCAGAGTTTCGCCGACGAGATAGATGTTGATCGCATTGGGCGGGAGCCCGTCGAGCATGAAGACGCCCTCGGCGAGCTCCTTCACCAGTGCACTCCGCGCATCAGGTTGGCCATCGCGATCTGCTCGAAGGAGGCGCGCTCCTCGATCTGCTCGCGCTGGCCCTTTGCCGCCGCGGAGTCCGGGAAGACGCGGTAGGCGAGATGCAGGATGCGGTCCACTGCCTTTGGGGAGAGCGCGTAGGCGACTTCGCCGACGGTGCCAAGCCGGGTGCCGATGTGCTTGCGGCGCGTGCGCAGCGCCTCGCAGATCATCTCGGCAGCATCGTCGGGGCTGATCGTGGGGAAGGCGCTGTACATCTTGGTCGGCGCGATCATCGGCGTGCGCACCAGCGGCATGTGGATCGTCGTGAAGGTGACCCCGTCGCCGATCACCTCCGAGGCGACCACGCGCGTGAAGGCGTCCAGCGCGGCCTTGGAGGCGACATAGGCGGAGAAGCGCGGCGGGCTGGTCTGCACGCCGATCGAGGAGACGTTGACGATGTGGCCGCGGCCGCGCTGCCGCATCGAGGGCAGCAGACCCAGGATCAGCTTAACCGCGCCGAAGTAGTTGAGCTGCATCGTGCGTTCGTAGTCGTGGAAGCGCTCGTAGCTGAGGGCGACCGAGCGCCTGATCGAGCGGCCCGCGTTGTTGACCAGCATGTCGACATGGCCGTGATCTGAGAGCACGCGCTCCAGCAGACGGTCAACGTCGTCCATGTCGGAGATGTCGCCGGCGTAGACATAGGCAGTGCCGCCGGCGGCCACGATCTCCGCGCGTACCTCCTCCAGCTTCTCCACGTTGCGCGCGACCAGCAGCGGCACGCCGCCCGCGCCCGCGACCTTCAGCGCGGTCGCCTTGCCGATCCCGGAGGAGGCTCCCGTGATCAGCACGTTGCGTCCCTCGACTGCCTCGCGCAGCGTGCGGGAGCGATCGATGTCCGGGTCCATGTCGCGCTCCCAGTAGTCCCACAGCCGCGTGACGTAGTTCTCAAACGGAGGCGGGGTCTCATAGGTGGTGCCGGCGAGCGCCCTGCGCGTCTCGCGCGTGTCGAACTCGGGAACGAGGTCGATGTGAGAAAGCACCTCCTCGGGGATGCCGAGCTCTCGCAGCGCCAGTTTGCGCGCCTGGCTTACGAGCGGCAGGCGGCTGAACAGCGAGATCGGCGCTTTGGGCACCGCCGTGACCAGACGCTTGTCCAAGCTCACGGCGAAGCGGGGCGCGTGTGCGGCCTCCGCCAACAGGTTGAAGACGCGGTCGATCCGCATCGGGTGCGGGTCGGTGAGGTGGAAGGCGCGCCCGTCCAGGCCGCGCTTGTGCGCGATGTGGTCAATCGCGGCGGCGACCCAGTCGACCGGCACGATGTTCGTGCGGCCGAGGTCCAGGCCGATCAGCGGCAGCCACTCTGGCATCAGGTGGCGCATCATCTGGACCGACTTGAAGAAGTAGTAAGGGCCGTCGATCTTGTCCATCTCGCCGGTCCGGGAGTCGCCAACGACGACCGCAGGCCGGTAGACGCGCCAGGGCACATAGGGCTGCTCGCGCACGATTCGCTCGGACTCGAACTTGGTCTTGTGGTAGGGCGAGGGCAGCCGCTGACCTTCGTCGAAGGCGTCCTCGGTGAAGAGGCCCTTCTTGGTGCCGGCGACGGCGATCGAGGAGACGTGATGCAGGCAGTGCGCCTCCAGCGAGCGCGCGAGCTCCACGGCGTGGCTCGTGCCACCGACGTTGACGGCGATGTTGCGCTGCGCCGGCGCGGTCATGTCATAGACCGCGGCCAGGTGGAAGAAGTGGTCGATCTTGCCGCGCAACTCCTGCACGTGGTCGACGTCGATCCCGAGCAGCGGTTGGCGCAGGTCACCGATCACAGGCTGCACACGGTCGATCGGCAGGCCGGGCGCCCTGCGCTCGAGCTTGTCCAGCAACTCGGTCAGCTTGCCCTGGGAACGCTCCCTGACCAGGACGTAGACATCCCCCTCGCGGCGCAGCAGCGCTTCGAGCAGGTGGTGGCCTATGAACCCTGTTGAACCCGTGACGAAATAGGCCATGCTGAAGGCGAGGATAGGCGATGTGACGCCCGAAGGACAGTTTCAGGCGCCGGCACCGGCGCCGCCGCGGCCCTCGCCGGCGGCAAAGCGCTGCGCGCCCGCGAGGGCGTCAGCGAATGTCTCCGGGCCGGCCTTGGCCTCCAGCGCGAGGCCCTCGGAGAGGGGCAGGCTCAGGCCCTCGATCGCGGCCCGCCGGTCGGCCAGCATCGTCTTCTGCGGGAAGCGCGCGAGCCCGTCCGCAAGCTCAAGCGCGCGCTGCACGTGCCGGCCGCGCGGCACGATCTCCGTGAGCATGCCCAGCGACAGCGCCTCATTCGCCTCCACGATTCTGCCGGTGAGGATCAGGTCGAGCGCTCTGCCAAGACCGACGATCCGTGGCAGCCGCTGGGTGCCGCCGTCGATCAGCGGCACGCCGAAGCGGCGCTCGGTGAATCCCAGGCGCGACCCCTCCGCGGCGATCCGCATGTCGCACCAGAGCGCGAGCTCCAGGCCGCCCGCCAGGCAGTAGCCGGAGATCGCGGCGATCGTGGGCTTCGATGCGGTCAGCCGCGTGAAGCCGAGCGGGCCCTCGGGCGCGCTGAGGCGATCGCCGAAGGTATCGACCGCCTTCAGGTCTGCGCCCGCGCAGAAGGCCTGATCGCCCGAGCCGGTCAGCACCAGACACAGCGCATCTTCTTCGGACTCGAAGCGCAGGAACGCTTCGTGCAGCGAAGCGGCCGTGGGGCCATCGATCGCGTTGCGCCGTTGCGGCCGCTCGATCGTGATCAGCGCTGTGGTGCCCGTCCGCTCGTAGCGGACTTCGCTCACCAGCCGCCGTGCTGCCAGTGAGCGTCTGCCATCAGCGCTTTCTCGGCCGCTTTGCGGTCCTGTTTGCGCTTGTCCAGCCGCCACTGGATCAGACTGAAGATGCCGATCAGCAGCGGGAAGCCGATGATCATCAGAAAGCCGAAGTCGGTCACGACCTTGTCGTTGACCTCGCCCCACCAGCCGCGGCCGTAGGAGGCGGCCAGAGCGCTCGGCGCGAGTGTGAGGCTAACCGCGCCCACCCAGCCGATCGTCAAGGCGATTCGGCCTAGCCTCCCGGCCTTGGAAGTGCTGTTGTGGAGCGCGCGGCGCATCGGGGGCAATCCTATACGAGCGCGCGGCTTGGAGGGAAGTCGTGAGAGCAGCGCGGGCGCCCGCGCACGGAGCCCATACGATGGCTCTCGTGGCCGTATTGATCGCCTCCGACCTGCACAAGGACCTTGCCGGCAGACCGCTGCTGGCAGGCGTCTCCTTCAAGCTGGAGCGCGGCGAGCGGATGACGATCGCCGGCCGCAACGGCGCCGGCAAGACCACGCTGCTGCGGATGCTTGCCGGCGAGGAGTCGATCGACCGCGGCGAGCTCAGCCTCGCCAAGGGCGCACGGATCACGCTGCACGACCAGCGCCCACCACGCGAGGCATCCGGCGGCGCAACGCAGCTGGCGCTGCGCGACTACGTGCTATCCGGCTGCGTGCAGGAGCTTGCGACCGAGGCCGAGCTTGCCGAGCTGGAGCGCCAGATGGCGCAGGGCGCCGGCGATCGCGTGCTGGAGCGCTACGCGCGCGCACAGGCAAGGCTGGAGGCGCTCGGCGGCTACCTCTGGCGCGACCGGGCGACCGTGATGACCCGCGGCCTGGGCTTCAGTGAGGAGGATCTGGAGCGGCCGCTCTCGAGCTTCTCCGGCGGCCAGCTCACGCGCGCCTCGCTGGCGCGGGCGCTTGCCACCGGCGCAGATGTGCTGCTGCTCGACGAGCCCACCAACCATCTCGACATCGAGTCGCTGGAGTGGCTTGAGCAGACGCTTGAAGGGCTTGATGCGGCGGTCATCCTGGTCGCCCACGACCGCTGGTTCCTGGAGGCGGTCGGCACCTCTGTGCTGGAGCTCTACGGCAACCCGCCCGCGAACCCGACCCGCTCGCGCTTCTTCGCCGGCCCGTGGCACGCCTGGCGGCGGGAGCAGGCGGCACGCGAGATCGCGGCAGGCAAGGCGATCGACTCGCAGCGGGCCGAGATCGCACGCATGGAACGGTTCATCGAGCGCTTCCGCTACAAGGCGACCAAGGCCCGCCAGGCGCAGTCACGGATGAAGAAGATCGCCAAGATGGAGCCGATCGACGTGAGCGCCGCCGGTGGCCAACCTGACCGTGGCCTGGAGTTCTCCTTCAAGTCGGCGGAGCGCTCCGGACGCGTCGTCTTCGAGCTCAGCGATGCTCGGATCGAGGTGGGCGGCGGCAACGGCATCCCACTGCGCGTGTTGCTTGATGATGCGGAGATCTGGCTGGAGCGAGGCGAGCACGTCTCGCTGGTGGGGCCCAACGGCACCGGCAAGAGCACGCTGATTGAGACGCTTACCGGGCGCAGGCCGCTGGTCGCCGGGAAACTGAGCACCGGCCATAACGTCAGGGTCGGCTACCTCTCCCAGCACTCCGAGGAGCTCGGCGCCGGCGGGGATCGCAACCAGAGCGTGCTCGACGCCACCCAGCGCGCGACCGGCTTGACGCCGAACAAGGCCAGGGCGCTGCTCGGCAGCTTCCTGTTCTCCGGCGCCGACGCCGAGAAGCCATTGGAAGGCCTCTCCGGCGGCGAGCGCCAGCGGCTCTCGCTCGCGATCCTCGTCAACGGCAGGCCGCAGCCGCCGAACGTGCTGATCCTCGACGAGCCCACCAACCATCTCGACCTCGACAGCCGCGAGGCGCTGGAGGACGCGCTGCGCGCCTTCGACGGCGCCCTGATCCTGGTCTCTCACGATCGCGCGCTGCTGGACGCGGTTGGCAGCCGCACCGTCGCGATCGAGGACTGCTCCCTGCGCAGCTACACCGGCGGATGGCCGGAGTACGTGCGCGTGCGCGAAGAACGACGCGAAGCGGGCGGCGGGGCGCACACCCGCACTGGCGCTCCATCTATTGCGAGCACGAACGGGAACAGCCGCCTCGACGGCGAGGCGGGCTCAAAGCAGCAGACGGCGGCGGGCGCAGTGAGTACAAAGCAGCCTGCTCGCAAGCGCGCCAATTCCAAGCAAGACCAGGGCGGCGTCTCCAAGAACCGCCAGCGTGAGCAGCAGAAGGCAGAGCGCGCGATCGAAGAGGCCGAAGCGGCGCTGGGCGCGGTGGAGGACGAGCTCGCCGATCCCGCGGTGTGGGCCACCAAGTACGAGGCAGCCAAGTCCGAGGCTCGCCACACCGCAGCCAAGCGCGCGGTCGAGCAGGCTTATGCGCGGCTGGAGGCGCTGGCGGGCTGAGAGGCGCAGGTCGTGTCCCTAGACTGGAGGCGATGAGCAGGAGCGCGGCATGCGACGCCTAGGCACGATCCGCAACGTCGTGCTCGTGCTCGCGCTTGCGGCCGCGGTCGAGTTCCTGCCGGGCGCTGGGCGCGCCGCCGAGACGCTCCGGTCCGTGCTGTGGGTCGTTTTCGCGGCCGGTGTCGGTTACATGGGCGTGCGCCTCTACCGCGAACACCGGATCAGCCTGTACAGCCTGGGTTCGCGCCATCGCGGCATGCTCTACGGCGCGATCGCGCTCGGCGCGGTATTGATCGCAGCGCGCACGCGGATGTGGAACACCGGCGGCGGCGAGCTGGCCTGGTTCGTGCTGCTAGGCCTTGTGGCCTACCTGCTGATGGTCGTCTACCGCTTCTGGCGCTCCTATTGACCATCGCAGAGCAGCGCCGGGATTTGCCTGAGGAGCCGGGCGTCTACCTCTTCCGCGACGAGCGCGGCAGGGTGATCTACGTCGGCAAGGCGAAGTCGATCCGCAAGCGCGTCGCCTCGCACTTCTCCAAGTCCCGGCCGCAGGACACGCCGGGCCATGAGGAGATGGTCGCCCAGGCGCAGAGCGTTGAGTGCGTGGTGGTGGGCAGCGAGGCTGAGGCGCTGCTGGCCGAGCAGAGCTTCATCAAGCAGTACCGGCCGCGCTTCAACGTCAAGCTGCGCGACGACAAGTCCTACCCATACATCGCCATCTCCCTGGATGAGGAGTTCCCTCGCGTCTACTTCACGCGCGAGCGTCACCGTCCCGGCCGCGTCTACTTCGGTCCGTACTCAAACGCCAAGCGCGTGCGCAGCACACTCGACCTGTTGGGCAAGGTTTTCATGTTCCGCACGTGCACGGGCGCCGAGCCGGGGCGCCGCTCGGGCAACCCCTGCCTCGACTACTACATCAAGCGCTGCGAGGCGCCCTGTGTCGACTACGTCACGGTCGAGCGCTACAGGGCGAGCATCGACAGGGTGATCGACTTCCTCTCTGGACGCTTCAAGGCGATCGAGCGCGACCTGGAGCAGCGCATGAAGGCGGCGGCTGCCGCAGAAGAGTTCGAGCAGGCCACCCTGGAGCGCAACCGGCTGCGGGCGGTGCGCTCGCTGCTGGAGCGCCAGCGTGTGGTCGGCTCTGCGATCGGCACGCTGGACGCGATCGCGGTCGCGCTCGACGGCGTCGAGGCCAACGCCCAGGTCTTCCAGGTCCGCGATGGCGTGCTTACCGACCGCCAGTCCTTCTACCTCTCAAACGAGGCACAGCGGGATGTAGGGGAGGTCTCCCAGGAGTTCGTCCTGCAGTACTACGGCGGCCAGACCGCGATCCCGCCGCAGCTGATCGTCGAGCCGGAGCTGATGGAGCGCGAAAGCTCGGAGTTGCAGGCGCTCGCCGAGGTTCTCGCAACACGGCGCGGCGGCCCAGTCGAGATCAGGACCGCCGAGCGCGGGGACAAGCGCAAGATCCTCGATATGGCGCGGCGCAACGCCGTGCTCGCACTCGACACCGAGCGGCTGCGCGCCGAGCATCGCCGCCAGAGCCGCGCGGAGTCGCTTGAGGGGTTGCAACGCGCCCTGGGCCTGGAGGCCGTGCCGGTGCGGATCGAGTGCTTTGACATCTCGAACCTCGGCGGCACCCACACTGTGGCCTCAATGGTGGTCTTCGAGGCGGGGATCGCCAAGAAGTCCGACTACAGGCGCTTCACGATTCGCACCGTGGAGGGCTCCGACGACTTCGCCTCGATGGAGGAGGTGCTCTCGCGGCGGCTGGCCCAGTGGGAGCGCCAGCAGGAGATCTCCCCGCATGATCGTGCCTACGACGCGAGCTTCGCGACGCTGCCGAGCCTGATCGTGATCGACGGCGGCAAGGGCCAGCTCGTCGCCGGCCTTCGCGCTCTGAAGGGCTTTCGCGAGCGCGGCGTGAGCGTGATATCGCTTGCCAAGCGGATTGAGGAGATCTTCCTGCCGGGACGCTCGCGGCCGCTGCTGCTCGATCATGCAAGCCTTGCGCTGCAGCTGCTGCAGCGGCTCCGTGATGAGGCGCACCGCTTCGCGATTACCCACCACAGGATCAGGCGCGATCGCGCGATGACCAGCTCGCTGTTGGACAACATCCCCGGCGTGGGCCCGGCACGCAAGCGTGCGCTGCTGGCCCATTTCGGCTCCCCGGAGGCGGTTATCGCGGCCTCCCGCGAGGAGCTGGCGGCGGTGCCGGGGCTGCCGCCGAAGGTGGGGCGTGAACTGCACGGGCACCTGAACCGCACAGGTTGAGAGACGCGCACCGGCAACCGGCGGGATTGTCCGCCAAACACGGCACAATCGGTGCAGCGAAATGGCCGTCCTGAAGCCACTGCGGCCGCTGCGTGCGGCCAAGCCGGCGCCCCCCAAGCTGGGGGCAGAGTCACGGCTGCAGAACCTCGTCGTGATCACCGGCTACTCCGGCGCGGGCAAGTCCACGGCGATGAACGTCTTCGAGGACGCCGGCTACTTCTGCGTGGACAACCTGCCACCGGAGATGATCGGCTCGCTGGTGCAGCTGTTCGTCCACAGCGGCTCCAAGGTCGAGCGCGCGGCCGTGGTCTGCGACGTGCGCGGCGGCGTCTACTTCGAGACTCTGCACGAGGTGATCGACGGGCTCGAGGCGCGCGGTATCGAGCATCGCATGCTGTTCCTCGATGCCGCCGAGCAGACGCTCGTCAACCGCTACAAGGAGACCCGCAGGCGCCATCCGCTCGCGCCGGAGGGCAGCGTGGCTGAGGGTGTGGCGGCCGAGCGCAAGCTGCTGGAGCCGCTGCGCGCACGCTCGGAGGTAGTGATCGACACGACCGGCTTCTCCACCACGATGCTGCGGCGGCGGATCGTGGAGGAGCTGCTGCCCCACCAGCCGAGCGGCCTGCTCGCGGTCACGTTCATGAGCTTCGGCTTCAAGCATGGCCCTCCGCGCGACGAGGACCTGGCGCTGGACGTGCGCTTCCTGCCAAACCCGCACTACGAGCCCGACCTGCGAGCGCTGACGGGCCATGACCCCAGGGTCGTGGAGTATGTGGCTCGCGACGGCCGCCTGGAGCAGCTGTACGAGCGCCTGCACGCGCTACTTGACTTCCTGTTGCCGCAGTACGTCGCGGAGGGCAAGTCCCATCTCATGGTCGCGATCGGCTGCACCGGTGGCAGGCACCGCTCGGTTGCGATCGCAGAGCATCTGGCGCAGCGCTACCGCGAGCACCCGCAGCTGAGCGTTGGCATCGACCATCGCGATGTCGACAAGCGCCCAAGAGACGCGTGAGCGCGGTCTGATCGCGTCTGCTCTGAGGCGGTGGGCCCTCGGTGGGCCCTGATAGCCTTCGCGCACTCGCCGGGCGGGGCACGCCAGCTCTCGCCCGGCCTTGTTATTTTTCCTCAGGAGGCTTTCGAGGCATGCCCGTACGCGTTGCAGTCAATGGATTCGGCCGCATCGGCCGCAACATGCTTAGGGCGGCAAAGGAGCAGGGCGCGGATATCGAGTGGGTCGCAATCAACGATGTCGCCGACACCGAGACGCTCGCCCATCTCCTGAAGTACGACTCCATTCTCGGGCCCTTCAAGGGCACCGTCGAGCACACCGACGCCGGCATTAGCGTTGACGGGCAGGAGATCAAGATGCTCGCGCAGCGGGATCCGGGCGCGCTGCCCTGGAGCGATCTCGACGTGGACGTCGTGGTCGAGTCCACAGGGCTGTTCACCAAGCGCGAGGATGCCGCCAAGCACCTCTCCGCTGGCGCCAAGAAGGTCGTGATCTCCGCGCCGGCCACCGACCCCGACGTCACGGTCGTAATCGGTGTGAACTTCGAGACGGTCTACGACCGAGAGACGCACAACATCGTCTCCAATGCTTCCTGCACGACCAACTGCCTGGCGCCGGTGGCCAAGGTGCTGCACGACACGGTCGGGATCGACCATGGCCTGATGACCACGATCCACGCCTACACTGCCGACCAGCGCCTGCAGGACATGCCGCACAGCGACCTGCGTCGCGCGCGCGCCGCGGCGATCAACCTGATCCCCGCCTCGACCGGTGCGGCGAAGGCGATCGGCCTCGTGATCCCCGACCTCAACGGCAAGCTGAACGGCTTCGCGGTGCGCGCCCCCGTCCCGACCGGGTCGGTCGTGGACCTCACCGTCGAGTGCTCGCGTCAGACCAGCGTGGATGAGGTCAACAGTGCGCTGAAGGCCGCCTCGCAGAGGGGGCCGATGGCTGGGATCCTTGGCTACACCGAAGACCCGATCGTCTCCAGCGACATCGTAGGTTCTCCGTACTCCTCGATCGTAGATTCCCAGCTGACAAGCGTGATGAGCGGGACTATGGTGAAGGTCGTGGCCTGGTATGACAATGAGTGGGGCTATTCCAGCCGGCTCGTGGACCTCGTCCAGCGAGTCCTGTGATCTCCCTCGCCGAATTGGACGTCGAGGGTAAGCGTGTCCTCGTTCGCGTCGACTTCAACGTCCCGCTGCAGGACGGGCCCGATGGCAGCCAGCAGATCGCCGACGACACTCGCATAGTCGCCGCGCTGCCCACGATCCAGCAGCTGCGCTCGCGCGGCGCCCGGATCGTGCTCGTCTCCCATCTGGGCCGCCCCAAGGGGCATGACCCCAAGCTCTCGATGGCGCCCGCCGCCGCATGCCTTTCGCAGCTGCTCGGCATCCCGGTCAAGCTCGCGCCTGCCGTGGTCGGCGAGCAGGTGCTTGCGACGAGCGAAGCGCTGCAGCCGGGCGAGGTGATGCTGCTCGAGAACGTGCGCTTCGAGCCGGGGGAGACCAAGAACGACCCCGAGCTGGCTCACGCGTTGGCCGACCTCGCCGACGCCTATGTCAACGACGCCTTCGGCGCAGCGCACCGCGCGCATGCCTCCACCGAGGGGGTGGCGCACCTGCTGCCCCATGCGGCGGGTCTGCTGCTGCAGCGCGAGGTCGAGGTGCTGGGGGAGATCCTGAAGGCTCCGCAGCGGCCGCTGGTGGCGGTGATCGGCGGCGCGAAGGTGGCCGACAAGATCGGCGTGATCGATCGCTTCCTGGAGCTGGCGGACGTCGTGATCGTGGGCGGGGCGATGGCCTTCCCGTTCCTGGCGGCGCGCGGGCACGAGGTGGGGTCCTCGCTGTGCGATGCCGAGGACGTCGAGCATGCGCGGCTGCTGCTGGAGCGGGCACGCTGCATGGACGGTGCGAGCTTCGAGCTCCCGGTTGACATCGTGATCGCGGATGGTTTTTCGGCGCAGGCGCAGCATCGCGAGCTCGACGGCGTCGAGGTGCCCGAGGGCTGGATGGGACTCGACATCGGACGTCGAACCGCCGAGCGCTACGGCGAGCTGATCGCCGCCGCGGGCACGGTCTTCTGGAACGGACCGATGGGGGCCTTCGAGCTGCCGCCGTTCGCCCAGGGCACTAAGGCCGTTGCGCAAGCGGTGGCGCGCTGCAAGGGCGTTACCGTCGTGGGCGGCGGTGACTCCGCCGCCGCGCTGGCGAAGTTCGGCTTGGAGGACGCCGTCGACCACCTCTCCACTGGCGGCGGCGCGACGCTCGAGCTGGTCGAGGGGCGCCGGCTGCCAGGTGTGGTTGCGCTCGAAGGGGCGGGGGTGAGGTGATGGCCGCTTCCGATCCATCCAGCGGGGAGGCGGAGGACGCCGGGCACTCCGGCTCGCCAGGAGTTGCAAGGACGCCCCTGGTCGCGGGCAACTGGAAGATGTACAAGACCGAGACCGAGGCGGAGTCCTACATCCAGGGGCTGCTGCCGCGACTCTCCTCGACGGAGCGTGTGGACGTAGCGATTTGCGTCCCGTTCACCGACCTGCGGGCGATGGTCGACAGCGCACGCGGATCGCGGGTCGAGGTCTTTGCTCAGAACATGCACGAGGAGCCGCAGGGCGCCTTCACGGGCGAGGTCTCCGCGGCGATGTTGGGAGAGATCGGCACGCACGGAGTGGTGCTCGGCCACTCAGAGCGCCGTGCGCTCTTCGGCGAGACCGACAGGGCGCTCGCGTTGAAGGTGCCCGCTGCGCTGGCGGCGGGGCTGACGCCGATCCTGTGCGTGGGGGAGACCGAGCAGGAGCGCGACGGCGGCGACACTGAGCGCAAGCTGCGCCACCAGGTGCACGAGGATCTTGCATTCGTGGCCGTCGAGGACCTCTCCCGGGTTGTGATCGCCTACGAGCCGATCTGGGCAATTGGCACCGGACGCGTGGCCAGCCCCGAGCAGGCACAGGAGGCGATCGCGTTCATCCGCGCACTGCTGAGCGATCGCTCCGTGGCGCCGGGCGGCGATCCGCAGACCGCCGCACGCGTGCGGATCCTCTACGGCGGCTCGGTCAAGCCGGAGAACGCCGCCGAGCTGCTGGCGCTGTGCGATGTGGACGGCGCGCTGGTGGGCGGCGCATCGCTAGAGCCCGAGTCGTTCGCCAAGATCGTCATGTCCGCGGAGCAGACTCTGGCATGAGCGGCGCGGGCGACCCGCTGCTCGACGGCGCTCCAGCAGAGCTGCCGGTGCCGCGGGTCTGCCTGGTCGTGCTGGACGGCTGGGGCCTGGCCGAGCCCGGCCCTGGCAACGCGATCTCGCTGGCCGACACGCCCGTCTTCGACGAGCTCTGGGAGCGCTGCCCGCATACGACGCTACGTGCCTGCGGCGCCGCGGTGGGGCTGCCCGAAGGCCAGATGGGCAACTCGGAGGTCGGTCACCTCAATCTGGGCGCTGGCGCGGTCGTAAAGCAGGATCTTGTGCGAATCGACGAGGCGGTCGCGGACGGCAGTCTGGCCGAGAACGAGGCAATTCTCAGTGCGCTTACGGGCGTGCAGCGCGTACACCTGATCGGCCTGGTCTCAGACGGCGGCGTGCACTCCTCCCTTGAGCATCTGCTCGCGTTGACCCGGATGATCTCCGTCAAGGCCCCGCAGCTCGATATCGTGATCCACGCCTTCACCGACGGTCGCGACACGCTGCCGCACTCCGGCAAGGGCTTCCTGGCTCAGCTGGACGCGCTAAGCGCCGCCCGTGTGGGCTCGGTCGTGGGCCGCTACTTCGCGATGGATCGCGACAGGCGCTTCGATCGCGTCCAGCGCGCCTACGACATGCTGGTCCATGGGCGCGCTCCGCGCAGCGCCCTCAGTGGGCAGCAGGCGGTGCAGGCGGCCTACGGTCGTGGCGAGACCGACGAGTTCATCGAGCCCACGCTGGTCGGGCAGGAGGCGAGGATCAGGGCCGAGGATGGCGTGATCTGCTTCAACTTCAGGCCGGACAGGATGCGCGAGATCGTGCGGGCGCTGGCGCAGCCCGGCTTCGGCAAGGGCGAGGATCTGCCGGGCTGGCAGGGGCGTGGCGGCGCCGCTCCCGTGCAGCGCCTGGTCACGCTGACCGAGTACGAGGAGGGCTGGCCCTACCCGGTTGCCTTTGCGCCCGCGCGTCCCGCGATCACGCTCTCGGCCGTGATCGCCGACGCCGGCGCCAGCCAATTGCATGTCGCCGAGACCGAGAAGTACGCTCATGTCACCTACTTCTTCAACGGCGGGCGGGAGACGCCGCTACCGGGCGAGCGGCGCGAGCTCGTGCCATCCGCGCGAGACGTGCCCACCTACGACTACAAGCCGGCGATGAGCGCGCCGGAGGCGGCGAGCGCCTTCGTGGCGGCCTGGACCGGGGAGCGGCCGGAGTTTGGGATCATCAATTTTGCCAATGCGGACATGGTTGGACACACGGGCGTGATTTCCGCGGCCGTCAGCGCGGTGGAGACAGTCGATCGCTGCCTGGCCCAGGTAGTGGAGGCCGTCCATTCCACCGGCGGGGCATGCGTGATCACCGCCGACCACGGTAACTCCGACCACATGCTCGAGCCCGATGGCAGCCCGAACACCGCGCATTCGCTAAACCCGGTGCCGCTAATAGTCACGGCCGCAGGCGTCGCTGTCAGTCAGCGCCAAGGGGTGCTCGCGGACGTGGCGCCGACCGTGCTCGCGCTGCTCGGCATCCTTCAGCCGGAGGGAATGACCGGCCACAGCTTGCTCATGGAGGGAGTTTCATGATGCGCTTTGACCTGCGGGACTCGGTCCCCTCGGCGGCTGGCGCCAAACCGCGCAGCAGTGGGCCGGGCCGTCCTCCGCGGATGCTCGCGGCCGCCTTCACGCTGGCCGGGATCAACCACTTCGTGATGCCGGGTCCGTATCGCAAGATCGTGCCGCCCGGCTTCGGCGATCCGACCACCGTGGTCGCGATCAGCGGCGTGGCGGAGGTGCTTGGCGGCGCCTGCACCCTGCCGTCCCGTACCCGCCGGCTGGCGGGCCTCTGGCTCGTTGCGCTGCTCGTTGCGGTCTTTCCCGCAAACGTCTATATGGCCCTGCGACCGGAGCATTTCAAGCCGATACCGCGCTGGGCGCTCTACCTGCGGCTGCCGCTGCAGCCGCTGATGATCTGGTGGACTTTGCGTGCAACCCGCACTGACGCTGCTATGTTCGGACACGAAGGTCCTGCGTAAAACGCACCGACAGACCAATGGCCACCGCGGCAGCAGTCGACATCAGGCACAGGGAAGCCGACCGGGCACAGTCCGGCGAAAACCTTTCCACCGCTCCGCACGGGCCGCCTTACCTGTCCCCCGATACCTTTTCGGCTGCATCCGAGGACCTCAACGATCAGGAGCTGCGCGCATGGCGCGGTCTGCTGCGCGCGCACGCCTCGCTGGCCAAGCGGCTCGACGCCGAGCTAGAGGAGCGGCACGGTCTGCCGATGAGCTCCTACGAGGTGCTGCACTTCCTCGCGGGCTCCGAGCGGGGGCGGATGCGGATGTGCGACCTCGCCGAGCAGGCGCAGATGTCGCGCAGCGGGCTGACCCGCCTAGTCGACAGGCTGGAGCGTGAGGGCCTGCTGGAGCGTTGTTCCTGCGAACACGACGCCCGCGGCGCTTATGCCTGCCTTACGGCAGTGGGCCAGGAGCGGCTCTGCGAAGCGCGCAGCACTCATCGCTCTGTGGTCAGGGAGCACTTCCTCTCGCGCTTCTCGGCGCAGGAGCTGAGCTCACTGGCCGAGCTCTGGGAGCGGATCGCTCCCTGCTGCGGACGCTCCTGCTGAGCAGGCACCCGCCCCTCTACCGCTGCGGGTGAGCCGTCTCACGGTCCGCGCTCTGGTCTGTCACGGCCTCGACGCACATGCCGCGAGCATCTGGTTGCGGCGAGCGTCTGGCGTCGTTCGCCCGAGCAGAGCGGCGCCGGTGACGGTGGGCCAGCAGCACCCCCACGGCTGCGATCGCGACGGCCACCAGGCCGTAGATGCCAAATGCGCTGACCGCACTTTCAGCCGAGCGCCCGATGTAGTAGGCGGCGATCCCGATCGCGCATGCCCAGCAGATCCCGCCGAGCGCGTTCCAGAGCGCGAAGGTCTGCCAGCGCATCTTCGTCGCGCCCGCAAGCCACGAGGCCCAGGTGCGCAACCCAAGGATAAAGCGCCCGAAGAAGACCGCCTTGGGCCCGTGGCGCTCGAAGAACGGCTCGCCGCTGGCGAGCACCTCGAGCCGCTGGCGGTGGAACGGGCCCGGCTTTTGCAGCAACCAGCGCCCGCCGCGGCGCCCTATCAGATAACCGATGTTGTCGCCGACGATCGCGGCCGCGGCCGCGATCGCGATCACCGCGGGCAGCGAGAGCTTGCCCTGGCTTGCGAACACCGCCCCCGCGATCAACGCTGTCTCGCCAGGCACCGGTACCCCGCCCGACTCGGCCATCACCAGCACGAACACGAGCGGATAGCCCGCGGTTTCGATCAGCGAGTCGACGTTGATGATCGCCGCCAGCTCCAACATCCCCTTAGGATGGCGCATCCGTGACTGCCTTCACGATCCAGATGCGCGACGCCGGCTCACTGGCCCGCTTGGGCTGCCTGAGCACAGCTCACGGTGAGATCTCAACGCCGGCGTTTGTGCCGCTGGCAAGCAAGGCGACTGTCAAGGGCCTCTTGCCGGCCGAGGTTGCGGCGCTTGGCTACGAGATGGTGCTCGGCAACACCTTCCACCTGATGCTCAATCCCGGCCCGGAGGTGATCGACAGCTTCGATGGCCTGCACTCCTTCATGGGCTGGCAGGGGCCGATCATCACCGACTCCGGAGGCTTCCAGGTCTTCTCGATGGGGCACGGTACGGTCGCCGATGAGATCAAGGGTCGCGCCCGCCGCGGCGCCCAGCGCGATCCGGAGGCACCCAGGCAACGCGATGGCGCGATCCTCTCGATCGAGGAGGAGGGGGTGCGTTTCCGCTCATATGTAGACGGCAGCGATCACTTCCTCACTCCCGAGGGCTCGATGGCCGTACAGGCCGCGCTGCGCTCGGACATCGCGCTGGTCTTCGACGAGTGCACCCCCTTCCACGTCGACCGTGACTACACAGCCCGCTCAACCGAGCGTACGCACCGCTGGCTGACGCGCTGCCTGGATTGGCAGCGCGAGCACGGACCAAGAGGCCAACTGGTCTACGGAATAGTGCAGGGCGGGATCTATGAGGACATGCGCCGCGAATCGAGCGCGGTCGTCGCCGACAGCGGCTGTGACGGCGTAGCGATCGGCGGCTCGCTGGGCGCCGAGAAGGCGCAGATGTACGAGGTGGTCTCCTACGCGATCGCGGAGCTCGGGGGCGAGCGGGAGACCCTGCCGCGGCATCTGCTTGGTATCGGCGAGGTCGACGACCTGATCGCGGGCGTAGAGCTCGGAATCGATACCTTCGATTGCGCGATGCCTACCCGGCTTGGCCGGCATGGCACGGCGCTTGTCCCCGATCCCGAGAACCGCTGGCGGCTTGACATGAAGAAGCGGCGGCTGATGGATGACCATGGGCCGCTGGTGGAGGGCTGCCCCTGCCCTGCCTGCTCGCTGGGACTCTCGCGCGCCTACCTCTGCTACCTGGCAAGAGCCGGCGAGCTGACCGGGATGAGATTGCTGACCGCGCACAACCTCGCCTTCATCGCAAGCCTAATGACGCGCCTTCGAGAGGCGATCGCCGCCGGCACACTGGCGCAGACCGCGGCGGCGCTGCGCGCCGGCGCATCGCCTACTGAACGTTTTCGTTCACCAGCTGCGTGAGCGCTTCGGAGGTTTCCTTCATGTTGTGCTCGTTGACGGTGCGCAGATTACGGGGGCCGCTCGGCGACGATTTGCTGGCCAGTACGATCGCAACCACGATCACGATCAACACAACCAGCCCGACCAGCGCAGCCGTAAGCCGTCGTCGTGCCTGGGTTCCTGTCGCCGGCTGCTGATCTGCCGGCGCCGGCGAAGGCGTGCGCGGCGGGCCCTGACGTGGCCGGCGCTGATTGACCGCCGTGGCCGGCGATGGGCGCATCCGGCTGCTGGCCGCCGCGCCCGAGGCGGCAAGCAGGCTGGTCGCCTTGGTCGCATCCCCGCGCTGCCCGCCAGCGCGGGGGCTAACGCCGCGTGAGGCCGCCTCGATCGATTCGCCCATCTCACGCGCGGTCTCGTAGCGGTCGCGGGGGTCGAGCGCGAGCGCGACCCCGACCGCATCGGCCAGCTCCGGGCTCACCGCCGCCACCAGTGAGTCCAGGGGCTCGGGTTCCTCTTGCTGCTGCTTGAGCGCGAGCTCGGTCAGAGATGCCGCCTCATACGGCAGGCGTCCGGAGATCACCTGGTAGGTCACTACGCCTAGTGCATACAGGTCGGCGCGCGGGCCGGCCTCCTCGCCTCGCGCCTGCTCAGGCGCGAGGTAGGCGGCGGTGCCTAGCACTGAGCCAACCTGCGTGATGCTCGACTGCTCGGTCGCCTTGGCGATCCCGAAGTCGGCCAGCTTGACCTCACCGTCGCTCGAGCGCAGCAGGTTGCCGGGCTTGACGTCGCGGTGCACGACGCCGTGGCGGTGGGCGTAGTGCAGCCCTTCGCAGGCCTGCTCGATGATCGAGACCGCCTCCGGCACCTCCACCCAGCCCTCGTCGCGCAGGATCTCCGCGCAGGAGCGGCCCTCTATGTACTCCATCACGATGAAGTATTGGCCGCTGGCCTCGTCCTGGCCGGAGTCGAAGATCTGCACGATGTTGGGGTGCACCAGGCGCGCTGCGGCCTGCGCCTCACGTTGAAAGCGGGAGACGAACGTGGGGTCCTCCGCCAGGTGCTCGGCCAGCAGCTTGACCGCGACCTTGCGCTCCAGGCGGGTGTCGAGCGCGAGGTGCACGGTTGACATGCCGCCGAAGCCAAGGCGCCCCTCGAGCTGATACCGCCCCGCAATTGTCGCTATCGCGCTCATTTTTGTTCGCCTTCGGCGGGGCTGCCGCCTGGATTGGCTTCGACACCTCCGTTCGGCGCTTCGGCGCCGCCGACGTGAGGGGGTGAGGTCGAGCTGCTGGTCGTGCTGCTCGTGGGCGGCAGTTCTTCGGAGGCCGTTGTGAGGGTCGTCGTGGTCGTCGTCGTGGACGAGCTGGGCGTGGAGGACTGCGTGGAGGTGGTGCTCGTCCCGCCGCCGACCGGATTCGTGCAGGCCACGCGCGCCTGCGAGGAGAGGTGTTCGATTCCTTCCGAGAGCCGGCTGCGCAGCGCCGAGCTAACGCTGGGCGGCAGTTTCGCGAAGTCCGCTTCGGTCTTTTCGATCGCTTTCTCGGTACTCGCGCAGTTTCCGTTGCCATTTTCGGCTGCCTGTGCGACTGCTTCAAAATCTGAACGCAGCGGGCCGGCGTTGCCTTCCGGGATCAGGCCCGCACTACCGCCGCAGGCTGCAAGCAGCGCTGCGGCGGCCGCGAGCATCGCGGCGAGCGAGAGCTTCATGTCGATTGCCATCCTCATTGACCGTACCCCAACCGCTCAGCCAGAGAGTCTGGCAGGCGCGCCGCACGGATCGCGGCGGCGGCGCCGGCCACGTCGTACTCGGTGCGCATGAAGCTCGCCTGCCATTCGTCCAGATCGAGCATCAGCCAAGCTGCGCGGGGGTCTCCGTCGCGCGGCTGGCCGACGCTGCCGGGGTTCAGCAGCCACTGGCCGTCTGCGATCGCAAGCGTGCTGCCTGCACGGCGCGGTTCGCCGCTGGCCAGCTTGCCCTCGATCCGGCAGAAGGAGAGCGCGACGTGCGAGTGCCCGATCAGGCAGACCCTGTGGCGCTGAACGTCGAAGCAGAGCTCGGCCAAAAGGCTTGAGAGCACGTACTCCCAGACGGGATCGCGCGGGCTTGCGTGATAGAGGCCGACGGGCTCCTCCTCGCAGGAAGCGGAGAGGCCGCGCAGAAACTCGACGTTCTGCGGTTCGATCACCTCTCGCGTCCACTGCGCGGCGATGCTAGCGCCGCGTGAGAACTCCTCCAGCGACAGCGCGCCCGTCACCGCCAGGTCGTGGTTGCCCGCCAGGCAGACCGCCGCGTGCGCCCGCGCAAGCTCCACGCACCTGTCCGGGTCGGCGCCGTAACCGACGAGGTCGCCGAGGCACCACATCTCCTGCGCATCGGAGGCCGCGATCGCCTCCAGCACGGCTTCGAAGGCGTGGCGGTTGGCATGGATGTCCGACGTGATCGCGACCTTCATCGTGCTGGTTGCCGCGCCAGCGGGCGCGGCCCCCGCACCCGCCAAGCACTCACTGCTCGCTGTCTGCCTCTCCGGTCTCCTGCCCGCCGTACTCGGGTAGGTTCTTGATCCCCTCACGGGTGCGCCACTTGGAGTAATTGTCCTCCATTGCGCTGATCAGCTCGCGCATGAACCGCGGCGAGAGGTTTACGCGCGAGACGACGACCCCCGGCACCTCGTCTGCTTCGACCTCGTGGTCGACCCGTGCGAAGGTGACGGTGAACTCGTAGTCGGAGTGGCTGACGTTGGCGAAGTTCGCGTACACGCCCCCCATAACCTCGGGGGACAGGTGGATGTTGATGTGGCGCTCTGCGCCAGGGTCTTGCTCGTTCACAAGGCTAGTATCGCAACCCGTGAGGGCAGGAGCCGCCAGGTGCGTCTGATCGTGATCGGCGAGGGACGGCTGCGGGTGCCCTACCTCGACGACGTCGAGCACTACAAGACGCTGCTCTCCCGTTACGCAAGCGTTGAGCTTTCGCCCCAGCGCGATGCGCAGGCGGTTGCGCGGCGTGTGCCCGACGGCGCGTTCGTCTGTCTGCTGGCCTTGGAGGGCAAGGCATACGAGAGCCTGGCGTTCAGCCGCTTCATCGAGCAGCGCCGGATGGAGGGCGCCGATCTCGCTTTCGTGGTGGGCGGGGCGTTCGGGCCGCCGCCGCTTGCGCGCGTCGATCACCGCCTCTCCTTCGGCCCGATGACCCTTCCGCATCAGCTTGCCTGGGTGGTCTTGCTGGAGCAGCTCTACCGGGCGCATAAGATCCTCGCCAAAGAGCCCTACCACTATTGAGCATGAGCCCCGAGCGAGATCCAGACGCAGACGCAGGCCAGGCACCGCTGGCGCAGTTGACGTACGCCGTGGCGGCGGTCGCGCTCGAGCTTGCCCCGGCAGGGGAGGGACGGCCGCTGAGCCTGGAGCGCCCGCCGAACGCCGAGCTTGGCGACTACTCGACCAACGCCGCGCTCGTGCTCGCCTCGGCGGCTCGCACCTCTCCGCGCGAGCTTGCGCAGGGCATCGGGGCGGGACTGGCCGAGCGTCTTCACGGACGCCTTACGCGCTTTGAGGTCGCCGGCCCAGGCTTCCTGAACCTCCATCTCGACGACGATTGGCACCGGCAGTCGCTGGCAGCGGTGCTTGCCGTCGGGCAGCGCTTCGGCGCAGGCGGCGCGCTCCGCGAGCGGATCCTGGTCGAGTTCGTCTCCGCCAACCCCACCGGTCCGATGCACGTCGGCCATGCTCGCAACGCCGCTTACGGCGACTCGCTCTCGCGCCTGCTGGCCTTTCACGGGCACGATGTAGACAGAGAGTTCTATGTCAACGACGCCGGCTCGCAGGTGCGCAAGCTAGGCGAGTCGATCCAGGCGCTGGCGCGCGGGCAGCAGGTGCCGCAGGACGGCTACCAGGGGGAGTACGTCCAGGAGCTGGTCGCCAAGGTGCCGGACGCCGCCACGATCGACCCCGGCGAGGTGGGGCGCGCAGCGGTCGCGGCGATGGTCGGCCAGATCGAGGGCTCGTTGCATCGCTTCGGGGTGCTCGGCTATGACCACTGGCAGTACGAGAGCGCGCTGCACGAGGCGCACGGGGATCTGCTCGGCCGCGACGGGCAGCCCGTCAGCGCCGTGCAGCACGCTCTGGAGCTGCTGGAAGACGCAGGCCACACCTATCGCAGCGAGGGCGCGCTGTGGCTGCGCAGCACCGACTTCGGTGATGACAAGGACAGGGTGCTGGTGCGCGGCAGCGGCGAGCACACCTACTTCGCCTCAGACATCGCCTACCACCAGGCCAAGCGCGAGCGCGGATTCACCCGCCAGATCGACGTCTGGGGCGCCGACCACCACGGCTACATCCAGCGGATGCGAGCCGCCTACGAGGCGCTCGGCGGTGACCCGCAGGAGCTGGAGATGCTGATCATGCAGCTCGTGCACCTGATGCGCAAAGGACAGCGGGCGCAGATGTCAAAGCGCTCCGGCGAGTTCGTGACCCTCGACGACCTGGTGGAGGAGATCGGCGTGGACGCCGCGCGCTGGTACCTGCTCTCGCGCTCCCACGACACGACGATCGATCTCGACCTGGACCTCGCCATGCGCCAGAGCAGCGATAACCCCGTCTACTACGTCCAGTACGCGCATGCGCGGATCGCCTCGATGCTTGCCAAGGCGGGCGAGGGCCGGGTACAGGAAGCTCTTGCGCATGCCGCTGCGGGCGCGGCTAACACCTACGGGGAGGCCCTGCACTCATCCGAGCGGGACGCGATCAAGCAGCTGCTCGACTTCCCCGCCGAAGTCGCGGAGGCCGCTGCGCGTCGTGCCCCCCATCGCATCACCACCTACGCGCTGCAGCTGGCGCAGACCTTCACCGCCTTCTACCGAGACTGCCGCGTGGTCGGTGCGCAGCCGCAGGAGGTCGAGTCGACACGGATTGGGCTCTGCGTCGCCGTCCAGCGCGCACTCGCAAGCTCCCTTGACCTGCTGGGCGTATCGGCCCCGCAGGAGATGTAGGTAGCTCACTCGAAACGCTGCATGTCCTGCTCCAGGCGCTGCGCCTGATCGGGCGTAAGGGTGGGTGCCGGCTCGCGCAAGCCCTCCCGCGCTCGCGCCGCGCGCCGCCAGCGCGGCAGCAACGTCAGCAGCACCGCGACCAGCGCGAGCACCACCGCAATCGGGACCAGGTAGGCGGAGAGCTGGAAGCCTTTCGTGCTCGGCGTGGAAAGCACAGCCGGCCCGTACTGGGCGACCATCACTTTCTTGATCTGCGCTTCGCCATCGCCCTTGGCGATCAGTTCCCTGACCAGTTCCCGCTCCTGGGTGGCCTCCGAGGAGTCGGCGACGTTGAGCGGGATTTTGCAGGTCACGCACATCAACTGCGGTTCCAGCCCCGGCAGGGTCGGCCGCGGCGCGGCCAGCGCGACAGGCGCGAGGATGGCAAGTGCGAGCAGCGTGGTCAGCAGCGGCCGGCCGCTGCGCGCGCGCCGCATGGCTAGGCGCCCTCTGCGAGCTGCAGCGCTCGCTGCGCGAACGCGCTGCCGATCGGGCCGCGTTCGATGTCGTAGACGTGTCCTTCGCGCCCGATCAGGAAGCTCTCCGGGATCTGGCGGGTGCCGTATGCGGTTGCCATTTCGCCGCTGGGGTCGTGCAGTGCGGGATAGGTGAGCCCGTACTTGTGCAGAAATTCCCTGGATTTGCTCGCGTCGTCCTGGTAGCTGACGCCGAGGATCGTGGCTCCGTGGGCTTCGAGCTTGCGCTGGGTACGCTCCAGCAGCGGCGACTCTTCCTGACAGGCCACGCACCAAGAGGCGAAGAAGTTGACGATCACGACCTTGCCACGATAGGCGGCCAACGAGCTCTGACCGTCACCCGCGAGGCTCGGCAGCGGCTTGGAGGCATATGGCGCAAGCGGATGCCGGCCATGGGCGAGCGCTTCGTCGAGGCTGCGGTTTGCCGCCTGGTGGCTTACGCCGTAGATCAGCAAGCCGATCAGGGCGGCGCCCGCAACCGAGACCAGCACCGTGGGAACGGGCAGTTTCATCGGCTCAGCGAAGGTTATTCCCTGGCGCGGGACGCGGCGGCGGCAGGCTCAAGGAGGGCGCTTGCAGGCGGGCCCCTATATTCCATCTGGTATGCCTGAGAGGACCCGATCACGCGCCGGAAAGGCGGCCGGCTCCCAGCCACCCTGCGCGCATGTCAGCGCGCGCGAGGCAGGCTACCTATTGGCTTTGCACGATATGGCCCGCGGTCAGGATCGCCCTACGCAGGCCGCCTTGGCGCGAGCGATGGGGGTCTCGGCGCCGAGTGCGCTGGAGATGGTCAGGCGGCTGCGCCAGCTTGGGCTGGTGGAGCAGGACGGGCTCTCGCTCACGCACGAGGGGGTGAGCACCGTGCTCGTGCTCGCCTCTCATCGGCACGCGGCGCATCTGCTTGCGCACGACCTGCTTGGCATCGACGAGGGCGGCGCCGACGCGGAGGCCGCGCGCCTGGCGCCAAGCATCTCGCCTGGGCTCACGCGCCGGCTGATGGCTGCAAGGTCGCATCGCGACTGACAACACGCATATTAGGGTCACCTAATTAGGTTGTCCTAATGTGTGCTATGGTCGCCGCCGCGCAAGCCGAGGGGCTATCTCCGGCACGCGATCTCCAAGTATGCAGCGCAATCGCACAAGCACTCTCTGCAGCCGCGCTATAGCGCGGTGGCGGACCTTCGCCGCCGCACCGATCGCACTCGTGCTCGGCTGTGCGCTGCTTGCTGGCTGCGGCTCTTCGGGCGACTCGATCACGCTCTACAACGGACAGCACGTGCAGACCACCGACGCACTCGTGGCGAGCTTTGAAAAGCAGAGCGGCATCCACGTCAACGTGCGCAGCGACGACGAGGACACGCTCACCGACCAGATCGTCACGGAGGGGTCCAACTCGCCGGCCGACGTGATCTACACCGAGAACTCGCCGGCGCTGGAGTACCTGCAGAGCAAGGGGCTTCTGGCACCCGTCTCGTCCTCCACGCTCGCGCGCTCGCCGAGCAGGTTCAACTCGCCGCAGGGCGATTGGGTCGGCGTCTCGGCTCGTGTCAGCGTACTTATCTACAACCCCGCCCTGATCAAGGAAAGCCAGCTGCCGAGAACGGCCTCAGAACTGGCCGACCCGAAGTACAGCGGCAAGCTCGCGTTCGCCGCCGGCGAGACCGACTTCCAGCCGATCGTCACCTCCTACGCACGCACATACGGGCAGGCGGCGGCGCTGAAGTGGCTGCAAGCGATCAAGGAAAACGCGAGCGGGCACGTCTACCCGGACAACGAGACGATCTCCTCGGAGGTCAACAGCGGGGCGGTCGCCTTCGGGGTCGTCAACCAGTACTACTGGTATCGGATGAAGGCGCAGATCGGCGCCTCCAATATCCACTCCAAGATTGCCTACTTCGCGCCGCGGGACCCCGGCTACGTGATAGACGTCTCAGGCGCAGGCGTGCTGAAGTCCTCCACGCACAAGACAGCTGCACAGAAGCTGCTCGCCTTCCTGGTCAGCAGGCAGGGGCAGGAGATCATCGCCCACTCGATCAGCTACGAGTATCCGATCGCCTCCGGGGTGAGCAATACCGCCGCGCCGGAGACGCCGTTCCAGAAGCTGCAGCCGAATTCGGTCACGATCTCCGAGCTCGGCGATGGCTCCACCGCGATCTCCCTGTTGCGCCAGGCGGGGCTGCTGTGAGCATCGCGCAGCCGGCGAGCGCGATCGTGCCGGCGCGGCGGGGCCCGCGGCCATGGGGCTTGCTGATCGCCAGCGCCGCTGTTGCCGCGGTACTGGCCCTGCCGCTCGTGTTCCTGCTGATCGAGGCGGGCGGCGCCGGCGCCTCGAGCATCGTGCACCTGGTCTTCCGCTCGTTGACCGTGACGCTGCTTTGGAATACGGTCAGCCTCACCGCAGTTGTGACGGCGCTCTGCGCGGTGATCGGGACGGCGGCGGCGTGGTGCGTGGAGCGCACGGACCTGCCGCTGCGCAAAGTCTGGGCGGTGCTCGTCGTCGTTCCGCTGGCGATCCCCGACTTCGTGATCAGCTTCGGCTGGGCGTCGCTGTCCACCTGGGTGCGGGGCTTCCATGGCGCGGTTCTGGTGATGACCCTGGCGGTATATCCGCTGGTCTATCTGCCGGTGGCCGCGAGCTTCCGCAACGCCGACCCGGGCCAGGAGGAGCTCGCGCGCAGCCTCGGCGCCGGGCGCCTTGTGACCTTCTGGCGGATCACGATCGGGCAGGCGAGGGTCGCGATCCTCGGCGGCTGTCTGCTCGTGGCGCTCGTGATGCTGGCCGAGTACGGCGCCTTTGAGATCCTCAGCTATCAGACCTTCACCACGGAGATATTCACCGAGTTCAACATCTCCTTCAACGTCGCTGCCGCCTCGGCGCTCTCGATCGTGCTCGTGCTGATCAGCCTCGCGGTTCTGTGCGGCGAGGGCTTTGCACGCGGTCGTGCCCAGGTCAGCCGCGCCGGTGCGCTGGCCCAGCGTGTCTCCACGCCGCGGCCGCTCGGTCGCGCCAAGCCGCTCGTGCTGGCGGGCTTCACCGTGCTGGTCGCGCTCGCCCTGGGAGTGCCAGTGGGCTCGGCCATCTACTGGATGCTGGAGGCGGGACACGCCTATCTGACGGGCGTTTCGCTGATCGACGCCGCCTGGCACACCGCCCTCTACGCCGCGATCGCCGGTGTACTGGCGACGATCATGGCGCTGCCGGTCGCGCTGCTCGCGCTTCGTCACCGCAAGCGTGCCTACCAGTTGCTGGAACGCAGCACCTACCTGGTTCTGGCGATGACGGGTCTTGTGATTGCGCTTGCGCTCTCATACTTCTCCGAGCGCTACGCGGGCGGCTTTCTCTACCAAAGCGCGCCGCTGCTAGTGCTCGCCTACGCGATCATGTTCTTCCCGCTGGCGCTGGTGGGTGTGCGAGCATCGGTTGCGCAGGCCCCGCCAGGACTTGAAGACGTCGCCCGCTCGCTTGGCCAGCGGCGGCTGGCAGTGCTCTGGCGCGTGACCCTGCCGCTTGTCGGCCCAGGGCTGGCGGCGGCCTTCTGCCTGGTCTTCCTCTCGGTTGTGACCGAGCTGACCGCCACGCTGATCCTGATCCCCACCGGCGTGCAGACGCTTGCGACCCAGTTCTGGTCCTACCAGCAGAACCTCGCCTACGGCCAGGCGGCGCCCTTCGCCCTGGCGATCATGCTGATCGCGGCCCTGCCCAGCTACGTGCTCGGCCGCTTCTTCGACCGGCTGCCCTCGCGGGCGGCAGTGGCGGCGTGAGCTTGTATCCGATGAGCGACCTCTCCGTCAGCGGACTGCACAAGAGCTTCGGCAGCCACGCCGTCCTGAAGGGGCTCGACCTGAGAGCGCGGGCCGGCTCCTTCACCGCCATCCTCGGTCCCTCCGGTAGCGGCAAGACCACGTTGCTGCGGCTGCTCGCCGGCTTTGAAGCGCCCGACCGCGGCATCGTGAAGATCGGCGCGCGAATCGTGGACGGCGAGGGCTCCCACCTAAACCCAGAGCACCGCCGGATCGGATACGTGCCCCAGGAGGGCGGCCTCTTTCCCCATATCACCGTTCAGGCCAATGTCACGTTCGGTCTGCCCCGCGAGGATCGGCGCAACGGCGCCGCCGCGCTGCTTGATCTGGTCGGCATGGCCGATCTGGCAAAGCGCTATCCGCACCAGCTCTCCGGGGGCCAGCAACAGCGCGTTGCGCTTGCGCGAGCGCTCGCGGTCAAACCCGAGCTGGTGCTGTTGGATGAGCCGTTCGCCTCACTGGATGCGCATCTGCGCGTGAGTGTCCGCGACCAGGTGCGCCAGATCCTGCGCGAGTCGCACACGACCGCGCTGCTTGTCACCCACGACCAGGACGAGGCGCTCTCCCTCGCCGACCAGGTCGCGGTCCTGCGCGACGGCAGGATCGCCCAGTGCGCGCCGCCCCACGACCTCTACGCCTTCCCCGTCGATGACGAGGTGGCGCGCTTCGTGGGGGAGGCCAACCTGGTCGTCGGGACGATGGAAGGCGAGCTTGTGCAGACGTCGCTCGGCAGGTTGGCCGCCCAGTGGCGTCACGCGCCCGCGCCGACTCCCTGCCAGGTGAGCGTGCTGATTCGCCCAGAGCAGATCGAGTTGCGCTCCCCGGACGCAGAGGGCGACTCGGCAGGGCGGGTGATCAGCTCCGGCTACCACGGCCATGACACTGTTCTTCACGTCCAACTGGCGAGCATGAACGGCGAGGCGCCGCTGGTGGTGCGTGCGCCCGGCAACGTCCATGTTCCGGCCGGCTCCGCGATCATGCTGGGCGTGCGCGGGCCGGTGCTGGTCTGGCCGGTGGGGGAGGGCCAGGGCGGGTGAGACGGCCGCTAAGCACCCGGTAAGATCAGCTCAATGCGGCTCCGGCCGGCCAGACGCCAGGCAGGCCGGGTTCGCGTCTCTGCGGCGATAGCTCAGTTGGTAGAGCGTCGGCTTCCCAAGCCGAAGGTCGCGGGTTCGAGACCCGTTCGCCGCTTGCTCTCGCAAAAGTCCTGGAACTGGGCCGGTGGGTCGGCACGGCTGCTGCCCTAAGCGGGTAGCAGCTCGCTCAAGAGGTTTGGCCTGAAGTAGCTGGAGTGCGTTCGCTCGATAGTCTCCAGCGAGTCTGCGCTGAAAAGCACGACGTCGAGATCCTGCCGCATGGCGGCCTCACGCTCGGCTGCGTTGTAGGCGGCTTGTGCAGCCTCGTAGTCGGTGCCGAACTCCTTGACGGTCGTGTGGTCGGACGCGACGTTGCGCGTGACCAGGAAGTGCTTGATCTCGTCGGTGGGGCTCATTTGCGCTCTCGCTCTAGCCGTTGGACCAGTCCCATGATCGCAGCTCCAAGGCTTATGGCCAAGAGTTCGCGTTGAGAAATCTTGCCGTCTTCGATGTCTGCGATCAAGGCGGCGACGTTGGCGAACATGGTGCGATCGGTCTCCGGTCCCTCACCGAACTTGAACTGGACGCCAGTCTGCCGCCCTGCCTGCTCGATCGCGTTCGCCCATAGGTCCTGCCCGCGGGTCCGCACCTGCACCTCGATCGGGAGGCCGCCTCGGCGCACGATGAGGTGCAGGGCGCGGTCATCCAGGGCCGCTCGCCTGCGCATGCGAGCCAGGCTGCCTACCGGCGCCGGCCAGCGCCGCGGATCGGCCCCTCGATCTCGCGTAGGTGAGCGATCAATGCGTGGTTGAGCTCAACGCCATCATGGGCGTAGTGGGCGCGAGTGTGGCAGGTCGGGCATAGAGCGATCACTGCTGACGGATGATCTGGCCCGCCGTCAGAGATACGCCGAGTGTGGTGCGGCTCCAGATATGGGCGCCCGGCTGCTGTCAAGAACGGCGCGGGAGAGTCACACCCCTCGCATATACCTTTGGCGCGCGCTAGCGTGTACGCGCGCACAGCCGCTGAGCGACGATAGGCAGTGCGCTTGGTCTGAACCGGCTCAGCGTTGGCCGTTGGTTTCTCCAGAGCGGCCTCACGCAACTGCTCCAGTGAGAGGTCTGCGATGTCCGCCGCGGCAAGGTCCTCGTCGGGCTGATCTTCAGCGAAGGGCGCGAGCTCAAAAGCGATCGCCTGTCGCGGTTCTCCGTTGGCATCAGGCACATCTTCGACGAGCTGGTAGCTGGCGCAAACGAACTGGCCGACATATCGCAACTGGCCACTGCGGACTTTCTCAAAGAGATGCAGGTCGCGACCCTCGAGCGCGTGATCGCGCACCGCGCGATTGCCGCGCACGAACTCCATCGGCCCAACCTGCCCCTCCCCGTAATAGAGGAACGATCCGTCGGCCCGTGCTTCATCGCGATACCCGTAGGCGATCCCCGCCTCGCCAGTGATAAGCAGGATGAACGGATATCCAGCCGGCGTGATGATTCCGCCCTGTTCCTGGCCACGGAAGCGGGCGTGGAGCTCACGGCGCACGTAGAGCTTCCCCAACTCAAACACGTAGCCGACACTACCGGCCGCACGGACAGAATCCTTAGTCCGGCCGGTGCCGGCCACGATCTGCATCATGGCCGCTCCCGTCAAGCTCGGCGAGCAGCGCGCCCACCCTTCGCTCTATCTCATCCCGTGTCTCGCGCACCTTCGCGATCGGCTGGCCCTTCGGGTCGGGAAGATCCCAGTCGAGGTATCGCTTGCCAGGGATGTATGGGCACTCGTCGCCGCAGCCCATCGTCACGACGACGTCGGCCTGCTCGGCAAGCTCGCGAGTAAGCATCTGCGGCATGCGGTCGGATAGGTCGATGCCGAGTTCGCGCATCACCTCGACCACCTCGGGGTGAACGTGCTGACCGGGTGTTGTGCCGGCTGAGATGGCGGAGTGCTGTCCTTGCGCGGCGCGCTCGAAGAGGGCTTGGCTCATCTGCGAGCGGCCTGCGTTATGAAGGCAGACGAACAGAACGCATGCCATCGCGCTCGGCCTCCAAAGTGTGTGGCAGGACGACGTCCGCAGCCTGGTCGGGCGTGACGTGCGGATACAAGGCGCGGATCGTGACGATCGCCAGTCCGCAGCCCGCCAGCTGGGCGAGGATGAAACCGGGCACCGAAGGGGGTGCGATGCCGGCGAAGGTGTTCGAGAAGATGCGCCCAACGCTGATCGCGGGGTTGGCGAAGCTGGCTGAGCTCGTGAAGAAGTAGGCGGCGCCGATGTAGGCACCCACCGCGGCGGGGGCGGTGCTCAGGCGTTTGGTCCGCGCCAGCGAGAAGATCACCAAGAGCAGCCCGGCCGTGGCGATCACCTCGCTGAACAGGTGGGCGGGGCTGGCGCGATGGTGGGTTGAGATGCTGACTGCTGCCAGCGCAAACATGCCGTTGGCGGTGACCGCGCCGATGATGCACCCGATGATTTGGACGGGGGCGTATGCGGCCGCATCGCGCCAGGAGATCCCGCCGAAGCTCGCGTCCGCAAGCGAGACGACGGGGTTGAAGTGACCGCCCGAGACCGGGCCGAACATGAGGATGATTGTGAACAGTCCCGCTGCGGTCGCGGCGGCGTTCTCGAACAGCTGCAGGCCCACATCGTCTGGGGAGAGCGTCTGCGCGGCAATGCCCGAGCCGATCACCAGGGCAGCGAGCAGCGCCGAGCCCAACAGCTCGGCAAGCAGACGGCGTGTGAGTGGCGGGGTGGTGTGCATGAGGCGGTCGGAGGTTGCGCCGCGGATCATATTCCATTGACATCGGTGACTTCAATCGATATACGTAGATTGATGAGCGTCGATCTGGAGCTGACCCCGAAGACCAAGCGACCCGCGGGGGAGCGCTGCTGCGAGCCGGTCGTCTACCCCGAGGTGGAGCGCGAGCAGGCCGCTCGCCTGGCGCAGGTCGCAAAGGCACTCGGCGACCCGATTCGCCTGCAACTGGTCGACGTGCTGCGCAAGCACGCCGGCAAGGTCTGCGTCTGTGAGCTGGTGCCGCTGTTCGAGGTCTCCCAGCCCACGCTCTCCCACCACCTGAACAAGCTCCGCGCGGCTGGGATTGTAGACTCCGAGCGCCGCGGGCTGTGGGCCTACTACTACGTGATCCCTGGCGCCTTGCAAGAGCTCTCCACATGGCTGAGCTGACTCGGCCCCGTGCCTCTAGAACACTTGTCCCCGCAGGCGAAAGCGGTCCGGCGAGTCTGTAGCCTCTTAGCTGTGAACCTCGCGAGGTTGGGGCCAAGGATGGCATCCGTCGCAGCGCTGGTCGGCGTCGAGCTCTTGCTTGGCCTGCCTGCTGTTGCGCACGCTGAAACGGTCGCGCCGTTGGGCGAATCCAACTACGCGGTGCAACCCGTGTGCCGTGCCGTAGAGCCGAGACATGCCGGCTGTCTTGCGCTCGCGCTGCAGCCGAGGACAGCCGCTGCAAGGGCTCACCGGCACCCGATCGGCATCACGCGCCGCCAGGCGCTGAGGGCGGCGAGCGCCGCCGAAGGCTCGTATGGGCTGCGTCCTGAGGACCTTCAGAACGCTTATTTCCATGGGCTCTCGCCGCAGGCACCGGTCTCCGAACCGCAGACGATCGCGCTCGTGGACGCCTACAACGACTATGAAGCGGAAGCCGACCTGACGAAGTACGACCAGGAATTCGGGCTCGGAGAACTGGCTCGCTGCGGCGCCGGGCAGACCAGCGACTGCTTCGAGCAGGTCAATCAGCAAGGCGAAAGCGGCAACCCTCCGTTCCCACGTAGCGAATCGGAACTTATCGACACCGAAGACGCCTGCTTGAGCAGCAAAACCGAACGCAAAGCCAGGGAACGGGATTGCGAACAGGCGCAGGAAGCGGACGGGTGGGCGGTCGAGATTTCCACCGACATCGAGGTTGCCCGCGGGATATGCCAGAACTGCCGCATAGTGCTCGTGGAGGCGGACTCCTCCTCCTACGCCGACCTCGAAAAAGCGGAGAACGCTGCTGTGGGGCTGGGCGCCACCGAGGTCTCGAACTCGTGGGGAGGAGGAGAGCCGCAGTCCGACAGCCCCGCGTTCGATCACCCCAAGGTTGTGATCACGGCCTCGGCCGGTGACGACGGCTATCTCAACTGGACCGAGGCGGCGGAAGCAGAAGCGGCCAAAGAAAGCTATTACTCGGGCGCCAACTATCCGGCCAGCTCGCCGCACGTGGTCGCTGTCGGCGGCACCAAGCTCACTCTCACTGGCGGCGCACGGGCGAGCGAGACCGCCTGGAACGAGGACCCTGACCCTGCGGGTGGCGACGAGGGAGCCACCGGAGGCGGCTGCAGCTCGAGCTTCTCCGCTCCCATCTGGCAGTCGAGCGTGCCCGACTGGTCGCAGGTGGGCTGCGGCTCCAAGCGTGCGGTCTCAGATGTCGCCGCCGATGCCGACCCCTACACCGGCGTGGCCGTCTACGACACGATGCCCTACCTGCGCGCCGAAGTGAACGCCAAAGGTGAAGAACAGGTTCTCAGAACGCCGCTGAAATGGGTGCCGATTGGCGGCACGAGCGTCGCGTCGCCGATCATCGCCTCGATCTTCGCGCTTGCGGGGGGAGCTCACGGCGTCGAATATCCGGCTCAGACGCTCTACTCCCATCGCGGACAGAGCTCGCTCTACGACGTGACAAGCGGCGGAAACGGCAAGTGCGACGGTCTCTACGCCAGCTGCTCTGGCTCGCTGAGCTCTAGCCTCGACTGTGGCGAAGCATTCCTGATCTGCAAAGCCACCACCGGCTACGACGGCCCGACAGGCGTCGGTGCGCCCAATGGCATTGTTGCCTTTGAGCCCACCACGAGCGAAGGCGGCGGCGAACCTTCCAAGGAAGAAAAAGCCAAGGAACCGCCGCAGGAAGAACGTCCGCTAGAAGAAAAGACCAAAGAAGTGCCCAAGGAAGAATCGCCGCGCAAAGAAGAACCGGTCCACAAAGAACAGCCCCAGGAAGAACCGAAGCTCAGAGAACCGCCCACGGGCGCGCCCATACTCGGCTCCTCGTCTCCCTCGGGCGCGGTCCACGACGCACAGGCGCAGATCCTCGCGCTAGCGCTGACCAAGGACGCGACGAACAAGCTACACGGTCACGACGCGCTCGCAGACGAGGTCATATTCCGCTTCAAGCTAAGCCTCTCCGCGTCGGTGAGGATCAGCCTTGCGCATCTGTTTCGCAGTAACGCTCGCGAGACCTGGCGCGAGCTCTCCAAGGACACGCTCGCCTTCAAGGCCGCCGCGGGGACAAGTCGAGAGCATCTCGACACCCACAACACGCTGGCCGCCGGCACCTACCGGCTGACGCTCTCGATCCACGGCGGCGGCTCGCGCTCGATCGTCTTCACGGTCGGCTGACGCCGACTCTGAAGCGGGGCTGCCGCCCCTCCGCCGCCATTTGCAGGACAATCTCTGCACATGCACGTCACAGCGAAGGCCGACTACGCCGTTCGGGCGGTAGTGGAGCTGGTCGGATCAGGACAGGATTCGCCGCGCAAGGTCGATGACATCGCCAAAGCTCAGGCGATCCCGCCGTCGTTCCTGGAGAACATCCTCACGCAGCTGCGCTCAGCTGGGATCGTCCGCAGCCAGCGGGGTCCCGAGGGCGGCTACTGGCTGGCAAAGCCGGCCGAGGATCTGCCGCTTGCGGAGGTGATCAGGGCAGTGGACGGACCGCTTGTGGGCGTCAGAGGCCAGCGGCCGGAGGAGGTCGAGTACACCGGCGCGGCCGCCTCGCTGCAGCAGGTGTGGATCGCGCTGCGCGCCAACCTGCGCGCGATCCTGGAGCAGGTGAGCGTCGCCGACGTAGCTGCCTCGCGCCTGCCCGAGGACGTGATGGCACTCACGCACGACGACGACGCCTGGCACACGCGAACGCGCTAGGCGAATGCGCGGGGCGCCGGCATCCGCACCGCGACGATCTGGCCCTCCTGCAGCTCCATCTGCTCGGCGATGTCGCGTGTGACCTGAGCCCAGATCTCGGTGCCGTCCTGGAGCGTCAGCTCGACGCGGACCTCGAAGCCGAGGTGGACGATGCGGCGCACCAGTGCCTCCACGCCATCGTCGCGGCGGTCTCCGTCGAGCAGCTGGATGTCGTGGGGGCGAAGCAGCGCGTCGCCGACCCGGCTCACCGGGCCCACGAACGACATCACGAACTCGTTGCGCGGCTGCTCATAGAGCTCCTTCGCGGTGCCGATCTGCTCGATCTTGCCCGCCTTCATCACCACGATTTCGCCAGCGAGGTCCATCGCCTCCTCCTGGTCGTGGGTGACGAAGACGGTGGTCATGTGGATCTCCTCATGCAGCCTGCGCAGCCAGTCGCGCAGCTCGCCGCGGACCTGCACGTCGAGCGCGCCGAAGGGCTCGTCCAGCAGCAGCAGCTGCGGCTGCGGCGCCAGCGCGCGCGCCAGCGCCATCCGCTGCAGCTGGCCGCCGGAGAGCTGGGAGGGGTAGCGGCCGGCCAGCCCGTCGAGCCGCACCAGGTCAAGCAGCTCGTTCACCCGCTGCTGGATCTCCTGCTTGCCGCGTTTGCGCACCTTCAGTCCGAAGGCGACGTTCTGCGCGACGGTCATGTGCTTGAAGGGCGCGTAGTGCTGGAAGACGAACCCGATCCCGCGGGTGCGCGCCGGCGCGGCGGTGATGTCCTGCCCGCCGACCATCACGCTGCCGCTGTCGGGGCGCTCCAGCCCCGCAATCACACGCAGCAGCGTCGACTTGCCGCTGCCGCTCGGCCCGAGCAGGGCCGTCAGGCCGCCGTCGGGCACGACGACGCTAACGTCGTCAAGCGCCGTGAAGGAGCCGAACTTCTTGCTGATGTGCAGAGCCTCAATGGCCATCACGCGCTCACCTCCGCAGAGCGGTCAAGGGGAATGTCGGAGAGGTCGGGGGCGATCGCAAGCTGGCTGTGGCCGGTGCGCCTGGCGAGCAGCCGCATCGCCACCAGGGTGAGCATCGCGAGGATCGCAAGCAGCACCGCCGCTGTGTAGGCGCCGGTCAGGTCGAAGTTCTCGTAGCGATCTGAGACATAGAGTGGAAGCGTCTGGGTCTGGCCCTCGATGTTGCCCGAGACGATGCTGACCGCGCCGAACTCGCCGAGCGCCCTCGCCGTCGTCAGCACGACGCCGTAGCTCACGCCCCAGCGGATCGCGGGCAGCGTCACCCGCCAGAAGGTCTGCCAGGGGCCGGCACCGAGCGTTGCTGCGGCCTGCTCGGCATCGGTGCCTACCTCGCGCAGCACGGGGATCGTCTCGCGCGCGACGAACGGCAGCGAGACCACGGCGGTTGCGAGCACCATGCCGGGCACCGAGAAGATCACTTCGATGCCGTGCGCGGAGAGCCAGTTGCCAAACCATCCGGTGCGCCCGTAGACCAGCACGAGCGAGAGCCCGACGATCACCGGCGAGATCGCGAAGGGCAGGTCCACGATCATGCCGAGCAGCGCGCGCCCCGGGAAGCGCTTGCGCTCAAGCAGCAGCGCGATCCCGATCCCGAAGAGGGTGTTCAGCGGCACCACGATCGCGACGATCTCAAGCGATAGCAGCAGTGCATGCAGCGCGTTGGGTTCGGTGGCCGCTTTCCAGACCGGCGCCAGGCCGTGTTCAAAAGTTCGGTAGAAGAGCATCACAGCAGGCCCGAGCAGCAGCGCCGCCAGGTAGAGCAACATCAGCGCTCGCAGCCCCAGGCGGCCGGCGCGCTCGCCGACCTGGTCGCGCAGGTGGCCGGAGTTGCGAGCGGGCGCCGGGTGGCTGACTTCAGCGGCGGACATGTCTGCTCCCCAAGCGGCTTGCTAGCGTGCCCGCGCCCAGCACCACCAGCGCCACCGCCAGCAGCACCACCGAGACCGCAGAGGCGGCGGGGAAGTCGCTGTTAGAGACTTGGTTGAAGACATAGACCGAAGCGACTTCGGTCTTGAAGGGCAGGTTGCCCGAGATCAGCACGATTGAGCCGTACTCGCCGACCGCGCGCGCGAAGGCGAGCGCCGCGCCGGAGAGGATCGCCGGCACGAGGTTAGGCAGGATCACGCGCCTAAAGACGGTTGGGCTCTTGGCGCCCAGAGAGCGGGCGGCCTCCTCCATCGAGCGGTCGACCTCCAGCAGCACCGGCTGCACCGAGCGCACGACGAACGGCAGCGTCACGAACAGCAGCGCGAGCACGACTGCGCCGCGTGTGAAGGCGACGTCGATGCCGGTCGGCCCGTTCTTGCCGTAGAGCGCCAGAAGCAGCACTCCGGCCACGATCGTCGGCAGCGCGAAGGGCAGGTCGATCAGAGCGTCCACGATGGGCTTGCCCGGAAAGCTGTCGCGCACCAGCACCCAGGCCACAAGCGTCCCGAAGACGGCGTTGATCGCCACAACGATCGCGGAGCTTGCGAGCGTCAGCTCGATCGCCGCGACCGCCTCACGCCCTGTGATCTCCTGCCAGAAGTTGGAGGCGCCGCCGTGGCTTGCCTGCGCCAGCAGCGCCGCGACCGGCAGCAGCACCAGCGCCGAGAGGTAAAGCGTCAGCACTCCCGGGCCGAGCGCCAGGCCGGCGCGGGCACCGGCGCGCCGCACGGGGCCTGGAATCAGGCCCCTGCGCGGCAGCGCCGCCGCACCACCGCTATTTCGCGGTGGAGACGCCAAGCGATTCCTCGATCTTGGTCACGGTGCCGGTGCTCGGTGCGAAGAACTGTTCTTCGACCTTGGTCCAGCCACCGAGACTGGCGACCGTGAACAGGCCGGGCGGAGTGGGGAAGGCGCTCGCGCCCGGGACGCCACTGACCACCGGCCGGTAGCCGTGCTGCACCCAGATCTTCTGCCCTTCGGGCGAGAGCAGGAAGCTCTCAAAGCTCTTCGCGGCCGAGCTGCTGCCCACGACCGCGACCGGGTTTTCGATCTGGATCGTGTCGCTGGGTATGACGTATTCGATCGGCGAGCCCTTCTTCTGGTCGGAGATCGCCTCCGACTCATAGTCGATCAGCGCGTCTCCGCGACCGGAGAGGAAGGTTTGCAGCGCCGTGCGCGCGGAGCTGTTCTGGCTGACGACTTTCTTGAACAGCTTCTGCAGGTATTCGGTTGCTTCCGCAGGCGTGTGGCCTTCCTTGATCTGGGCGCCGTAGGCGGCAAGGATGTTCCAGCGCGCGCTGCCCGAGGTGTACGGGTTCGGCGTCAGCACTTCCACGCCCGGCTTGATCAGGTCGCTCCAGCCGTGGATGTGCTTGGGGTTGCCCTTGCGCACGATGATCACGGCGACCGAGTTGGTGACCATGCCGTGGGTGGCGTTCTGGTTCCAGCTGGAGGAGACCATGCCCGCCTTGACCAATCGCGTGACGTCCGGTTCCAGGGCGAAGTTGACCAGATCGGCGTGCAGGCCGTCCGCTACCTTGCGCGACTGTTCACCGGAGGGTCCATAGGACTGCGAGAAGCTCACGCCTTTGCCGGCGGAGGTCTTCTGGTAGGCGGAGATCAACGAGCTGAAGGCCGATTGCGGCGTCGAGTAGGCGATCAGGGTCACGCTCTTGGAGGAGCCGCCGCCCGAGGATGAGCCGCAGGCCGCTATTGCCAGCGCTGCGGCGAGCGCAGCCATGGCGACGCAGAGCGCTTGGATCGTCTTCTTCGGTCTCCTCGGGGCACTATGCATAAACACAATCTCCATCTTCAAGCTGATCAACAGGACCATCAAGGAATACCACAAACCCAGTCGATAATTATGTATATGTGAGCTTACGTCTCTCGCTCCGTTTGGCCTCCGGGCCGGCGTCGGTTACGCTTTCAGGCGGTCCTCGCAAGGCTTCACACCTGCGGAGGCGGCAGCTCGGCGTGGCCGGGCCGCCGTCGATCTCGTCCATCACACCCCGAGAAGGAGAGGCAGAAACCCAATGTCATCGAGCACCGTCTCCAGCGCCGAGGCGGCCGACGCCGCCGTCGAGGCGATTTCCAACGCCGCAGCGCAGGAGGCATCCTTCTCGCTCGCGCTCAACCAGGACCAGAAGGACATCCGGGACTGGGTCCACGGCTTCGCCGCCGACGTGATGCGGCCGGCCGCCCACGAGTGGGATGAGAAGGAGAAGACGCCCTGGCCCGTGATCGAGGAGGCCGCAAAGATCGGCCTCTACGGATTCGAGGCGCTGGCGCAGTTTTTCGCCGATCCGACCGGGCTGACGCTGCCGATCGTCAACGAAGAGCTCTTCTGGGGCGACGCTGGCATCGGCATGGCGATCATGGGTACCGGCCTCGCAGTAGCCGCCATCTTCGGCCAGGGCACCGGCGAGCAGATCGGCGAGTGGATCCCGCGCTGCTTTGGCACCCAGGACGATCTCAAGGTCGCCGCCTTCTGCTCCTCTGAGCCCAACGCCGGCTCGGATGTCTCCGCGGTGCGGACGACCGCGAAGTTCGACGAGGCGACCGGAGAGTGGGTGCTCAACGGACAGAAGGCCTGGGCAACCAACGGCGGCATCTCCGACGTCCACGTCGTGATCGCCTCCGTGGACCGCGCGCTGGGCTCACGCGGCCACGCCGCCTTCGTGGTGCCGATGAGCGAAGCCAAGGGCATCTCGCAGGGCGCGAAGGTGAGCAAGCACGGGCTGCGTGCCTCCCACACCGCCGACGTCTACCTGGACGACTGCCGCATCCCCGCCGGCTACGTGCTGGGCGGCAAGGAGAAGCTCGACGAACGCCTCGCCCGCGTGCGGGAGGGCAAGAGCAGCAAGGGCAACGCCTCGATGGCGACCTTCGAGGCATCTCGGCCGACCGTCGGCGCGCAGGCGCTCGGGATCGCTCGGGCTGCATACGAGTATGCGCTGGATTACGCCAAGGAGCGCGAGCAGTTCGGCAAGAAGATCATCGAGAACCAGGCGATCGCCTTCACGCTGGCGCGCATGAAGATGGAGATCGACGCCGCCCGCCTGCTGGTCTGGCGCGCCTCCTGGATGGGACGCAACCAGGTGCCCTTCGAAAACGCTGAGGGCTCGATGAGCAAGCTCAAGTCCGGCGAGGTCGCGGTCTGGGTCACAGAGCGCGCGATCCAGATCCTCGGCGGCAACGGCTACACGCGCGAGTTCCCGGTCGAGCGTTTCCACCGCGACGCGAAGATCTACGACATCTTCGAGGGCACCGCGGAGATCCAGCAGCTCGTGATCTCGCGTGCGATCTCGGGGATGCACATTCAGTAAGGCCGATGTTGGGGACGGCCATGTGCGGCCGTCTCCCTCAGCTGTGCCGACGAGGTAGGTGACTACCATTGAAAGGCATATGACGGCGAAGGAACAACTGATGCGGGCAGCGCCGGACTGGAGCGAGCACGACGCTCAGATCGCGCTGCGCGCGGTCGAGCTCGAGCATGCAGGCCACGCCGTCGACGAGTGGGGCGACCTCGATGCCTTTACCGCGCACGCCTCAACGGCAGGGCTGCGCCGACTCGACGAGGAAGAGGCCAAGGCTGGCTTCTCGTGGGAGGAGTATCGGCGCCCGTGAGGCGTGGCGAGATCTGGTGGCACGAGCCGCCCGACGCCAAGCCCCGCCCGGCCTTGGTCCTCACCCGCAGCGAGGCGATCGAGCGGCTCTTCGATGTGGTTGCTGTGCCGCCACGAGCACGGTTCGTGGTCTGCCGACTGAGGTGGAAGTTGGCATTCCCGACGGGATGCCGATCGATTGCGTGCTCGCGATCGACAACACGTTCTCAGCCGAGATCGTGTTTCTCACCGAGCACATAACGACGCTTGGTCCCGAGAAGATGGCTGAGGTCTGCGCGGCGCTTGCTACGGCGACGAGCTGCGGCTGAAACGCCAGCCGGTTGGCCTACCAGGCCTGCTCGCACCCACAGTGCGGGCAGGCCACGGTCGTTGAGACCGGGGCGCTGAACATCAAGCCGCAGCCGCAGACGTAGGTCGCCTCATCGATGGGGCCACCCGCCGCCTGAGCGCGGCCTACCGGCGTCTGCGAGTACTCGATCTGGGGGGTGCGCTGCCGCTGATCGGCTGCCCTGATCGTGCCGCCGCGGCGCAGGTGGGGCAGGCCGCGATGGCTGCGGCGGGGCTCTGCGCGGTGAAAGAGGCTTGTTCTCATCTTGCTCTCATCTGCTGAGACCCTTCTCGACTGGGAATGTTTCGGCGCCGGAGCATGCATTCCTTGAATCGCGCGCACGAGAGATGCGCAGCGTGGGGGACAGGCGTCTGGGATACTTGGGTGTCGATGAACCCCGCACGCAAGCGAACGATCCGTCTGGTCGTCGCGCTGACGGCGGCGGTGACGCTCGCCAGCGCGCTGATCTACACCAGCTTCAGCGCGGCAAGCCCCGCCATCAGCCCCAGCCAGCTGATCCACGATGCGGTGCCCGGGCGCAGCTATCAGCTGACCGGCACCGTCGTCACTGGCTCCATCCGCCACTACGGTGAAGTGCTCGAATTCCAGGTCAAAGACAGGGCTGGCGAAGACGCGGTGCCGGTTCGCTACACCGGTGAAGTGCCCGATCCCTTCCACGAAGGGCGCGAGGTGATCGTGACTGTCAGCAAGCAGGGCAGCCAGTACATCGGCGAACGCAACTCGCTGATCACGAAGTGCCCCTCGAAGTACAAGTCGGCGCCTCCCGCCGCAACGCGGAAATACTGATGCCCTCTCTGGGAACCGGCGCGCTGCTGCTGGGCATCGTCGTCTGCCTCTACGGCATCGGCGCCTCGATTTATGGCGTGCGCACCGACCAGGACCGCTGGATCGAGTCGGGTCGGCGCTCGGTCTACGCGCTTGCGGTCACGATGATCTGCGCCTTCGCGGTGCTTGAGGTCGCGCTGCTCTCAAACGACTGGGCCTTCAACACGGTTGCCGACACCTCCAGCGTGACCACCCCGCTCTTGTACAAGGTGGCGGCCGTGTGGGCATCCCAGGAAGGCTCGCTGCTTCTATGGGCGCTGCTCTCGGCGCTCTGGTCGAGCCTCGCGCTGTTCCTGGTCAAAGGCCGCATGCGCGAGATCGCGGCCTACGCGACCGCGGTGCTGCTTGCCTTCGATGCCTTCTTCATCTTCCTGATGCTGGGCTACGCCAACCCGTTCAATACGACACATCCGGCGCCGGTGGAAGGCGCGGGCCTGGATCCGTTGCTGCGGTTCCCGACGATGATGATCCATCCGCCGATGATCTACTCGGGCTACACGCTGTGCATCGTGCCCTTCGCGTTTGGAGTCGGCGCCCTGATCACCCGCAAAGTCGACGCCGAGTGGCTGAAGGTGATGCGCCGCTTTGCCCTGGCCGCCTGGATATTCCTCGGCATCGGGATCGTGCTCGGCGCCCGCTGGTCCTACTCAGAGCTCGGCTGGGGCGGCTACTGGGGTTGGGACGCGGTCGAGAACGCGGCGCTGCTGCCCTGGCTTGCCGCCACCGCCTTCATCCACTCGTTGATGATCCAGGAAAAGCGGGGCATGCTGAAGGTCTGGAACGCGTCGCTGGTGTTCGCGATGGGGACGCTTGCGATCATGGGCACCTTCCTGGTCCGCAGCGGCATCCTGGACTCGATCCACGCCTTCGGCGGAGCCACGCTGGGCGTTCCCTTCGTGATCCTGATCGGGGCGATGATCGCCGGCTCGATCTATCTCGTCGTCAGCCGCAGGGACGTGCTGCGCTCCGAGCACCAGCTCGACTCGCTGCTCTCGCGCGAGTCGGCGTTCCTACTGAACAATCTGGTGCTCGCCGGCCTTGCGTTCGTGATCTTCTGGGGCACTTTCTTCCCGATCATCTCAGAGGCGCTCACCGGCAGGGAAGCATCCGTCGGCAGTCCCTGGTTCGATCGCTACACCGTGCCGCTGGCGTTGGTGCTGGTGCTGCTTTCGGGCATCGGCCCTGTGATTGCGTGGCGCCGCGCCACGTTCGCCAACGCGCTGCGCAACCTGCGGGCGCCGATCCTGGTGGCGCTCGCGGTCTGCGTCGCGGTGCTTGGTGCCGGGGTGAGCGGCAAACCGCTTGCGGTCGTGATGTTCGCCTTCGCGGGCTTCGCGCTTGCGGCCGTGGCGCAGGAGTACTGGCGCGGCACCCGCGTGCGCGCGAGAAGCACCGGACAGCGGCCGCCGCGTGCGCTGCTTGGCCTGATGCGACGCAACCGCCGACGCTACGGCGGCTACATCGTCCACATCGGGATCGCCGCGCTCTTCATCGGCGTGGCCGCCTCCTCGTCCTTCCAGCACTCTGTGGAGCCCCGGTTGAAGGTCGGTCAGAAGATCAAGATCGACGGCTACACGATGCGCTACGTCAGGCCGACCGCAAGCGTGACGCCCAAGTACGACGCTGCGCACACTGGCGCGACGCTCAGCCTTGGCGCGGTGATCAGGGTCACCAAGGGCGGCAAATACGTAACGACGCTGCTCCCGGCCGAGGGCTTCTACGACTCCGGCGAACCGTCGCAGGGCTCGGTCGGCCATCTGATCGGCGGTCAGGCCGTCAGCCACGTCGCCCTGAACAGCACGCCCTTCAGAGACCTTTGGGCGGCGGTTGCGCCGGAGATCACGGCGCCGCAGCTGGAACGCATCCTGAAGGCGGGCAACAAGGCGATCCCCGTCAACCGGCCCGAAGAGGCGATGATCGTGCTGGCGCTAATGGGCCGCGAATACCTCAAGAACACGCCAGTGGCGGAGTTCCACTTCGAGGTTTCGCCGATGGTGATGTGGATCTGGATCGGGGCGTTGATCATCCTCTGCGGCGGCCTGATCGCGATATTCCCCTCGCCGCGTGTACTCGCCCGCCGCGTGAGCGTGAGCGTGCGCAAGCCGGCGCCCGTGCGCGGGCGCGAGCGCGACCAAGTACCGGCCTGAGGAGCGGCCAGCGATGAGCATGCCCGCCGCCGCCTTGATGATCCTGCTGCTGGGGATCGTGCTCTGGATCGTCACCACACCGCTGCACGCGATGCCCCATCTGCGTCGGCGTCGCGCGGGGCAGCGCGCCGACCTAGAGGCCCAGCGCGAGGCCAAGTATCAGGAGATCAGGGACACGGAGCTCGACTTCCAAACCGGCAAGCTCTCAGTGCAAGACCATGAAGCGGTCGACGGAGCCCTGCGCCGCGAAGCGCTCGCGATCCTCGACCGGATCAGCGCGCTCGAACAGGCCGAGAAGGCCGAGGGCGCGGAGCCCGCCGCCTCCTAAGCGAGTTTCTTCAGTAGCACGATCGTGTTCAGCACGAACACGATCGCGAAGAAGACGGTCCAGCGATTCAGGTTGCGCTCGACCATGGATCCTCCGCCCAGCGGACCGGTGCCGCTGCCGACACCGAAGGCGCCCGAGAGGCCGGAGTCCTTGCCCGAGTGCATCAACACCAGGAAAATGAGCACGACGGCGATGACCACCTGCAGAGCCGAGAGGATCGTTTCCATGCGCGTCAGGGTACAGCGCCCGCGTGCTCGATGCCAACGGTGGCTTCACGGAGTGGTCCGGCGCGATGAGCGTCGTCGCTGCAAGCGATCTTGCGAGCGGGTCGGAGACGATGTGAAAGGATGTGAAAATCTCCCGAACGACGCCGCCTGCGCCGTCGTTACAGTCATGGCCCCTTGGTGTCCGGCGCCCAGCAATCAATGCCGCGCGGCGTAAACAATCGCTGTCGTGATTACCGTACGTTTACGAGCCTCTTAACCGGTTGTGGTTGGCTACCGCGACGCCGCCCGTACGAAAGTCAAGGGAGTCTTGGGTGCGGGCCGATAACCGGAGAGCTATGAGCATCCACGCTGGAGACCGCCGATGAGCATCCAGCGCCGCTGGGCGCGGCGTGCGGCTCTTTCTGCGCTGGCGGGAGGCGGTCTGACTGTCGTGGGTCTTGGCGGCCAGTTGGGATCCGCGGTCGGCGCCGAACGCCTCACCTCGGGCAGCTCCCCGAAACGCGCAGACGCGACGGGCACAGAAACCGCCACCTCGACCACGACCGAAGCCTCGAGCGTTTCCAGCTCCTCCTCGAGCTCGAGCTCCTCGAGCACGCAGGTGACGCAGACTGGCTCCTCGACAGGGTCGAGCAGCCAGAGCTCATCCAGCTCCTCCTCGACGGGCTCCAGCCAGACGGGTGCAAGCTCCCATCACGGGGAAGCGACGCCCTCGGTGCTCGGCGAAGAAGGTCAGCAAACCACGCCCTCGACAGGCGCCTCGCACCAGCACGGGACGAGCACAAGGACGAACGAAGGCACCGAAGGCGCCTCCAAACCGAGCGGCAAAGGGGAAGGTAACGTCGCCCCCCCGCCGCAGCTGGTCGCCTCTCAAGCCGAAGCGCTGGCCGCGCTGCTCGGCTCGCCCGCCGTCTCTGTCCAGGCGCTGGACTACTACCGCATCCCAATGTTCCTGCTGCCGATCTACCAGGCTGCCGCGGTCCAGTACGGCGTGCCCTGGCAGGTGCTCGCCGCGATCAATGAAGTCGAGACCAACTACGGCAATGACCTCTCCATCTCCAGCGCCGGCGCCGAGGGCTGGATGCAGTTCATGCCCTCGACCTGGCTGCGCTACGGCGTTGATGTCCAGGACGCCGGCTACGCCGACCCGTACAACCCGGTCGACGCGATCTTCGCCGCTGCTCGCTACCTGCGCGCAGCCGGCGCGGCCCATGACCTCAAGGGCGCGATCTTCGCCTACAACCACTCCGCCGCCTACGTCGAATCGGTGCTGCTGCGCGCAAAGCTGATCGCGCACTACCCGACGGCTGTGATCGAGACGCTGACAGGGCTGGCGGAGGGCAGCCTGCCAGTTGCGCATGCCCTGGCAACAGCAGAAGAGCTGCTGCAGCCGGGCTCCGCCGCGGCGAGCATCGACTCCGTGCGCGCCGGCAATAAGAGCTCCACCAAACGCCACTCCCGCGCAGCGTCCAGCACCTCCACCGCCGCCACGGCGGGCACCGCGCTGACGCCGGGCTCCACGCTGCCGCCGGCCCCTGGCGCCAGCGGCGCGGCGGTCACCGAAGGTGCCGCGCCGACTTCGCAGCGCTTCAGCGATCTGGTTGCACCCGCCGGAGCCCCTGTCGTCGCGGTGCAGGACGGCAAGGTCCTGCGTCTCGGCCACTCACGCAAGCTCGGCAACTATGTGATCCTGCGTGACGTCTACGGCGATGTCTTCACCTATGCGGGGCTTGGCAGCATCGCCACCACCTACGCGCCGCCGAAGCTGGACGCCTCCGGCCAGGTTGCTGGCATTGTGCAGGCAGGTGCCGAAGCTTCGCACGACTCCGCGCCTGCCCAGCCCGCCACCGCCGGGAGTCAGTCGCCGCTGACGCTGCACGTCAAGGCGGCTGCGAAATCCGGCATCGAAAGCGGCTCGGTAGAACCGGAAGGCGAAGCGGGCGAAGGCATCGGCAAGGTGAGGATGTACGCCCATCCCGACAGCTCCTACGCCCATGCCGCGATCGCACGCGCACGCGCCGCCGGCACGCTCTACGGCCAGCGCAAGCCGCTCAAGCAGGGCGCGGTGATCTCTCAGGGCACCGTGCTTGGCCAAAGCAGCCCCGGGCCCGGGGCTGCACAGGGCCACATCCAATTCGCGATCAGCCCCGCTGGCGATGCGGGCACGGTCCAGGTGCAGCCGGTGCTGCAGAGCTGGCGCCAGCTCGACGCGGCGCTGCATCCCCGTGGCGCCAAAGGCAACTCGGGCCTGATCGGAGCGACCGCGGGCGACGCCTTCCTGCTCTCGCGCTCGCAGCTGCAGCGGGCGGTGCTCTCCGACCCTGGCATCGGCCTCGATGAATGCACCAAGAGCGACGTCGCCAGCGGTGCGATCGACACGCGCGTACTTGCAAGCCTCGTCTTCCTCTCGCGCAGCGGCCTGAAGCCGACGCTCGGCGCGATGCCCTGCGCCACCAGCGTCAAGGGCGGCATCTCCCTGCCGGGAGTTAGCGGAGTGCAGCCGCCGCTGCGCTCCTTCCAGATCGTGAAGGTCAACGGCGTTGAGATCGCCGGCCACCAGGGCCCGGGGTCGATCACGGACCTGACGATCAGGACGCTGCTGACGCTGCAGGGCGCCTTTGCGCCCACCGCGATCGCAAGCCTGATGCACTATCCCGGCTCGCCGTCGACGATCGACCGCGCGCAGCAGTCGCGTACGATCCGGATCGCCTTCACGGCGCCGGTCGGCTCGCCGGGCGCGAGCAGCACCGTCAAGGGTGCCGCCGCAAAGGTGGCCAGTGCGGCCTCGTCGAGCACGCTGCTGCTTGGTGGAGGCCTGCGCTCCACACAGTGGAGCAACTTGATCGGCCGCATCGGCGCGATCCCCCAGCCGCATATCTCGCGCAAGCCGAACTCCGCGGCGATCCAGGATCACGAAGCGCACAACGGCTAGCAGCCAGCGGCGGTCTTCGCTCTGTCGTTCTGCGAAGATCGCAGCATGAGGGCGCTATGAGCTTCACCTATGGCGGGATCGATCTCGGCGGTACGAAGATCGAGGCGATCCTGCTCGACGCGGGCAGCGGCAAGGTGCTGGGGCAATCCCGCCGGCCCACGCCCACGCAGGGTGGCCCGCAGGCGATTGCGAAGGCGATGGCGGACACGCTTGGCGAGGCTGCCGCGGAGGCGAAGCTGCATCTGGATGTGCTGGACGCAGTCGGCGTCGGATCACCGGGAGAGGTCGATCCTGACACCGGCAGCGTTGCCAACGCCCGCAACCTCTCCGAATGGGAAGACTCGTTCCCGCTTGCGGCCGTGCTCTCCGAGCAGGTAGGCGCGAAGGTCATGGTCGGAAACGACGTCGACGTCGCAACCCTGGCCGAGTTCGAGCTGGGCGCGGGCAGGGACGTAAGCTCGCTGCTCGGCGTCTTCTGGGGCACCGGTGTCGGCGGCGGCCTGGTGCTCGACGGCCAGCTCTGGCGTGGCCGCGATAGCGCCGGCGAGATCGGCCACATGGTGGTCAAGCGCAAAGGCGCACGCTGCCCATGCGGGCGGCGCGGTTGCATGGAGGCATACTCTGGCCGCAAGGCGATGGAGCAGCGCGCACGCCGCGAAGCAGAGCGCGGGCAGAAGACCGCGCTATTTTCGATCATGCGCGACCACGGCCGCGACTCGCTCAGCAGCGGCGTGTGGGCGCATGCGCTGGAGCATGGCGATGCGCTTGCGCACCGGCTCGTGGATCGCGCGGTGAAGGCGCTCGGCGCGGGCGTGGCCTCGGCGGTGAACCTGCTCGACGTTGAGCTGGTCGTGATCGGTGGCGGGCTGGGGACCCGCTTTGGCCCGCAGATGGCCGCGCGCATCGACGATGCGATGCGCCCCCACCTCTTCAACGACCATCGGCCGCCCGAGGTGCGTGTAGCCGGCCTTGGCGACCTCGGTGGCGCGATCGGCGCGACGCTGCTGTGCGGGCCGATCGCCGGAGCGCAGATTCATCTCGCTGCGGACCCGTCCTAGCGGAGTCCCGGCACGATGCCCGGCCAGTCTTTGCGCCCGCCGCCGCTTGCACTAACGTATGCGGCAGCGTTGTCCAACCCAGTCGTGCATCTCTCGACGGTTCTGCGCAGCCCACTCCTAGACCGAGCAGGTGAGAAGCTCGGTTGCGTGGAGGACCTGATCGTCCGCCTCGCCGACGGTGGATACCCGCCGGTCACGGGCGCCAAGGGCTCGATCGGTGGTCGCGAACTGTTCGTGCCCGTCGCCAAGATCGCGACGTTGGCCCCCGGCGCTGTGCGGCTCTCCGGCGAAAAACTCTCCCTCGGCCGCTTCGAGCGCCGCCCTGGAGAGGTACTGTTGCGCCAGGACGTCCTCGGCCGCAAGCTCGTCGACGTGGAGTCCGATCCGCCGCGACTGGTGAGCGCGCACGAGATCGAGCTTGCGTGCATCGATGGCTGGTGGCGGGTAGTAGGCCTCGACGCGAGCCTTGCCGCGCAGGTTCGGCGTGCGCTGCCGCGCCGGCTGAAGGGCCTGGTCAAGGACCGGCCGTTTCTGGACTGGAGCGGGATGGAGCCGTTCGTCGGCCACGTTCCCACGGCGCGCCTGCGCTTCTCCCACCGCAAGCTCGCAAACCTGCACCCTGCCGAGATCGCCGACCTCGTGGAGGCGGCCTCCCACGATGAGGGGGAGGAGATCATCGAAGCGGTGCGCCAGGACCGGGAGCTGGAGGCCGACGTCTTCGAGGAGCTCGACGAGCACCACCGGCTGGAGTTCATCCGCGAGCGGCCTGACGCGCAGGTGGCGGCCGTGATTGCGCGGATGGCGCCAGATGACGCGGCCGACCTGATCGGCGAGCTCGACCAGGAGCGGCGGGTGAACATCATCAAGCTGCTGCCGCCGCCGCACCGCCGCAAGATCGAATCGCTGCTCGGATACAACCCCTCCACCGCGGGTGGGCTGATGAGCGTCGAGTTTCTGGCGCTCGGCGAGCGGGACACCGCAGGCGTGGGCGTGCAGCGCGTGCGCAGCAGCGAGATTGCGCCGGAGGCGCTGAATGTGATCTTCGTCTGCGACGCGGAGGGAAAGCTGACCGGTTCTCTGCCGGTCGTCGCGCTGCTGCGCGCCGCCGCGGACGCCGTGGCGATCGAGCTGGCCGAGCACGAGCCGGTGTCCGTGGGCACCGATGCCGACCTGCCTGAGGTCGCAAGGACGATGACCGACTACAACCTCACCTCTCTGCCCGTTGTGGACGAGGAGCATCGGATGGTTGGCGTGGTGACCGTCGACGACGTGCTGGAGGAGACGCTGCCCGCCGGTTGGCGGCGGCGTTACGGTCTCGTCAGCGACTGACGCGATTGTGCCTGCGCTGCTAGGGTGAGCAGCAGCAGACCCCTTGCAGATTGCGCAGAAAGGAGGCCGGTGTGGACGCAGACAGTAAGCCACGAAGTACCACGCCGGTAGCGCGCACGCCGGGCCTGTCTCCTTCGCTCTAGAGGAATCCGCGGGACAGCCCGCCTTCGCGCCACCGTGCCCGTGAGCCACGGCGTCCCAGCCGCCGTGGAGATGCCACCCCGAGCATGGCGAAAGGAGGTCGATTCCGATGTCTGAGAAGGAGAGCACGGTGCGGGAGAGCATCCCCGCCCAAGTGAGCCCCCCGCAGCCCGAGGGCGTTCCGCCCGTCCTCGACGAGGCGCACATCGGCGACATCCGCGGCGCGCTCGGGACGATCAAAGCCTCCGAGATGGGCGCCAGGCACGGCTGGCGCTCGCGCGCGATGGCGCTGCTGGCGATCATGGGCCCCGGCCTGATCGTGATGGTCGGCGACAACGACGCCGGCGGCGTCTCGACCTACCTGCAGGCGGGACAGAACTATGGCCCCAGTCTGCTGTGGGTGCTGATCCTGCTGATCCCGGTGCTGATCGTCAATCAGGAGATGGTGATTCGCCTTGGGGCCGTCACCGGCGTTGGGCATGCGCGTTTGATCAACGAGCGCTTCGGCCGCTTCTGGGGTTGGTTCTCGGTCGGCGACCTGTTCGTCCTTAACTTCCTGACGATCGTGACCGAGTTCATCGGCGTCAGCCTCGCACTCGGCTACTTCGGGCTCAGCCAGTACATCGCCGTCCCGCTTGCCGCCCTTGCGCTGGTCGCGATCACCTCGACCGGCAGCTTCCGCAGCTGGGAGCGCTTCATGTACGTCTTCATCGCCGCAAACTTCCTGGTGATCCCGCTGCTGTTCATGTCCCATCCGAACACCGGCGAGATCGTCCACCACACCTTCATTCCGGGCATCCAGGGCGGCGCGAGCTCGACCGCGGTGCTGCTGATCATCGCGATCGTGGGCACCACCGTCGCACCGTGGCAGCTGTTCTTCCAGCAGTCGAACATCATCGACAAGCGCATCACGCCGCGCTGGATCAACTATGAGCGCGCCGACACGGTGATTGGCGCCTGCGTGGTAGTACTCGGCGCGGGCGCGATGATGGCAGTCGCGGCGTTCGCTTTTGCAGGCACGTCTGCGGCAGGACAGTTCTCAGACGCAGGAGCGACCGCGGAATCGCTGCGCCATTTCGTCAGCCCAATCGCGGGCGACTTCCTGGCCGTAGTCCTGCTGAACGCATCCCTGATCGGCGCCGCCTCGGTGACGCTTGCGACCTCCTACGCCTTCGGCGACGTGTTCGGGGTCAGCCACTCGCTGCATCGCGGGCTCAGGGATGCGAAGGTGTTCTACGCCAGCTTCTCGGCGATGGTCGCGCTTGCTGCTGGCGTGGTTCTGATTCCGGGCGCCCCGCTTGGCCTGATCACCACATCGGTACAGGCGCTCGCGGGCGTGCTGCTGCCGAGCGCGAGCGTCTTCCTGGTGCTGCTCTGCAACGACCGCGCGGTGCTCGGGCCATGGGTGAACCCGACCTGGCTGAACATCCTCGCCTCCGCGATCGTTGGGGTGCTGGTCGAGCTTTCGCTGATCCTCGTGATGACGACGATTTTCCCGTCGCTGGACGCCGGCGCGGCGTTCCTCTACATGTCGATCGCTCTGGTCATCTGCCTGTCGCTTGCGGGTCTCTACATCGCCTGGCGGCGGGAACCGGCTGGCGAGGCGAAGCCGATCGAAAAGGAGAAGCGAGCGACCTGGACGATGCCGCCGCTGGCGCTGCTGGAGCCCGCGAAATGGTCGCCGGGGCGCAAGACGGCGATGCTCGCGATGCGCACGTATCTGGTGATCGCCGTCGCGCTTCTGATCGTCAAGGCGACGCAGCTCGGACACTGAGGCCACGCAAGTTGTGTGGCGCGCAAGTCGGGGCCAGGCGGTTGTGCCTGGCCCCGAATGCCTTGCTCAGAGAGACTGCGGCCTACAGGTCACCGCAAAGTATCCATCCGCCATTTCCTTTGTTTGGTCCGTCTTCGAACCGCACGTTGCACCACACGCCTTCAGGCGATGAGATCACATATACCTCCGTGCCCCATTCGACCCAGCCTATGACCGGGCCGCCAGGGGAGCTGTGCACATCGGCCCCTTCCGGATTTTCGATGTACCGGATGCAGCTTGTGCAATCAGGTTCGACTTCACCTGCGCTCGCAGCGCTCGGGGCAACCGCGACGCACGCGAACGCGACGCACACAGCGAGAGTTGTCACAATACGGAGCTTCATCTCTTGCGATCCTTTCTTGTCATTAGGATTACTGCTTGAGATATCCAGCTGTGCTTGGCCAAGCGCTGCCAGTATTGGCCCTGCCGGCGAGGGCCGCTCCGGTTGTGTGAACGACGGTCGGAGACCGGACCGGATCGAATAAATCCTATGTATCAATAGTAAGAACACCGACCAATGGTCGGCGAGAAACTGTTTCTGACCCCGGACGGGGTTGGGGCTTCATACAGCCGCCGGGCGACTGTGTCCGGTCGACGTTCAGGTTCGAGAGAGCAGCCCTTCGACCGCTTCCTCGATCACGGAGCTCTCGGAGGCAGCCGACTCGGGCAGGCGATGCGCCTTGCCGCCGGTGCGGGCAATAGTGAAGGACGGCGTGCCGGTCAGCCCAAGCTGGCGAGCCTGCGCCGAGGCGCGGGCGATCACCGCGTCGACCCTCTCGGCGTTTCTGGCGGCGAGGGCCCTGTGTACGTTCGCGCCGGGGATCGCGCTTGCCAGCGCTTCCAGATAGGTCGTGGTGACGTACCCGGTGTTCTCTGCGCCTTGATTGCGGTACATGAGGTCGACGAATTGCCAGAGCCGATGCTGGCCGCCGAGCGCGACGGCCATCTTGGCGGCGCGCATCGAGTCGGGGCCGATCAGGTCCAGCGGCTCGAAGACAATTCGCACCTTGCCAGGCCGCACGTAGCTGGAGATCAGCCCCGGCAGCTCTTCCTCGGCGAAGCTCGCGCAGGTCGGGCATTGCAGGTCGCCGTACTCCAAGAGCGTCACGGGCGCCTGCGGGTTGCCGAGCACGAGCCCCGACTGGTGTACTCCCTTGAGCATCGAGATCGTGGCGGAGGCGCCGGGAACCGGCTTGCCCGGGCGCAGTTCGGAGGTGCTGCCGCTGGCGAACACCGCTACCAGCACGGCAATGATCACCGCGCTTGCGACCAATATGCCCACGACCTGGTGGACCCTGGCCGCGGATTCGTTTGGCGCTGTCTGTGTGTCAGCCACGCGATAAGTCTATGGGCCAGTCACGGTCGGCTCGCAGGTGGCCACCCCTGGCGCGATAGGCCCTATGTTGACCGGATGCTTCCGTTCTGGGTCTCGATCGCCGTGCTCTCGCTGGTGCAGGCGCTCACGGTGGCGCTGCCCGGCACTGGGGCGATCACAGCGCTGCAGCGATGGCGCAGTGGGAGTCGCCTGTCGGGCCGCTGGTGGGCGCTGATTCCGCCCGGCTCGGTGGCGTTGTTCGTCGCGGTCGGCAGCGTGGCCGCCAATGCGAGCGTGACCTTCCTCACATATCTGGCGTTGTGCGGGGTGCCGGTGGGTGCGGCGCTGGCGCTTGGATGGCTTTCGCGCTCCTCGCGCCCGATCGCCGCGCTGGCCGTGGTGCCGCTGATGGCGCTTGCATGGGCCGACGGCGGCGGGCTGGCCGGTCAGGCCGCCGCCGTCGCGTTGACGGCGCTCAGTTGCGTGGCGCTTGGCGCGATCTTCGCCGCGATCACACCACCGCGCTGGCTGATGGCCGGGATCATTGGGATGGCGGCTGTGGACATCGCGCTGGTGGCAAGCGAACTGCTGCAAAAGCCCAACAATGCCTTGAACTTGGCCCATCCAGTGGCCAAATTGCCACGCTTGCAAGCAGAGCTGTTCGGGTCGGCAGCGATGGGCTACGGGGACCTGTTCGTGGCTGCACTGCTCGGCGGCCTGCTTGCCGCCACGGCGGATGCCGGCCGCCAGCGTCGCGTCGCGTTGCTGGTCGCGGTCCTGGCGCTGGCGTCCGATCTGCTTTTCTTCTTCGTGCGCGAGCTGCCCGCGACTGCGCCGGTGGCGCTGGCCCTGATCCTGATGCTGGTGGCGCAACGTGCGGACACGCGCGGGGGCCGTGCCCGCAGCGGTCTTGCAAGTCCCGACACCGCGTAACCGCTGAGGTCGCATGCGGTAGTCGGTTTTGAGATGTCAGACCGGCAGGAGATGGAAGGGGAAGCCTCTGCGGCAGGTGAGGATGAGCACGCCACGCGTAGGGGCGAAGCGCTGCGCCCGCAGGTTTATCTCGACCCGCGACCTGCAGAGCGGTTTGACCGCTACCACGAGTGGGCGCGCACCCACGCGCCCGACTGGGTGCAGGACCTGTTGCGGCTGGTCATGTTGCCGGCGAGCATGGTGCTCTATCGGGTCAGCTGCCGGGACTGCGCACGCGTGCCGGGAGTGGGGGCCGCAATCATCGCCCCCAACCACTTCTCGGCGATGGACCACTTCTTTTGCGGCATCTACTTGCGCAGGCGGGTCCGATTCATGGCCAAGTCGCAGCTGTTCAGCGGTGTGCTGGCTGCCGCCATTGAGCACGCCGGCGCCTTCCCGGTGCGTAGAGGCAAGGGCGATGAGCAGGCGATCCAGACCGCGCTGTCGATCCTGCGGCGCGGGGGTGTGATCGTGATCTACCCGGAGGGCGGGCGCTCGCGCAGCGCTCAGATCGGGCAGAGCGCGCGGCCGGGCGTGGGTCGGCTGGCGCTTGAAAGCGGCGCGCCGATCGTGCCGGTCGCGATTTACGGCTCCGCACGCGTACGTGGATGGAGGCGGCTGCGGTTCCCGCGAGTGAAGGTCGCATACGGCCGGCCGCTTAGCTACGAGCAGATCAGCGACTGCACCCGCGAGCAGCAGCAGGAGGTCGCAGACGAGGTCCTGGAGCAGGTCCGCGCGCTCTACAGCACGCTCAGCGCGCCAGCGGCGGCGGCGAATAGTCCAGATCGCCCGCCGGTGCTTCAGGGCTAGACGGCGCCGCCGGGCCAGACTCGCGGGAGGCGCTGATCGGCCCGCCGTCGGCAAGCGGATCGAGCGCCCGCTGATCGGGCTGCAGGTCGTCGATCTGCGCAGTCGGCGGCTGCGGACTGGACTCGATAGGCGTTGCCACGGCCAGCTCTCGACCGGAGGATGCGCCCATCTGCGCCAGCTCCCTGGCCTTGGGAGCCAGCCGCGCGTCGAAGGAGCGTGCGGCCTGGTTGTAGGCCTCCACAGCGGAGCCGAGCTGCCGACCCACCTTCGCCAGCGGATCCACGAACACGGCCAGCCGCTTGTGCAGCTCGCGCCCAGCCTCCGCGATCGCGCGCGCGGACTCTGCGATCTGCTCCTGGCGCCAGCCGTAGTGCACGGCTCGCAGCAAGCCGATCAGCGTCGTCGGCGTAGCCATCAGCACCTGCTGGTGCACGCCGTACTCGATCAGCCCCGGGTCCTGCGCCAGCGCTGCTTGGTAGATGCCGTCGGAGGGGACGAACATCGCCACCAGGTCGGGTGTCTGATCGAACTGCCGCTGGTAGCCCTTGGAAGCAAGCTTTGTGATGTGCTCGCGCGTCTGTCGGGCGTGGCGCACGAGATGCATCGCGCGCTCCTGATCGCTCTGCGCCTCCAGGTGCGCCAGGTAGGCGTCGAGCGGCACCTTGGAGTCGACGACTATCACCTTGCCGCCGGGCAGCTTGACGAGCACGTCCGGGCGCAGCATGCCCTCGTCGGTGGAGACGCTGCTCTGCTCCAGAAAGTCGCAGTGCTCGATCATCCCTGCCATCTCGATCACGTTGCGCAACTGGATCTCGCCCCAGGAGCCGCGCGTGTTCGGCCGCTTTAGCGCGGAGACGAGGTTGCCGGTCTCGGTACGCAGGGTGCCGACGCCTTCGTGCAGTTGGCGGACCATATTGGCCAGTTCGCCCTGCGCCTGGCGGCGCTCGCGCTCCAGGCGCGCGATCTCGCCCTCGACCTTGCCGAGCTTCTCGCTCACGGGCGCCACGAGCCCCTTGATCTGCTCGGTGCGCGTGGCCATCTCGCCGGCGATCTGAGCCTGCTCGGCGCGTCTGGCCTCCTCCAAACGCTGCGCCAGCGAGTCGCCGGTCTGCTTGAGCACGTCGGCTGAGATCGCCTTCATTTCATCACGCATCCGCTCGCGGCCCTCGCCGGAGAGCTCGCGCAGCTGCTCGCGCATCCGCTCTGCACTGCCGCGCGACAGCAGCACGGACCCCAGCGCGCCCACAAGCGCGCCAAGCAGAATCCCGAATATCACCAGCAGGGCGCTCATTGCAACCCACAACGGTGACATCCGCTCCGGACGGCAGCGGCCCGGAATGCAGACGGCGGGTGTGCTCGCCCGTATGGTGAGGGCATGTCCACGGCTGCTGTGAGCGCATGGTCGCGCTACCGGGCGCTGCTTGGCGACCGCGCCTTCGCGGGTGTGCTTGCCAGCTCGGTGCTCGCCCGGATGCCGCTGGGCATGAACACACTCGCGATCCTGCTGTTCATGCGGGCAAGGACGGGGTCCTTTCTGCAAGCCGGCATCGCGGTCGGCGCCTACACGCTGGCTAATGCAGCGGCCGCCCCGGTGCAGGGCAAGCTGCTGGATCGCCTGCCGCACCGCCAGGTGCTGCTCGCCTGCGCGCTGATCGAGACGGGGCTGCTGCTGGCGCTCGTGCTGGCTGCCGACGCCGGCGCGGGCAGCGGATCGCTGATCGCTCTCGCCGCGCTGGCGGGCGGACTGATGCCGCCCGTTTCGGCGAGCATGCGGTCACTGTGGCCGGCGGTGGTGCACGGCGCGGGAGCGCTGGAATCGGCCTATGCGCTCGACGCCACCTCCCAGGAGGTGATCTGGACGCTTGGGCCAGTGATCGTCGGGGCGTGCACGGCGCTCGCCTCCGCTTCCGCGGCGATTGTGGTGTGCGCCGTCTTCGGCCTGGTGGGCACATCCCTCTTTGCGGCGATGCCGCCGCTGCGCGCGGCGGGCCGGCATCAGGTGCGCCGCGCGGGGACGCAGGGCGCCTTGCGCAGCCGCGGCCTGCGCGCGCTGTTCGTCTCGGTTGCGATGCTGGGCGTGCTGATCGGCGCGCTGGATGTCGGCCTGCCGGCGCTGGCTGTGCACCTGAAAGTGCCCTCGGCGGCAGGCTTGCTACTGGCGGTGCTGAGCGTGGGCAGCATGGCCGGGGGATTGCTTTACGGCGCGTGCGCTTGGCGGGTGCCGCTGCACACCCGCCAGGCGGCGCTGATGGCAGCAGCAGCGCTGATGTGCGCCCCGCTGCTACTGGCAGGCTCGCTGCCCGGGGCGATCCTGCTGACGATGCTCGCGGGGGTGACGTGTGCGCCGGTGCTCTCCTGTCAGTACGCGCTGGTGGAGGTACTCGCGCCCGAGGGCAGCGCGGCGGAGGCGTTCAACTGGCATACCGCTGCGCTGGTGGCGGGGATCGCGGCGGGCACGGCCGCGGGCGGCGCGCTGGTGGAAGGGCTGGGCGTCTCCGCGGCCTTCTTGCTTGCAAGCGGCGCGATGGTCCTGGGCGCGCTGTCCGCAGTGGCCTGGCGCGGGGCGATCGGCGCGCGCCGGCGGCCTGATTTGAAGCGCGCGCCGGCCGCTGTCGAGGGGGTCGGTAGCCAGACGGCTGGCCCGGAGTCGAGGCTCAGAGCCGCGCCGGATGCGGATGCGCCCGCTCAGCAGCGCCGCGACCGGATACCAGGCGCCTCAGGGTCAGCAGGCCCAGCGCCGCCACCAGCACGCAGGTGATCGCGCCCACGCCGAGCCCCGCGCGGGCGCCGGCCGCCGCCATCACGAAGCCCACGATCGGCCCGCCGATCGGCGTGGAGCCCTGGAAGGCGACGAACCACAGCGACATCACGCGCCCCCGCATCGTCGGCTCGGCGGCGAGTTGGAGCGTGGAGTTTCCGGTGGCCATGAAGGAGACGCTCGCCCAGCCGACGAGCGCGAGCGCGATCAGCTCGACTGGCAGGCTGGGCGCAAGCGCGGCTAGCGCCAGCAGCACGCCGAAGGCGACTGCCGCGAGCGAGAGTGTCCTTACGCCCGTGCGCCCGATGGCGGCTACGAGCAGACCTCCGAACACTGCTCCCACGCCCATCGCGGCGGTCATGAAGCCGTAGCCGGCTGCGCCGACGTGCAGGCCGTTGCGCGCCATCACCGGCAAGGAGACCTGGAACTCATAGGCCAGCGTGCCGACTAGCGCCATCATCAGCAGCGGGACCGCTAGCTGCGGCGTGCGGCGCACATAGCGCAGCCCTTCGCGCAGCTGCCCCGGTGCGCGGGGCGTAGGCGGGCTCGGGTGCAGGGCGCCTCGATCCAGGCGCAGCAGCGAGGCGATCACGGCCAGGAAGCTGGCTGCGTTGAGCAGGAAGCAGACGCCCTCGCCGGTCGTGGCGATCAGAATGCCGGCCACTGCGGGGCCGATGCTGCGCGCGACGTTGACGAGCACCGAGTTGAGGCTGACTGCGTTGCGCAGGTGCTCCTCTCCGACCATCTCGAGCATGAACGACTGTCGGGAGGGGTTCTCGAAGGCGTTGTTGAGGCCCAGCAGCATCGCCAGAACGCCGATCTCCCACACGGTCACTGAGTTGGTGATCGTCAGCAAACCCAGCACTAGCGCCTGCAGGCCCATCATCGCCTGCAGGCAGATCATCAGTCTGCGCTTGTCGACACGGTCGGCGATGACGCCGCCGTAGGGGCCGAGCAGCAGGATCGGCACCGTCTGCAGCGCGACGATCAGCCCCAGCGCCGTGCTCGAGTGGGTGAGCGTGAGCACGAGCCAGGACTGGGCGGCCATCTGCATCCACGTGCCGATCAGCGAGATCGACTGGCCGCAGATGTAGCGGCGGTAGTTGGGCACCTCGAATGCCTTGAAGGTAAGCCGACCGGCCTGCAGCAGTCGGGTCAAGGGTCGCGCTCCCCGATCATCTCCGCGAGGCGCTCCAGCGCGGGCAGCGCCGAGTGCAGCGTTTGCAGCTCCTGGGGCGAGAGCTCCTGCAGCTGGACCTGCAGCGCCGCGGTTCGCTCTCTTTGGATCCGTTTGTGCATCCGCCTACCGGCCGGGGTCGATTCGACCAGCGCCGCGCGGCGGTCGCCTGCATCAGGTGTGCGCGCGATCAGGCCCAGTTCGCTCAGCCGGCCCGTGATGCGGGAAAGCATCGTCGGGTTGATCGACTCGATCGCGGCCAGGTCGGTCAGCCTCAGCGGGCCGTGCCGGTTGACCGTCAGCAGGATCGATGTCTGCGAGGGAGTCAGGCCGGAGCCGGCGAACGTGGGGCGCAGGCGGCGGGAGAGCATGCCGATCACGGCCCGCAGGCGGGCGGGAAGCGCCTGGTCGTCGGACTCTGCGGCTGGGAGGATCGGGTCGGCTGCGGTTGGAATCGGGGCGCTCCTTCGCCAGATAGTTGCTTGCTGGCAAGCATTATATCTGGTCGGCAGAATGCGCCACCGAGCCTGCGCGGACGTTTCGCGTCCCAATCCAGGCTTAACGAATTCTGAAACACGACAAACGTAAAGCGCCCTACCGTTCGGCGCAGATCCACCGAGCCACGTGAGGGGGTGATCAGATGGCCGCGATGAAGAGCAAAAAAACCGATAAAAAAAAGAAGAAAAAAGGCAGCACCAAAAAGAAGAAATAGGACCTTCCGGTGCTGGGCGTGGGTTGCGCCCTCTGTGTGTGACCCACGCCCGATCCGCATCGCCATCACGTCATGGAACCGCGCAAGATGATCCCCTCCGCGGCGGCGCTGCGCCGCCGGCGTTCGCGCGTCCAGATTCCGTGGGGGCGGCTGATCCCGCTGATGCGGCCGGTGCGGGCTCAGCTGGGGGCGATGGTCGCCTTCACCGGCCTGGGTGCCCTCGTCGGGCTCGTGCCCGCGCTGGCGCTCGGCAGCCTGGTTGACGATCTCGCCGGCTCCCATCACAGCAGCGGCGCGGCCATCGCCGCGGGGCTGATAGTCGCCTCGATCGTGATCGAGGCGGTCGCCTTCACGCTGTCCGACGGCTTCTTCACCAAGGCGGTCGCCCGCCTCTACCGCGACTTGCGGATGATGATGTTCTCCGGCGTCCAGCGCACGCCGCAGCACAGCCACGAGGATGTAGCCGGCTTGACCTCCCGTTTCGTATCGGACGCGGAGGCGATGCAGGAGCTGATCGTTTCGCCGCTCGACACCGCCGTGATGGGCGCCTTCGAGCTCCTCTCCGCGCTCGTGGCCCTGGTGGTGCTGAGCGCGCCCGGCGCTGGGGTGGCGGTCATCCTGGGGCTCATCGCGGCGATCCTCGCGCGGACATTGCAGAGGCCGGCGGCAGGCGCGGCGCAGGAGCGCCAGGAGGCGCTGGAGGCGATGAGCCGCAGCTTGGCCGGCGAGCTCTCTCGTCGATTGCAGGATGAGGGAGGTGCGCGCCGATTCGCACAGTCGGCGACCCGCGTGCTGCGCCGCGAGGCCAGGCTCGGCTGGCTTGAAGCCGTCAGCCGCTACGGCTCCGGCGCCGCCGCCAACCTCGGGCCGATCGCGGTGGTGATCATCGCCGCGCTCACCTCCAACCTGAAGGCGGGCGTCCTGCTCAGCATCTTCCTGCTGGCCCAGCGCGCCTTCTCGGCTGCCGATGACCTGCTGGAAATAGGCCTGGACGTGGAGATCGTCCGCGGCGCCGTCGCGCGCTGCTTCCAGCTTGTGGACACCCAGGCCAACGAGGGCGCATGCGAGCCGCAGCCCGCCCTCGCCGGCGCTACATGACTCTGGTCACCGGCTCGGGCTCATAGGCGCCCGCGGTGGCCACGTCGGTTGGGTAGCTGTGCCGGGCGCGCAGCAGGAAGACGCCTGCGGCCACCAGCGCGACGAGCATGATCATGAAGCTGACCTCCAGGCCGTTTGCCACGCTTGGGGAGATCGGGGCCGGATGGGTGCCGACGGGCGCCTGCACCGGGAAGATGCCGGCGATCAGGTCCGAGACACCACCGAACAGCAGCGGCGCCAGCGCCTGCGCGATCGAGCGCAGGAAGGTGCGGGTGCTCTCCGCCTGGCCCCAGAGTCCGGAGGGCATGATGTCCAGGCGCGCAGCATCCAGGGGCGGGTTGGCGGCCGCGATCAACGTCGCGCCACCTACGTCGAACCACAGGCCGGTGCTCAGCTTGCTGGCCAGGATGCCGGGCACGAGCAGCGCCGCGGCTCCGAAGTAGCAGAGCGCCGGAATCCAGAGGCGCGCCTCCAGCACGCCGCTGCGCAGCATCGCGTCGGTCACGCGGCCGCTGATCAGCGTGCCGATCAGCGAGCTGACTACCAAGAGCACGAGCACCAGCGTCACTGAGGCGTAGCCGACGTTGTAGTGGCCCTCCACGAACACGACCACGAAGGTCTGAAGGCCGGAGAGGAAGAAGTAGCCGAGCGCTGAGCTGATAATCAGCAGCACGTTGGTGGGGACCGAGAGCACGTAGCGGATCGCCGCCCGGATGCTCAGCTCGCGCGGGTTGCGGCGCAGCACGCGACGTTGGTCCGGCTGCACGCCGTGGCGCTGTGCGGCTTCGTGTGCAAGCTCCGCGTCCGGCGATTCGGAGCTGCCTGCAGGGTCCTCCCACTCGAACTCTCCGGGCGGCGCCTGCTCGAAGCTTTCGGCACCCGGATGCAGGCGGCTCTGGCCGCCGCGGCGCGGCTCGGGCACGGTGCGCCACAGCGAGCGGGCCAGGAAGAAGCCGGGGATCGCAAGCATCACGAACGCGGCGCGCCAGGAGATCAGGTTCGCCAGCGTGCCGGAAACCAGAAATCCGATCGCGGTGCCGGCGATCTCGCCGGCGAGGATGTAGGAGTACACCCCACCCCGCTCCCGCGCGGGGAAGTAGTCGCCGGTCAGCGACGCTATCGCCGGACCGGCGGTGGCGGCCACCGCGCCGAGCGCCAGCCGGGTCAAGAGCAGGGTGGAGTAGCTGCCCGCGAACGCGGAGGCCAGCGAGGCGACGCTCCAGAGCACGATGCTGGCCGACAGCAGCGGAATGCGCTTGGAGCGGTCCACGAGCATTCCTACCGGCAGCACGAAGATCGCTCCCACCAACAGCGAGACTGAGCTCAGTAGCCCGATCTCGGTGTTGCTGATTTTCATCGCGCTCTCCAGCTGCGGTGCGACGGCGCCGATCGTTGCGGTGTCGGCGCTGCTGAGCGCCAATACGCAGCCGAACAGCACGACCACGCGCGCCCGCGCCGGGCCGCCGACCATCTGCACCACCTGCCCGCGCGTTAGCCTCGCCGTCCAGCGCATCGCTTTCCATGTCGCGCCGCGTGCGCGGGCTCCTGCTCCCTGGCTTGCCATCAGCGGCGGTCCGCCGCGACGTCGACCAATCCCTGCCCCTCGGTCTCATCGGCGGCGGTCCACGTCCTCACGGTCGAGCGCAGAGCGAGGTAGCCGGCGATGCCCGGCAGGGTGGGCAGCCAGAAGGAGATCGCTCGGTAGGCCAGGACGCCAACCACGGCTTGTCCGCCCGGCACCCCGAAGGCGGCCAGGGCGCCGATCATTCCGCCCTCCACGCCGCCGATGCCGCCGGGCAGCGGCAGCAGGCTGCCAAGGGTGCCGAGGAAGTAGGCCATCACGATCACCGACGGTGAGACTACGGCTCCAAAGGCGCGTAGGCTCACACCCAGCACGGCGATGTCGAATCCCCAGTATCCGATCGCCGCGAGCACGCTGTAGGGCCGCTCTGAGACCAGCGCGAGCGCGGCTCGCACTCCCGCGGAGACCGTGCTCGGCGCGGGCGCAAGACGTGTGGCCAGGCGGCCGATGCGGCCCGACCGCGCACCCAGCCGCCGCAGGCGCCGCTCGAAGTCCTGCGGCAGCAGGCCCATGCCCGCCACCAGCAGGCCAAGAAAGGCGGCGGTGATCGCGGGCAGGATCGTCAGCGCGAAAGAGCCGCCTCCTGCGAAGACGCCTGTCCACAGCCCGATGCCGCAAACCACCAGCGCGGTCAGGTAGACCGCGTACTGGATCACGAGGCTTGCGACCATCCGCGCGCCGATCGTCCGGCCAGTCATGCCCGCATGCCGCAGCGCCCAGATCGTAACCGCGACGCCCCCTGCGCCGGCTGCCGCCAGCAGACGGATCGCGGCGATCCCCGCCAGCGGGATCTCCACGCTCGCGCGCCAGTCGATGCGCGGCACGCCACGGCCGAATACGGACCGAAACAGCGCCGCATAGCTGGCGATCGAGAACGCCTCAAGGACGGCGCCGACCGCCAGCCACACCGGATCGCCCTGTTGCAGGCGCCCCCAGGTGTTCTGGAGCCCAGCGAGCTTCGGAAGCAGGAAATAGAGGCTCACCAGCCCGACGAGGATCAGCCCTACGCTGATCAGCAGACGCTTGCGGTTGATCAGCCCCTGCGGCGTGCCGCCCGCCGGCGACTGCGGCGGTGGATGCGAGCGATCGATCGACGGTTGTGTGCTTCGCACGGGCATTGCTCCTCTCGGCGCCACTGGCGCATACCCATGATTACCCGCTCGCCAGGCGTCTTCGAGGTCTGTACCTACGTCAGACGGTCAGCACGGCCTTCGTGCCCCCGGACCGGAAGTGCTCGCCAAGCACGCGCGGGGCATCCTCCAGTGACGCCAGCGTGCTGATCACGCGCTCCGGTGCAAGCGCGCCGCTTCCGGTCAGCGCAAGCACCTCCGGCATCAGCGGCCGGGCGGAGGTGCGACCGACGTGCAGCGTCACTTTGCGAACGTAGGCGGCTGCGATCGGCACTGTCGTGGCGCGGTGCAGGCTGCCGGAGCTCGTGCAGATGCCATCGGGTGCCGTGGCCGCCAGCGCTCTGCCCAGATCGAGCACGCTTGCGTCTACCACCAGCGGCGCTCGCGGGCGGCGGCGCAGCGCCCTGGGCTCGATCGACTCGATGCCGAGTTGCGCGGCATGGCTGCGGACGCGCCCCCGCGCGTCGACCACCAGGACTTTGCGCGCGCCCAGCGCTTGAGCGATCAGAGCACAGTAAAGCGGCAGGCTCGCGCCGAAGGACGAGCGGCGGCGCAGTGAGCCGAGGATCAGGACCTCGGCCTGCGGGTCGCGCTGCAGTAGCCCCGGCAGGTGCGGGGCGATGTGCCTGTAGGCGTCGCACATGTTGTCGGCCACGCTCGCGGCGGCTGCCGGGTCGACGCCCTTGGGCAGCGGAACGAGCATCGCGTCGGCGTAAGGGACGCGCAGCAGGTCCGAATAGGCGCCGCCGAAGTGACCGGTTGCAACGCCCATCCCGAACGCCGAGACCGGCGGGACAGACGCGCAGCTTGCCGTAAAGCCTGCCTTGCACTGCGGGCAGGCGCCGCAGCTGACCTCGTAGGGCACCACGACCATCTCGCCCGGCTTCACGCTCTGCACACGCTCGCCTACGGTTTGCACCTCGGCGACGCATTCGTGGCCCAGGTGCACCGGCAGCGGCATCTGCAGCATCCCCATCGCCAGTGGGCAGTCGATGTCGCAGGTTGCGATCGCGATCGGGTGCACGATCGCGCCGTCGGGCCCCGGCGGCGCCGGGGCGGGCACGTCCTTCCACCGCAGCTTGCCGCCCGGCGCCGCCTGCAGCCCGCGCATGCGCGGGCGGCTCGACCGCAGGCGCTGGCGGACGCGATCGGAGCTGGTGGCGCTCAGGCGTGAAAGGCGATGGCCGACGTCCCGTTCGAGCATCGCCGGGGCGACCGCGGCCATGTTCGGGCCGAGCAGGCTCGCGTAGTGGCGCACAGCGCCGTGGGGGCGGTTGACCGCGCGTGAGCTCATCGCGTCTCCTGACGCTGGCAGGTCTGCGTCACGCTGCGCTCCATTGCGCTCATGCTGGCCTCCGTTGTGCTCGCGTCGGCTCTGCTTCGCGGACGGTACCCAATGCTCGGTACGAGCCCGAATGTCCAGCCTACGCCGATTGCGGCCAGTGTGCGGCGCCGCAGGCCTTCGCTCGTGTGACATTGGTCACGTTACTTGAGTATAAATTTATATCCGGGTAACTTCATGGTTATGGCAATCGATGCATCGCCTAGGACACGCATGCCCAGGGAGCAGCGGATGCAGCAGACGCTCTCGGTGGCCCACGATCTCTTCGCGCAGCGCGGCTATGCCGCAGTCACGATGGAGGAGGTCGCTGCAGCGGTTGGGGTGACCAAGCCGCTGCTTTACAACTACTTCGGCAACAAGGAGCGGCTCTACATCGCCTGCATGGAACGGGCGGGAGAGGGACTGTTCACGATGATCGGCCAGGCGATCGCCGACGTGGACGGGCCAAGCGAGGCGCTCGGCGCCGGCATCAGGGCCTTCTTCGGCTTCCTTGACGCCGACCGCGCCGCCTGGGCGGTGCTCTTCGACGAGACCTCGGCTCACGTCGGCGAGGTGGCTGCGCGAGTCGCCGACTATCGCGGGCGGATCGCCGATCTGGTCGCCGGCTCGCTGCTTGCGCGTCTGCCGGCACGGCGCAGGGACGCCGCACGCATCGAGGTGGAGGCACTCTCGGCAGCGCTGCTCGGCGCCGCGGAGGCGCTAGCGCGCTGGTGGCTTGCCACCGAGGCGCTCTCCGCGGCGCAAGCCGCAGAGCTTCTGATCTCGACTGTCGAGCCCGGCCTCACGCTGCGCTCGAAGAAAGGGCGGGCAAGTTGATCGATAAGCCCCGACGCGTCGCGATCATCGGCGGCGCCAGGATCCCGTTCGCGCGGTCCAACTCTCACTATTCGCACGCCTCAAACCAGGACATGCTGACGGCGGCGCTGGACAGCCTGGTGCAGCGCTTCGACCTGCAGGAGCAGCGCATCGGCGAGGTCGCGGGAGGCGCGGTGCTCAAGCTCTCAAGCGACCGCGACCTGACGCGCGAGAGCGTGCTCAGTACTCGGCTTGCCCCCGAGACACCCGCCTACGACGTGCAGCAGGCGTGCGGCACGGGCCTGGAGGCCGCGATCCTGGTGGCCAACAAGATTGCGCTCGGGCAGATCGATTCCGGCATCGCCTGCGGCACCGACACCACCTCCGATGCGCCGATCGGCGTCAACGAGGACCTGCGCGAGATCATGCTCGACCTCAACCGGCAGAAGTCGCTGCTGGGGCGCGCCAAGCAGCTCACGCGACTGCGGCCGGGCCAGATCGTGCCCTCGATCCCGCGCAACGAGGAGCCCCGCACCGGACTCTCGATGGGCGAGCACTGCGCGATTATGGCCAGCGAGTGGGAGATCGGCCGCGCCGAGCAGGACGAGCTGACCGCGCGCAGCCACCACAACCTTGCCGCCGCCTATGAGCGCGGCTTCATGGACGATCTGGTCAGCCCGTATCTCGGGCTCGAGCGGGACCAGAATCTGCGTCCTGATTCCAGCGTGGAGAAGCTGGCGAAGCTGAAGCCCGTCTTCGGCGGCCCCGAGGGCACGATGACCGCGGGCAACTCCACGCCGCTGTCCGACGGCGCCTCCGCGGTGCTGCTTGCAAGCGAGGAGTGGGCAGCCGAGCGCGGACTTCCGGTGCTTGCCTACTTCGTCGACGGCCAGGCCGCCGCGATCGACCATGTCCACAAGCGTGAGGGGCTGCTGATGGCGCCCGCCTACGGCATGCCGCTGCTGCTCGATCGCAACGGTCTAACGCTCCAGGACTTCGACCTCTACGAGATCCACGAGGCCTTCGCCGCGCAGGTGCTCTGCACGCTGAAGGCCTGGGAAGACGAGCGCTTCTGCAAGGAGCGGCTGGGTCGCAGCGCGCCGCTCGGCGCGATCGACCGCGAGCGGCTGAACGTCAACGGCGGCTCGCTGGCGGCCGGCCACCCATTCGCCGCGACCGGCGGGCGGATCCTGGCGTCGCTGGCCAAGGCGCTGCACGAGCGTGGCTCCGGTCGCGGCGTGATCAGCATCTGCGCGGCGGATGGCCAGGGCATCCTTGCCGTGATCGAGAGCGCAGGAGGCGCCAAATGACAGATTTCTACGCAGAGGCCGTCAACTCGCTGCCCGGGAAGCTGATCGCTGGCAAGCTCGGTCTGCCGCGGCCGGCAAAGCTGGAGCGTCATCGCCCCGGCGTGCCGGTGATCTCCGGCCCGGTGCTGTTGGGCGGCGCTCCCGGCGGACGCCTGGGATCGTCGCTGCAAAGGCTGCTCGACGCGATCGGCGCTGAGCGCGCGAGCGATGGGCAGGGACCGGTGAAGGCACTGATCTTCGACGCCACAGGGATCGCGGACTCGACGGAGCTCGTCGAGCTGCAGCGCTTCTTTCACCCGAATGTAAAGCGGGTGCAGCGCAGCGGCCGGGTCGTCGTGCTCGGCTCTCCGCCGCTGCCACCATCCGGCCGCTCCGGCGCCGAGCGTGCCGCCTCGGTACGCAGCGCCACCGCGCAGCGCGCGCTCGAGGGCTTCACGCGCTCGCTGGCCAAGGAGGTCGGCAGAGGCATTGGGGTGCAGCTCGTGCACGTCGCACAGGACGCCGAGGAGCAGATCGACTCCACAATGCGCTTCCTCCTCTCGCCGCGCTCGGCATACGTCTCAGGGCAGGTGATCGAGGTCGGCGTGCCGGTCGCACAGACGCCCGCGATCGACTGGGAGCAGCCGCTGGCCGGCAAGCGGGCACTGGTCACCGGCGCCTCGCGCGGGATCGGCGCGGCGATCGCGACCACGCTGCACCGCGACGGTGCCCAGCTCGTGCTGCTCGACGTGCCCGCCCTTTCGGCCGATCTGGCGAAGGTCACCACTCGCCTGCGTGCACAGAGCATCGAGCTTGACATCACCGATGCGGACGCGCCCGCGCGGATTGCCGATCGGCTCGCGGGTGGGATCGACATCGTCGTCCACAACGCCGGCGTGACACGGGATCGGACCCTGGCGAAGATGCCCGAGGACCGCTGGAGCTCGCTGATGGAGATCAACCTCTCAAGCGAGGAGCGGATCGACGACGAGCTGCTCGCCAAGGGGCTGCTGGCCGAGAACGGGCGCATCGTCTGCGTCTCCTCGATGAGCGGCATCGCGGGCAATTCGGGCCAGACCAACTACGCGACCTCCAAGGCCGGTGTGATTGGCATGGTGCACGCGCTCTCCGGCGAGCTCGCCAAGCGCCACGCGACAATCAACGCCGTCGCGCCCGGGTTCATCGAGACGCAGATGACCGCGAAGATGCCGGTCGCTCTGCGCGAAGCCGGCCGGCGCATGAACAGCATGTCCCAGGGCGGGCTGCCCGTCGACGTGGCCGAGACGATTGCGTGGCTCGCGAGCCCCGCCTCCACCGGGGTCAACGGCAACGTGGTTCGTGTCTGCGGCCAGAGCCTGCTCGGAGCGTGATGGCCGTAAGGACTCTGCAGAGCCCGCCGCACTTGCTGCCGCTCTATGCGCGCGCGGCACTTCCGCTGATCCCCGGGATCGGCCTGCTGCCGTTCGTTCCAGGAGGTGGCAAGCGCATCCCCGAGATCGAGCTGGTGCTGGAGGACGTGAGCGCGCAGGCCGGCAGCGTCGCCGCCTACGCCAAGGTGTGCGGCTTTACGCTGCGCGAGCACCTGCCGATCACCTACCCGCACGTGCTCGCGTTCCCGCTGCACATGGCGGTGATGGCAGACGGCCACTTCCCCTTCGGTGCCGTCGGGCTCGTGCACATCGAGAACAGGATCGTGCAGCACCGGCCCATCGCGATCGGCGAGCAGCTTCGCATCAGCGTGAGCCCAACCGCGCTCTCGGCCCATCCGCGCGGACGCACCTTCACGCTGGTGACCCAGGTCAGCTCGGACGGCGAGCTTGTCTGGGAGGACTTCAGCACGATGCTGCGCCGCGGCGGCGGCGAACAAGCTGGACCGGGGGAGCGTGAGGCCGCAGATCGGCAGGGCGAGGGCTCGCCCGAGGCCGATCTGCGGCCGAGCGCCACATGGCGGCTGCCGGGCGATCTCGGCCGCCGCTACGCCTCCGTGTCGGGCGACCGCAACCCGATTCACATGCACGCGCTCAGCGCGAAGCTGCTCGGCTTCCCCGGCGCGATCGCGCACGGCATGTGGAGCAAGGCCCGCTGTCTGGCGGCGCTTGAGAGCCGCCTGCCGGAGAGCTGTGAAGCGCAGGTTCGCTTCCGTAAGCCGATCGTGCTGCCGGCCAAGGTCCAGTTCGCAAGCTCGCTTTCGCAGGAGCCGGCCGGCGCAGGGCCGGACGAGATCCGCTTCGCGCTCACCGAGGCGAAGAAGGGCACCCCTCACCTCGATGGCGCCGTCAGGTTGCTGCCGGGCAACGAAAGGATTAACACGAAGTGAGCACCCAAAAGTCAGTCGCCCAGCGCAGCATGGGCCTCGGCCTGCGGGCGCTTGGCGCGCTCGCCGGCTCACCCGCTCTCGACAAGCTCGGCATGCGCAAACAGACCGAGAAGCTGATCTACGGCGCCACCAAGAACGGCTTCAGGGCGGCCACCGCTGCCAGCCGCACCTTCAAGATCGCTCAGAGCCTGCCCGGCCCGGCACGCCAGGGCTCCTCGAAAGTCCCGTCGCTGTTCGACATCACCCCAGACGACGAGCAGCAGATGCTGCAGGAGGCCGTCAGGGACTTCGCGGCCGAGAAGGTCCGCCCGGCCGCCGCGCAGGCCGACGCGGACACCGGCACGCCGAAGGAGCTGCTGGAGCAGGCGAGCGAGCTTGGCGTAAACATGCTCGGCATCCCCGAGGAGCTCGGCGGCGTGATGGCGCAACGCGCTGCCGTCACAGGCGCCCTGATAGCGGAGGCGCTCGCCCACGGCGACATGGGCATCTCCTATGCCGTGCTCGCGCCGGGCGCGGTGGCCAGCACGATCGGCCTCTTCGGCGACGCCGACCAGCAGGCTGCCTACCTACCCGCCTTCGCCGGCGAGGCTCCGCCCGCGGCGGCGCTTGCTCTGCTCGAGCCACAGCCGCTGTTCAACCCGCTGCGCCTTAGCGCCACAGCGCGTCGCGACGGCGGCGACTGGGTGCTGGACGGCGTCAAGTCCCTTCTCGCGCGCCCCGGCGAGTGCGAGTTGTTCGTGATCGCTGCCGAGGCAGAGGAATTCGGGCCGGCGCTGTTCGTGGTCGAGTCCTCGACTAAGGGCCTTTCGGTGCAGGCCGAGCCCGCGATGGGCCTGCGCGCTGCTGCGACCGGCCGGCTGTTGATCGAGGGCGCGCGCGTGCCCACTGGCGCGATCCTCGCCGACGGCGCGCGGGCCGCCTACCTGGAGTGCGTCCAGCGCGCACGCATCGCGTGGTGCGCGCTTGCGATCGGCACCGCGCAGGCCGTGCTCGACTACGTGATCCCGTACGTCAACGAGCGCACCGCCTTCGGCGAACCGATCTCAAATCGCCAGGCAGTCGCTTTCGGCGTCGCCGACATCGGGATCGAGACCGAAGCGATGAGGCTGCTCACCTACCGGGCAGCTGCGCGCGCCGATCAAGGCGCCGACTTCGCACATGTCACCGCGCTGGCAAGGCGGCTTTGCACGGCAAAGGGCATGAAGATTGGCTCCGAAGGCGTGCAGCTGCTCGGTGGCCACGGCTACGTCAAGGAGCATCCGGTGGAGCGCTGGTACCGGGACCTCAGAGCAGCGGGCGTGATGGAGGGCGCCCTGCTCGTATAGAGCGAAAGCGATCACATGATCAACCTCGAGACACCCAAGAAGTTCAGGCCGCTGGTCGATCAGGCCAACCAGGTCGCCAGGGAGGTGCTGCGGCCGATCTCCCGCAAGTACGACGCCGCTGAGCACGCCTACCCCAAGGAGCTCGACATGCTCGCCGCGCTGATCGACGGCATGAACGAGGGCAGCGAGAACGGCGGCACCGGCGCCACCGGCGTGCGTCGCAGCGCGAGCGCAAGCGGCGCGGGCGAGAACCGCAACGGCACCAACCTCTCCACAGTGCTCTCGATCATCGAGATGTGCTGGGGAGATGTCGGCCTGCTGTTGACCATGCCACGCCAGGGTCTCGGCAACTCCGCGATCGCCTCCGTGGCGACCGAAGAGCAGCTGCAGCGATACGGCGGCCGCTGGGCTGCGATGGCGATCACCGAGCCGGAGGCCGGCTCGGACTCCGCCGCGATCAGGACCACTGCCGAGCTCGACGGTGACGAGTACGTCCTAAACGGAGAGAAGATCTTCGTCACCTCCGGGGAGCGCGCTGACCTGGTGGTGGTGTGGGCGAGCCTCGACCGCAGCAAGGGCCGCGCCGCGATCAAGTCCTTCATCGTCGAAAAAGAGAACCCCGGACTGAAGTTGGAGCGCCTGGAGCACAAGCTCGGGATCAGGGCCTCTGACACCGCGAACTTCCGCCTGGAAGACTGCCGGGTGCCCAAGGACGCGCTGCTCGGCGACCCCACGGTGGACGTCAAGCAGGGCTTCGCGGGCGCGATGCAGACCTTCGACAACACCAGACCACTGGTCGCGGCGATGGGCGTCGGCGTCGGTCGCGCGGCGCTCGATGAGACGCGCAAGCGGCTCGCCGATGCCGGCATCGAGATCGACGATGCCACGCCCGCGCTCTGCCAGAGCGCCGCGGCCGCTCGCTTCCAGGAGATGGAGGCCGACTGGGATGCTGCGCGGCTGTTGACGATGCAGGCCGCCTGGATGGCCGATAACGCCAAGCCCAACTCGCTGCAGGCCTCGATGGCCAAGGCGAAGGCGGGGCGCACCTGCGTCGATGTCACGCTCGGCTGCGTCGAGCTCTGCGGCAGCGTCGGCTACGGCGAGAACGAGCTGCTGGAGAAGTGGGCGCGGGACGCCAAGATCCTCGACATCTTCGAGGGCACCCAGCAGATCCAGCTGCTGATTGTGGCTCGGCACCTGCTGGGGAAGAGCTCCGCGGAACTGAGATAGGACCCGAACGGCGCATGCGCCGGCTGTTCCCCACTGGGTTTGAGCCTTCGGCACAGCGGGCATAGGACGCGGCAGCCGGCCAGGGTCCATCCGCCGGCAGGCCCCAACAGGAGGAGAAGATGTCGGCAACTCGCAGCGTTATCGCTCTCTTCGTGCTCGCGCTCTGCGCCGCGCTCGTGCCCGCCGCAGCGGGCGCGCAGTCTTATGTCTCGCTCGGCGACTCCTATGTCTCCGGGCCGCTGATCCTGCCGCCCGCCGAAGGTGCGCCGCTGGACTGCACCCAGTCGGCCCGCAACTACCCGCACCTGACTGCGAGGGCGCTCGGCCTCTCGCTGAAGGACGTCAGCTGCGGCGGGGCCACCACGGCGGATCTCACCACCGAAGCCCAGTTCCCGGACCAGCCGCCGCAGCTCTATGCGCTCAGCGCATCGACCGAAGTCGTCTCGGTCGGCATCGGCGGCAATGACAAAAACCTCTTCATCGAAACGCTTGCGGTCTGTGGTGTCGAGGATCTCGTGTTCCCGTTCGGCACTCCATGCAAGGACACCTATGGCAACAAGCTCTCCGAAGAGATCAAGGCCGACGAGCCGGTCGTGAGCGCCGCGTTTCATCAGATCGGCGTGCTCTCGCCCTCGGCGAAGGTGTTCGTCGTCGCCTATCCGGACATCCTGCCGCAGAGCGGCAACTGCTGGCCGACGGTGCCGCTGACCACCGGCGACGTCGCCTACCTCAACAACGTCGAGAAGGAACTGAACGCGATGCTTGCGAGCGCGGCGTCTGCAAACGGCGACATCTATGTCGATACGTTCACGCCGAGCATGGGCCACGACGCCTGCAAGCCGCTGAGCACGCGCTGGATAGAACCGGTCATCCCCGAATCGGATGCATTCTCCGTGCATCCCAACGAAAAGGGGATGGAAGCAGACGCGAGCGAGCTGGAGGCGGCGATGAGGATGCAGGGCATCTGAGGACGTGGAACCGACTGGGCCGGGCTGATGGGAGGTCCGGCCCAGTCAGCGCGCGGTGTGCTCGGGCGCGCCCGAGCCGGCCTGGGTGCCGCTCAGGTGAACCGACTCCGGATGCCATGGCGGCAGCCCGGCGGCTTCGGTGATCAGGCGCGTGCTGCGGCCCTTGGTGAAGAAGCTGTAGGACCAGCGCAGCAGCACGAGCACCCGGTTCTCGAATCCGATCAGGTAGAAGATGTGCACGAGCAGCCAGGTGACCCAGGCGATCACGCCGCTCAGGCGCAGGCCGCGCACTTCTGCGACCGCGTGGCCGCGCCCGATCGTCGCCAGCGAGCCCTTGTCGCGGTAGTGAAACGGTGGCAGCGAACTGCCCTTTAAGCGGGCTGAGATCAACGCTCCGACGTAGCGGCCCTGCTGCATCGCCACGGGCGCGAGCCCCGGCAGCGGATGCGGCCGATCGCTGTGGGGGTCGCGCACCTGGACCATGTCACCCAGTGCGAACACCTCCGGGTGGCCGGGCAGGGTGAGGTCCGGCTCCACTAGCAACCGTCCGGCGCGGTCGATCTCGGCACCGGCGGCCTGGCCAAGCGCCGCGGCCAGCGGAGAGGCGGTGACGCCTGCGGCCCAGACGACGGTCCTGGTCTTGATCTGCACGCGGTCCCCGGTGGTCGTCTGGAGCTCCACGCGATCGGGGTGCACGTCCACCATCTGATGTCCGAGCATGAGCGTCACGCCGAGTTGCTGCAGCGCACCGGCTGCCCGCGAGGAGAGCGAGGGGGCGAAGCCGGTCAGAACGCGATCGGCCATCTCGACCAGCAGCACGCTGCCGGTCCTTGGGTCGCTGCTGCGGAACTCCGCGGGCAGGGTATCTCTTGCCATCTCTGCGATCTGGCCGGCCATCTCCACGCCCGTCGGCCCGGCGCCGACGACCACGAAGGTCAGCCAGCCGAGTCGCCGCTCTGGATCTTCCTCCAGCTCGGCGGCCTCGAAGGCCTGCAGGATGCGGCCCCTTACCTGCAGCGCGCTGTCCAGCGACTTGACCTCCAGCGCGAGCGTGCGCCACTCGTCGTGGCCGAAATAGGCGTAGCTCGAGCCGCCGGCGACCACGAGCGTGTCGTAAGGGATCCTCCTGGCGGCGGTTCCGGCGATCGCGGGACCGACGATCACTTCGCCCGCATCCAGATCGAAGCCTTCCACCTCGCCCATCAGCACCCGCACCTCTTGCCGGCGGCGAAAGACGCTGCGCAGCGGCACCGCGATCTCGCCGGGGGAGATGGCGCCCGTGGCGACCTGGTAGCAGAGCGGCTGGAAGAGGTGGTAGTTGTGCCGGTCGATCAGGGTGATCTCGGCGTTCGCGCCAGCCAGCGAGCTGACCGTCAGCAGGCCACCGAAGCCCCCACCTACGACGACGACGCGCTGGCGGGGTGTGACTGCGGGCATGCCCGCAGTCTGTCAGATGGAAGGGTTGACATCAGGAGTCCGCGCAGCGAGTGCGCCACGGCCATCTCGTTAGTGATTAGGTTCGCCCACCACCAACGAGAACAGGAGAGGCACGCATGAGCGGCGAGACGATTGACATCGAGACGAAGGATGGAGTGGCGGACGCATACCTCGCTCGTCCCGACGGCGAGGGCTCATATCCCGGAGTGCTGCTGCTCATAGACGCGTTTGGACTGCGGCCGCGGATCGAGGAGATGGCCGACCGGATCGCGGCGCAGGGTTTCGTCGTGCTCGCCCCCAATGTCTTCTACCGCGCTGGCCGCGCGCCGGTGATCTCGCTCGATGGTCTGGATGACCCCGAGAAGCGTGGGGAGATCTTCCAGCAGATCATGCCGCTGATGCAGGAGCTCAACATCGAGCGGATCGTCAGCGACGCCGACGCCTACCTGGGCAAGCTCGAGGGGGTTGCGCGTGGGCCGATCGCGCTGACCGGCTACTGCATGGGAGGGCGTCTCGGCTGGCAGATAGCGGCCGCCTACCCGCGGCGCGTGGCTGCGCTCGGCGCTTTCCACACGGGCGGCCTTGTGACCGAAGCTAAGGACAGCCCGCACCTGATCGCCGGCGAGATCTCCGCGGAGCTCTACTTCGGCTTCGCCGACAACGACCACAGCATGCCAGCTGAAAGCATCACGACGCTGGAGAAAGCACTCGATGAGGCCGGCGCCTCATACGTCTCGGAGATTTACGAGGGCGCCGCACACGGGTACACGATGTCCGACACGCCCGCCTACGACGAGGCGGCGGCCGAGCGGCACTTCGCGGCGCTCTTCGATTTGCTGGGGCGGACTGTGGCGGCGTGAGCGGCCACGCATTCGCCGGGGCATCCCAGGTGGCGCGTGTACGATGCAACTGCGATGAGCGCAGTGGGCTACGAATCAGGCCTACCCGCATCAAGCGCCCGGCCCTTGTTCGGCCGGGTGATGGGGCTTGTCGCGTTGACCGTGGGTTTCGCCACGCTCGGCGTCTACCTGGCGCGCGAATCCGGCGGCGGAACGTGGTTCATCGCGTGGCTGCTCGCGCTCGGTTGCCTGGTCGGCTTGAACGTGGCAAACGCCAGAGGTAACCAGGGACTGGCGCTCGTGCTGCTGTTCGCTTTCGGGCTGCTGCTCGGAGCGAGTATCTCGACCACCGTCAACTACTACTCCGAAGTGGACCCGACGGCTGTGCGCCAAGCCTTCGGCGCCACGGCGCTGTTCGTCGGCGGTCTCGGCGCGGGCGGCTATGCCACTAGGCGTGACCTCTCGTTCCTGTATCGACTCGCCTTCTTCCTGCTGCTAGGGCTGATAGTGGCCGGGATCGTCCTGATCTTCGTCCGGATCCCGGCTCTCTACACGGTCTATGTGATCGTGGGCCTGGGTGTGTTCGGCCTCTATACGGTGATCGACTTCAACCGCCTGCGGCGTGCAGATCAGGCGGAAGCGATCCCGATCGCGGCGGGAATCTTCATCGACATCCTGAACGTGTTCCTGCTTTTCCTAAGGCTGTTCGGCAACTCGCGCTGAGGTGCACGCAGGCTGTTTTCTACCGGGACGAGCGTGGGCGAGAGCCCGTGGACGCAGCTGTCGCTTGACCAGCCAGGTCTTTGTTGCATGCATCTTCTAGGACGGTATACAAACCCGTCCAGTGCGTTGCAGGCGATCTTCGATGCCCTGCCTGACGAACCTATCGAGCCGAGCGCCTGTCCAGAGCCGCCGCTTGCGCCGACAGGACGGCTCCGCAACGGCGAGATCAAGCGAGCTGCTGTCAAGGTGCTGGCGGCGACGGCGGAGCCGCTGTCTATCGCGGACATCCATCAAGGCGTCGAACGACTGCTCGGGCATCCTGTCTCGAAAGACTCCGTTGGCTGGTGTCTGGCCGCAGGTGCTCGAAGTCAGGAGCCTCAATTTGAGCGCGTGTCTACTGGCGTGTATCGGCTCAGTCCTCGCTGAATAGGCCGAATAGCTCGCGTCGCTCCGGCGCGATCTCGGGCAGCTCCCAATAGGGCGGGATGCTGGTTCCCAAATAGATGACCACATCCATCGACTCGCGCTTGTCGAGGCTCCGCAGCGCCTTGAAGGCTTCGGTAGCTCCCTCCAGAGCAGCGGCCTCCAGCTCCTCGGCCTTGGTCTTCGGCAGGCGCTCGGCCTTGGCGAAGTCGCGGACGGCCGATCCGATGGCACCGCGCATTGCGGCCAAGGGGTCGATCGTCTCGCCCATCTGACCGTCGCGGGCGGCGTGGTCGTCCAAGAACTCGACCAGGCGGTCGTCGTAGCCGGTCTCGGCCAGCGCTTGCAGCGCGAGCAGGACCTCATACGCTCGATTCCGAATCCGTCGGTTGAAGGCGGGCGCCTGCCGATCGGAGAAGGCGCCGGCGGCGTGCAGGTCCTCGACAGCGTTCCGGGTAGACATGCCGATGATTAGCGCTGCCCAGGCGGCGAAGTCCTCGCTTGCCTCAGGATGGTGCTCGTCGTTCCAAAAGCGCGGCCAGAGGTCGGACGGCAAGGCTGGTGGAGTTGGGGTCATGCCTCTACTGTGCAGGTTCCGTCGATGGCTTGTCAAGAACCTTAGAAAGCCCGTGCTGCCAGCGCGTCGCTGAGCATTTACTTTTTACTCACATCGCATAGGTAATAAGCGATGAAACTTCTAAGTGAAATTGCCCCCATTTTGGAGATCCTACAATGTCTAGGATCTGCCTATCGTTTTGTTCGACCACGACTATTACACGGACAGGCGGTCGATAAAACCTAAGTCACCTTACATCGCACAAGCGGCTTGGGCGTCAGGCTTCACCGCGAGGCGACCCTAACTCGTCTTGGTTGGGAAGGCGAGCGAGCACCTTCACCATGAGCGTCTTCAAGTACGCTAAGCCGTTTCTCCAGGGCGGATAGGCTCGTTGTTTCATCGTGGCCGTGGTCCTCACCCGTTGACTTCGCGTGGCGATAGTGCGCCCTGGGCGACAAATCTTTGAGCGATACGCTCTCAACTTCCGAACGCGGGATCATCCATACTTCACCGGCACCGTAAAGCGGCATCGACATTTTCTTGGCGCCAGGGAAGACCACGCCCTCCAGTATCCGGCGCCTTACGGTGGATACACTCACGCCGTACATCCGAGCGACGGTCGCGGCCCACATATAGTCATCATCGGTCGCCGACTCGTTCGATTGCTCCGCTTGCTTCTTGTTCACCATCTTTTGATAATGCGCCCTTGTGTTTGCCGAGTCAAGATGAGACATCGGCTGTACGTCGCACAAGCGGCATGGTCCGCCTTGGTGTTGTGCGGGAACCGCAGCTCAGGCAGCTTCCCGCTCTAGGTGCTGGATACGTTGCTCGTGGTCGTCCAGGTCGGCCGACTGCTCGGTGACGGCGTTCTTGATAAAACCAACATCTTCCCTGAGTACGCTGACATCCTGCTTGAGCACGGTCACGTCCTGCTTGAGTTGTGACGTATCTTGCTCAACATGGCCGAGCCGGTCATCCATCCGATCGACATGCCGAGTCAGACTTGTGACTGACGCTGATATACCCCTGACTTCCGTCAGGATCAGGTCGAGGGTGGAATCGTCAGTGTTATCACTCATCTAGTCCATTATACACGTACTTCATTATGGGAGTAAGAGAAAAGTACCCCCGACTGCGGTCGCTATGAGCCTACAGTCTTACCGTTACACTAATTTTGTCCGATACCACTCTAATATCGAATAGCTCTGCTCCCTAATACTTGAATCGGGGCTTTGATCCCGTCAAGTGAAAGGGCGATTAGTGATGACTGAACTCATTATCATCCTAGTCCTAATAGCGTTTATTCTTAGCCGATAGCAGTCATGCCGGGGTTCTGCACGTCGCACAAGTGCCATTCAGCGGATCTACGGATCATCGGCCTCCTATATGCAGATCAGACCCAAGGCGTCGATGCGGAGAGCACAGGACGACGCTTGGATGCTCTCGCCAGCGACGATCACAGCGCCCACAGCCTCCAACTCCGTGAGGGCATCTGTAATCGCTTCGGGAGGTATGTTGTAGAGGTTGAGCTTCAACTCGGCACAAGACCACTGCGGGGGATGGTCCCGCCGGAGAAGCGACAACAGGATGAGACGTTCTGTGCCCCGTCGGTGATGCTTTGCTATGTCTATGACGCCCATATCCGCTCGATCGTCTCTCGGCGACGTCGTGCGCCAACGGCTGGCGGCTGGATGCGCAGGCCATAGTTCCACCGTAGGATTTGACGGACGCGCTCTTTGGAGAGATTGACGCGCCTGCCAATCTCAACGAAAGTCAGGCCGTCGATGATGCGCAGCCGCAGTATCTCGCGGTTGCGTTTGTCCGAGGGTCGTATCTTGCCCCACGGGATGGGAGGCACGATCAATCCCGGCTCACTGAGTTGGCAGACGATCTCGTAGAGTTCTGTCGCCCCAAGATGTGGGATGTCGAGCAGATCGTCGGCCGAGCGTGCGGTCAGGTGCTCAACCTCGGTGATGCCGACCGCGAGTAGGCAGCTAAAGGTAGCGGCGCTGATGTCCAGCTCGGAGACGCGCACGGCTAGCTCCGCGTCGGAGTGGAGATGAACCTGGACGAATCCAGGGACGAACCGCGACGGCAGATGGCTCGCTGGACCATCTGGGGACCACCGCTACGACTACGATAGGGCTGCATGGGAGCGCATACCTCCTGTGCCACGGCCCCGGCAGCTACAACTGCGCGGGGCCACTTTTCTATGTGGTTGTTTGCGCTTGCCCGGCAGATAGCCCGGCGAGCGGGAGGAACGCTATCAGGTCTTCCGGCCGCTCGTGAGTGCTTTCTTGACCTCCCGCACGTCTCGGCCGATGGCATCGAGGCGGGCCAAGACGGTCTCCTCGAAGCTCTTGCCAGTGGCGTAGCGTCCGGCGGCCTTGCGCAGTTCGCCAGGATCGGCCTCAAGGGCGTGGCCGATGCGCTCGATGATCTCGTCAGCCGGTGGACCTTGGGAGCCAAGCTCGATACGCGAGAGATTGGACGCCGACATGGGCACGCGCTCGGCGAGCTGGTTGAGCGTCAGTCGGCGATCGCGGCGTAGTTTGCGGATGAGCGCCCCAAGCGCCAGGGCGCGATCAGCTTCGGTCTTGCCCTTTGGACTAGTCATGGAGCGAGGCTACGCCCCGCTTGGTCGGGCTCCTTACCGTTTCCCGTGAGATAGTATATGGCCCGCTACTTCGGGAGTCGCTGAGGCGGCTGCCTGTCGATCCCAAGACAAGGAGACCAGCTCAGCACATGCGCCTACGACGCCGATCCCTCTACGGGCTGTACGCTCTTATCGCCCTGGTAGCACTGGTCCTGACTGGTTGTGGCTCGACAGGCTCGTCACCGTCCAGCAGCTCGGGTACAGCACCGTTGCCTGGCGTTACACCGGCTGAGGAAGCGCACGACGCACCATCGGCTACCACAGCCAGCACATCGGCAGCAGAACCGAACACCAGTGGGCCTGCCAGCTTCGTCGTCCATGCCACCACGCAGGAGGGGGATATGGTCACAGTCGATGGGTGGTTTGGACCGGCGCTGCCGGCCAGCGAATCCGATGTCGATCAGTCGGCACTGAGCGGCTGTCCACCACCTGCTCCTGATGGTCGAGCCATTGTTGTACGTCTCGATCTGACCACCACTCTGGAATCGAGCAGTGCCGGACAGGTCGCTCTGGAAACGAGCTACGCACCGGAAACCTCGGGGACGCACGAACTTCCCAACTTTGTCATGGGGTATAGCCAGGGTGCCCAATGTGTGCGGGGGGAACCAGGGGCTACGAGCATTGATCTCGGGACGCTCCAGCCAGGGCAATCCAGTGGCTTCACCATGTGGATTGTCTTGCCGGATGCAGTGACGCCGAATAATCCACATCCCACCGAAAAGACACTCGGTGCAGATCACTGGCTCATGGCAATTCCTGCGCCAAGCGTCAATAGCTCAGGCTCGGCACAGGATCAGGCCAGCAGGGTGAGTGGACCACGAGTGGTCCACTGCCCTACGGGCGAACCGCCTAAATATATAGCGGTAGTAGGTGATACTCCGATGACACTGGAAGCGGCTTGTGTGGAGGCGTAGGTGAGTATTAGCCGAGGTGAGCCGTTCAGCCAGCGGAAGATTATGCGCGTGTTGGGATGTCGCTGGTGCAGAGTTATGCGACGAAAGCCGAGCCGTATGTCAGACGCAGAGTTAGGAGTTCTACATCGGCGAAGATTCTGGATCTGCAAGGATAATGTAGAGACTGCTGGCGAGCTGCTCATAGCTGTGTGCAAGCACGGCGCTAGCACCCATTGCTCTGACGCAAGTCTGTGGCCGGTCAAGTTCGTCCTGCCAGAGCCAGTCATGCCAACGATTGACTAGCTCTGGTTCGTGATCTGCAAGACGATGTTCATGGCGTGCAAGAGCCTCGTCATAGAATGTCCCGTTGTAGTAGTTAAGAAATGCTTGCAAAGGGCCATCAGTGAGGGCCTGGCGCTCTGACGCGGTGAACGGCACTGTGGCGTCGATCATCCGAATACTCGCTTGCAGTTCATAGCGAACGTCGGCTCTTACGTCGGGGGGCCATAGTCGGAGTGGGTGCCCCGGTTCTAGGGCCTCAGCACAGTCATTGGCGACCACCACCGTGTTCCACAGTGCCATGCGCTGTGCGTAGTGATCGTGGTTGCTCGGCTGACGCCAGGCGCCTCGCATGTGGTATCTGGCCGCCTTAGCACTGCGAATCATACGCCCATAGGCTTGCCAGTCATCCCACGCGAGTTCCTTACCAACGTCTCGCTCACCGTTCATATACTTCACGCTCCTGCGACACGAAGTTAGCGTTTCGCGTCTATACGGTAATTATATCACCATTGTAGAGATTTGACAAGGGGCACACTCTTGTCGCGGAAATATGAGCTAACGCTATTTCTGAACGGTATATCGTTGAAGTGACGCCAGTAAAAGCATTCGAGGGCACGTCGAGCAAGACGTTCAGCATCGTCTAGCTTAGGTTGTTGGTGGCGATATGGGTAAAGCGCTTCGGCGAGTAGCCCACTCTGGGCCGTCACCAACTCAGTGGTGTCGGAAAGGGAACCCTCCTTGTAGTGACGTTGCCACATGTCAGTGTAGAGGTCACGGTGATACAGACTGCCAAACTCGTGTACTGTCTCAAAAACAGGACTCATCTGTCTGCGGTCATACTCCGCGAGCGGCCAACACTCAGTCACATCAGCGATCAGCGATACGAGCTGCCTATCGGCCTCGGTCGTGAGCTTATGTCGGTCACTAAGCTCGATTCCTGCCTCCGCAACCCGAGCCGGTGGTGGGATAGCACTCCAATTAGTGGCTCGCGTCAGGAAGTGCAGGAAGCTATAGAATAGGTATTCATCGCAGGCAGTGTGATTCTCGCCGGTCCCATGCTCACGGGTGAAAAGATTGGCGATGCCTGCGTAGTGCAGTGTAAAGGCGGCTTGCATCAAGCTATCGAGACCGTATTGAATATATATGCGCTGCTCATCCGTGAGTTGTACTCCACTGTGCTCTGCCTCGATGAAAGTTCGGGGATAGCAACGCAGGTAGGCTGCTAGAGCGGCGAACTGACGATCTCGTATGCGCTGAAAGGTGCTCTTGGAGATGCCAGCCGGCATACGCTTGGTGATGCCTGTGCCGGAAAACTGCTCTGTTACGGCTAGCGCCGCCATGACGACTTGTTTCTCAGTGGTGTCGTCGATTTTGTCAATGAAGTCCTTTATAGCTCGTACCGCACAGCTCGCAGGATCCGCGTCGTCAGCCCCGACGCCGACGCGCTGCTGAACCTCGGCGCTTTCCAGCAGCGCTGGATATTGGCTCAGATCCTTGCGCTCCAGCTCAGTTGGATCACGGCCGATTTCCCCGAGCTGTTGGATGAGCGGATCGCCCTTGGAGTTACCAGCCTCAGAATGGGGAGCTTTCGGGGGCCTGACTCGATTCTGACCCGTGACCCAACTTTGGAGCGACACGGGATCGACCGGCTGCCACTCTGGACGAGCCGAAAGCTCGTCAAAACCAGCTGATCGCATACGAGCCATTGTTGAATCGTACTGAGGTAGGCATCGACGGGCTTGTCTACGACCGACGAAAGGAGACTGATGAGTTCGCATCCATGCCAAGGCTGCGCCCTCCAAGAAGCTCGTGGCGGCCGCGTCTGCCCGGCTGCTCGTGAGGTCCACCGCCTGCCGGACGTAGAGGCTCAGCCCCGTGCCGACGTCCTGCACGCCGCCATCGTTCAGGAGGCTCGGCCCGTGCCGGCCTTGCCCGAACTGGTGCGCCGAGATGCCGTCAGTCTCGCTGGGGCGTTGCCGGTCGCTACGCGGCTTGGCTTGCTGCCGGCTCCTGCGCCCGCTCCTCTCTCCCACCACCCCCGAAAGGAGGTTATTCGTGTCCTCGTTGCATCTCGCACGTCTCGATGACCAGACGGGATCGAACGCTCGTCAGCTTGCTAAGGCTCGGCGTGCTCAAGCTGATGCCGAACTGGAGGTCTTCCGCTACGGCCTCGGTGCCCAGATGCGGGCGGACTTTGATCGCCACGACAGCCAGTCCATCGCCGACGCTTCCAAGGCCGCCCTGGAAAGCGAGCTGGACCTGCTCGACTACGGCATGGCCCGTGCCGGCATGTCAGCCGCCAAGGTCGAGCTGGTGGCCCGCCATGTGGAGCGTTTGGCGACGATCAACGAGTTTCGGATCAACCGGCGCTTTGGTGGGTGATCGCGGTGCCCTGGTTCGTTATCGCCTGCATTGGTCTCACGATTCTCGTGCAGCTCAGCGAGGGATTGCTGCACCGCCGACAGAAGCCGGATGCGACCACCTATCGGGTGATTGTGGCCCTGTACGCTATTCGCCGCCGATTCGAGGTGTCTCGGCTCAAGGTTGTAATGCAGCGCGAAGCGGCAGAGACAGAGCGTCGGCTGGCTGCTGAACTCGACTCATTGGATCGGCGGGAGGGTACGTCGTGACCACGCCGCCTACTCGCTGGCGGGATTCGGCCATGAATGTGGCGTGGACCGTCTTTGCCATTGCAGTGCTGTTGTACGTGTCAGCCCGGCTCATCCTGGCGGTCTTGCCGGTTCTGCTCATTGTCGGCGGCGTTGTCTTGCTCGGCTTCGTGGGCTGGTCTTTTTATCAATTTCGCCGGTCGCGCTGGTGACACTGTGACCGGAGATAGGGCTCGTCGTTTCGCTGTTGTTTTATGGACAAAGCAGTCTTGACCGTCATAGGCAAGTTGTCGTTAACTAGAAGGTTCCCGTTGCTCCCTTAAGTAGTACACGGCCCGGATGTAAGAGACCTTTGGACGCACCTATGAATAACTAATGACTCCTTGCGAGCAAGGAGGTGGTGCTCGCTGTGTCTTTTTTCCGGCCCGGAGTGGAACGGAAAGGAGGCATATGTATGAGTAGGACTTATCATCATGGAAAAGATCGCCGCATCCGCGTTCGGGGTGAACGCCGACCAACTGACGTGCGTCGCCTCGCACGAGCGCTGATCGAGTTGGAGTACCAAGCGGCGCAGGATGAGGCGGCAGCCGAAGCCGAGCATCGGCGGAAACAAGAAGCGAAGCGCAAAAAAAGCAAGCCAAAGGGCGACCCGGAGGCTGGCGCGTGAGGTCGGCAGCGATGATCTGGCATCGGCTGCGCTGGCCGCGTGAAGTAACGCCCGAACAGCTTACGCAGGTTGTTCGCCTGCTGGCCTCGGCCGGTGGCGAGCCAATCGTTATTGAGACCGTCGGCTCTGCTGGCAGCGTTGAGCATCGACTGGCACTGCCAGAGGGCCGCAGCGGGAGCGTGGTCGATCAGCTCAGGGCGGCGATCCCTGGCGTAGCGATCGAGGAAGTCCCCACGCGCCCGCCTTTGGGCGTGAGTCATGCCGTCGAATTGCACCTGACGACCAGGCGACGGCCGCTGCGAACGGAGGACATGGCCGGGCTCAGTCGCGCCTTGCTGACAGCGCTGGCGCATCTCCACAGCGGCGAGCACTTGAGCGTGCAGTGGATACTTGGCCGCACGCTCGCGGCGACGACCGTGCCACATGACCCGCACGTCATTGGTCGTGAGTCGTGGGTCGGCGCGCTGCTGCTGGCACCGTTTGGTCCCCCGCCGCCGGCAGACGCCGAGCTGCGTAGTGCTGTGCGCACCAAGCAGGGTGAACCGGGCTGGCGGGTGGTTGGTCGGGTGGCGGTCATAGCCAAGATGCCGAGCCGCGAACGTCAGTTGATCCGACAGGTACTCGGAGCCATCAGGGCCAGCGAAGCACCGGGCGTCCGCTTTTGGGTGCGGGCCTGCCGGGTCAAGCGAGTTATCGCCGCAACGGCCGGCTGGCGATTGCCGCTGCGCCTGAACGTCAATGAGCTGGCCACGCTTTCCACTTGGCCGGTGGGTCCAGTCAATGAGCTGCCGGTAAGCATGATCGGTAGTCGAGCGGTGTTCCCGTCCGATGCCATCCGGCGAACGGGCCGCGTCATCGGGCGGGCCAGCTTCCCTGGCCGAGAGCGTCCGCTGGCGCTCTCACCCACCGATTCCCTCCGCCACCTGCATCTGCTGGGGCCGACCGGCGTCGGCAAGTCCACGCTGCTGCTCAACCTCATCGTCCAAGACATGCAGGCCGGACGGGCGGTGGTGGTCATCGAGCCAAAGAGCGATCTCATCGCGTCGGTATTGGAGCGCGTCCCGACTGAGCGCGTCGGCGACGTGGTGCTGCTCGATCCGGCTGACACCAGGCGTCCGGTCGGTCTCAATCCCTTGGCGCTCCACGGCCGTTCCCCGGAGCTGGTAGCCGATCAGTTGCTCGGGTTGTTTCATTCGATGCACGCTGCAAATTGGGGACCGCGGACCCATGACATTCTCGGCGCGTCGCTGCTGACCTTGGCGCGAACGCCGGGCATGAGCTTGGCAGCACTACCGCTATTGCTGACTGATGCCGGGTTTCGACGGCGAGTCGTTCCGAAAGTGGCTGACCCTATTGGCCTGGGTCCGTTCTGGAGCGGCTATGAGGCCTGGAGCGAGCCGGAGCGAGCAGCGGCTATAGCGCCGGTGATGAACAAGCTGCGACCGTTGCTGCTGCGACCGGAGATGCGAGCCATCATCGGACAGACGCGCGGCAGCTTCGATCTGCGCCGGGTACTCACCGAGCGAAAGGTTTTGCTCGTCAATCTCAGTCGCGGACTGCTCGGCCCGGAGACGAGCGCGCTACTCGGCAGCCTAGTTGTTTCGCAACTCTGGCAGGCCATCCTTGGTCGGGCGGCGATCGAGCCGGAGCGCCGCCATCCAGTCTTTGTGTACGTCGATGAGTTTCAGACGTATCTGCACCTGCCGGTCGATCTGGAGGACGCCTTGGCGCAGGCCCGCGGCCTGGGGGTCGGTTTCGCGCTCGCCCATCAGTACCTGCACCAGCTTGGGTCCGACATGCGCTCGGCGGTACTGGCGAACGCGCAGTCGCGGATCGCTTTTCGACTGCCAAGCGAGGACGCTCGACTGATCGCCAGCGGCAGCACCTTGGCCCCGGAGGACTTCCAAAGTCTCGGTGCCTTTCAGGCGTATGCGCAGCTCGTCTCGGGTGAGGCGGTACAGCCGTGGTGCAGCGTCAACACCTATCCGTCCGGCAAACCGATCAGCAATGCGGCAGTCGTGCAGGTGGCATCACGAAACACATACGGCGTCGATCGGGCAACGGTCGAACACGAGCTGCACGGGCTGTTGTTTGGCCGAGAGCAAGCAAACGGCAGCGATCTTGTGCCACGGCGACGAAAGACTGGGCGCACTGATGTATAGGTGTCGCATCGCTTGTCGTATCGCGTCGATGGCACGGCCACAATACCTCTCTGGTGGCGCTGTACGTGTCGGAACTTTGGCGACGAAAGTCTTGCACGGTGCGTTCCAGTCTTTTTCGCGCGGCGGCGCTGGTGCAAGCCGGTGGAGGCCCAATGGTGATGAGCTGCGAATGGTCAGCGGGTCGCGTTCCTCCGAATTGCCTTTGACGGGGGGTGCCATTGTGCGGGGGTCTTTGTCACGCTCATCGTGTCGCGTCGCAAGGATGGTCGGGCGCACCACTGCTCATCACTTCATCTTTGGTAACGAAATGAAGAAAAATAGGCACAAGGGCGTGACATGAAAGGAACTACTGCACGTAGCTACGTGTCGGCGAGGGGGGTAGCTCGTCTCCGCGAGCGACTGAGTGAGCGGGACGTAGCGATCATCAAGCAGGTGGCTGAACTGCGCCTGATGAGCGCCCGGCAGATTCAGACCGTTCACTTCCGGGATGCCGAGCACGACAACGAGCAGGCTGCCACGCGCGCTCGGCAACGAGTGCTTGCGCGGTTGACTGGCGAGCGACTACTGAGCCGTCTGGACCGTCGTATCGGTGGCATCCGGGCCGGTTCGGCGGGGCTAGTGCTGGCGCTCGGGCCGATTGGTCAGCGGGTGCTCACAATGGACGGCACGCGGCGGCGGACGTATGAGCCGACCATGCGGTTCTTTGATCATACGCTCGCTACGGCGCAGCTTGCCGTAGACCTGACCTTGGCAGCACGCCACGGTTCGGTTGAGCTGCTGACCTTGCAAGCGGAGCCGCAGAGCTGGCGAGCGTTCGCAGACATGGGCGGACGGCGCTGGCTGCGTCCTGATGCGTTCGTGGTACTCGGCAGCGGTGCGTACGAGTTGCGCTGGTTCATCGAGGTAGACCGCGCCAGCGAGAGCTTGCCGGTGATTCTCCGCAAGTGTCGGCTGTACGCCGACTATTACCAATCCGGCACCGAGCAAGCCGCGCACAGTGTCTTTCCGCGCGTCTGCTGGGTGGTGCCAGATGAGCTGAGAGCCGAGCGGGTGCGAGAGGCAATCGCGCGGGATCGTCGGCTGCCTGATCGGCTGTTTGTGGTGACGACCAGTGAGCGGGCGGTGGGCGTGCTCAGTTCAACACAAGTAACCGTTAAGACCTGAAAGGAGGTAGCGATATGAGAGATATTTACACAAAAGAATGTGGTACACTTAACAACAGTAATGGGCTCAGGGATGAGCAGGAAGGAGGTGTCTATGGCAACAACGCTTGAACGAGAAGATAAAGGGGAGAACGGAGAGGGAGCGCCCGCCGTGGTGTACGTGCGGGTGTCGCCCGGCAAGGGCCAAGCGGCCAAGGCTGATGAGCCGGATGGCTACTCCCTGCCGGCGCAGCTCAGTGCCTGCAAGCGCAAGGCCACTGGTCTGAAAGCGGTGGTGATTCAAGAGTTCATCGAGCGCAGCGAGTCGGCCAAGACGGCTGATCGGCCTGAACTACAACGGATGCTGGAGTTCGTGAAGGCCAACCGGGTCCGCTACGTCATCGTCCACAAGGTTGATCGCCTGGCGCGCAACCGCACCGATGACGTGCTCATCAACATGGCACTCAAGCAGGCCGGCGCCGAACTGGTGTCCGTCTCCGAGAACATCGACCAAACGCCATCGGGCCTGCTGCTGCACGGCATCATGTCTTCGATTGCCGAGTTCTACTCGCGTAACCTGGCTACTGAGGTCATCAAGGGCTGCGTCCAGAAGGCCAAGAGTGGCGGTACGCCTGGCAAGGCTCCGCTCGGCTACCTGAACGTGCGCACGGTCGTCAACGGACTGGAAGGCCGCACCGTCGAGGTTGATCCCGAGCGCGGCCCGCTCATGGCCTGGGCGTTCCAGGCATACGCGACCGGCGAGTGGACGATCCGCACGCTGCTCGCTGAGCTGAACGCCAAAGGACTGACGACCGTACCCGGCCCGAAAACACCGAGCACGCCACTGACCGTCTCGCACCTGCACCGGCTGCTCAGGCATCCCTACTACGTCGGCATCGTCCGCTACCAGGGCGTGCTCTACCAAGGCAAGCACGAGCAGCTGGTCGATCACGACACCTGGCAGCGTGTCCAAGAGCTGCTGACCGCCAAGCACCTGACGGGCGAGAAGCACCGGGAGCACCCGCACTACCTCAAGGGCTCGATCTTCTGCGGCCAGTGCGGCTCCCGGCTGATTGTCTGCCACGCCAAAGGTCGCGGCGGCATCTACCCATACTTCATCTGCCTCGGCCGCCAGCAGAAGCGAACCGAGTGCGAGCTGCGGGCACTCAAGATCGAGAAGGTGGAGGCTGAGATTGCCCGGTTCTACGCGACTGTCCAGCTCAAAGAGGACGAGCACGGTGCCGTCCGGGCCTTCCTCGAAGAAGAACTGACGAACCTGCGCCTTGACGGCGAGCGCGAACGAAAGGTGCAAGAGCGTCGGCTGGTCGGCCTGATGGGCGAACGCAAGAAGCTGCTCGATGCCCACTACGCCGATGCCGTGCCGCTCGATCTGCTCAAGAGCGAGCAGGAACGCTTGACGCGGGCGATAGACACAGCCGAAAGCCGGCTGGCCGAGGTCGAGGACGACTTTAGAAAGGCCGAGAGCAACCTACAGCGGGCGCTGACGCGAGCCGGTGACTGCCACGCCGCCTATCAGCAGGCAGCCGGGCCGCTCCGGCGGCAGTTCAACCTGGCGTTTTTCCGCCGGCTGCTCATTGACGATGACTACAGCGTGACCGGCGTTCTGGCTGAGCCCTTCGACACGCTGCTCGGGCCTGAGTTGCGCCGGGCCGCAGTCGTCCGGGCCAGCGAGGGCTTGCAGGACGCCATCGCCACGGAGCTGCGTCAGCGAGACGCAGAAGCGACCGAGAACGAGGAGCGCCCACGGGAGCCGGCGGAACCGCTCCTCGTGGGCGCTGCCTCAGCCACCGCCTTTTCTTATGGTGGTGGTTTTAGTACGGAACATTTGGTGCGCTCGAGTGGACTCGAACCACCACGGGCCGTAAAGCCCACAAGGCCCTCAACCGGATTCGGGGGGTGTAGATGGGTCCGCGGGCATCCAGATCGTCCATTCTGGGCGGCGTTCTGGACGTATCGGACGCATCTGGCGCGGTGGATGTTCTCAAAGTGTTCTCACGTGCCGGCGCCCGAAGATCGCACAGCTGCCAGTGCTGGATCGCCGTCGAAGCCGCTACGCTTCTGCTCTGATGGCATTGCAGGTGGAATACGTTGACCCTGACCAGCTGTGGCAGGAAAGTCTTGAGGCCAAGGAGCGCGCGCGCCGCGCCGATGAGGATGCGCTGCGGTCAGGGAGTAAGACGCAGGCCGAATTGCAGCGGGAGAATCACTTCTTCCAAGCGTCACCGGATCGCGCCCGGATCGATCTGGATTCGGCACGCCGCCTCTCCTGACCGCATTCTTGGGCGTGGACGAGTCCGAAGACCTAGCCGAATCTTCGGTTCCGCCACTGGATCTCGGTGAGGTCCATGAGCTTCTTGCACGCATCGAGGAGGTCGTTTGCGACCCGCATATCGTCCTTGTGGGCGGGCAGGCGGTGTCTGTGTGGTTTGAGCAGCTTGAAGGCCGCGTGGGAGGCACGCTCAACGCCGCCCAGGTGGTGAGCGGCGATCTTGATCTGCTTGGTCATGCACAGGACGCTCGGCGAGCGGCCGAGTTGCTCGGCGGCCGTGTCCACCTCTCCCGCTGGGAGGAGCGCACTCCATTGGCGGGGGTTGCGATCTTCATCGACGATCATGGCCACGAGCGTCGGCTGGATGTTATGCGCAGTGTTTACGGCATGCGCTCGGATGACATCAGAGACACCGCCATCGGAGTTGACGTGCGACTCAACGATCGCCGAGAGGTGCGAGTCTGGGTCATGCACCCGGAGCGCTGTATGGAGAGTCGCGTCCACAACAGCGCGCTGCCCAACAAGCAGACCGATCTCGCTTGGCGCCAGCTGCGTGCGTCGATCCTCTGCGCTCGCGCCTTCAGCGAGATGCTGCTCGACGAGCGCGGTGAGGCGGCAGTGCGGGACGTGCTGAACCTCAACGAGCGCATCTTCCAGTTTGCCCAGAGTGACCGCTGCATGCGCCTTGCGCTCGACCGCGGGATAGAGATCTTCGACGCGGTCCTCGATGATGACCGACTCCCGGCGAATTTCAGGACGATCCGGCTTCCGCAGATGCGAGAGGCGATTCGCGCATCGCACTGACGTTCAGCCACGCGCTCGGAGTGGACTCGAACCTGGGTCCGAGGGCATCCAGATCGTCCGGTTGTGGAGCGTGCGTTTCGCGAGGGTTGACTGCGTGTCCAGACCCGGCCACGCCGAGGTCGCAAGACTCACCCTGGCGACGGAGACCGGCCCAGATCCTTTAATTGGCATCATACGTATATTTCGTGTCATCCGCCGCGTGGATTAGGTTGATCCCCAAGCTCCTAAAGGAACGACCGGGGGACGCGGATGCTTTTCAATAGATCACAGCCCAGCCACGAGGCTCTGCGAGCCATCGTTGCGGACGATCTCCGCGAGTGGGTTGATGACGCTCGCGCTCGCTGGCGACCTGGCCGTCCCACGGTCCCAACGCGCAGTTCATACGAGCAGAGTCGGCCCCGTCGCGGCAAGCCACGGACACCGATGCGTCCATCGGGTCAGCAGAGCCTTCTCTAACGATGCCTGATGGCTCTTGCGATCGCTTCCTCGGTGGCGACCGCGCCAGCCGCGAGCACGTGCCGCTCCAGGTGCCCGTAGTAGCGCTCTGTCGTCCGGATGTCCGCATGCCCGAGCTGGCGCTGCACGTACATCAGCGAGTTGCCCGCTGCAAGCCACGCCGCGGCCGCCGTGTGGCGCAGCGCGTGCAGCGGCATGTCGCGCAGGCCGGCGTCGTCGAGCGCGAGCTTGTGCCAGTCCCGCGAAACGGTGGTCCGATCGAACGGCTCGCCTGCGCCCTCGCCCTCCCAGCGGCCCCGATCGCGCTTCCCGACGCGCACAGGCATCACGAACAGATGCGCCTTGCCCAGCTCGCCGGCGCTCATCTCGCTCCGCCGCGCAACCTGCTCGCCGAGCGTCTTGGAGAGCGCCGGCCCGATCTCGACCGACCGGAAGCGATCCGACTTCGTAGAGCCGATCGCCTCGCCCCGCTTGCGGGAGCGGTAAACAACGATCATGCCGCCGGTCGGCTCCAGCTCCAGATCACCGATCCGCAGCGCCAATGCCTCCGAGATGCGAAGGCCGCTGCCGACCAGCAGCTCCGCGAGCGGTCTGTAGACCTCGCTGCAGGAGTCGAGATAGACGGGGATCTCGTGCAGCTTCAGGTACTCGCGCTCGATGTGCGCCGCCGGCAGCCTCTCCACCCGCTGCGCGGGATTCGCAGCGATCAGCCGGTCCTCGACGGCGGCGTTGAGGCACACGACAAGCGTGCCAAGCGTGTTGTTGACCGTCTTCGGTGCGATCTCGCCGGCGTCGACCGCCTCCGCCAGCTCTTCTATCCACGCCCTGATCTGCTCGACATCCAGGCGCCCAAGCTGGATCGACTCGAACGCCGGCAGCAGACGCTTGCGGCCGTCGATCTCATACGCCCGCCAGGTCCCAGGCTCCAAATAGGGCTTGCGGCGAGCCAGCCACCGATCCCAGTGCTCGCCAAAGGACCGCTTCGTGTGCCTGACCTCGCCCCGCTCGACCCGCTCCGCGAGGCGACGCTTCGCATCCCGTGCTGCCTTCTCGCTCGCAAAGCCACGCTTGGTGATCTGCACGCCGTCGCTGCTCCTCGCCTTGAAGTACCAGCGGGTGCTCGCCTTGGTGGGGTAGGGTAGATCCCGCCAGAGCGCGAACTGCCCTGACGGCCCCGCTCCTGCGGCGCAACCTCCCGCAGCGCCTCATCGAAAGCGAGCGCTGCGTCCTGACTGTCGAACCGCTTGCCCCGCTGCCGGCCGGACCCGTCGCGCCACCGAACGAGCCAGCGCCCGCGGTCGAGCTGCACGCTCACGAGCCCGCCTCCAGACCGCCCCGGGTGTGCACACCGCTGTGCATTGTTCTCACGTGAGAATACTGTGCACACCCGCCACAACCCCCACCAGCCGCCTGCGGGCATAGAAAAACCCTGCATTTGCAGGGCTTTTCGCATGCATCTTCTAGAACGGCTTACAAACCTTCCGGCACCCCTGGTAGCGGTGTTTGAGGCGCTGCCAGACGAGCCGATCGAGCCGACGGTGCAGTCTGAACCGCTGCCGACGAGCGGACGACTCGGCAACGGCGAGGTCAAGCGAGCGGTCGTCAAGGTCTTGGCAGCCAATGGACCGATGCGGGCCGCAGACATCTGTCCGGCCGTCCATAGCCTGCTCGGTGATCGTGTCTCCAAGGACTCGATCTACTCCTGCTTGTCTACTGGCGCGCGTGGAAAGAAGCCGCGGTTTGAGCGCGTGGCGCTTGGCTGCTACCGGCTCCGCCATGACTGGCTGCGCACGTAAAGGTCGTCAGGCGCCGTCTCTCTCCGGGGAGTGAGGCCAACAGATTGAAAACGTACCTTGTGTGGAAGCGCATTAGGGATCTGCATATCCAGCGCTTCGGAACGGAGGAATAGCTGCCGGCGCCAGACCTGCCAGAATCAAGGCCCATATGTCCGGGGAGACGCAGGAGGAATCGACAAGCTCCATTGAGCTGCTTCATCCGTTCTATTTGGATACGGACATGTCGATGGCTTTCGCGGCAGCGCTGGCGGGTGGCGTCGCTCTCGAACGGGAAGATGTATCGCGTGAAGCTCAGGAGTCGGAGGCAGTGCGGAAGCTCCGTGGCAATCTGCGCTTGTTCGGGGCCTTGGGAATTGGAGCAGGCGCGGCCAGGATCGACGGAGAGCGATCGAAAACGGAGTCCGAGTCCGCGACAATCGACTCAAGGCTCGTGCGGCAACACACCGAAGCATCAATCTTCATCGCGCTTCACGATGAGTTGCGACGGACAAATCGCATAGCCGACGCGAACGACGTGGAGTCGCTGCGGCCAGGGGATCTCGTATCGGCGTCAATTGGCCCAGCCGTAGCGCCGCTGCGCCGTCTTGTAGACCAGCTTATACGGCTCCTCGACATCACTATGCCGATGGTCGGCTTGTCTCCCGATGACGGGGGCACGAGTCAAAGTCATAAGCAGCAAGCCCGCCGACAACAAGCACGCCCAGGCAACAAGCCATCAACCGCTAGGGCTGACCAGGATTCCGACGCAGCAAGTCTCTACGCCCTCAGAGGCTTGCTCATCGCGCTCAAGGATGACCTAGACCAGAGCGGCATGGTTGATGTTGTTGTAGTCCGTGAAGACAGGCCAAGCATCGTTTTGACCCTGGACAAGCGTTTCATGTCAGATCAGTCGCTTGAGCTGTTGCATACATCGCGCTTCACAGTAGTTGGCAAGGTCACAGAACTTTGGTCATCGGATGGATTCGTGAACCTGTACCGTCGCTCGGTACTTGCCCTGATCCCGGCATTGGTCCAAACCGTCGGCTGGGGCATGTTCTCACTCTTGGCAACTCTCGCCAGCAGTCTCGATCCTGCGGCCGCCCAGCGAGCAGCAGCTCGCGCCGCGGGGCAGACGGTGCCGGATGTCGAGAACAAAGCGGACGCTAATCCTGATCCCGAGCAGAAGCCTGAACCCACTCTGAGCGATGAGGCAATCAAGGCTCTTAGTCCGGCCGTCAGCGCGCCAGCTATTCAAGTGCTTCCCCTAGCTATCTGCGCCTAGAAGAAGCGTCGCACAAGGTGCCATTGCGCGCCGCGCCCTGTCCAAGCGGCCCGGCGCCTCTGGCCTGCTATTCCCTGAAGCTGGCGCGGTAGATTGCGGTGCGGGTTGGGAAGATCAGGTTGTCTGTGGTGCGGTGGATGAGTCCGCCTCGGTCGAGTCGGTTTATTGCGTCTTCGACGGCAACCTCGTCGCCGTCCCCTCGATCGCGGATCAGCTCGGCCAGCGACCAGGGCCAGTTGTCACCCTGTTCCAGGATGGTCTGCAAGACCATCAGGTCCTCGTCCTGCTCGCTGTTCTCCGAGCGTTCGTCGTCGGGGCGCTTGTCGGACATGGGCTAGTACCTCCGCTCGATGGCTTCTCGTTGTTGGCGGGCGTCTACGGCTGGTGGGCGGCGTTTGAGGCCGTAGTGCGCGGCCAGGATTTGTCGCACGCGCTCTTGGGTCAGGCCAACCCGTTCTCCGATGGCGGCGTAGGTCAGGCCGTCGATCAGTCGCAGGCGGAAGACTTCATATCTCGGGGTCGAGGGTCTACGTTCCGGCCTGCCAGGGAGCGGTGGCAGGGTCATGCCGTGCTCGTTCAGCTCGCGGACAACCTCATCGATCTCCAACGCTCCAAAGTGCGGGCTGCTGAGTAGCGCATCGCAGGGATATTGGTTGAAGTCTTGGATGCGGTGGATGTCGGCCGCTTGCAGGCAGGCGAAGGTGGCGGCGCTGATGTGCAGCTCGCTGGTGCGCATGAGCAGTCCTCCGTGCGCGTTAGCGGGTGATCAGGCCGAGTGAGTCCAGGTGCCGGGTACATCGGGAGGCGCCGACGAACTCGTCTAGGCAATAGACGACGCCCCCGGCCTCTAGTCGGATAATGGCGTCGCTGACGGCTGCGGGCATGACCTCAGTCATGGCCAGTTGCAGATGGTCGAGCGGCCAGCCTTCACCATGGTCAGGGCGGAGCAATCGCAAGATGATGGCTCGCTGGGCCATCAGCGGGTCATCGGTGCGTCTAGGATTAGCCTGCATGGGAGCGCAACCTCCTGTGCCACGGCCCCGGCAGCTACAACTGCGCGGGGCCACTTTTGCCTTATGTAGGTGTATGCGCCTGCCCGGCAGATAGCCCGGCGAGCGGGACGGAGGCTATCAGGTCTTGCGGCCGCTGGCGAGCGCCTTCTTGACCTCGCGCACGTCCCGGCTGATGGCATCGAGACGGGCCAGAACAGCCTCCTCGAAAGTCTTGCCGGTAGCCAACCGGCCAGCGGCCCGCAGCAGATCGGTCGGGTCTGTTTGCAGGGCGCCGGCAATGCGCTCGATGATCTCGTCAGCCGGCGGGCCTTGGGAGCCAAGCTCGATGCGGCTGAGGTTGGAGGCCGACATTGGGACGCGCTCGGCGAGCTGATCGAGTGTCAAGCTGCGCTCACGACGGAGCCTGCGCACCAGGGCGCCGAAGACGAGGGCACGGTCGGCCTCGGTCTTGCCTCTTGGGCTGGTCATCCTCCGAAGCTACGACCCGCTGGCCTGGGCTCCTTGCTGGCTCCCGTGAGATAGCATATGGCCCGCCACTCCGGGCAGGATCTCAACCATGCACACCGATCCCAGTGAGGTATCTCCTCCATGCGACCAAGAGAGCCAGCGCGGGATCGACGGCAAGAACTGCCCAGCCCTTACCGCCCACGAGTCCCCGGAGGAAGTCCATCCATGCCGACGCTTACGTTCCTGCCCTTTGCCCGCTGGCCGCGGTGGGTGCTCCTTGTCCTGATCGCTCTGCTCGGTAGTTGGTTCGGGCTTGCTGCATCATGGGCCAGCTCGTCTCCGACGCAGCACCCCATAACCCCAAGTCAGGTAAGCAGCGCCATAACCTATTACTACCAGGCGTATATGCAACCTGAGAACGCTCAGGAGTTTGATCTGCGCAAGGAGGTGTTGCGGGCGCATTACCTCCTTGGGGAAGGGGTCTGTCCCGGTGGCCCGAGCAATGATATGTATCTCCTGCTCAGGAGGGATAACCTACGAGGACAGTACATCCTGGCATGTGAGATGATCAATGGGCACCATTGGACGCAGTTTATCCCACGGCAATACTTTGGGTACTTGCCGGCTGCCAGAAGCATGAACTTTGTGCCGGTGCTACATGGACTCGGCAATAGGGCCGCTGTCTCAATGGGCATTGCAGCCAACCAACACGGCCCTGCTTCCCAAATAGTCATTACCAAGACGAGCCACAGCGAGGAAGCTGATATTGCTTACAGTAGTGGTAGCTCTGCTGCTGGCGTCAGGCAATTGAAGGAACTGAAGCTAGTTGCGGTAAAGGGAGCTGAGAAAGTAGACGCGCTTTGGTATGGCGGGTGATTGCAGAAAGATCGAAGTGCTACTACCCAATGCCACCGCTCACGCTTCGGGAGGCTCAGCATCGCGTTCCGGCTGAGTTTCGCGTTCTAACACTTCCTGGTACGCCTTTGGTGCTACTGCATATGGCGTAAGCATATCTACTAGGTCGTTCAGGGCGAAGCGGGCAACGGGTAAGGTCTCCTGCCCTTTGTAGTTGCCTTGCTCGCGGCGCCAGTCATACCAGCGGTGCGTGAGTTCACGGCCGCGTACCACCCGTCGTATGCCTGCCACAATGATGCGCTGCTCTTGGCGGGCGTACCAATCGGCAATATTGCGATAGCCATTCGGAGGCTCAAGCGCGTTGTCGTCCAGGCGGATCAGCCAGTTTCGTTCTTCCTCACCAAATGGTAGTGCAGCATGGAAAATGTCCACCTGGCGATGAAAGGCAAGTTGCTGTTTGTCGCGATCCAGGTCGGCTGGGAGCGGCATGAGTTTTAGGGAGCGCTCAAACTCGCGCCATTTATCAAACTCTGTGACGTCTGTCCGCGACCAGACATCCGGGTTGCCGAGCGGTCGTGGCTCGCAGAGTTCATCAAGCAGGTCAGCAGCGTCCGTGCTGACATAATAGCTAGCCACGTCAAACGGTGCGGCTACTTCCCACGGCTCGTGTCTCTCTGCCATATATGTGTACTTCCTCTATATTATGTAAGCAATTATCCCATATATGCTACGTAATGGCAAGTATTTACCTGGCAGTCAGAACTGGACGTAGCTACGCCCTTGTTCTGTGACTTCAGATGGCGAGCCGATGCTTCCATAGAGGCGGGTAAAGAGACCTTGTGCTGGTGGTATGGTTGCGTCGAATGTGACCGCCAGAGTTTCCCCCTCGGCCGCTGTGCCTATCTTGAGGCCGCCGATCAATGACGTACCTGGATAACTTTGTCCGGTTGACGTGCCATCGCGACGGTAGACGCAGGCGCTGCTCGACTTGAGGGATGAGCCATATGGCAGGCTCACCCTCGCTACCACTTGTTCTTTACCACCGAGGTTGTGATAGACGAGTGCAAACTGCCGCATTTCCCCGACGTACATAGTTTCGTCGTGGTGGGCTTCGTAGCCGACAATGCCACGAGACCAGCCGTGCAGCGCTCCTTCTTGGTGTGGCGTATACATATACACAGTCGTTTCTTCACCCAAATCCTCGCCACTCCATTGGGCGCTTGCGGCCAGAAACAGAGCGGTAGGCGGCCCGCATGAGCCAGCGAACACGTCTTTGATTGGTCCTGGCACCGCGAGCAGGATAACAACGACTGCAACACCGATGGCCGAAGCGATCGAGATCCAAGGGCGCCGTCGTCCGCGTCGGCGTGGCAAGGACGCATCGGGTGCGTTGTCTTCAGGCAACGATGGCTCTGGCTGTTCTGATCGCGCTGCATCGGTACTTGACACGACCTTGGACGCCGCCTCGTCGTCCCCGCTGACATCATCAGATGTCGGATTGGAGCGAGGAGTCGGCTCGGTGGAAGGCTCAGGGACAGGTGATCCCTGTGACGAATGTTGGCTGTTATCTTCGCCGACGTCAGTGTTGGGTGGTGCGGCATCGCTTGGTGCGTAATCGCGGTAGCGCTCGAACATCCTGGATGCAAGGGCATCGAGCCATTCATTCGCGATGTCTCGTGCGATGTACTCAGTACCGTAGCGAGTGGCTTCGCAGGCAGCTTGGTATCGCTTCGGAGCGCTCGCCTTTTCGGGATAGGGCAACCCGAAGCCAAATAGCGGCGGAATACCTTTGTCGCCGAGCTTCGGTACGTCGGCAGCTGCCAGTTCGATCAGGTCCTTGATGGCGGTGCCCATAGCTTCGTGGCGCACACGATCGTCCTTGCTGGCCATCTGCTTGAGGACTGCCGCATCGCTCGCAACTGCCTGGCGGGCCAGCCAGGTGAGCAGTTGCAGCCGCCTACTTACAAGCGCTGGCCACAGCCCATAGCGTCGGAGCCCGGCTAGTTCCCTTCGCAGGTTTTGCTCCGTCAGCGGTATCGGCGGTTGGTCAGTCATCGGATATCGGTCGGATATCGGGATGAGCGAGCGATTGGATCGGACGGTGGCAACGGGCTACCGGATATCGCTCGGATATCCGTCGGATGTCTTGTTTTTCCCTGCAAATAAGCCACTTCTGCGCCTGTAGCATAGCCAACGTCATAGCACGTAATCGGTGCGGTGGAAAGGAACGGTCTCCCGATGACGCAGGTGGCTACAAAGCGCAGTGAAAGGGTCTCGGTCGATGGCACAAGTCAGGGTATAGCGCTCATCAACCGCCTTGAGGTTGATGGCGTACTGACGGCCCACCAAGCCGAGCTGCTGCGCAAGGTCTGGCCGAGCTGCGATGAGGATCTGGCCGCCAACCCGTACCTCGGCACCGTCCGCGAGCACGCCCGTGCGTACCTTGGCATTCCGCCGAGAAACCGCGTGTGAGACCCAATCCGATCCATCCGAAAGGAGCCGCCATGTCTAACATCGTTCGTCGCCAAGTCTCCCAACCAGATCAGCCAGACAGGCTTCTCAATGCCCAAGTCGCCGATGCCGAGCGCGATGGCATCGCCACGGTTGCTCGTCTTCAGGCCGGAGCCTTTGCTACGTCGGTCGCCATGCAGAACGCTTGCATGTTGTCGCGCGCCGCCAATGCCGCGTTCAAGGTCTCCCCGATGGGTGAGGACATCTATCAGTCGATCTTGATGGCCTACGGCACCCTGGCCGTCACCGAGATTCAGGCCCTCAGTATGCAGGATCGGGGGCGGTCCTGATGGGATTCCTGGAGGCAGTCCTCGCTCTGATCGGCCTGGTAGCGCTCATTAGGGCCGTCGCCCGCTGGAACTCGCAGCGGCTGCCCGGCCAACCGCCCGAAGCCGACCTGGCCGCTCCCTACCGCGAAGGGCTACACGCTGCCATCCGTATGCAGGGAGTTGCCCAAGACCTGGAGCAGCAGCTTTACGCCGAGGCGATACGGCGGGCCGAAGACGAAGCTGAGACTTCTGGCTCGCGTCAGCCATGACCACTCCGCCCTCTCGCTGGCGAGACTCGGCGCTGAACCTGGCCATCTCGATCCTGGCGGTCGCTCTGATGCTGTATCTGGCGGCGCAGCTCATTGTGGCGGTGTGGCCGGTTTTGCTGGTGGTTGGCGTGGTGGTGCTCGTTGGCTTTGTGGGTTGGTCGGTGTATCAATTTCGGCGGTCGCGGTGGTGAGCACATTGCCAGATATCGGAGGCGTCGCGTCGGTGTGGTGGTTTACACAATCTGTATTGACGTAAGACGGACGTTTGTCGTTAAATGTGAGGTTCCCGTTACTCCCGTTAAGTAGTATACGGCTCGGTTAGAGACTTTCGGAACGCACTATTTAGGTTTAGTGAACCCCTGAAAACAGCGGGGATGGTGCTTCTCATGTCTCTTTTCCGGTCCGGCGTGGAACGGAAAGGAGGCATAGTTATGTCAAGAACGTATCATCATGGAGAACGCAAAATTAGAGTGCGAGGCGTGCGCCGGAAAACAGATGTCAAGCGGCTGGCCCGCGCCCTGATCGAGCTGGAGTATCAGCAGGCGCAGAAGGAAGCCGAAGCCGAAGCCGAAGTGCAGGCCAAGCGGTCCAAGAGTGCGCGAAAGAACAGACGTCAAGGCGGTCCGGAGGCGGTGGAGTGAGGACCGCAGCAATGACGTGGTACCGCTTGCGCTGGCCGCGGGAAGTGACGCCGGAGCAGATCGGCCTGGTCTTTCGGCTGCTGGCCTCGGCCGGTGGTCAGCCCATCGTCATTGAGACGGTCGGCTCGGCTGGCATGGTTGAGCATCGGCTGGCACTGCCTAAGAGCCGGGCCGGCAGTGTGGTTGATCAGCTTCGCGCTGCAATCCCTGGACTGGCAATCGAGGCAGTCGCTACGCGTCCGCCAGTGGGCGCCAGTCATGCTGTCGAGCTGCGGCTGACGACCAAGCGACGATCGCTGCGCACCGATGACATGCTCGGGCTCAGTCGTGCTCTGTTGACGGCGCTGGCGTATCTGCATAAGGGCGAGCACCTGAGTGTGCAGTGGGTGCTTGGTGGGTCGCTGGCGGCAGTGGCGGTGCCGCATGACGGCCGGGCCATTGGTCGGGAGTCATGGGTCGGGGCGCTGCTGCTGGCGCCGTTTGGTCCGCCACCAGCAGACGCCGAGTTGCGTGCCGCCGTGCGCACCAAGCAGAGTGAACCGGGCTGGCGGGCGGTTGGTCGAGTGGCGGTGATCGCTAAGACTCCTGGCCGCGAACGTCAGTTGACTGCACAGGTACTTGGAGCCATCCGGGCCGCCGAAGCGCCGGGTGTCCGCTTCTGGGCGCGGGCCTGCCGGGTCAAGCGGGTCATCACGGCCACGGCTGGCTGGCGGTTGCCGCTGCGGCTCAATATCAGCGAAGTGGCACTGCTCTCGACGTTCCCAGTCGGAGTGACGAGTGAGTTGCCGGTAGACATGATCGGTAGTCGGTTGGTGGCGCCCAGCGGCGCGATTCCCCGGAAGGGACGAGTTATCGGGAGAGGGAGCTATCCAGGGCGGGAGCGGCCAGTGGCACTCTCACCTGTGGATTCTCGGCGGCATGTTCACCTGCTGGGGCCGACTGGCGTTGGCAAGTCCACGCTGCTGCTGAACCTCATTGCCCAAGACATGCAGGCGGGGCGGGTGGTGGTGGTTCTAGAGCCGAAATCCGATCTCATTGCCGGTGTCCTTGAGCGCGTCCCAGCCAATCGGGTGAATGATGTGGTGCTGCTCGATCCGAGCGACACCGAGCGGCCGGTTGGATTGAATCCGCTGGCTCGGCATGGTCGCTCCCCAGAGCTGGTGGCCGATCAGTTGCTTGGACTGTTTCACTCCATGCACGCCGCCAATTGGGGGCCACGGACCCATGACATTCTCGGTGCGTCACTGCTGACGTTGGCGCGGACGCCGGGCATGAGCTTGGCGGCGTTGCCGGTGCTGCTGACCGATGTCGGGTTTCGGCGGCGGATCGTTGCGAAGGTCAGTGACCCGATCGGCCTCGGGCCATTTTGGAGCACGTATGAGGCGTGGAGCGAGCAGGAGCGGATCACGGCGATACAGCCAGTGCTGAACAAGCTCCGTCCGCTGCTGCTCAGACCGGAAGTGCGGTCCATCATCGGGCAGACGCGCGGGGACTTCGATCTGCGCCGGGTCTTCACCGAGCGCAAGATCCTGCTGGTCAACGTCAGCCGGGGACTACTCGGACCGGAGACCAGCGCGCTGCTCGGCAGTCTGGTGGTGTCGATGCTCTGGCAGGCCATCCTCGGCCGGGCAGCCATAGCGCCTGAGCGTCGGCATCCCGTGACAGTTGTCCTAGACGAGTTTCAGAACTACCTGCACCTGCCGGTCGATCTGGCGGACGCCTTGGCGCAGGCACGGGGCCTCGGGGCGGCCTTCCATCTGGCGCACCAATACCTGCACCAACTGGACCCGGCGATGCGCTCGGCAGTGCTGGCCAACGCGCAGTCGCGGGTGGCCTTCCGGCTGCCGAGTGAGGACGCGCGGGTCATCGCTGCTGGCAGTGCCCTGGACCCGGAGGACTTTCAGAGCCTTGGTGCCTTTGAGGCGTATGCCCAGCTGGTCGCGGGCGATGCCCTCCAGCCGTGGTGCAGCGTCGTCACGCTGCCGGCCGGTGCAGCGCTCAGCGATCCGGCGGTAGTCAAGGCAGCGTCTCGCAGTGCCTACGGTGTTGATCGAGCCAGCGTCGAGGCCGGACTGCATCAGCTCTTTGGCGGTCGCACTCGGACGGACTCGGATGACCTGACGCCACGGCGGCGGCAGAGCGGGAGCGGCCAGTGAGTAGCTGTCGTCTCGCCCGTCGCATCGCGTCGATGATCTTGCTGCCAAATGCCAGTGTCAGCGCTGTCGAGGCCGGCCATGTGGTGACGAAAGTCTCTCACGGTCTGTTCCCGTCTTTCTGGTGCAGCGATGGTGCCGGTCGGTGGCGACTCACGGGTTATGCAGTACGCCGGGTCAGCGAGCAGCAGGCCGCTGCCTGGCCTGCGGTGGGGGGTGCCATTGTCCGGGGGTTCTTGCGGTATTCGTCGCATCGCGTCGCAAGGCAGGCCGGGTGCACCACCTCTCTCTACTTCATCTTTGGTGACGAAATGAAGAAAAATAGGCACAAGGGCTTGATGTGACGAGAACTATACGTGCACCTAGCTACGTGTCGGCGAGGGGGGTGGCCCAACTCCGCGAACGGCTGAGCGAGCGGGATCTGGCCATCATCCGTCAGGTGGCCGAACTGCGGTTGATGAGTGCCCGCCAGATTCAGGCGCTGCACTTCCCGGGTGCTGCGCACCACAGCGAACAGGCTGCCACGCGCGCCCGGCAACGGGTGGTCGCGCGACTGCTTGGCGAGCGGCTGCTGACTTGCTTGGAGCGTCGCATTGGCGGGGTCCGGGCTGGTTCAGTCGGCTTTGTGTTGGCGCTTGGGCCGGTTGGTCAGCGGGTCTTGGCTATTGACGGGCCACGGCGACGGTCTCACGAGCCGGGTTTGCGCTTCTTCGATCATACGTTGGCTACGGCGCAGCTTGCTGTGGACCTAAGCCTGGCAGCACGCGCAGGGATGGTGGAGCTGCTGAGCTTCCAAGCCGAGCCGGACTGCTGGCGGGAGTTTGCCGGCGTTGGCGGCAGCCGGCGGGTGCTGCGCCCTGACGCCTTCGTGTCGCTCGGCGTCGGTGAATACGAGCTGCGCTGGTTCATTGAGGTAGACCGCAGTAGCGAGAGCCTGCCGGTGGTGGTGCGGAAGTGTCGGCTGTACGCCGACTATTACCAATCCGGGCAGGAGCAGGCTAGGAGTGGCGTCTTCCCTCGTGTCTGCTGGATCGTGCCCGATACGGCGCGAGCGGAGCGGCTGCGGGCAGCCATCGCTCGGGATTCAAGGTTGCCGCCACGACTATTCGTCGTGACGATTGGCACGCAGGCGGTGGCGGTGCTGAGTAACACAAACAGCAAACGATTAAGTGATGGTTAATACATGTACGGATGATTCCGGTGTGGTAGAGTTAACAACAATAATGCGCTCAGTAGGAGCAGAAAGGGGTAGCCAATGATTGAGAAAGATATAGGTAACAATGGTGAAGGGGCGCCGGCCGTGGTCTATGTCCGGGTGTCACCTGGCAAGGGCCAAGCGGCCAAGGCTGACGAGCCGGATGGCTACTCCTTGCCAGCGCAGCTCAGCGCCTGCAAGCGGAAGGCGGCGGGTCTGACGGCGGTGGTGGTGGAGGAGTTCATCGAGCGCAGCGAGTCAGCCAAGACCGCAGATCGGCCAGAGCTTCAGCGGATGCTCCGGTTCGTCAAGGAGCACAAAGTCAAGTACGTCATCGTCCACAAGGTTGATCGCTTGGCGCGCAACCGGGTCGATGATGCGCTCATCAACCTGGCGCTCAAGCAGGCCGGTGCCGAGCTGGTGTCGGTCTCGGAGAACATCGACCAGACGCCTTCTGGGCTGCTGCTGCACGGCATCATGTCCTCGATCGCGGAGTTCTACAGTCGCAACCTGGCGACGGAGGTCATCAAGGGCTGCGTCCAAAAGGCCAAGAACGGCGGCACGCCGGGCAAGGCGCCGCTCGGCTACCTGAACGTGCGGCAGGTCATCAACGGACTGGAAGGCCGCACCGTCGAGGTCGATCCCGAACGTGGGCCGCTGATGGCTTGGGCTTTCAAGGCGTATGCGACCGGCGACTGGACGATCCGCACGCTGCTGGTTGAGCTGACCGAGCGGGGACTAACGACGATACCGGGACCAAAAACCCCGAGCCGTCCCCTGACGGTCTCGCATCTGCATCGGCTGCTGCGCCATCCCTACTACATCGGCATCGTCCGCTACCAAGGCGTGCTCTATGAGGGCAAGCACGAGCAGTTGGTCGATCACGACACCTGGCAGCGAGTGCAGGAGCTATTGACGGCCAAGCACCTGACCGGCGAGCGGCACCGCGACCATCCGCACTACCTCAAGGGCTCGATCTACTGCGGCCAGTGCGGCAGCCGGCTGATCGTCTGCCACGCCAAAGGCCGCGGCGGCGTCTACCCCTACTTCATCTGCATCGGCCGTCAGCAGAAACGGACCGACTGCCAGCTCCGGGCGCTGCGCATCGAGAAGGTTGAGCACGCCATTGCCCGCTACTACGCGACCGTGCAGCTTCCGGCGGACGAGCTGGCGGCGGTCCGGGCCTTCCTCGAAGAAGAACTGTCGGTGCTGCGGCTTGACGGCGAGCACGAACGGCGGGTGCAGGAGCGTCGGCTGGTCGGCCTGTTTGCCGAACGCAAGAAGCTGCTTGACGCGCACTATGCCGATGCCGTGCCGCTTGATCTGCTCAAGAGCGAGCAAGAACGGCTGGCGCGGGAGATCGACAGCGCCGAAGGCCGCCTGGCCCAAGTCGAGGGCGACTTCAGACGGGCCGAGAGCAACGTCCAGCGCGCATTGACACGGGTCGGTGACTGCATGACGGCCTACCAGGAGGCATCCGGGCCACTGCGGCGACAGTTCAACCTTGCCTTTTTCCAGCGCTTGCTGATTGACGACGACTACAACGTCAGCGGCGTCCTGGCCGAGCCGTTTGATTCGCTGCTCGGACCTGAGCTGCGACGAGCCGTGGCCGTCAGGGCAAGCGGGGAGCTGCAAGAAGCTATCACGGCCAAGTGTCGCCAGAGCATTGTCGTAGAGAAAGAACAGCACCCACAAGAGACCGATTTGGCTCTCGCGGGTGCTGCCGCAACCACCGACTCTGCTTTCGGTGGTGGTTTTAGTACGGGAAGTTTGGTGCGCTCGAGTGGACTCGAACCACCACGGGCCGTAAAGCCCACAAGGCCCTCAACCTTGCGCGTCTACCAATTCCGCCACGAGCGCAGAGGGGGCGAGTATAGCCAGCGGCCGGTGTCGCGCGCTCGCGGGTCCTCATCGCCATCGGCCGTCTGGGGCCTCTCTGCGAACGAAGGTTGCATCCGTCCGCATATGCCGCTACTGTACGAACAGGTGTTCGTTCACGGCCGCATGACATGACTACAGGAGCCGCGTCTCAATGGACATGACCAAGCGTCAGCAGGAGATCTTCGACTTCATCCGCAAGCACTCGGCCAAGCACGGCTACCCGCCCACGGTGCGCGACATCGGGAAGGCGGTCGGCCTGGCCTCATCTTCTACGGTCCACGCGCATCTTGCGAACCTAGAGAAGCTTGGGCTGCTGCGACGCGATCCGTCGAAGCCACGCGCGATCGAGCTACTGGACAAGGCGGTCGGCGGGGCAGTCGACAGCGTGCGCAGCTTCGTTTCAGGCGGAGGTCTTCCGCTCGTCGGCTCCGTGGCTGCGGGTCAGCCGGTTCTGGCAGAGGAGAACATCGAAGAGTACGTTCCGGTGCCCGAGATGGCGGGCGGGGAGGACGGGGGATACCTGCTGCGCATTCGCGGGGAGTCGATGAAGAACGCGGGCATCCTAGACGGAGACCTGGTCGTCGTGCGGCCGCAGGACACCGCCGCAGACGGCGACATTGTCGTCGCGCTGCTTGGGGAGGAGGCGACCGTGAAGCGTTTCTTCCGGGAGTCGGACCACGTCAGGTTGCAGCCGGAAAACGACGCGATGGAGCCAATCCGCAGCCGCGAAGTCGAGGTTCTGGGCCGGGTCGTCGGCCTTCTGCGTCGAGTTTGATCGCGCGAAGGGCGGCGGATCGTGCCGCGGCGCCTGAGCTGACCGCTTCACGAGCGCACGACGATCGACGGGTCCGAGCTGGCATGCCCACCGCCGGCACGCTAGATTGACTGTGCTGGCCAGGTGGCCGCTGGGGCTTCGGCCCTGGAGGAAAGTCCGGACATCACAGGGCAGGGTGGTCGGGAGACCGACCCGGGGAAACCCGCGGGAAAGTGCCACAGAAACAAACCGCCGACGTCAGCCGTCCCACGTGAACGGCTGGCGGGCAAGGGTGAAATGGTGCGGTAAGAGCGCACCAGCGTCGCGGTGACGCGGCGGCTGGGTAAACCCCACTCGATGCAAGGCCAAACAGGACCGCTTGCAGGCTGCCCGCCAAGGTCCAGGTAGGCCGCTCAGATGGATGGTCACCCAACGACAGGATCCGGCTTACAGACCAGCTAAGGAAAAGCCCCGCCAACGCGGGGTTTTTCTATGGCGCTAGTCGCTGGGTTCTCGACTGGGTAAGGGTTGCCGGCATATCGGGAGGCGATCTCTATGGAATCGCTCGGCGCGGGCGTCCGGGCAAACCCCGGCAACGCTCCATGCCGCAGCAGATGGGATAGCAGCCCCCCATCTGTAATCGGTGCGGCAGCGGTTGGTGGCTTGGTCGGCGGCGTCGGCGGACATCTGCGCAAGGGTATGTCGCGCAGCGACGCCAAAGAGCTTGGAGATCTGCTTGAGAGTGGGCAGGCAGCGCTGATCGTGATCGGCGAGTCGCGAGTCGAAGAACAGCTCAAGAAGACGCTCACACGAGCCGAGAAGTCGCTCGAGAAGGAAATCGACGCCGACAGCACGAGCTCAAGCGCGAACTCAAAGAAGCAGAGATCGAGGCCGCCGCAGGCTAGTAGCCAGCTGGCTACTCGGCTTCCAACGACTTCACGCGCAACACGCGCGAAAGAAGAATCGCGTCCGCCGTACGGGCTGTTGTCGCAAGCCGGCGCGCCCACCAGGGACCACCACTTCCGGAGCTTGTTTTGGATTCAGGACGCGGGCTCATGCTCGCTGTTCGGCTGCGCTCTCAGCGTTTTGATGGTGCCCGCATCTGCCCTTCCCGCTGACGGGCGCCGCGCGCGGCGAGGCCGCGTAGCTTCGCCCCCTCCGCATCCCAGTCGTAGACGACTGCGGTCTTGGCGATGCGATCGTAGATCGCCTGGTGAGTGCGGTCGAAGATGATGCCCAAGAACCCGAGTCCCAGCGTCAGGAACCCGAGTGGGAACGCAATGAGACGGATGATCGCGTGGTGGCGATCAAGCGAGGAGCCATCTACCTGCACGATCCTGAGCCCCAGCAGCGTCATCCCAGGCGAGCGGGCGAAGACGGTCCACGAGTTACCGAAGTAGAACGCAGCCCAAAGCAACTCCCCCACCAGGACGAGCACGTGCCCAGTCTTGACGTCGATGCTCCACGGCGTAGCGGCATTGATCGCGAATTCCAGCAGGACGAGAGCCGCGACATAGACGACAGTGAGGATGAGGAGGTCCGCGCCGTACGCCAGCAGGCGGCTCAAGGCACCCGCGTAATGGCCCTGCTGGGTCAACGCACGACGGGCGTTGCGGTCTCTCACTTTGACTCCCTGTCCGGTGCGTCCGTCGTAGCGGGCTCGATATTCGACTCGGAAGTCGTGTCCTCGATGCTTGTCTCGCCGGTAAGCAGGGGCGGCCCGGCCGGCACGTCGCTCTCCTTGCGGCGCAGCACGCGGTTCACGACACGACTAACGCGTGTGTCGACGTCAGCAGCCTGAGTTCGAGCCGCGTCGAGCGCCTCACTGGCAAAGCCACTCGTAGACCGCGCCACGACGGTGCCAAGCTCCGTTTGCTCGACGAGCGCGTCGACGTCGATACGTTCCACGATTCGGTTCACATCAATGCGAGCGACAACCGCATCCAGGTCGATCCGCTGCACGAGCGCGTCGATGTCGATACGGCTGACGAGGTCATCGATCTCGATCCGGCGGATAAGCCGATCGATGTCGATTCGCTGCACCAGCGCGTCAATGTCGAGGGTGTCAAGGAACCCGGGTACGACCGCCTCCAGCAAGCGTTGCGTGATGGTCTCGGCAGCTGACCGTGCTCGAGTGCGCGTCTCGCGGCCGCTATCGACCAGCGGGCGCGCGGCAACATTCAGAAGCCGGCCTACACCGTTCGCACCCGGCAACGCCGAGACCAGTCGCCCGGCAACGACGCTCACTTTCAAGCCGGTCGTGCTGACCCGCAGCGCCAAACGCGTCACCTGCGACGCCCCACCGACAGCGACGTCGGTCGCCACCAGCAGTGCACCCCCACCGGAATCCGCCTGATTCGGGCCGCCAGACACGATCTCCACTCCCAGCGGACGTGACTGCGGGATCTCGTTGACCATCGGCCAGTCTGAATCTACCGACCGGCGCCATTGCTACACAAGATGCCCATCGGCCATCCCTCGCCCGACCAGCGCCACGCGCCGAAGTCACGTTCGGGCTGCCCACCCTCGACGCTGATGCACAGCTCCGCGAAGATGTCCTCCAGACGCTCCTCAGCTTCCTGACGTGAGGCGGTACGCGGTCGTCGTGTCGTCCTGTCTGCAGCCGCCAGATCCCCCGCCCGGACGCTATCGGTACGTCAACGAACCGCAATCTCGCAGGCCACCCGGCTGGTGCCGGGCGACCAACGACGCGCTGTTTGCTCCCGCATCGCAGGCGAATGCGGCTGCACACGAACGATCTGGCCGTGCTCTCGCAAATCGTCCGCAGCAGGAGCCGCGTGCCGCGGTGGCGGGACGACTGCTTGCGTGCAGTGGCACCAGGCCCGCTTTCTGCGCCGGGCGCCGCCTGGCCTGGACGCGGTGTTATTGGCGGACCTGCTCGCCCGAAGATTGCTCGATCTTGGCCACGCCGCCGGTGGCTCCCAACCAAAAGAACTTCAGGGGGATGCTCTGGCATGCATCGTCGGCGGCGCGGTCTTCGTAAGGGCCACTACCCCTATGCACATGACGGTGAACGCGAGCACGCTGCCCGCGATCACTGCAGGGTCGCGCGAGTAGCGCTCCTGGAAAAGCCAAACGCTAAGGATGACGCTGGCGGTGGGGTCCACAATCACCAGCAGTGGTTGGGATACGCTGAGGGGCCCGACGTGTAGTGCTGCCTGCACCAAGAGGATGCCCGCGGCTCCACCGGCGGCCAATGCGTATACAGGCCAGTCGGTGAATACCGCGGCGATGCCGGATTCGGTCAGGGTCTCGGTGGCGGTCTTGATGAACGTGGCCACGAGCGCCGACACGATGGCGGCGGCCGCTGAGTAGAGGGCGGCCTTACGCCTTGGTGATCCCCAGCGAGCCGCCAGTGTCATGAGCGCCGCCGCGCCGCCGAACGCGGCCAGTGCTCCCGCCCATGCTTGCGCGGTTGGTGTGGGGGTGCCGCCGTGCGGCTGGTCGACGATCACGAAGGCGGCGAGTCCGACGCACGTGAGTGCGGCTGATCTCCATGCGGCGGGACGGATCGTCTGTCCTATCCATACCTTCCGCAGCAGGAGACCGAAGACGAGCTCGGTTACGAGCAGTGCCTGCACTATCGACAGCTGACCGTTCTTCAGAGCCGCCGCCTGAAAGGCGAACGCCCCGAGTGCAGCCACCCAGCCGAACACCCATAGCGGGCTGCGGATGAGATAGGCAACTAGTCGCAGGCCTGATGCCTTGCCCACACGGCCGCTCGTGCTCGCGACGTGCTGCGTCGTCACGTACAGCGCGTTGGAGAACGCTGCGCAGAGAGCGAAAATCGCGCTCACCGAGCGGCGCTCCCGGCCACCGAGTCGCGCCTGGCACACTGGAACCCGGTTGGTATCTGCGGGCAGGCGCTCATCGACCGTGATCTCCGGTCGGCGATCCATCTCCACGAATGCAAGGTAGAAAGGATGAACCTCCACGGCGATCACACCGTCCAGCGCAAGCCTCCCAGTGACGAGATCGTCGCTGAGGGGCAGGAGCTATGCATCTGGTGTCAAGAATTCGCTCCATGAGGCTGGCCTCCAGGTGTTTGCGCAAGAATGGGCTCAGCCATGTCGCAGTCAAATGTAGATATCGCCCGGCGCGGATTCGAGGCTGTAATGCGCGGCGACCTCGATGCGATCTGGGAGCTGCTCGATCCCGACGTCAAATGGCATGGCGGGGACCCCTCAGCCGAGGGTGCCTGCCGCAACCGGGAGCAGGCGCTCGAGTTCATGCGTCGCGCCCGCAGCCGCAACCCGATGGGTGAGCTCGTCGACGTGATCGACGCCGGCGAGCAGGTGATCGTAGTGATACGACCGGCCTCTGGAGCCGAGCTGACAGCCAATCTCACGACGTTTCGCGATGGGAAAGTCATCGAAATGGTCTCCTACGAGACCCCCGAGGACGCCTTGACTGCCGCAGGAGTGTCGAGTTCCGGCCCAGCTGATCGCTAGTCGGATCCACCAAGCCCGCCCGCTTGCCTGCAGTTAGGTAGCTAGCGGTGCCCATCTACGGCAAAGAAGACGCGGTCCCGCGTCGTTTGAGGAGCCCTTCCTGGCGCGCCCTTACGGGCGCATCGGAGCGGGTGGCGCGGCCTCACACCTCTCGGCCAGTCGCCCGCCGATAGCGCCCAGCGAGCTGTGGCTACTACTGCGAGCCGGCGCTGGTCAGCGTGACCTACGTGCTGCAGGGTCAGCGCAGAAATCTGCGGTCGAGCAGCGCCTGAGCGCGCCTTAGCGCAGGCAACGTTCCCGGGGCGCATTCAACCCAGGTGCCCTGAGGAGTGCTGCTTGTCGTCCACAGCATGCGTCTCGTTTCCGGCCGACGACGCGCCTGCTTTTGGCGAATAGCGGGTTTTCAAGGATCGCTGAGTGTTGCGAATTGCAGCGCTTCCTCGAAGATCACAAGCAGGCCGATCTGCTCGACGCCTGGTACCACCGTTACCGGCGGGTCTCCGCCGAGCAGTTCGGCGACGCGACGGGCGTGTGATGGCGGGTGCATCCGGTCGAACTCGCCAGTCCAGAAGGAGGCGCGGACCGCCCCGGGCGTGATACCCCACGGTTTGCAGAGGATCCGGATCTCCTCGATGAACCCGTTTGGGTTCGCAAACAGCTCCCCGGTCGTCGGTACGAACAGTTCTTTGACCCACGGGATCTGGACGACCTCCGCGTCCGGCCCCTTGAACAGTCCCATCGCTGAATCTGGCAACTTCTTGTACTGCTGCTTGAAGCCCGCCCGCAGCAGAAACGGCGCGCGCCGTGACATGAACGCCGCCATCTTCAGATCCTTCCCGGCAGCGCGCCACTGGTCCTTCTCCGCGAGCGGCGCAATCGCTCCGAGCAGAGAGTGGGCGGTGACTCGCTCTGGAGCCGCACCGGCAACGGCGATCCCATAGGGGGTCCCGCCGGATTGCGTCACGATCCCGAAGCGGTCAACGCCCAAGGCGTCCATCAGGGCGAGATGGTCGGCGGGCCAATCGGCGACCGTGCGACCTGGTTTCGGTGTGCTGCCGTGAGATCCCGGACGGTCCGGGATCACGAGCCGGATCCCTAGTTCGCGCGCGGTTGGGGCGAGCGCCCGCCCGAGCCCGCGGCTACATGGACCGTCAAGCACCGTCACGACGGGCCCGCTGTCGGCGCCCGCGAGGAGGTAAGACAGGGAGCGCCCGTCCGGGAGGGCGATCTTTGTGTCAGGCTCTGGTTGCGACATCATGTCGCAATAGGATTGCATACTGTGAGACACAATGTCGCAACGATCTCCACGCGTTCCGTCCGACGACGCCCGGCGACGGATCCTCGACGCGACCCGGGAACTACTGCTTGACCGGCCGTTCGGGGCACTGACCGTCGGTGATGTGATGACGCGGGCGGGCCTGACTCGCACCGTCTTCTACCGCCACTTCGACAGGCTGGCGCAGATGGCGCCCGAGCTACTGCCGGACGCGGAGGACCCGCTGCTCGATCAGGTCGTGCGCGGCCCTGCGGAAGACCTGATCACAGCGATGGTCGGCGGCCTGGTGCAGCTCTATGCCGACAACGGTCGGTGGCTGCGCGCGCTCGACGCCGCCGCCGCGGCCGATCCGACAGTTTCGACCGAGTTGGACCGCGCTCTCGTCGGCCCGCGCCAACTGCTCGAGCAGCTAGTCGCGAACGCCCCGCACCCACCGGCCAACCCGCACGAGTTCGCGCTGCTACTGATGGCCACCCACCGCGCATACCTGCTCGACACATTCGGCGGCGGCCACGACTCCCCGGAGCGACGCGCCAACGCTACGGCCGCGCTGATCGCGCTCTGGGACCGACTCCTGGCTGAGTAATCCGACCCCGTAGCCTGATGCGGTTGCTGTCCCGCCTTTGCGCGGGAAGCAGGCACCGCCCGCGTTTTGCGCGCCTGTCCTTGTGTTTCACTATTGCCCTGGATGACCGCTCGCGTGGGCAGTCGGGGATAGCGCCCACGAGCAACACCCCCGCTGACCGAGACGCGTACGGCTAGGCAGGGACATCGCGATCGGCTACGAGCCGCGCTGCGCGGCACCGCGACGGTCCTCGTCAAACGTCGCTGAGCATCCGATTGGAACCGTAGACTCGCCGCGGTGACGAGTCCCGACGCGCCCGAGCAACCGTTTCCCACCGACGAGCAGAAGCTCAGTTTGCTTGCGATTTTCGCCGGCCAGTTCGGCTCGTATGCAACGATGGTTTGGCAGGTGCCGGCACTCAGTCTGACCGCACAGTCGTTCCTGCTTACGATCGCGCTCACCCACGGTAACTCCGATGGCGCCAAGTACATCTCCGCGGTTCTGTCGATCGGCATCGCGTTCGCCTCCTTTCAGCTCATGCACGACCAACGCGCGCACCAGATCTGCCATGGCGAGCTGGCGTCCAGGCTGGCACAGGAGCTTCGACTGGCGAGCCACATGGGCGGCCCGATCGAGGTCTCGGACTCCCGACCCGAGATGCTGCCGGCCCGGATCGCGTCGGCCGACGCGGGCCTCGAGCCATCCCAGCCGCGAAATGCCGACTCTGTCTGGAAGGACGTCGATCACAGCATCTACGGCACCTGGAAGTTCCTGATGGGCCTGTTCGGCGTGGCTGATGTCGTGATCATCTTCAGCACCGCCCTCGGGGCCTCTTGGCTGAAGTAGCCGGGCTAACGCGCACGCTGGCCGAGGAGGTGACATCGTTGCGTGTCTGATCGCACTCGCTCGGGTCTGTCTTGCCACTGCAGGGGTCGCCGCGATCGCTGTCGTTCATTAAGCTCCTAAATCCGGCTTACAGACCAGCTACGGAAAAGCCCCGCTAACGCGGGGTTTTTCTATTGGGTCAGAAGCTGGGTTCTCGACTGGGCAAGCAAAAAAGAGCCCCAGAAGGGGCGATCTCTATGGAATCGCTCGACGCGGGCGCCCGGCAAGTCCCGGCAGCGCTCCACACCGCGATTCAGAGTCTACGCTCGGCCACGGACAGCTGCAACCGACGCGAGAGCAGGCAAGCTCGCGGCCGTCGTGGCTTTCAGGCTCTGCGCCCAGACGGTGCCTGCTTGCCTGCGACATAGACGGGCCCGCCGATAGCACTCAGCTAGCTGCGGCTACTGCTGCGAGCCGGCGCTGGTCAGCATGACCTACGCGCTGTAGGGTCAGCGCAGGAATCTGCGGTCGAGCAGCGCCTGAGCGCGCGCCCAGCGCGAGACGATCAGCGGGCGCGAAGCTCATCGGCAGCTCCTGGCCGCCAGCAAGCACCCAAGACGCGGCCGCGGGAGACGCATCTCAGGCTCCGCCAGGGAGATTGCCGATGTTTTGGGGGAGAGGGATCTCGAGGCGTTCATATCTATACGTCGCAGGGACTGCCGCTCCAGCCCGGTACGGATTCGCGTCTCGCTGCGAGAATCGACGCGCGAGCATGTGCTAGGGCTATGGTGCCTACCCGCGGTTGCGTGAAGCGACGGCGATTGCTGGTTGCTGGGGTTTTCGTGCTTGTGTCTGCACGTCGCTATGTCGTGAAAATTGGCCTGTTGCCCCCCAACTTCTTTTGAGGCAGACCGCCAAGATGCAGTCCAGCTGGGCGTACCAGACAGACCCGTCGATGATCGACATATGATGCTCGCGTGGAATTCCGGCCCCCAGCTATTACGCGCTGGCTGCGTTGATTGATGGGCCTTTGCATGGCTACGCGATCGTCAAGCGTGCTCGCGAGCTTTCTGGTGGGGCGGTTCGCCTGCGACCGGCACGTTGTATGCGGCGCTTGAACGTGCGATGAGTGAGGGGCTCCTCGCCGCCGGCGAGCCCTACGTCGAGCGTGGGCGCAGCAGGCGGGACTATGCGTTGACGCCGGCGGGGCGAGACGCATTGGAGCGGGAGGCGGCGGCGCTTGCGCGCGCCGCGGAGACGGTGGCCGTTCGGTTGCGGGCCTCAGGGAGCGCGGCATCGGCATGAGCCGGCAGCGCGTCGTGGATATCGCGTTGCGTGCCTACCCGGGGGCGGTGCGCGATGCTCGCGGGGCTGAGATGCGCGATACGGCGCTCGATCTTTCAGGCCGATCGATTCGGCGGCTGATAGGCGAATGCCTGGGTCTTGTCCACGGGGGTCTGAAGGCGCGTGCCAGCGGCTCTGCTGCGGCGAGCAAGCGGGATCTGCTTTCAGATTGCTGTGCGCGCACGGCAGCGGTCTGGGGATTGGTGATCTTCACTGTGTGGCTTGGAGAGGAGCGATGGGGCTACACGTCCCCCCACGTGATCGTGACACAGAGCACGTTCCACGTCATCGCGGAAGGACTGCTGCTCGTGCTCGCGACCGGCTTGGCGCTGGTCGGCTACCGTCGCCTGGCCGGACTTGCAGGATTGGCCTGGGTCGGCTTCGACCTCGCAAGAGTGTTGAGCCGACCACCCGCCTGGTGGCTGCCACGCGCCAGCTTCGCATACGACGTGCACTGGGTCGCGTTGATCATCGTGCCTCTCACCTGCTACCTGGTGATGATCGTCGCTCCCGGCACCGCGCGGCATCGTTCTGTGCGTCTTGGCTGGCTGCTCGGAGCGTGGCTGCTTGGCGGCATCGTGGCGGAACCCAACGCGCCGCTGGAGCTCTTCGGGTCGATCGGGTTCGAGAACGTGCTGCTCATCTCGATACTGATCGCTGGCATCTGTTCGCTCGCGGTCGATACATGGCGAGCTGTCGCGCTCGCGCTTACCCTGCTCTCGTTCGGACTCGGAAAGTGGACGTTGGTTCCCATCTTCAACCAGTATGAATATCTGCCATTGGCGCTCACGACGCTCGGCCCCGTCATGCTGATGGCCGGAGCAGCAACGAGGCTGCTCACGGCACATCGCGGGCTTCCAAGCTAGCCCGACTGGCAGCTTCTGGCGCTGGCCATTCAGACGATCACAGTTCGCTTTGACGATCCGCCGGGGCACTGCAGCAGGGCGGGTCAGTCGGTGAGGATAGCTTCGATCTGTTGGCGGATGTAGAGGCGGCGGCGGCCGATCTTCCTGGAAGGGATGATGCCGCGGCGAGCCCAGTCTTCGACGGTGGTGACGGGGGCGTGCAGCAGGACGGCGACTTCTTTGGCGATGAGCACGTCGTCTGCAGTCAGCCGGCGGGGCGCACTGTTCGATGGGGTACTGGTGGGTTGCATGAACCTCTCTCCTTAGGTGGGCGTGGCGGGCTTTGGCGCTGATGCTGTGCATGGTCAAGATGCTTGGTCCAGCATGTGCTGCGCTGCTCGCACAGCATGCCTTCACGGTGCGGTCGCTTGGTCGCCCGTAGGGGATCCTGCGTACCGCTTCAACAATCTCCGCAATCCAGGCCGTGATGTCCTCAGAATCGCTGCCGGCCACGCTTGAGAGCTTATGACAGGCATCAGCCACGAGCACAGCCGCATGGACCCACCCGATCTTGGGCACCCGCATGAACAGGCCGGAAGCCAGCAGCGTGGTTTCAGCAAGGGGGGCTGAGAAGGGAAGCTCTGATGCGCGATGCCGGCATGTCGTCAGATGCTTGGCAGCTTCGCAGTCAGACATGGGCTATCGGATAGAACAGGCTGATTTGCTTATAAGTCACCGTTTCGCGCTCCGCCGTTGTTGCGTCGAAATCCGCCATTGCAAAGCCAAATCCTCGTCTTGGGGGGCCTTGGGTGACATTGAGCCAGAGGCGGAGTAGCGGCGTGGCCTCCAAACCGGCCGTGGATCGCGAGATTCCGCGTCCCAATGCCGGATTCCTCGGTTTGACGGCCGCGATCAGCGGCGGAGTACCAGCGATCGCGGCGGTCTTTCGCGCCAATCTGCGCCAGAGCTTTGATGAGGTTTGTCTGCTGTGGCCGGTGTCCGAGAAGGGCCGAGACCGGCCTCATGCTTGTGGGAGTCCCGCCGCTGAAAGCCGCGATCGTGTGCGCAACGCAACAGGCGCTGTATGCAGTGACCGGCTAGGTGAAGTTGGTTGAGAGATCAATGCAGAAGTACGGCAGGCGCTGCGCGATAGACGGGGCTTGAGCCCGCGTGAGATCACTGCAGAGGGCACCACGAGCCGAAGGACAGCCGCCGCGGTTGGCTGGACCGGGAACGCCTGCGCCAAGGAGGATGCGGCGGTCCGGGCAGCCAGACGCATAAACCTCCATCTCCTATCCTGTCACCGTATTTAAACTCGGCCGCGAATCGCGATATACCGCGTGGCAGAGCCGATTTTGGCATTTCAGAGGGCTTGAGGTCGACCTATTCGCGGTCGAGTTGCAGCGCTGCGCGCAATTTCGTGCGTTTCTCGCGTTTTCCGCATTCCAATGCGGTTTTTCGTGGTTTGGAGGCGGTATTCGCGGCGGAGTTTGGGCTATTCGCGGCAGGGTTTTCCGGGTTCGTCGTGCGCCGCTCCTGGTGCTTTGCAAAAATGAGTATCGGTCATTGCTGAGCTTGCGGGGATGCGGCCTTGAGTTCTTGCTGTACGTGCTCGAGCGTTTGTACCTGCGCTTCCCAGTGTCGGACTTCGACGCCCTTGCGGATCTCGCTTCGCCGGCGCGACCAGGATCGACTTGCGGCGCTTATCTCGGCGGCGGTCTCGGATTTGAGCGCGTACAGCTGATCGAGCGCGCGTCGTCTGAGTGCGCTGACGTGCTCTTCAAGCACGCTGATGTCCTCTTCGGGGCAGAATTGGATTCGCACGAGCAACTCGTCGCGGAGGTGGGCGTCGGCGACCGGCGAGCGCAGCCAGCTTCGCACATGCGATATGCCCTGCTCCGTTATCTGAAACGTCCGTGATTGCTTTGTCCGTCCGATGCGATCAAGCTCGGTGGCGGGCGGTCCGCCCACGATCAGCGCGTTTGTCTCCAGGTTGCTGAGCACCCAGTGCACGTAGTTTCCGGAGAGGTCTGCTGTCTTGAACCGCTCTCGCATCTCGTCGGTCAGTTCGATGGCGGTCACGGGGCGCCGGAACTCAGCCACCATCAGGAGCACCGCTTCCTTGAGCGATGGTCTGTCGGGTTGAACCGCGCGGCTCCGCGCACGGGCAGCATTTGCTGTCACGCTCGTCCTCTCGTAGTGCTCTGCGGACCTAAGGCGGTGTCCTAGTCGCCAAGGGGTCTCGCAGGCGTTTGATTGGCGCGCACGGATATCAGTCCGTGGACGCTGACGCAACCGCTGTTTCTGGCCTCAGCGGATACCACTCGCGCTCCTGCGGCTACTGCCAATAGTGCTGTCTATCGGCCGATGTCAAGCCAGCTTGCCAGTCCGATGGAGAGCGCTAGATCGAGTGCTGAAATGTGGTTATGCGGACTGATGCGAAAAAAATACGCGCCATCCGCGTAGCGCTGGGAGAAGGCTACGTATGAGCGGACCGCCGGCGTTGACGAGCTCTTGCGTTTGCGCCGCAAGCTCTGGGGAGCGCGCGTCGTCCTTGCTGAGGTACATCGCGATCATTGAGCCGACGAGGATCGCGTGTCTTTGTCCGCGCGGCAGCCTGCGGACAGCGCGCAATGTTTCCTTCACGATGGCAAGAAGTGCGGTCTGGGCTTGCTCGGCGTCTCCGTAGTGCGCAACGTAGCTGTGGCCAGCCGTCGAGGCGTCCTCGAGTCGGTCGGCGTGGCTATCGAGCATCGCGGTGGCTAGCGCGACCCGGCGCAGGTATGCGTGGTGTGTCTCGCGAACGCGCGCCGAGCTCGCCTGCGCGTCGGCGGCTTGGGCGAGCAGACCGTGGATCGCCAGCGCTCCGCTCACGGCGGCTGCGAGCTCGAACCAGGTCAGGCGTGTATCGGCGGGGAAGTGCCGAGTAGCCCAAGCCTTCATCTCCTCATCGCGGAGCTGCTTGTCTGGAATGTGGTTGATCGCGAGAATCTCGGCAGCGCGCTTGGCTTCCTCTGTGGCTATCGCCTGGGCTTGTGGATAGGAAGGGAGCGAGCTTGTGCCTTGGCGGCAGGCGAGCACAACCGCTCGCAGGTAGCCGGCGTCGTCAGACCAGGGGTGCAGGGCGTAGTGTTCGAGCGGCGCCGTGCGGGCGTCTACTGCGTTGAGGAGCACTGCGTGGAGCTGCCGTCCGTTCCGTGCCCCGGCCTGGTGGTCGCTCTCTGCCCTCTGGGCGCGCTCACTGGTGTAGTCGAGGAAGTCCACGGCCAGCTCGTAGGCGACGAGTAGCCGCCTAAGCCTGTCTTGCTTGCCGGGTAGCAGCGTCGAGAACATCGCGGCGCCGTCGACATGGGTCCTCTTCTGGCGCAGCACCATCAACGCGTCATCGCGCAGCTCGGGCGAGGCTATGGCTTGCGCACGGGCGCGCCAACGGCGCATCTCGCCGGCGGCGGCCGGGAGACCCACAAGCAGGGCGCGGCTGGCGACGAGCACCAGCGTCGCCGCTTGTAGCGCCGCAGACTTGAGGGCGCTAGCTTGCGCGTCTAGTCGGTTGAGAAGCTCGCCAGCGGTACACGCGTGGCAGCGTAGCCGGGCAGCGCGACTGCTGCGACCGCGGCAGCGGTCACAGCGGCGCAGCTAATCACGGCGACCATGCCCCCAGTTGAGTAGACGACGGGGAAGCCCGTCACTGTCGCCAGCGCATGAGAGAGCAGGATTTGGCCGTAGATCCCTGCGAGTGCGCCGGTGAGGCAGCCAGTCCCAAGCAGCACCGCTGTCTCCAGAAGCATCGCCAGAAGCTGCGTCTTGCGCTTGGAGCCGTTGCCTTGCTGAGCGGCGAGCTCTCCGCGGCGTTGCCAGAGCATCGTCGTCATCGCCACCGCCATCGTCAGCACGGCGGCTATGAGCACCATCCAGGAGAGCACGCTCAGCTGTGAGAGCCCGGCACCGCTGGCCACATGGTCGAGCGCGACACGATGTGCCATGGTTTCCACCGCGAGGCCCGTCTTGGGACCGAGGACTTGGCGGATCTCCGTCTCTACGTGCGAGACGTTGGCGCGCGGTGTCACGGAGACGAGGTACGCGCTTGGCGTCGATGAGCCCCACGCGTGGGCGTGCTCCTTTGCGGAGATGAACAGCGCGCCCGCCGACCAACCCATGTTTGTGCTGATTGCAGCGACACGGAGGCGTGTGGGTACTGGAGAGGGCAGCGTGAAATAGCTGCCCACTTGGAGATGATGTTCTGACGCTATTGCTTGCGACACGGCGATCCAGCCTTCTCGGAAGCGACGCGTTACTTGGGTAAGCGAGCCGCTGACCAACTGCGTAGGGGAGATCGGCACAGGGGTATCGGCTGGTGGCGCAAGCACCCATGTGCGGCGGGTGCCGATATCTAGATACGAGCCGTCGTAGGCGGCGACGCTTCGCACGCCGTGAAGCGTCCGCAGAGAGCTCGGCAGGCTTGCGGGAGTTGCGGTCAGTGGCATTGTGGTGAAGAGGTCGTACTGGCTTGGAGGCTGGACCCAGATCTCTCCGTAGTTGTTGAACGCGTAGCCCGAGTTGTCCAGCCCATGTCGGAGGTTCTGGCGGGCGGCGCCGATCGAGACGCTGCCGAAGACGGCGACCGCGCCTGTGGCCGCGATCGCGAGTGAGCGGAGCAGGTGGCGCGGGTAGAGGAGCTCTGTGATGGCCAGGAGCGGAGCTTCGCGACGTAGTCTTCCTCGCACCTGCGCCAGCGCGCGCACGGTGAGGTGCAGCACCATTGGCAATAGCAGGAGCACCGCCAGGGTCAGGCTTGCCATTCCGTAGAGCGCGAGCTGCGGCGCGCCGTAAAGGATCACCGTGGTCGCCACGAGGCAGGCCGCTCCCACAGCAGCGGCGGCGTTACGAGCGAGCCGCCAAAGATGTTCGCGGCTTAGGGCAGCGCGGTGCTGGTAATGCCCGAAGATTCCTCGCGCTGGCGCGAAGACGCCCACAAACGCGGCGAGTATCGCCGCAGCGACTGCAACTGCGACGTCGAACGCGGTCACTTGTCGCTGCGAGGCGATAGGGAACGCGTACACGAGATAGCCCGGATTGGCATGCAGCAGCAATCTTGAAACGAGTTCTCCGAGCACCAAGCCCAGCACGGCTGATAGCACGCCGAGCACGAGTGCGTCGAAGACGAGAATCCGCACAACCTGGCGGCGGCGATAGCCCAACTCTCGCAGCAGCGCGACGAACGCCTGACGAGGACCGACCGTCAGCAGCATCGCGTAGAGCGCGAAGATCGCCCCGACCAGCGCCGCGACCGCGCTGAACAGGGTGGTCGACTGATCAATCGGCGCGGAGGCGACGCCAAACAAGGTCGCGTCAAAGTCAGCGGGCCTAACGTTCAGCCTGCCTGCAGCGAGCGCGCGTAGCTCCTGCCTTACTTGTGCTTCCTGTCCGTGCTGCGGTGTGATGAAGATACGCGTCACGCGGTGATTCATCCCGGTAAGCGACTGTGCGAAGCTAAGTGGCGCGACCACCAGCGGACTGTTTGCGATCAGCGCGCTTTCACGATCGCGCACTTCCAACCCAACTCGCGCTTCTCTCTCCTGGCCGGCGACCTGGAGACTGATCACCGGATGCAGCGCGCCGGAGCCGATCGCCGAGGCGACATCTTCAGGCAAAGCCACCGCTTCAAGCGCGGCCAGCTGCTGGCCACTCAGCTTTTGCGCCGCCGCGCTGCCAAGACGCGTCGCGTGTGGCTCTACGCCCACGAGCACGACTGAGCGGCTGCCGTGACTACCGATCGCATTCGCTGAGGCTTCCAGTATCGGGGTAGCCGTGCCTACGCCGTGCAATGCCCGTACACGCCGCAGCATGCTTTCGTCCATCCCCTGCGGTGAGCGCGCCTGCAGCTCCAGCTTCACAGAGCCGAGCACGCTCGTGGCCAGTCTCGACTCCGAACTTGCCAGTGAGCCGCCCGCGACTTGTGAAGCGAAGAGAAGCGCGACACCAATCGAAATCCCAAGCAAGGCCAGCAGTTCCGGCACCAGCACGACTTTCAGTCGCCGCCAGTAGGCCCTTGGGATGCTCCTCCAGCGCATCGCTACTCGCTCGAAACCGCGTCTGCGTTCGCCGGCTCACGCGCGTAGTCAAAGAGCTGGCCATCGCGTAGCTCGTGGGATCGATCGGCAAGCACTGCGAGGCTTGGATCGTGCGTCACCATGAGCGCGGCCAGGCCGCGCTCATGACAAAGCTCCCGGAGCACAGCCAGGATCTCCTCACTGTTGCGGCTGTCGAGATGGCTCGTGGGCTCGTCGGCAAGCAGGAGCCGCGGATCGTTAGAGAGAGCGCGGGCGATCATCATTCGTTGCCGCTCGCCCATCGAGAGATCGAATGCGTTCCGCCGCTGCTTCTCGGGGTCCAAGCCGAGTCGCCCCAAGATCGGAGCGACCCGCGCTACGGCCTCCCTCCATCTCACACCCGTACCCATCAGCTTCAGCGCCGCATTCTCGGCCGCCGGACCGTTCATCATCATGAAGTTCTGCGTCACGCAACCGATGTCGTGCTTCCTGTAATCGGCCGCAGCGCCCCTATCCAGATCAGCGAGGTCGCGGCCCTCGAAGAGCACACGTCCCCGATCTGGCACGAGCAGCGTTGCTGCGAGATTGAGCAAGGTCGACTTTCCAGCGCCGCTCGGTCCGTAGATCATCACGAGCTCACCAGCGTCCACACTCATGCTCACGCGATCCACAGCTACAACCTGTTCCTCGCCGTGGCTCATCCGGTATGAGAGCGAGATTGCTTCGAAGCGCAACGTCTCGGTCACTGGCCCGCGGCGCCTCTGCGCTCATGAATCGAAATTACCTCTGCCTCGGGGCCGGGCTCGTCCTTGACTTCTGCCTCTGTGAGCCCTCCGTCGCTCAAGCTCGCAAAGCGTTTGACATAACGCAGCGTGCCCATGTCCGGTGCGCTCATAAGCATCCCGATCTGCTGCTCGTCGGAAAGCAGCCGCAGCATGAGCGTCACGCGATCGCGCTCGCCAGCATCAAGCGCAGTCGTGGGATCATCGGCGATTAGCAGCCTCGGCTTGCGCACCAAAGCGTTCGCGATGCCTGCCAGAGCCCTCTCGCCATCTGAAAGCTCGCTCCACCTGAGCCGAAAGCGCTCCTGCTCTATACCGATGCGCTCAAGTAGGTCCGCCGCTTCCCGCTCCCTCCGTCGGTATGGCGCATCTTCAGGCGCGGAGTAGGCGATCCAGTCGAGCAGAGGCATTTCCATCTGTGGTGGCGTGCGCTGTACCCAGCCGATCTCGCGGCGCCGCAGATCAGCCAACTCGCCGTCTGACATCTCGGCCATATCGCGCCCCATGAAGTAGACGCATCCGGAATGCGGCGCGATCCGACCTCCAGCGACGTTCAGCAGCGCGGTCTTTCCACAGCGACGCGCACCCCAAATCCCAAACTGCTCGCCAGCTTGCAAATCGAAGCTGATGTCCGAGAGCACAGCCCGTGGCCGAGCACCACGATCGTCCACGATCCCAACCGATCGCAGCGACAAGAGCGGCGTCGACATCTGATCAGCCTACCCCGTGCTCGTCCAGCTCTTCTCGAAGCACCGCGCGCACCTGCTGCAGCCAATGCAGTTCGGCCTGGCAATGCTCCAGCTCGGCAGCGTGCAGCAAGAACTTCGTTCGCGTCCGCCAGTCATTGATCGGCAAGCCGCTACGCGCACGCAGCACGATCTCCTCCGGCACAGCCTGCCTCTCCATCGCCTCCGTCACACGCGCACGTTCCTCACTCCTCACCAGATCCACGAGACGCCGAATGTCGTCAGGCCCCGAAGCGACCGCGAGCCGCATCAGCAGTTCCTCCCGGCAGTAAGGAGGATTCAGCGGCGAGCGAAGCCACGCATCCCGATGCTCAATTCCTGCCACAGTTACCCAGTACGTTGCTTCAGAGTCGTCGGCAGCCGCGACCGAGGCGATCATCCCCTCCGCTATCAGACCTCTAAGCGCCGCCCTCACCTCGCCGATCGGCAACTCTATACCGCGCAGCCGCGGCAGCAGCAGCGACCAAAGCGCCGCCGCGTGTAACGGCTCCTCTTCTCTCGCGATAAAGCCGAGAATGCCCTCACTGAGCCGCGGCCAGCTTGATACGGAGCGCTGTGGGATGCCACCAAACCCGCTCATATCTACCTCCTTTCTGACTATATTCGTACAGGCCGACTTTAGCCGTAATTCATCTGAGCACCACATACTAAACGGCAAACCCTGATGAGCGCACGGCAAGCCGCGGATGTCGTCCACAGTTGTGGTGCCGAGCTGCTCACACCCAAACTATCCTCGTTTAATCATCACTTTCGCAAACCCCGCGTGGCAATAGATGCTCGCGCAGTCTAGAGCCGGTGCCGCGAGGCGGATTGTACGTTAGCGCAGTTCGTGGCCGATGTCTCCATCGCGCCGCGGTGGACCTAGAAGCCTTTCAGTTCCTGAGTAAGCACTACGTCAGCCACTAACGCGCGTCCGTCAATGTTTCAGAACAAGAAGTAGCACAAAATCAGCGCTGGATGGTGTGAAACGAAGGTCTGCAAACTTTCTCCAACATGAATGCCTCCGGTGGCAACTCCACCTGCGATAGGCTCCGGCGAGCCGCATCGTTCGTCCAGAACGCACGTCTTGACGCATCAGTCGAAATTCTGATAGCGTTCCGCTCGCCGAGACCCATGAGCATTGCCCTAGGGTCGTGGCAATACAAGACATGCACAGACGCGCCGTGACCGTACACGATGAATCATTCAGCTAAGGCGCGGAACGCGTTGGCAACCGATGGTGGCAGTCGAAGAGGGGGAGCGCTGAAATGAAGATGTCGCTGTCTAAGCTGATTGTCGCGACTGTTTGCGTCCTGTGCGTGCTGGTGGTTGTGCTTGCGCCTGCGGAGGCCGTCTCGGCGCAGGAAGCGCTACCAGTGGGCAGTTTGGAATCGCCGTTGGTTCCAGGTCTGGGTGTCGGTGGTGGCCAGCAGGCGGCTGAAGAAGCAGCAGCGGCGCGTCTGTCTTCTCCGGAAGCGCTTGCTGAAGATGCGCGTTCTCGTACAGAGTATTCTGGGTATGGCAGGGCGGCGGCGGCGGCGCTGGCGAAGCGGCTGTTTGAGGTTGGGGAATCGCAATCGGAGTTGCCGCAGGCTCAGGATGCCGCCAAGATCACCGGGTACATTGGCGAAGACGCGGCGGCTGAGACGCTGCCGAGCGGTAGTCATCTGCTTTTGGACTCGAGTATGCCGTTGCGCAGTGCGCTTGGGTCTGGGCATCTGGCGCCGGTTTCGCTGGCCTTGACGTCGACCGAATCGGGCTATGAGCCGGCGAATCCGCTTGTGCCGGTGGTGATCTCCAAGAACGCCTCAGAAGGCGTCTCGTTCCAGTTCGGGTTGCGCGTTATGCCGGTGCAGGATGAAGCACCGGAACCCTCGCAGCTGGTCGGCGATAGCGTGTTCTACCGCACGGCGAAGGACACGGACTTCATGCTCGAACCAGTCCCTAGCGGGGTCGAGGCGTCCTGGCAGATCCTTTCCGCGGAAGGCTCCGCTGAAAACGCGCTGAGCTTCAAGCTGCCGGCAGGAGCTTCGCTAGTGTTGAGCAAACGCATCCAAGGCGCCGCGGAAGTGCTGCTGGAAGGTAGGACTCTGCTTTTGGTTATGCCGGCGAGCGCTACTGAGGCCGATGGCGCAAGTCTGCCCGTCTCCTTCACTGTCAGCGGCGACACGCTCACAACGCATGTGGATCTGAGCGGCAACGTGGCGTTCCCGGTCATGGTCGACCCTCTGATCACCCAGGAATACGGCGGCGGTAGCGGCTATTGGGACGGCTGGGGTGAATCGGGCACCGAAGGCGCGTTCTTTGAAGGTGGTTCGGGGAACTCGGGTGTGCTGGCAGGACTGAAGGAAGGTTACGGCAACCACGCGTGGGCGGCGCGAGAAATCTACGCGCCGGGATGGTCGACGGGTGAAGGCTCCATCACGCGGATAGACGTGCGGGGATTGGGTCACTATTACGGCCCTTCCGCCCCGCTGGAAACCGGCATTGAAGGGGGCAAAGCGACACGGCCGGTATGGACGTTCAACGGTACAATCCCAACGGATACTAAAGAAGGACAGCTGAATACAGGAGAAGAACTGAGAGGCAGGGCGGCGACCTTCTGCGCGGTTGGCGCTGGCGGCTATGACGGCGGCTCTCAACCATTGTGTAACGAAAGCGATGGCGGTAACTATTATCACCTATCGATCTACGGGGAGGAACCAGAGAAATACACGCAGTACGTTGTGATTGAAAACACCTGGGTCAAATTCATCGACTCGTCCAAAATAACCGGGAACTTTGCTACTGGGACTACAACCGCAGGGGGGTATACCAACGCGCTTGGCTCTGGCAAACCATGGTTTGGTCCCGCGTCGAAAACCCATATCGAATACTCGGCGGTTGATAACGCCTTTGGCGTTGCGAGCATGACGTTGCAGCGATGGACTGGCAGCGAATGGGCAACGATCCAGTCGAACAACTATGAGTCCGAAGGCGGCTGTGATAACGGGCCTTCGGTTGTGCAGTGCGGCCCTGACCGCTCTAGAGAACTCGACTACGAAAATCTGGCCGGGCACCTCGTAAACGGAGAAAACAAGCTGCGACTGGTGGCGAAGGATCCGTCTGGCGTAGAACAGATCTCTTCGGAACCAGTTCTCAACGTGGACAGCACGCCTCCCCAGATCACTCTCGTGGCCGGTGCGGACACCGAAGGCGAAACGATCAACGTCACCGAAGGCCAGGCTGGTAACTGGATCCACGTTCAAGCCAAGGATGAACACAGTGGCGTGTGGGGGTCCGGTATCAGCTCGCTGGCTATCGAGGTCGACAACAAACAGATCGGCGGGAACCAGGGCTCATGTACCGAACCATGCACCGGCAATGGATGGTGGACCCTGAACGGCGCACAGCTCGGCGCAGGTGTGCATTCCCTTACGGTTGTTGCGACCGACAACGCCGGCAATATCGAACACAAGACTTATGAGCTGATCGTTCACGCCGCCGCTCCGGTCGCGATGGGTCCCGGATCTGTGAACCCTGAGTCTGGAGACTTCGCACTGGAAAGTACCGACGTTGATTTGAAGGACAGCGCGGGAGACCTTACGATCACACGTCATTATGATTCTCGTAACGTCAAAGAGGGCGCGCAGGGGCCACTTGGCCCGCAGTGGAGTATCGGCCTCGGCGAGCTCGCGAGCCTGGAAGTGATCGAAAACGAAGGCAAAGTCGAAGCCGTGATGGTCGTCGGCCCGGAAGGACTCTCGTATTTCCCGGCTAAGGAAGGGGGTGGCTTTGAAGCGCCGCCCGGCGACTCTTCGCTATCGTTGACGCTGATCAACAGTGGCAGCGAATATCTGCTTGAAGACAAGAAGAAAGGAACGTCGACGACGTTCACCAAGGCTGGAAGCACAAACCAGTGGATGCCAACTATTTCAAAGACGACGGTCGCGACCGACAAGTTGACCGATACGTATACGACCGTGGAAGCAGAAGGTAAAACGATTGTGGAGCCCACGGAGGAGCTTGCGCCGCACAGCACCGCGAAATGTCCTGCGGAACGAAGCAAACTGCTGGCCGACGAAGAAGCGCAAGCGAAGGCTTGCCGGGCACTGTTCTTCTACTACGGCAGCGAAGACAGCAGCCAGCCCGAAGCCAAAGGCGAAAACGAAAGTGAATGGGGCTGGCACGCAAACCGGTTGACCAAGGTCGTCGCTGTCGTATGGAGCACGTCAGCCGGCAAAATGGACGAAGAAGCGGTCGCGGAATACTCTTACGATAGGGAAGGGCGACTGCGCGCAGAGTGGGATCCCCGCATCAAACCCTTGCTGAAGACGATCTATGGCTATGACAGCGAAGGGCAGGTGACCGCGGTCAGCCCGCCGGGCCAGCAGCCTTGGCTTATGACCTATGGCACCGCAGCGGAAGATCCGTCGGCTGGGCGCTTGATCAAGGTCATGCGGCCAAAAGCATCAACTACGCTTTGGGCAGGCAGGCCGCCAGCGATCGAAGAAGCGCCGGTGATCAGTGGGGGGCCGGCACTTGAAAAACGGCTGGCCGTCTCAAACGGCAAATGGGAACATGCTGCGTTGATCTACGGTTATCAGTGGGAACGATGCAACACGTCCGGTGGAGAATGCTCACCGATCGGCGGTGCGACGAACGCCAATTACACGCCGCAGCACGAAGACCTTTACCACACGCTACGTGCGAAGGTCACAGCAACTAACGCTGGTGGGTCAACGGCCGCGTCGACGGCGGCTAGCGTTGAAATCAAAAGCGAAGTGTGGCATGGGTTCGTCAGCGACAGCGAAACGGCCGATCCGGGCAGCGCGATCAACGCGGTCTCCTGCTTGCCGGAAAGCAGCGACTGCGTAGTGAGCGACAGCAAAGGCAACGCACTGTACGCAACTAACGTAAGCAGCAAAGCCGCGGCGAGCTGGAGTTCGTGGAGCGGCCCGGGAGTGAGCCCCAGCGAGGCGGTGGACTGCCCGACCAGCGGTCTGTGTCTGCTGGCGGCAGGCAGCAGCGATGACGGCGCCGGCAATCTCTATTACGCCAGCTCGCTCGGCGGCTCCTGGAGCGAGGCATACAGCCCGGCCTACGGCGTGGACACGATCGCGTGCGTCTCCGCCTCGCTCTGCATAGATGGCCAGGACGCCTACGGGGATCTGCGGGCGTCGACAAAACCAGCATCTACGTCGTGGTCGCTGTCCAGTCAGGGTACGGCCAAAATGAACGCTGCGACCTGCCTCTCTTCGTCCTTTTGCGTGCTGGCCGACAGCGCCGGCAGAGTGCATGTAGCGGCCAGCGCGAGCAAGATCGAATCGGGAAGCTGGACCGAAACCGACGTTGACGGGTCCACCGCAATGAAGGGCGTCGCATGCATCTCAAAAACCTCCTGCATAGCTGTCGATGGTGCAGGCAACGTTCTACTGCTGACGATCAACAGCGAAACGGGCGCGGTCACATCGACGAGCAAAAGCGATATCGATGGCTCCACCGCCCTGACCGCGATCAGCTGCTCCGGCAGCGTTTGCGCGACCGTCGACAACAAAGGCAACGTGTTCGTCACGAGCAACGGCGGCAGCAGCTGGAGCAAAGCTTGGGAACTAGGCGGCGATCTGACCAGCGTGTCCTGCGCTTCGAGCAAACTCTGTCTCACAGCGGGCACCAGCGGGCAAGTCACGGCCTTCAACCCCAACGAAGAAACCAAAGAAGAAGCAGCGCAACAGTCACCACAGGCGGGAACCACGATCGAGTACAACGTGCCCGTATCCGGGTCCAACGCGCCGCCCGCCATGGGAGCCACCGAAGTCACCGCCTGGGGACAAAAAGACCTACCTGTCGAAGGTGCCGCAATCTTTCCCGAAGAGCACGCTCAAGGCTGGCCAGCGAGCGGGTACACCGGCGCGACCGTAGACTACATGGACGATGAAGCACAGACAGTCAACGTGGTCAACCCGTCTGGCGGCATCGCCACCACCGAATACCACAAAGGGGCTGTGGTGCGAGCGCTGAGTGCCGATAACCGTGAACGAGCACTCAAAGAAGCGAAACCCGCAGAAGCAGCCGAAAAGCTCGCGACCATCAGCAAATACAGCACGGAAAACAACGAGTTGACCGAAGTCACTGGCCCTGAACACAAAGTCAAGCTTTCCGACGGCGAAGAAGTAGAGGCGCACAACCACGTTCGGTACTTCTACGGCGAAGGCGCTCCCGAAAACAGCAAAGGCGAAGTCGAAGAATACGGACTCGTGACAAAGACAACGGACGGTGCGCTGTTGGGTGACGGCGAAGAAAAGGATGTTCGTACCACGCTTACCGGGTACTCGGGCGAAAAAGATGAGGGTTGGGAACTGCACGCCGCGACATCCACGACGACTGAACCGGACGGCGTGGACCTGGTCAGCAGCACGAAGTACAACAAGGAAACGGGTGCGGTTGAAGAAACGCGGACGCCTGGTGGCAACGCTGAAACGGTTTCGCCGCCGGAAGCCAAAACGCCGTTCGGGACGTACGGGTCGGGTAGCGGTCAGATGAATGAGCCGGTGGATACGGCTGTTGGTCCTGAAGGCGATGTGTTTGTGGTTGATCAGGAAAATAGGCGGATTGAGAAGTTTACGAGCTCCGGTACGTTCGTTGAAGCGTTCACGGTACCGTCGGTGTACAAAGAACTCGATAATCCCAATCAGGTTGCGATCGGCGCCAACGGCGATATGTATATCGCTGACACGACTAACAATCGTGTGGTGGTGCTGAACAAAGAAGGCAAATTCGTGGAAGCATGGACGCATCCAGACCTTCCGGCGGAAAAAGAAGGGGAAGTAACGGAAGGCGTCGCGCTTGATGAGCCTGTGGGGGTCGCGGTCACCCCGGCTGGCAGGGTGTTCGTCTCCAACTATGGCTCGGATGAAGTGCTGGAGCTAAACGAAGCGGGCAAGCTCGAGGCTTCCTTTGGCGGCAAAGGCGCGATCGGCGGGAAAGGCACGGGCAACGGGAAGTTTGAAGGTCCGGGTCTGCTGACGTTCTCTGAAGGCGTGCTCTATGTCACCGACACGGGCAACAAGCGGGTGGAGAAGTTCGCGGTGGCGAATGGTGGTTATATCGGCCAGTTCGGGTCGGCGGGCACGGGTGAAGGACAGTTTGAAGATCCGGCGGGCATCGCTGTCGCACCTGCGACTGGGGATCTGTATGTGAGCGATGAACACGAGAATCGTGTCGAGCAGTTCAGTCCGGCAGGCAAGTTCTTGGCGAGCTTTGGCTATTGGGGTAGCGAGGATGCCGCTTTGAAGGAGCCGGAGGGCCTGGCGGTCAGCACCAGCGGCAAGCTTTATGTCGCGGATACGGGCAACAACCGGGTGGCGGTGTGGTCGCTGCCGGAAGCAGCCGGCTTGCATGAGACCTATTCGACACAATTCGGGACGGCTGGTAGTGGGCCGGGGGAGTTTGAATACGCTGCGGCGCCTGCGGTGACGCCGCTTGGGCATGTGTTGGTGACCGACGTCACGACGAACCTGATCCAGGAATTCTCATCGCAGGGGAAGTATCTGGCTTCCTATGGTGGTACCGGGGAAAGCGCGGGGAAGTTTGAGGGGGCGACGGGGATCGCGGTCAACCAAGCCACCGGCGACATGTACGTCGGTGACTGTGGCGCGCACAGCATCCAGGAGCTCAATCCGAAAGGCGAATACATCCGGTCGCTGACCAGCAGCCATCTGGAGTGTCCGGGGGAGATCGCGATCGATAGCTCCGGGAACGTCTGGACGGGCGACATGAGCGCCGATCAGGTCGAGGAGTTCAGCGAAGCCGGTAGCTTCCTGCACGTCTACGGCGAAAAAGGCGAAGGCGATCTGCAGTTCAACAACCCGGCCGGCATCATCTACGCCAACAAAGACATCTATATCGCCGACTCCGGAAACAATCGCGTCCAGGTCATGAGCACAAGCGGCGCCTATATCGGCCAGTTCGGTAGCCAAGGAACCCAAGGCGGCGAATTTGAACACCCCGAAGGCCTCGCAGCCGACGCCGCCGGCGACGTGTTCGTCTTGGATACCGGCAACGACCGCATCCAAGAGTTCTCCCCGACCGACAAATACATCCAGAGCATCGGCACCCACGGCGTCGCCGAAGGACAGCTAAACGGCCCGCAAAGCATCGCGGTGACCGCCGCCGATGACATCTACGTCACAGACGCCCAAAACCACCGCGTCGAGAAGTGGATCCCAGCCGCCCAAGCCGTCCACGACACCAAGACGATCTACTACACCCCAGAAAAAGAAGCCAGTGTCGAAGCCTGCCAGAACAAGCCGCAGTGGGCCGGACTGGTCTGCCAAACAGAACCCCTAGCGCAGCCCACCGACAGCTCCGCAGAACCCAAAGAAGCAGGCGAACTCCCACGGCTACCCGTCGTCAGGACCGAATACAACATGTGGCTGCAGCCCGTCAAGAGCATCGAAACCATCGGCAGCAAGACACGCACCAAGACCACCAGCTACGAAGGCGAACGCGCAAAGAGCCAGGCGCTCGAAGCGACCGGCAAGCCTACGCGGACGGTCAGCGGCAAGTACAGCGAAACGTTGGGCGCGCTTGTAGAACGGCGCAGCGAAGAAACCGGCCAAGAATCCAAGACGATCACCCAGCAGCTCAACACACTCGGGCAGCTTGAAAGCTACACTGACGCCGAAGGCAACGCCACGACCTACAGCTACGACCAGTACGGCCGGCCCGAAGAAATCAACTACGACGCCAGCAAACTCGACCACCTCGCAGACAGAGAGCGACTACGGTATGAAGCAGCCACCGGCCAGCTCGCTGAAATCGAAGACCTCGGCGGCGAAGGCACATATAAAGACGCCGGCACCGGGACCTACAAGCCCGCCTACGGCGTCGAAGGCGAACTGGCCAGCGAGACCTACCCCAACAACATGACCGCCACCTACGGCTACAACAGCATCGGCGAAGGCACCTCGCTCACCTACGTCAAGAACAACTACTGCACCGGCAGCGAATGCGAATGGTTCCACGACACGCTGACGCCATCGGTTCACGGCGAAGCGATGAGTCAAACGAGCAACCTCGCCACAGAGCAGTACCGCTACGAACAGCCGGGCCGACTAGCCGAAGTCAAGGAAACACCGGCTGGTGAAGACTGCACCGCGCAGCTCTACGCCCAAAACGAAGAAGGCGACCGCACAAGCCTCACGACACGCCCATCCGGCAGCAGCGAATGCACGGCCACAGAAGGCGGCAACGTCGAACGTCACACCTACGATGAAGCCAACCGCAACACCGACGAAGGCGTTCAATATGAACTCTTCGGCAACATCACAAAGCTCCCGGCAGCCGACGCAGGCGGACAGGAACTAACCACCGAATACTACCCAGACGGCCAAGTCCAAAGCCAAACACAAGACGAAACCACCAACAACTACGGCTACGACCCCGAAGGCCGCACACTCCACACCGAAACGATCAAGAAACTCAACACTGCCATCACGATCGCCCACTACTCTGGCCCTGGCAGCAGCGTGCCATCGTGGAGCTATAACCAAACCGCGGGTACCATCAACAGAAACGTTGCCGCGTTTGGCGGACTAGTCGCCGTCGAAGAAGCCGGCAAAGAAGCCCTCCTCCAGATACGCGACCTTGAAGGTAACGTCGTAGGCACTGCGGTACTCAGCGAAAGCGCGAGCCACCCACACACGCTTGAACGCGCAACCACGTACGGCGTACCAACCAAAGAAAAGCCAGAAGACAAGTACAACTGGCTAGGAACGGGCGGCATCACATCCAGCCTTTCAAGCGGCACCATCGTCCAAGACGGCGCCACATATGTCCCACAACTTGGCGCACCGTTGCAAACGCAAGGAACGCCAGAACCGGCTATCGCCAACGTCGTAACGCCATTCGTTATCACAGTAGCGCCATTCGTCCCACTCAAGTACGTAGAAGCTGTTGGCGCCGCCGACGAAGGTGGTACACCCAGCGGCAACATGCCGGGACCAGGTGGCGAAAACAGCGCTGGCTGCACGGGCTTGAAAGCTTGTGCCGCAGGCCATCATAAAAAAGGTGTCAAACTCAAATGCGAGCTTCAGACCGGCATTGTCATCGCGCATGACGAAGTGCTTGCGTTCGCGATGGGGCGCTGTGGTGGTGCGGTGATACCTTCGGGATCGAAGTCGGAAGTATGCCTGTGGGGGGCCTTTCCCGAAAACCCGAGTGAATTCAAGGGATGGAAGGCGTGTGCGCCCAATGTGGGCAACAATGACACCTACCGCTACGCAGCGGTCAAAATGGAATGCGGCTCAGACCTCACGTACACGATCTGGGGATGGTTCTGGATGCCGGGGTGGCGTAAAGGCATAGTGCATAATCCTGAGGAAGAGTGGAAGTGTAAAGGCGGAAAAAGTGCGTTTGAAGAGTGGGAAGAACCGATCTACTTCACTATTGAAATGTTCGAAGGCATATCCCAGTTGGAGGGTTAGTTGGGACTTTCGCTGGCGCATAAATCAAGGAGTGCCTGACAGATGATCGAGCGGGTCCAGAGGATGGTTTGCTGGCCTATTGGCGTGCTTGCATGCTCCGTGTCGTGCGCAGCATGCGGAGGATCAGCGCGCGTAGCGCCGGCTTCGCGGAGCCTGAAGACGACGGTGAGCGTTCCCAAAGTTGGTATGCGTCAGTCACCTGAAGAAGTGGGCGGCATCCCGGTTCTTGCCAGGGGCACCTTGCCTGGAGGTGGCAAGTTCGTGATATTCCTGGAACCGTACAAGGCCAACAAAAGCAAGTCCATCGAATACTCGCTGATGCTAGGCAAGGCGGAGCCGGTAAACTATGAGCCACCTAATTCTCCGCGGCGGTTCGTGCACAAGGGAATGGTTTGGGGGAAGACAGGCGGTGATATGGTGGTCGGCTACGAAGGTGGCGGCACCGTGATGATGACGATCATCGATGGATGTACGGGTCCATATCCAGATCGGGTGGCATGGGGACTTCTAAAAGCCAGGCGGGACATCGTGATGGCTTACACGGACGGCAGGGTCATCCGCTTTAGAACGGCGGCGTTGCCCCGGCATTTGGACGCAGCCGGCGTTGTCATCTATGCACTATTGCCTCCCCGCGCTAACGGTCAGATCATTACCCGCGCGCCGGATGGAGGCGTTGTTTACAAGGAAAGCTTGCCGAAGTCAAGCGAAGGCAAAAAATGCTGAGGCCGATTTATTCACTGCTTGCCCCGGGGATCTTGGAGCGATCTCAGGGCCACTTCGCTGCTCAGCGCCGGTGCAGTGGCAGCGGCGCTGTCAAGCGGCTCGTGTGGGGTGCTCGACGGTCCAGGGTAGGCGCTTGACGGCACCGCGGAGTTGGTGCGCGTTGACGCGTGTGTAGCGCTGTGTGGAGTCGAGGTGCTTGTGTCCGAGCAGCTCTTGGATCTGGCGCAGGTTCGCTCCGCCGCTGAGAAGCTCCGTCGCAAAGACATGCCGCAGGGTGTGGGGTGTGATGCGCTTGCGCTTATTGACTCCGGCAGCTGTGGCGTAGTGACGAAACGTGATCGCCAGGACGCTCTCCCTGAGCCGTTTGCCCATGACACCCAGAAGCAGCGCCGTTTCGGGCGTGGCGGGCCGCACGGCAGCGTAGGCGAAGAAGAGGGGCAGCAGGCCGGGGTGGATCGGCACGACGCGCTCTTTTCCGCCCTTGGCCTTGCGGACACGGATCAGCCGCCGGTCGAGATCGACGTCATCCAGGTCGAGGCCGATGATCTCTGCGCGTCGCAGGCCGCTGTAGGCGAAGAGTGCGAGCAGCAGCCGGTCGCGCTCGATCTTGCCGGCGTGAACGCGCTCCCAGACCCCCGGCGTGCCGGGCATCTCAAGCAGCCGGGTAAGCTCGCTGCGGTCGAGCACGTCGGGTAGCGCTTCGCGCTTCTTTGGGGTGCGCAGCACATACGCGGGGTCGCGGTCGAGATAGTCGTTCTCCACGCAGAAGCGAAAGAAGCAGCGGACCGCTACAACGGTCTGCGCCTGGCTTGAGGGCGCCGGACGAGACTCGGCCTGATCGGCGATGAACGCACGCAGGTCGCGCGTGCGGACCTCCGCCAGCCCCGAGATGCCCTGCTCATGCAGGAACGCCAGGCAGGAGCGCAGGATCCGCTCATACGCCTTCCAGGTCAGTTCGGCCAGTCGCCGCTCCACGCGGCAGTAGAGGATGTAGTCGTTTAGGGCGTTTTGCATCGGGGGCCTCCGTTTTCGGGCAGGCCCCTTCTTCGCAGACGCAGCGCGAGCAACGCGATGTCGTCTCGCGCGCTGCCTCCCGCATGAGTCACCGCCGCCGCCTCGATCCGGCGCAGGAGGTCATTTAGGCCGAGCTTCGGCGCCAAGGCGCAGAGATCGCGTAGTCCCTCCTCGCCAAGCGGCCGGGATGGAGCGCCTGCCTCGGTGACGCCGTCGGTGTGCAGCACGAGCGTGTCACCCGCTTCCATGTGGACCTCGGCCTGCTCGATGTGGATCGGGTCGAGCACGCCGAGCAGCGTGCCGGGGCGTCCAACCAGGCTAGCCGTGCCCGCGCTGTCCACGAGCACCGGCTGGGGATGGCCGGCGAGCGCGATCGTCAGATGCGCGCCGGGCGGTCTAAGGTCGACGAGGATCATCCCCAGTGTGCACATGTCGAGCCCCTGTGGCTGGTGCATCAGCGCTTGGTGTACCGACTCGATCATGACGCGCGGCGCCTGCCCGCTCATCGCGGCCGCCCGTAGCGTGTGGCGTGCAAGCGCAGTGACCGCAGCGGCGCGCGGGCCCTTGCCGCAGACGTCGCCGATTGCGAGCACCCAGCGGCCATCGCGGTGCTCGAAGACGTCGTAGAAGTCGCCGCCGACCTCGTTTAGCTCTCCGGCGGCGGCATAGAGGGCCTCCAGCTCGGCGCCGGGCAGATCGGGCAGATCTTCTGGCAGCAGCGCTTGCTGCAGCGCGCTGGCGATCTTAGTGCGCTCCGTGTACAGGCGGGAGTTCTCAACCGCTATCCCCGCGCGCCGGCCGAGCTCTTCGATCAGCGGCACGTCAAGCTCGGTGAGCGCTCGCCCGGAGCCGTCGCTGACTAGCGTGATTGCGCCGAACACGCGTCCGGCGGCGCTCATCGGCGCGATGATGACGCTGGCGACCCCCAGCTCCGCAAGCAACCCATAGTGCTCGGAGTCCTTGGCGTAGCTGGCAAGCGACTCAGGCTCCACTTGGGCGAATAGCGCTCTGCCGCTGCGCAGGATCTCTGCCACACCGGCTGGATCGTCGCGGTGCAGCGGGTAAGCGGCTTCGATCCGGCGTGCAAGCTCCAGCTTGGCCGGGTCGTGATGGTGGGTTGCGACCTGCTCGATCCTGCCGCGCTCGCCGAGCAGGCTGACCGTGCACCAATCGCCGAGCATCGGCACGGCAAGCGCGGCGATCTGCTCCAGCGTGCGCTGGTGGTCGAGCGAGGAGGCCAGCACGCGGCTGGCCTCAGCGAGGAAGTTCTCGGCTACCTGTGTGCGCTTGACCTCGGTGATGTCCTCAAAGACGTTGACCGCGAACAGCACCCGGCCGGTCTCCGCGTCCGGGATGGGAGAGGAGCGTGCCATCAGCCAGCGTTCCCTGCCGCTTGCCCTGTCGATGTTGCGCACAAGCAGCGGCGTCGGCTGCTCGCCACGCAGCAGCTTGCGCCCGGGCATCTGATCCAGTGAGAGCTCGCGCCCGTCCTCGTCGAGCACGATGAAGCGGCTCATGATCGTGCCCGGACGCGCGCGTGTGAGCTCCTCCACCGAGGAGGCGCCGAGCAGCTCGACCGCCGCGCGGTTGGCAAAGATGGTCTTGCCGCCCCGGTCGATCACCGTCACTGCCTCGGCCAGGCCGATCAGGATCGCCTCCAGGCGCTGCTCCAGGCCGCGCAGATCCGAGTAGAGCTGGGCGTTGTCGATCGCCAGAGCCGCTCGGCGCGCCAGCTCGCCGATCAGGTCGCTCTCGGCCTGCGTATAGGGCTCGCTCTCGCCGAGCCGCAGCGCCGAGAGCGTGCCGAGCGTGTGGTTGCGTGCCGCAAGGGGTGCGACCACCGCCGAGCGATAGTTGCTTTGGATCATGAACTTGGCGTGCTCCTCGCCCGAGGCATAGCTGCGCAGGCTCTCCTGCGAGAGCTCGTCCAGCAGCTGCGGCACTCCGTTTCTGATCACCTGTGCGACGGGATGATCCCCGTCTCTGGAGATCGGATGCAGGCGGCGCATCTCTTCCAGCGTGCGTCCGACGCGCTCGTCGTTGCAGGCGACCGCGACCTCCATGATCTGACCGTCCTCGTCGCAGAGGTCAATCACGCAGAGATCGGCAATCGCGGACACGGTGAGCTCGGCTACCTGCCGCATCGTCGTCGCCGGGTCGAGCGATGTCGCAAGCACCGCGCCTGCCTCGATCAATAGCAATGCCCCCTTGTCCATGGCGGACAGGTCAGGCTGGCTGGGGAGCAGCGCCTGCTCGGAGCCTCGCTCACCCCCATCGTTCGGCATCGTCAACCAGATTCGCCCAAGGCAGGAGGCTTGTCAAGCCCTCCTGATGTATGGAATCCGCGGGGGCCTTGCTGTGTGCTCGTCACGGGCCTGTGGCGCGTCGACTAGGAGCGCTTGTCCGCCGGCTGGCGGCTCGGGGGCGCGCTGGGCGCCTTGCGCGCGCCTCGGCTGGCTTTCGCCTTCTGCGGGTGCTTTGCTCTGATCTGAGCAAGGCTCTCTTCCAGGGCGCCGATCAGGTCGGGCGTCGGTGAGGGAGCCGGCGGCTCGGGGGCGATCTCGATCGGCTGGCCCTTGAGCTTGCTGTCGATCAACGCCTTCAGACGATCACGATGGCGGTCGCGATATCGAGCGTGCTCGAAGTCGGTGCTGAGCTCCTCGATCATCGCGATCATGCCTCGCAGCGCCTGTTCCTCAGGCTCCAGATCGGGGATCGCGAGCTCCTCGATATCCCTAATCTCGTGTGCGAAGAGCAGAGTGCTCAGCAGCAGTCGCTCTTCGTGGGCGCGCACCAGCACGGGGTGCTCGCGGTTGTGGATCACCGTCTCGCCGAGTGCGGCCCGACCAGTTGCGGCCATCGCCTCGACCAGCAGTCGGTAGGCGCGCAACGGGCCCTGAGCCTCGCCTGAGGGAGCAAGCCAATAGGCACGGTCGTACATTACGGAATCGACCTCGGAGAGCTCGATGAAGCTTTCGATCTCGATCGTGTCTGTCCGTCGCGGCTGTGCGCCCGCAAGCTCCTCGTCGGTCAGCATCACCATCGTGCCGTCGACCTCCAGGCCACGGGCGACCTCCTCGATCGGCACTTGGCTGCCGTCGGCGGTGCATATCCGACGCATGGTCACCGGCTCTTCGCGGTCGGCGTCGATCTCACGCATCCGAATATCGCGGTTGCGTGTGGCAGGCATCAGCGAGACCGGAACGTTGACCAGTCCGAAGGAGAGGGAGCCGCTCCAGAGCGCGTGTGGCATCAGGCGCTCCTGCCAATGCTTGCCTTCAGTGCTTCCAGCAGATCGTCTGTCTCTTTCGGCGCTGCGCGGGCAGAGAGCTTCGCCGGCTTGCCGGCCGCCTTGCTGCGGGCGAGCTTTTCCACCCGCTCGCGATAGGTGTCCTTCAGCTTGCCCGGCTCATAGTCCCCGCAGAGCTGCTCGATCAGCGTCCTTGCCATCTCCAGCTCTGCCTTGCTGGTGCGGCGCGCCTTGGCTGCCAGCTTTACGCTCGATCCCTTGACCATTTCGTCGTGGAAGCGCATGGTCTGCATCCGCAAACTGGAGTCCGTGGCTGCGATGCTGACCAGCCGCTCGCGGCTGCGCAGCACCACTCGACCGATGCCGCTGCGACGGGTGCACTTCAGCGCGGCAAGCAGCACCGCATAGGCGTCTTCGCCGGCAGGCTGAGGTGCGAGGTTGTAAGCGCGGTCGAAGTAGAGCGGATCGATCTGCTGCTCTGGCACGAATGCCTCGATCTCCACGGCGCGGCGCTTGGGTCGCTCGACCGCCTTCAGCTCCTCGGGGGAGAGGATCACGAAGCGCCCGGAGGAGACTTCCGCGCCGCGCACAACCCGCTCGGAGGAGATCTCCCGCTCGCCGTCCGGGTCGAAATACCGGTGTGAGAGCGGTGCGCCATCTGCGGCATGGAGCTCGCGCATGCTCAGCGACCGCTGCTCTGTCGCGGCATACACCTTGACGGGGACTGTGACCGAGCCAAACGCGATCGCCCCATTCCACATCGAACGTGCCACAGCGGATCGATACCCTAACGCGCCTTGCCACAAGCTAAGCGCTCTGAGCGGTTTGTTGCAAGTCGCCTGTGGCGAGTGAGGCGGCGTGCGGGCTAGGCCGCAGACCTTCTAAGCGTCAGCGAGCGTGCGCAGCGTCTCCAGCGAGCGCCGCAAGAGCCTTGACACCTGCATCTGGGAGATGCCGATGCGCTGCGCTATCTGCGACTGCGTGAGCTCCTCGACGAAGCGCATGTGCAGGATGTGCCTTTCCCGCTGCGGCAGCTGTGTCAGCGCGCCGCATAGCGCCGCATCCAGCTCAACCAACTCATAGCGGCCGTCGACCTCGCCGATGCTCTCGGCGTAGGTTTGAGATTCGTCGTCATGCCGGCCGCGTGGAGCGTCGAGCGACATCACGTCGTAGACCCGAGCCGTCTGCAACGCCTCGCCCACCTCCTCGATACTGAGCTCCATGTATCTCGCCAGCTCGCCGACGGTCGGTGCTCTGCCGTGCTCCCTGGTCAGCACCTCCCGCGCCTCGCTTACCTTCAGCGTACGCTCCTGAAGTCCGCGCGGGACGTGCACGCCCCAGCCGCAGTCGCGGAAGTAGCGCCTCATCTCACCGAGGATCGTGGGCACCGCGAATGAGGCGAAGGCGTTGCCGCGCGCCGGATCGAAGCGGTCGATTGCCTTCAGCAGCCCGAGCATTGCGACCTGCAGCAGATCGTCGAACGGCTCCGAGGACCGCTCGTAGCGGCGCGCGAGCCCGCGGGCCAGCGGCGTAAAGCGCACGACGAGCGCCTCGCGGGCTGACTGGTCGCCATCCTGCTGCCAGGCCCTGAAGAGATCCAAAGCGGATTGCGGTGCGACGTGCGCGTGCGGTCGTCGGATGAGAGCGCTCGAAGCCATGCTGACCATCCTCTCCTGGTTTCCGGTTGCATCGATCGCCTACCCGAATCCCTCTTGTTCCATGCGCAGAGTCAACCCCCATCTCGCTAGCATCGCGGGGAGATGAGTGAGCAAACAATCCACGAGCCGCTCGTATGCGTGGTCGAGGTGCCCAAGGGCACCCGCAACAAGTACGAGTACGACCCCGTCCTCGGCGGCATCAGATTCGACCGTCTGCTGCTCACAGCCGCGGTCTACCCGGCCGACTACGGCTACCTGCGCGGCACGATGGGGCTCGACGGCGATCCCCTCGATGCGCTTGTCTGCCTGACCGAACCGACCTTTCCGGGATGCCTGATCCCGGTTGAGCCGGTCGGGATGTTCAAAATGCAGGACGAGGCTGGCATCGACGACAAGATCATCTGTGTGCCGACCGGCGATCCGAACTGGAGCCGCTACACAGACCTGGAGAACATGCCCCAGTTGCTGCTGCACGAGATCGAGCAGTTCTTCACGATCTACAAGGACCTGGAGGCCGGCAAGAGCGTGACCGTCGAGGGCTGGTGCCCGCGCGAGCTGGCGGTCACAGAGATCGTGCAGGCGCAGCAGCGAGCCGAGCAGGCCCTCGCGCCCGGCCTCTAGCGGTTTGCGCCCTGGCCGCTGGGGGTAAGCTTCAGCGGCGATGGAGGCCTCTGAGCAGACGCCGGCGCGGTCCGGCGCCGGTGGCGGCGGGCGACCACGCCGCGGGCGGTGAAGATGCCTTGGCGCATGGAAGAGGTCCCGGCTCGCTACATTGGGCAAGGCATGCCCGAGTCAGAGAGCGACGACTACCTGGTCGACGAGGAGGCCGATGCGGCAGCCGGCGAAGCCGGTCAGATTGGCGGCAGGGTGCCCGAGGAGGAAGGTCTCGATCCCAGCCAGCGTCCGCTGGTCGAGTCCGGCGAGGGCGTGGCCGAGGGCTTCGAGCTGGCCGAAGAGGATCTGATCGAGCACGCAAGCCACGGCGATCAACAGTCTGCGCGGCCGGCCTATCACCACCGCGATGATCGTGACGAGCAGATCGAGCAGGAGGGTGGCGAGGCGGATGCCTTCCGCTCCAGCGAGGAGCCGGACGGCGACTGGTAGGCGCCCGCCGCAACCCGGCCCTGCAGCACAGCGGAGCCGGTGTCAGCGGTGGGCGCGGGCGGCGGTGGGCAGCGAGCTGAGATCGAGAGCATCCCCGGCGCCCTGGCACGCAGTCTGGCGGCTCTCATCCTGAGGATCCGCCTGCACGCGACGCACGCCTGGAGCGCGCAGCCCATCGATATGGACCATCAGGATCTCCAGCGTGCTGCAGTCCTCCACGAGGCGCAGCGAGGGCTCGTGCGGCAGCTCACCGACGATATGAAACAGAGCGCTCCCGTCGGTCAGGTAGACGCCAGGAGCAAACGGGTTGTCCTGTGCACAGAGGGATGTTCGCTTGCGTGACATGGTGGCCCTCGCTCTCCTTGGGGAGTTTGACGCCGCCAGCGTATGGCGGCCGGGCATGCGCTTACATCGGGAATTACCCCGTTTGCTGCGTGGAATTCCCCGCGCCGGGGCGCCGGTGACTTGCCGCACGCACTGTGCGAGGCCTACAGGCCAGGCGGGCCGCACCGCGGCCGCGAGGCGCTCAGCCGACGCTCGCGTCCGCTGCGCTCTCGTGCTGGAGCTCCTCCAGCGTGTGGCGCATCGTCTCGGCGTCGCAGGAGACCATTGAGGGCCACGGCTTGGCGGGATGGTCCTCGAGCGTCTTCAGGCCGTTGCCGGTGATGATCGCCACGACGACCTCATCGGGGTCGAGTACTTGCTCCTGTGCGAGCTTGCGCAGGACCGCAATCGTGGTGCCGCCTGCGGGCTCGGTCAGCACTCCCTCGGTGGCGGCAAGCAGGTCCACCGCGGCGAAGATCTCATGATCGCTTGCGCGCCGCGCAGTTCCGCCGCGCGTGCGAACCGCGTCGATCACCAGGTGCCCGTCGCCGGGATCACCGATCGCCAGCGAGTGTGCGGCTGTGGTGGGCTTGCAGGCGTGGATGTCCGGTTCGTCGGCCAGGATGGCGCTGGCGATCGGCGCGCATCCGTCCGGCTGGGCGATGTGCAGCTTCACCTCGGAGGTCGGTGCCAGACCCACTCTCTCCAGCTCGATCAGTCCCTTGTGGATGCGGGAGGAGAGCGTCCCGCCCGCGGCCGCCGTGAGGATGTGGTCGGGCGCCTTCCAGCCAAGCTGCTCGACGATCTCAAAGGACATCGTCTTGGCGCCCTCAGCGTAAAAGGGCCTAAGCGTTATGTTCGCGAACTCCATCCCGGTAGCCAACGCCACCTCGCGACACTGTTTGTTGGCTTCGTCGTAGTTGCCGTCCACCTGACAGACCTTCGCGCCCAGCGCCCTGCAGGCCAGCGCCTTCGTGTGCTCCAGGCGGTTGGGGTAGAAGACGTAGGCCGGCACGCCCGCCTTGGCGGCCAGCGCCGCCAAGGCGGTGCCGACGTTGCCGGTGGAGACGCAGCCGATCTCATGCTTGCCGAGCTCCAGCAGCCGCGCCACCGACATCGAGACCACCCGGTCCTTGTAGGAGAGGCTCGGCCGGTTGGTGGAGTCGTCCTTGATGTAGAGGTTGCGCAAGCCGAGCGCCTCGCCCAGCCTGTCGGCCTTGATCAGGGGTGTGAAGCCGGAGAACTGTCCCACGCGACGCTGGGCGTTCGCGTCCACGATCGGCAGCAGCTCCTCGAAGCGCCATATGTTCATCGGGCGCTGATCGAGCGGCACCTCCCGCAGGGTGCGGGAGGCGAGCTCGTAGTCGAATTCGACGTCGAGGTTGCGTCCGCAGTCAGAGCAGGCGAAGACTGTCTCGGATAGCGGGAAGGAGCGTTCGCAGCGCTGGCACACAAGGCTTGTCGCGCACGAGCGCGTCTCGTGCCTCTGCCCTTGGTCCTGCGCGAATGCGGTACTCATGGCCTCACCCTCTGATGGATGGCGGTGACGCCGGCTGACGTCCCGTACGTCTGTGCGGCTGCTCTGCGGGCAGCGTAGCGGCCGCTCCGGAGCCTTTCAATTTGGTGCTTGAGCGCATCGAATCGTGGCTTTCGCTCGTCTCGCGTCGACGATCTGGGCGCCTGGTGATGCTCCCAGAGACCATCGTCTACGCCTCCGCCCCCGAGGTTGCGCCCTGCTCGGCAGGGGCAGGCGGCCGGGTCGATGTTTCTCTCTGTGTCAGGTCCAGGCCGCTGAGCCGCGCGATTGCTCCCGTCTGTGGCCAGGCGATCTCAGTGCCCTCCTGCCCGTGTCCGGATTGCAGCCACAGCTGCTCGGCGATATGCGGCGCGAAGGGAGCGAGGATCTGGGCCAGCGTGGCCAGCGCGGCCAGCAGCACGTCGCTGTCCTGGCGGCTGAGCACGCCGCGGCGCTCCAGCACAAGTTGCTCGAAGTCCTGAATGCGCTCCAACAGACGCATCGCGTCGCGCACCGCGGTGTGCATCTCCAGTTGCTCCAGCGCCTGTGTGATCCGCACGAGCGCCACGTCGCACCACTTCGCCAAGCGAGCGCGCAGATGCTCGGTGCGTTGCTTGCCGACATCCAGGGCAGCATCAGGCAGCTCCTTACCGGCGGTTGCGTACTGCTTCTGGGAGTAGTCCCAGAGCTGATTCAGGAACCGATGGCAGTGCTGTACGGCGCTGTCGGTCCAGTTCAGCGAGCGCTGCGGCCTGGCCGCGTAGAGCACGGCCAGGCGCACCGTGTCAGCGCCGTACTGGCGTACCAGCTCGTCGGGGTCGACGACATTGCCGAGGTGCTTGCTCATCTTGCGACCGTCAGCGATCACCATCTCGTGGAAGAGGCAGCCCGCGAACGGCTCTCCGTCAGCAAGGAAGGAGAGCGGGCCGATGTCTCGCAGCGCCTTGGTGACAAGCCGCTGGTCGAAGACAAAGTTGCCGCTGTCCGATCCGGCGACCACACGCTCGCACGGAAGCCAGGTGCGCAGGTCCTGGAGCGCGAGAATCTCCTCCAGGGTCTGGTCGCGGTGCTTGCGCGGCACGCACACCGGAACCCACAGCCACAGCGCATCGAAATGGCAGTCCAGCGTGTCGGTCTCCCGCTTGGCCGGCTCCCCGCACTGCGGGCATGTCGTGTTCACGAAATCCTCGCGCGCGGCCAGCGGGTTGCCCTCGCCCGTGGGGATCAGGTCCCGCGGCAGCTCCACCGGTAGCTGCTCTATTGGCACGGGCACGGGCCCGCACTGCTCGCAGTAGACGATCGGGATCGGCGTGCCCCAGGAGCGCTGCCTGGAGACCGAGAAGTCGAACGCCTTGTAACGAACCGACTTGCGTATCTCGGCCGCCTCCGGCGCGGGCGAGGCATCCAACTCGATCCCCAGCCGGCGCGCGAGCACCTCGTCGGTGCGGTCTGCTGCCGGAATCCCGAGCGCGATCGTGACGCCGAAGCGCGCGTCGACGACCGGCGAGATCACGACCGGCAGCAGGCCCTGACCATCAGGGGAGATGACGCTGCTGCCCGTGGGGAGCAGCGGCACCGCCTCAGGCTCGCGGGAGCTGCGCTCCATGCCCGCCGAGCGCATGTCCTCCAGGCTCGCCTGGACCGCAGGATCCTGCGCCCAGCGATCTACGTCCGGGTGCCTTGGGGAGACCAGCACGAAGCGCGCCTGCGCCGCAGCGTCTGCGTGCGGGGTGAACGCCGTCAAGATCTCGCCCTCGGGCGTGTGCAGGTCGGCCTCCACGCCGTCCACGCGCCCCAGCACGTAGCGCTGAGAGGCAAGCGAGGTCTCATCCCACGGGTCAAGCTCGGCGATCCGGCGATCGTTCTCCTCCAGATAGGCGCTGACCTTCAGCACCCACTGCGGCCGCTGGATCAGGCGCACGGGGTTGTGGCAGCGCCAGCAGAGCCCGTCCTCGACCTGGATGCTCGCGAGCGTGGTCTGGCAACTATCGCACCAGTCCACGCTGCCGGTGCCCCGGTAGATCAGCCCGGCGTCCATCAGCGTCAAGAACAGCCACTGAGACCACTTGTACATCTGCGCGTCGGAGCTCATGAACGCGCGGTCCCAGTCGAAGGAGAAGCCGAGTCTCAGCAGCTGGCCCTTCATGTGTGCAGCGCAGCGCTCCACCCACTCGCTCGGCGGCACGCCCTGCGCGATCGCGCTGATCTCGGCCGGCAGGCCGAAGGCGTCGAAGCCGAAGGCAAAGAGCACAGACTCGCCCCGTGCCCTGTGAAAGCGGGCGTAGGCATCCCCGATCGAGTAGCTGCGGACGTGGCCGATGTGGATGTTCCCGGAGGTGAACGGCGCCGAGGGCTTGATGTAGCGGTGCGGGCGCCCATCGTCGATCGGGGGCGTCTTGAAGGCGTCGCGCTGCGCCCAGATCTCTTGCCTGGCGGTCTCGATCTCGGCGGGCTGGTAGGCGCCATGCCGCTCGGCGGGGCTGCCCTTGTTCTCGTTGTTCTCTGTGGCGCTGCTCATTGCTCTTCGGCTTGCGGTCCTGTCGGTGGTGTCATGCGTCGATCTGTCTAATCGGCACCGGCCCGCCCATCACGGAGGGATTGCCGGTCCACGAGCGTCGAGCGCTGACGCTGCGGGCGAGCCGTCGCCTGCAGGCGACGGCCGCGGTCAGGCGTCCGGCCGGCCCAGGCCGATGGTTCGCTGTGAGGTACGCCGATCTTCTGGCAGCAGGCGCGCGAAACCGCTCGACCCGAAAGGGTCAGACGTGGTTTACGGGTTCTCGCGAAGCGTGCATGTCTGTCAGGGCGTGCTCTCTGTGCATCGATGATTACGCGCGCGCCCGTGACACGGAGTATAGGGCGACGCCGGAGACCTCTTGGGCCATCGTCGCAGCGCCTGACGGAGGCTGTCAAGCGTCGTTTTCGACTTCTTCGCATCTTCCTTCGCGCAGGCGGAAGCGGCGCCTGCGGCGTCGCTTCGCCGACCTGTCCCATTGCTATGCTGGCGACAGTTGGAAAATGCCTCCCCAAACCCGCTTTTGGACCCGCCAAGGTCCGCCCATGGCCCCGCCCTGCGCGGGGTCTTCTCGTCCGCCCCGACTGCGAGGATCGATCGATGGAAGTAGAGATCGGACGCGGCAAGAAGGCTCGCCGCGCATATGGATTCGATGACATCGCGATCGTGCCCTCCAGGCGCACGAGGGACCCCGATGACATAGACATCGCCTGGAAGCTTGGGCCCTACCAGTTCGAGCTGCCGCTGATGGCCTCCGCGATGGACGGCGTCGTGTCTCCGACCACTGCCGGGATCGTCGGCAAGCTCGGCGGCCTGGCGGTGCTCAACCTCGAGGGAATCTTCACTCGCTATGAGGACGCGGATGAGCAGCTGGAGGAGATCTCAACGCTGCCAAAGCCGCAGGCAACTCGCCGGATGCAGGAGATCTACGCTGAGCCGGTCAAGGCCGAGCTTGTCGCCCAGCGGGTGGCGGAGATCAAGGCGCAGAAAGTCGTCGTCGCCGCCTCGCTGACTCCGCAGCGCGTGCGCGATTACTACGAGATCGCGATGGAGACTGGGCTGGACGTGCTCGTGATCCAGGGCACCGTCGTCTCCGGCGAACACGTCTCCACCACCTCGGAGCCGCTGAACCTGAAGGAGTTCATCCCGTCGCTCGACGTCCCGGTCGTCGTGGGCGGCTGCGCTTCCTACCACACGGGTCTGCACCTGATGCGGACCGGCGCGGCCGGAGTGCTCGTTGGGGTCGGTCCCGGCGCGGCCTGCACCACGCGTGGCGTGCTCGGGATCGGCGTGCCGCAGGCCACAGCAATCGCCGACGTGGCGCACGCGCGCTCGACGCACATGCTGGAGACCGGCGAGTACTGCCAGGTGATCGCCGACGGCGGCATGCGCAACGGCGGCGACGTCTCCAAGGCGATCGCGCTCGGCGCCGACGCGGTGATGATCGGCTCGCCGCTGGCACGTGCCTACGAAGCCCCTGGCCGCGGCTACCACTGGGGCATGGCGACCTTTCATCCCACGCTGCCGCGCGGTGCGAGGGTGGCCACCACGCAGAACGGCTCGCTGGAGGAGATCCTCGTCGGGCCCGCGCGCGAGAACGACGGCACGTTCAACCTCTTCGGCGGTCTGCGGATGTCGATGGCCACCTGCGGGCACCGCGACCTGGCCGAGTTCAACCGCGCCGAGGTCGTGATCGCGCCCTCGCTTCAGACCGAGGGCAAGCAGCTGCAAAGAGATCAGGCAGTTGGCATGGGCGCCAACGGCCGTATCGAGGCCGCCGCGCTAGTGAATGACTGACGCGACGCTCAGCTCTCCGCCCGTGACCTCGCCTGGCGAGAGCGACGGGGTGGATGAGCTGGGCGCACTCGACGGTGGCCCCGGCGTCGGAGTGGAGGAGGTCGTGGTCGTCGACTATGGCGGCCAGTACTCACAGCTGATTGCCAGACGCATCCGTGAGTGCGGGGTGTTCTCTGCGCTGCTGCCCCACCACGTGTCGCTCGCCGAGGTGATTAAGCGCAAACCGGTCGGGATCGTGCTCTCCGGCGGGCCGGCGTCGGTGTATGCGCCGGGCGCTCCGCGACTGGAGCGTGGGCTGCTGGAGCTGGGCGTCCCGGTACTGGGCATCTGCTACGGCATGCAGCTGCTCGTGCACGAGCTCGGCGGTCGCGTCGAGCAGGCGGACGTCGGCGAGTTCGGCCGCTCCGATCTGACCGTGCTCGATCCGGGCGTGCTGCTGGCAGGCCTGCCAGCCGAGCAGACCTGCTGGATGTCTCACCGCGACACGGTCTTCGAGCCGCCGCCGGACTTCGCGGCGCTGGCCTCCTCGACGGCCTCGCCGGTCGCGGCGCTTGAGAGTGCGCAGCGGCGAATCTACGGCATCCAGTTCCACCCCGAGGTCGTCCACACCCCATACGGCCAGGACATTCTGACGCGCTTCCTGGGGGATATATGCGGCTGCGAGCGCACATGGACAGCCGCCTCGATCGTCGAGGATCAGATCGCGCGGATCAGAAAGCAGGTCGGCGAGGGCAGGGCGATCTGCGGGCTCTCCGGGGGCGTGGACTCTTCTGTGGCGGCGCTGCTGGTCCACCGGGCGATCGGCGATCGTCTGACCTGCGTCTTCGTCGATCACGGCCTAATGCGAAAGCAGGAGGGCGAGCAGGTCGTAAGGACCTTCCGCGACACCTTCAAGGTACCGCTGGTCGCGGTCGACGCCGAGCAGCGCTTCCTTGCGCGGTTGACCGGAGTCACCGAGCCCGAGGCCAAGCGCAAGGCGATCGGCGCCGAGTTCATCAGGGTCTTCGAGGAGGAGGCCAGGCGGCTGGCGCCCGACGGGGACGGCGCGCGCTGTTTGGTCCAGGGCACCCTCTACTCCGACGTGATCGAGTCCGGCGGGGGACCCGGCGCCTCGACAATCAAGAGTCACCACAACGTTGGCGGCCTGCCCGAGGACCTCGATTTCGAGCTGGTGGAGCCGCTGCGAGCGCTCTTCAAGGACGAGGTGCGGGCCGTGGGCACAGAGCTCGGCTTGCCCGACCGGCTGGTCTGGCGCCAGCCCTTCCCAGGGCCGGGGCTCGCGATCAGGGTGATCGGAGCGGAGGCGACCAGGGAGCGGCTCGACGTGCTCAGAGAGGCCGACCACATTCTCCAGGAGGAGATCCGCGCAGCCGGCCTCTACCGCGAGCTGTGGCAGTCCTTCTGCGTGCTGCCCAACATCAGGACGGTCGGCGTTCAGGGTGACGAGCGCACCTACGGCAACGTCGTCGCGATTCGGGCGGTCACCAGCGACGACGCGATGACCGCAGACTGGGCGCGCCTGCCCTATGACCTGCTGGAGCGGATCGCTTCGCGCATGATGGGCGAGTTGCGCGAGGTCAACCGGGTCGTCCTGGACATCACGAGCAAGCCACCAGGCACAATCGAGTGGGAGTGAAACTGTTGCTCCAACGGTGAGCCTCGCATTGGCGCGAGTTTCGCCTATGATGTGCTCCCGCGCCGCGCGCAGCTGAATGCGTGCGGCATTTTTCACGTCACCATGAAGACTTACGTCGCCAAGCCCACAGACCGCGAGCGCAACTGGTTGCTCGTCGACGCCAACGGCAAGACCCTTGGCCGTCTCGCCACGCAGATCGCTGACATGCTGCGCGGCAAGCGCAAGCCGCAGTACACGCCGCACATCGACACGGGCGACTTCGTCGTAGTGGTCAACGCCGAGAAGATCGCCGTCACCGGCAACAAGCGCGCCGATAAGCGCTACTACCGGCACTCCGGCTACCCCGGCGGGCTTTCCTCCCGCAGCTTCGAGGAAATGCAGGCGCGCCGCCCCGAGGAGATCATCCGGCTCGCCGTGAAGGGCATGATGCCCCGCAACAGACTTGCCCGCAAGCAGCTGACCAAGCTGAAGATCTACGCCGGCCCGGAGCATCCTCACGTGGCGCAGGCGCCGCAGGCGCAGGAGGTGGACGCATGAGCGCAGAGGAGTCGGAGCCGCAGGAGGGCGAGCAAGAGGTCGCACAGGCCACGCCCGAGCAGGAGACGCAGGCAGAGCAGGAGACGCAGGCACCGGTTGCTGAGGAGCATGCCGAGCAGCCGCAGGCGTCCGCGCCGGAGCCGGAGGCCGCCCCCGAGCCCGTCGCAGAGTCCCCCGCGCAGCCTGAGGCTGCCGCGCAGGCGCCACAGCAGCCCGAGGCTGCCGCTGAGGAGGAGGACGAGGAGGACGAGGAGCCCGCTCCGCGCGTGAAGCCCGAGGTGCCGGGCATGCACCTCGAGGTGGACATCGTGCCCGAGGGCGTGGACCCGCTCAGCCGCGACCACGCGATCGACCCCTACGCGATCGATCCCTACGCCGCCGAGGAGGAAGACGCGCAGCCAGAGGCACTGGAGGAGGACCGGCCATCCAGCGAGCCGATCTCCTCCGTCGCGATCGACCTCGCCGCCGATGCGCGCTATATCGCCACCGGCAAGCGCAAGACCGCTATCGCTCGCGTGATCTTGCGTCCCGGCACTGGCGCTTATCTGGTCAACGGCCGCACGTTGGAGGAGCATTTCCCGCGCGCCACGCTGCAGCGCAATATTCGTCAGCCGCTGGAGACCGTTGGCTACCAGGAGCGCATGGACGTCGTCGCGAGGCTGCATGGCGGCGGCATCTCCGCCCAGGCGGGAGCGCTTCGCCATGGAGTCTCCAAGGCGCTGTTGGAGGCCGACCCTAACCTGCGCGGCGAGCTCAAGCGGCGCGGCTTCCTAACGCGCGACGCGCGCGTGAAGGAGCGCAAGAAGGCCGGTCTGAAGAAGGCCCGCAAGCGGCCGCAGTTCTCCAAGCGCTAGCGCTGCATGGCAGGCAGGCTGTTTGGCACCGACGGAGTGCGGGGCCTGGCAGGCGTTCAGCTGAGCGCTGAGCTGGCGCTCGGTCTCGGCTTTTCAACGGCCCGAATGACTGGTGCTCAGCGCCCGCAGGTGCTGATCATCCGGGACACCCGCCAGTCCGGCGGGATGCTCGAGTCTGCGCTCGCAGCGGGTGTGAGCTCGGCCGGGGGCGACGTGCTGCTCGGCGGCGTTCTGCCGACTCCGGCGGCGCCGTTGCTACTGCGCCGCTACGGTTTGGACCTCGCGGCAGTGATCTCCGCGTCACACAACCGCTATGCCGACAACGGCATCAAGTTCTTCGCCGCAGACGGCTTCAAGCTCTCCGACCAGCAGGAGCAACAGATCGAAGCGGCGCTCGCCGAGCCTGACAGGCGGGCGGCAGGGGAGGGCGATCCGCCGGCCATTGGCCGCATCAGGGAGCTGCGCGGCGCGCACGAGGACTATCTGCGTGAGCTACACACGCGTTTTGCTGCGCTGGATCTTGCGGGGATGAAGATTGCGCTCGATTGCGCCAACGGCGCCACATACAAGGTCGCGCCGGAGATCTTCCGGCGGCTGGGCGCCGAGGTCCGTGTGCTCGCCGATCAACCCGACGGGTGCAACATTAACGATGGTTGCGGTTCCACGCACATCTCCGCGCTTGCCCAGGAGATGCGCTCCGGCCACCACGACATCGGGTTTGCCTTCGACGGCGACGGAGACAGAGTGCTTGCGGTCGACCGCGCCGGGGCGGTCGTGGACGGCGACGAGCTGATGGCGCTTGCCGCGCTGCACCTGCATCGGGCAGGCCGTCTGCCAGGGGGCGGCGTAGCGGTGACGGTGATGACCAACTTCGGCTTTCACGCGGCGATGCAGCGCGCCGGGATCGCCGTCGCCAGCACGAAGGTGGGCGACCGCTACGTGCTGGAGGAGCTGCGCGCACGCAACTGGAGTTTCGGCGGCGAGCAGTCGGGACACCTGATCGAATTGGCGTTCAACAGTTCCGGTGACGGGATCGCCAGCGCACTGCTGGTGCTGGAGTCGCTGGAAGGCGTCGATCTGGCCGATCGTGACGCGATGGAGCGGCTGCCGCAACGGCTGATCAATGTGCGTGTGGCCGACGCGAGCCAGCTCGGTGACTGCCAGGTGGTGAGAACGGCCACGCGCGAGGCGGAGGACGAGCTGCAAGGACGCGGGCGCGTGCTGGTACGTGCAAGCGGCACTGAGTCGCTGGTGCGGGTGATGGTCGAGGCACCCTCCGAACAGGAGTCGCAGGAGATCTGTGAGCGCATAGCAGGTCTCGTGGAGCGCGAGTTGTCCGGATCGCGGTTCTGAGCAGGGAGCTTGCGGGCGCGTTGACGCACTCCGACGACTGGTATCTTCGGCCCGGTGTGCGGAATCGTTGGTTACGTCGGCAAGCGGTCGGCGCGCGGCCTGTTGCTCGAAGGCCTGCGGCGCCTGGAGTACAGGGGCTATGACTCGGCCGGCATCTCGGTAATCGCTGACGGCCAGATCGACTCCGTGCGCGCCGTGGGCAACCTCGACGCGCTGCAGGGCAAGCTGGCCGACGCAGGGCTGATCGAGGTGGGCGAGAGCGCCGCCAGCACCCCCGCAGGGCGCTCCGCTGAGACGCAGCCGCTGCAGGCGTCTGCCGGCGCAGCTCTCGTGCTCGCCGGCCTGCCGCCGACCACAGGCATTGGGCACACGCGCTGGGCTACCCACGGCCGCGTCAGCGAGCGCAACGCGCATCCGCATGCCGACTGCGCCGACAGCGTCCATGTGGTCGTCAACGGGATCATCGAGAACTACGTCGAGCTCAAGCAGCGTCTGGCGGCAGGCGGCTGCCAGTTCAGCTCCGAGACCGACGCCGAGGTGGTCGCTCACCTGGTCGCACATCACAACGACGGCGACCTAGCGCAGGCGGTCAGGCGCGCCGACGCCGAGATGGAGGGTCGCTACGCGTTCGTGGCGATGAGCCTGCAGGAGCCGGATACGCTGGTTGCCGTGCGATGGGAGACGCCGCTAGTGATCGGTCGCGGTGAGCACGAGCAATTCATCGCCTCCGCGGTGCCGGCGTTCCTCTCCCAGACGCGGCAGGTCCAGCGTCTGGAGGACGGCGAGATTGCCGTGCTGCGGCCCGATGGGGTGAGCATCGAGGGCACGGCCGGCGCGATCGTGGAGCGCGCCGTGGAGAGCGTCGACTGGGATCAGGAGACCGCCGAGAAGGGCGGCTTTGAGACATTCATGCTCAAGGAGATCCACGAACAGGCCGAGGCGGTGGGCGAGACGATCGCGGACCGCACCACGCGCCAGGGCACGGTCAGCCTCGCCGAGGAGGGCTTTTCCGAGGATCTGCTGGAAGGCGTGCGGCGGATCGTGATCGTCGCCTGCGGCACCTCCTACCACGCCGGTCTGATCGGCCGCTACGCGATCGAACAGTGGGCGCGCGTGCCGGTGGAGATGGACATCGCCTCCGAGTACCGGTACCGCGACCCGGTGGTCGGTGCCGAGGACCTCGTGATCGGGATCTCGCAGTCCGGGGAGACCGCCGACACGCTTGCGGCGATGCGGATGGCGCGCGCCGCCGGCGCGCGTGTGCTCGCGATCACCAACGTGATGGGCTCGCAGGCCACGCGCGAGGCAGACGGCGTGCTCTTCACCCGCGCGGGCCTGGAGATCGGGGTGGCGGCGACGAAGACCTTCGTCTGCCAGGTGGTGGTGATGTACTTGATCGCGCTGCGGCTGGCGCGGATGAAGGGCACGTTGCCGGCCGGCCGGATAGCGGAGCTGGTTTCGCAGGTCAGGCGCCTGCCACAGCTGATCCAGAAGATCACCGGCTCACCCGACCCGGGAGACGACGAAGGCATCGACGCTCAGGTCGCTGCGATTGCAGACCAATTCGCGCAGCGCGACTTCTTCCTCTACATGGGCCGCAACATCGGGCTGCCGGTCGCGCTCGAGGGCGCTCTGAAGCTGAAGGAGATCTCCTACATAGCCACTGACGCATACGCCGCCGGGGAGATGAAGCACGGGCCGATCGCGCTGCTGGACGAGCGCACCCCGGTGGTTTGCGTGGCGACCGACTCTCCGGTACTGGAGAAGCTCGCCTCCAACATGCAGGAGGTGCGCGCCCGCGGAGCGACCGTGATCGCCGTAGTCACCGAGGGCAACCGTGAGATCGCCTCCCACCTGGATATTGCGATCGAGGTGCCGGCGCTGGACTGGATGCTGCAGCCGCTGCTGGCGGTGATACCGCTGCAGATGCTCGCCTACCGCATCGCCCGCAAGCGTGGCCTGAACGTCGACCAGCCCCGCAACCTCGCAAAGACAGTGACCGTCGAGTAGGGACGTGCTCTGGGGGCCACAGCGGTGGCAGGCATACCGCCGCTAGCATCGCCTCTCATGGAGAGGCTGCCAGATTGGTGCACTGCTCTACCCGACGCGCAGCAGATGCGCACGGTTGACCGCTGGGCGATCGACGAGCAGGGCGTGCCGTCGCTGCAGCTGATGGAGCGCGCCGGGCAGGGGGTCGCGGCTGCCGTGGAACGCATCTGCCCCGATGGTTCCGTGGCAGTGCTCTGTGGCAAGGGCAACAACGGTGGCGACGGGTTGGTCCTCGCACGGCTGTTGCGCGAGCGGGGACGCACCGTGAGCGTGATCACGGTCGCCGAGGGACAGGACATGAGCGCGGACGCGCAGACGAACCTGGCGCGCCTGTCGGGGCCGGCGCCGCAGCGGCTTGGCAGCGCCGATGCCTCCGCCGCGCTCGCCGGCGCGGCTGTGATCGTCGACGCGCTGCTCGGCACGGGCTTCACGGGCACCCCGCGTGGCGCCGTGGCGGAGGCGATCGAAGCGATCTCCGCGCTGTTTGCCCCGGTCGTGAGCATCGATGTGCCAAGCGGCGTGGACGCATCCAGCGGCGAGGTTGGTGGCCTCGCGGTGAAGGCCATCTTGACGGTGACCTTCCATGCCGCCAAGCCCGGCCTGTGGATCGCGCCGGGCAAGCAGCATGCAGGCGAGGTCGAGGCGATCGACATCGGCATCCCGCGCGGAGCACCGAGCCGGGCCGACGTGGGGTTGATTGAAGATCCCGTGCTGCTCACGCTGCCTCGCAGAGACGCGAGCTCGACCAAGTTCAGCAGTGGCCACGTGCTCGTGGTTGGCGGTTCGCGTGGGCTGACAGGAGCGCCGCGGATGAGTGCGGAGGGCGCGATGCGCGCGGGCGCCGGGTACGTGACTGCGTGCGTACCCGATTCGCTGCAGCCGCTGCTCGCGAGCGGCGGGCGCCCGGAGATGATGACCCGGCCGCTGCCAGAGCAGGACGGAGCACTGACGCCGGCGGCGGTGTCGGAGGTGCTAGCAGCCGCGGAGCGCGGTGGGGCGCTCGCGCTTGGTCCAGGTCTCGGTAGAACGGCCCAGGCCATCGAGCTTGCGCGCGATCTCGCGTTGCGGCTGCCAATCCCACTGGTGCTCGACGCGGATGGCCTGAACGCCCACGCCGAGCTGCTGTCCACATTGGCAGGCCGCAGCGCGGCCAGCGTGCTCACGCCCCACGCCGGCGAGCTTGGTCGGCTGCTGGGCGTCGACTCTGGGGAGGTCTCCGCGCGCCGGCTGGAGCACGTGCGTCGCGCGGCGGCGCTTGCGCAGGCGGTCGTGGTGCTCAAGGGTGACGACACGCTTGTGGCAGAGCCCGGCGGGATCGTCGCCGTAAGTCGCGGCGGCAGCCCGGCGCTGGCCAGCGCCGGCACCGGGGATGTGCTCAGCGGCGTGATCGCCGCACTGCTGGCACAGGGGCTTGCGGCCTTCGCCGCCGCCTGTGCGGGCGTGCTGATGCATGCGCGCGCGGGCCGCATCGCGGCGCACGAGGTCGGCTGCGCCGAGAGCGTGGTCGCCGGCGACGTGATCGCGGCGCTGCCGCGCGCCCGGGCGGTGCAAGCCGCATGAGCGATCGCCGCCGCGCCGTGGCGAGAGTCAACCTGGCCGCGATCGAGCGTAACGTGCAGCGCTTGCGCGGAGCTCTTAGCCAGGGTGCCGGCTTCTGCGCGGTCGTGAAGGCGGACGGCTATGGGCATGGCGCCCTCCGGACCGCCACGGCTGCACTTGCCGGGGGTGCGGACTGGCTGGCGGTAGCGGGCGCTCAGGAGGCGGTCCGGCTGCGCCAGGCCGGCTTCTGTGAGGTCCCGCTGCTGGTGATGGGCGCGCTCAGCGACATCGAGCGGCGCGAAGCGCTGCAGGCGAGCGCGGACGTCGTGGTCTGGCACGAGCAGCAGGTGCGCCAGATCCAAGAGGCCGGCGGAGGGCGCGTGCACGTCAAGCTCGACACCGGCATGGGCCGGCTCGGCACGCGCGACGCGGCGCAGGCCACACGTACGCTGGAGGCCGCCCACAAGGCTCCGGACGTGCAGACGGTTGGCGCGATGACCCACTTCGCGACCGCGGACGAGCGCGAGGACAGCGGCTTCTTTGCGCGCCAGCTGGATCTCTTTACCGCCTGGGCGAGCGAGGTCAAGGCGCGGTGGCCGCAGCTGATCGTGCATGCCGCAAACAGCGCCGCCACGCTGCGCGAGCCTGCCAGCCACTTCGACATGGTGCGCTGCGGCATCTCTATCTACGGCATGGATCCCTTCGGAGTCGACCCGTCGCAGGTGGGCCTGCAGCCGGCGCTGGAGCTGCTCTCCTACGTGGCCGAGGTGAAGGAGTGCCATCCCGGTCAGAGCGCAGGCTATGGCAGACGCTTCATCGCCACGCAGGACACCAGCCTTGCGGTACTGCCGATCGGCTATGGCGACGGTTGGCGTCGAGCGCTGTCCAACGGCGCATGCGAGGTCCTGATCGGCGGCCGCCGGCGCACGCTCGTAGGGACGATCAGCATGGACAATGTGACGATCGATCTCGGCTCAGATGCCGCCGAGGCGGCCAGTCTGCTCGGCTGCGAGGCGGTCCTGATCGGCGCCCAGGGCGAGCAGCGGATCACAGCCGAGGAGATCGCGCGCAAATTGCAGACGATCAACTATGAGATCACCTGCGGGCTCACTCCGCGGGCGATGCGCGTCTATCACCGAGACGGGCAGGATGTCGCTGGTGCAGCGCCCGCGAAGGAGTTGCACGGCGTGCCTAGCGGCCTCGGCGGCTGACGATGAGTCACACCGCCCTCGCGCTGGCACGCGCCGCGCTTGCCGATCGCCCGGCCTGGCTGGTGGGCGGACTGGTGCGTGACCGTGCGCTTGGACGCTCCGTGGGCGAGGACGTCGACATTGTGATCGACGGAGATCCCGAGCAGGCCGCTCGCGCGCTTGCCGGCCAGGCAAGGCGCCAGGGCAGCCCAGCGGCCTGCTTCGCCCTCTCGGAGGAGTTCGGCGGCTGGCGCGTGGTCGCGCGCGACCATTCCTGGCAGGTCGACGTGGAGCCGCTGCGCGGCGGCTCTCTGGAGGCCGACCTGCTGCTGCGTGACTTCACCGTCAACGCGATCGCCGAACCGGTCTCCGGGGGAGCGACGATCGATCCGCTCGGCGGGGTGCAGGACATCTCCGCCGGGCGTCTGCGCGCGGCCGGGCCGGCCGCTTTCGAGGGCGATCCACTGCGCGTTCTGCGCCTGGCCCGGATCGCGGTCGAGTTGGGCCTCGAGCCCGAGCAGAGCACGCTGCACCTTGCGCGCACGAGCGCCCCGAAGCTCCGCCGCGTGGCCGCCGAGCGTGTGTTCGCCGAGCTGTGCCGCATCCTTGACGCGCCCGCGGCGGTGCATGGCCTGCAGCTGCTGAGCGAGATCGACGCGCTGGCCGTCGTGCTGCCAGAGGTGCAGAGGCTTCGCGGCGTGGAGCAGAGCCGCTTTCACCACCTCGACGTGTACGAGCACACGATGGCGGCGTTGGAGCAGGTGATAGCGCTTGCGGATGATCCGATCGGGCGGCTGCCAGTCGTGGGCGAGCAGGTGATCGCGCTGCTCGATGAGCCGCTGGCCGACGGGCTGAGCCGCGCCTCGGCGCTGCGCTGGGGGGCGCTGCTGCACGACATCGCAAAGCCGGCTACGCGCGCCGTGCGCGAGCACGACGGTCGCGTGAGCTTCATCGGACATGACGTGCTCGGCGCACAGATCGCGGAGGAGATCCTTGCCAGGCTGCGTGCCAGCGAGCGCCTGCGCAGCCATGTGGCCGGCCTCGTGCACCATCACCTGCGCCTCGGCTTCCTCGTGCACGAGCCGCAGCCGCTCTCACCCAGGATTGCCTTTACGTATCTGCGCACTGCCGGGCAGGTGGCCGCCGACGTGACGCTGCTGTCGATCGCCGACCGGCTCGCCACTCGCGGCGAGAAAGCGCAGGAGGCGATTGAGCGGCACCTGCGGCTGGCTGCCCAGATGCTGCCGCAGGCCCTGCGCTGGCATCGCGAGGGCCCGCCTCGGCCGTTGCTGCGCGGGGACGTGCTTGCGCACGAGCTTGGCATCGAGCCGGGCCCGCAATTGGGCTCGCTGCTGGAGGAGCTCTGTGAGGCGCAGTACGCGGGCGAGGTGCGCGACTACCAGCAGGCGCTTGACTACGCGAGGCACTTGCTCGCTTCCCGTTAGGCTTAGCCGCGATGAACCGCGACCCCGACTGCATCTTCTGCAAGATCCTGGACGGCAAGCTGCCCTCCACCGTGATCGATGAGGACGAGCGTACGGTCGCGATCATGGACATTAACCCCGCCACGCGCGGACATGCGCTTGTGATTCCCCGCAGCCACTCGCGCGATCTTCTGGAGATAGACGCAGATGATCTGAGCGCCGTAACTGCCGCCGCGCAGAGGCTTGCCGGTGCCGTCAAGGAGCGGCTGCGAGCCGACGGCGTCAACCTGATCAACTCCTGCGGGCAGCGCGCCTGGCAGACGGTCTTCCACTTCCATCTCCACGTAATCCCGCGCTACGAGGGCGATTCGATGCGGCTACCGTGGACGCCCGCGCCAGGAGACCCTTTGGAGATCGCAGCGGCCGCGCAGGAGATCCAGGGCTTGTAGCGAACCGCTACAACTGCCACCCGAGACGTGTTGGAGTCAGGTATGCAAAGACATGGTTTGATAGCTACAGCCGCTGCTGCCGCCCTGGCGTTGGCGTTTCCCGCCGCTGCGTCGGCGACTCTGACTGAAGTAGGCACGCTTCCCAAGACGATCCCTGCCAGCACGCCCAGCTGCAGCGCGGGGCCGGTTGGGTCCTTCGCAAAGGCCGAAGAAGAACGTGTCAAGAAGGAAGCCGAAGCCAAGAAGCGCGCCGAAGAAAAGAAGCGGGCGGAAGAAAAGAAGCGCGAAGAAGAACGCCGCAAGAAAAAAGCCAAAAAGGCCAGCGCGAAGAAGGCCTCCACGACCACAACCACGACGACCACGACGACCTCTAGCAGCACGACGGCGGCAGGCACCACCACCGAAGCGCCCTGCCTTGCCGTCAGCCGCACGACCGGATTCCAGATGGGCGTCGGCTCGTTGTCAAACCCATTCGTGCTGCCGCGCTCCGGCAGGATCGTCGCCTGGACCATTCAGCTCGGCAAGCCCACCGCCTCTCAGGTCAAGTTCTTCGATGAAAACGAGGGCGGCGCGCCCGAGGCGAACATCTCGGTGCTGCACCCCGAAAAGACCTCGAAGACCGTACCCAAGTACACCTACAAGCTGGTCGCCCAGAGCCCGCTGATCCAGCTGGAACCGTACTTCGGCCTGACCGTGCAGTTCCCGCTGCTCAGCACTCTGGAAGCTGAAAAGGGCGATGTGATCGCGTTGACCGTGCCAACCTGGGCGCCCGCGCTCGCGCTCGGCTACGAAAAGAACACTTCGTGGCGGGCGAGCCGGCCCACGTCGCAGTGCTCTGTCACCGATACCCAGACCGACCACATCAAAGTCGGCAAGCTGCGCCAGTACGACTGCCTCTACCAGACCGCGCGCCTGACCTACAGCGCGACGCTGATATCTACGCCCTGAGCCTCGGCCCAGGGTAGGCCCTCAAGGCGCGCTTGCCCCGCCGGTGTTGCCGGTCGGGGGAGAGGTGCCGCCGCTCGCTTTGGAGGCTTCTTCTTTGGCTTTTTCTTCGGTGCCGGCAGCCGTGCCGCCGGTTTCCGAGGGAGAGGTCGTGCCGGTCGATTCGCTCGGCGTCGAGGACCCTTCGCTGCCGTGGGCGCTGGATTTCGTGGTCGAGGTCGTGGAGGTCGACTTGCTCGCCTGGCGTTCGGCTGAGGTGTCGTTCGGCGGCGTGATTTCCGGCGTGCTCTTGGGCACCGTGTTTGACACGCTGCTGCCGCCACACGCGGCCAGACCGAGGCAGCTCACGCACAGCATTGCCGCGACCGCGAGGGCGGCTGCCCGCGGAGAGCGCTTTGGCGGGAGGCTAGGCGTCCCGGTCACGAGCCCAGCGGGGCCATCCTGCGGCCACACGTAGGGCAGTCGTTCAGGTCCTTCTGGGACATCTGCTCGCACCAGTTGCAGAAGCGCAGGTTCGCAAGCGACCACGGCAGCTTGGAGGGCGAGGGGGCCAGCGGCAGCAGCTTGCCGAGCACTTCCAGCTCCTCGCTGGTCTCGCGATCCACGTAAATCTGCTCAGGTGCAGCCTCGATCACGATCTCGCGACCGCTGGAGGGGGTGCGCATCCTGTATCGCTGCAGCTCGCCCACGGGCAGGGACTCTAGCGGATAGTGTGGGCGGCCATCTCGGCGAGGCGCCTCCGATCGCCGCCGCGGATTCCTGCACGATGCGAGTCCTGATCTTCCACGGCTACCTGCTTGCCGGCACCGGATCAAACGTCTATAACGCGGAGCTGACGCAGGCGCTCGTTGGCCTCGGCCACGAGGTGCACCTGCTCTGCCAGGATCGCCACCCCGAGCGAGCCGCGTTCGTCGATGCCGCCGGCGACTGGGACACGGGCCCGCTCACCGTGGTGCCGCTCAGGGATGGGCCAAGGCGCTGCATCGTCTACCGGCCGGCGATCGGCGACCTGCTGCCCGTCTACGTCCAGGACCGCTACGAGGGCATGCAGGCACGCACGTTCGCGGATTGCAGTGACGAGGAGATCGACGGCTATACCGAGGCCAACGTCGCTGCGGTGCGCGAGGTGGCGCAGCTCGTGCGCCCCGACGTCGCGCTCGCCAACCATCTTGTGATGGGACCGGTAATCCTGGCCCGTGCGCTGCGCGGGATCGCGCCCTACGCAGTGAAGGTGCACGGCAGCGCGCTCGAGTACACCGTCAAGCCAGAGCTGCCACGGTTCCTGCCCTTTGCGCGGGAGGGCATCGCAGGGGCCCGCGGCGTGCTGGTCGGCTCACGGCATACGGCCGAGAGCCTCTGGGAGGCGCTTGGCGAGGACTGGGTGCGCGAGCACCGCGTGGTGGAACGCACGCGGCTCGGTCCTCCCGGCGTCGACGTGCGTGCATTTGGCCCGCGCAGCAGCCGGCAGGCGGCAGCTGGACTGAAAGCGCTGGCGCAGCGGCTGGGCGAAGTAGCAGCGCGTGAGCCCGAGGGGCAGGGGGCGACGGCGCCGCCAGCCGACGCGTTTGCCCGCGACGAGGCACGGGCTGCGCAGGCGCTGAGCGATCTCGACGCCGGTGAGGGCCCGGTCGTGGCCTACATCGGCAAGCTGATCGTAAGCAAGGGGGTCGACCTGCTGCTCGCAGCGTGGCCGCTGGTGCTGCAGCGCCTGCCGAGCGCGCGGCTTGCAATCGTCGGCTTCGGGGCCTTCCAGGAGGCGCTGGAAGCCATGGCCAACGATCTGACGGTGGGCAGGCTCGACGCCGTAGCGGAGGCCGCGCAGGCGGGCCGCGCGCTGGAGGGGGGGCCAAGGGCGCCGCTCTCTCACCTGCTGGCCTTTGTGGACGCGCTTGCCGGCGATCAGCGAGATTGCTATCTGGCGGCCGCCGCGCTGCTGGCAGACAGCGTGAGGTTCACCGGGCGCCTCGATCACGAGGAGCTTGCCGACCTGCTGCCGGCCTGTGAGGCGGTTGTGGTGCCGAGCACCTTTCCTGAGGCGTTCGGAATGGTCGCCGTGGAGGCCGCCGCCTGCGGCGCGCTGCCGATCAGCGCGGCCCATTCCGGGCTTGCGGAGGTCAGCGACAGGCTGGCTGCCGCGGTCTGTGAGCCGGCCGCATCATGGCTGTCCTTTCCGGTCGATGACCAGGCGATATGGGCGATCGCCGATCGACTGATCGGCTGGCTGACCGCCCCTTCGCAAACGCGGGCGGACGCTAGCGCTGCGATCGTTGCCACGGTGCGGCGTCTGTGGTCCTGGGAGGGCGTTGCCGAGGGTGTGATCGCGGCCGCACAGGGCAGGGTGCAAGAGCTGCCCGCGTCCTGACCACGAGTACCTGTTGACAGCGGCCCGCTGATGCCATAGATTGAGGCAATCGTTGCAAACTCCTGGGCGGGGCGGCCCAGCCAGCCGACAGCCAAGCGAAAGGAGCTGCGATGCAGGTGCGAGACGGGATGACGCCGGTGGTGCTGACGATCGGCCCATCGCACACGCTGCGCGCAGCCGCGCGCCTGATGTCCAACCGTAATGTCGGCGCGGCGGTCGTGATCGACCCCGATGGGCATGGCCCCGGGATCATCACCGAGCGTGACCTGCTGAACGCGCTCGGCGGCGATCAGGACCCCGACCGTGAGATGGTCGCCGACCATCTCACGCGCGATGTTGTCCTGGCGGCGCCGGGATGGTCGCTGGAGGAGGCCGCCTCGGCGATGGTGCAGGGCGGCTTTCGGCACCTGCTCGTCGTCGAGCGGGGCGAGATGGTGGGCATCCTCTCGGTGCGTGACGTGGTGCGCTGCTGGACCAGCGACGGAGCTATGTGCCCGATGCCGGCGGGCGCAGCGGTGGGGTGAGAGAGCCGGCGAGCGCTGCGGGGAAGCGCGCGCTGTATGTGGGGCCGTGCACGGGCTGAGGGGCCGTGCACGGCGCTCCACCGGCCGCGGCGCGGCCGACACAGCGGCGTCTGCGGTCTGGCGCTAGGCCCTTAGTCGAGCGGCATCTCGTCGATGTCGCGACGAGTGTCCTTGATCCACCGCAGCACGACGACGATCGTGAGGATCAGCCCGACGACCGTGAGCTCGATGTAGGTCGTGATCCCGATCAGGATCAGCGTCATCCCGACCGCCGTCAGCAGCGGCAGGATGCTGGGCCCGGGGAGATGGACCTCCTCGCCCGTGGGCGGGACCTCGGGGTCGAGCTGGCTCATGAGATGTAGATGGCCGCAGCCACGAAGGAGAGCCCGAACATGACCATGCAGATCGCCGAGACGATCAGTGCGGTGCGGACGTTCTTCTGTGCGAGGCGTCGATTCATCGGAGGCGCATCATATAACGAGGCTCAGAGCTTCGCGTCGAGGACCATCGCCCCGAACAACAGCGCCAGATAGGCCAGCGAGTAGAGGTAGAGCTGCAGGGCCTGGCGGCGGGTGCCGCCGCGATATAGGCGCAGCGCGCCCCACACGAAGCCGACGCCCAGCAGCAGCGAGGCGACCAGGTAGGGGATGCCGAAACCGCCGGCGCAGAACGGAAGCTGTGTGACTGCATAGAGCAGCGCCGAGTAGAGCAGGATCTGGCGGCGCGGCTCGGCCTCGCCGCGGACGACCGGCAGCATCGGCACGCCGACCTTTTCGTACTCGCCCTTCATTAGCAGCGAGAGCGCCCAGAAGTGCGGCGGGGTCCAGAAGAAGACGATGAAGAACAGCAGCACTGCGGTGCCGCCGACCGAGCCCCGCACGGCCGCCCAGCCCACCAGCGGCGGCACAGCGCCGGCAGCGCCACCGATCACGATGTTCTGCGGAGTGCGGCGCTTGAGCCAGACTGTGTAGACCAGCACGTAGCCGAGGAAGCCGGCGAACGAGAGGCCGGCCGCCAGCACGTTGACAGTGAGCGAAAGCTCCAGAAAGGAGAGCGCCGCTAGCGTGCAGCCGAAGATCAGCGCGGCCGTCGGCCGGATGCGCCCGGCAGGGATCGGTCGGGTGGCCGTGCGGGCCATCTGCGCGTCTATGTCGCGGTCGAACCAGTGATTGACCGCGCCCGCTCCGCCGGCGGAGAGGTAGCCGCCGAGGCAGGTGAGCGCGACCAGCGCGATCGACGGATCGCCGGCGACGTACATCGTCGCGATCGTCGTCAGCAGCAGCAGCGACTGGACCTTCGGCTTGGTCAGCTCGACGTAGTCGCTGAGAGCCTGCCTGAGACGGTGCGTGGCACCGCTGTGCGCGTCGTCCAGCGCGGGGAGGCTTGCCGATGATGCCGTGCTCTCGCTCATCTGCGCCCGGCCAATACTTGCGTAGCTTGCCGCAGCATGTCTGCTGCGACCATATCGCAGCTGCACCGTTTGCGGGAAGAGGGCGACGAAGCGGCGCCGGGTGTGGCCGGCACGGCTCTCAGGCGCTGGGCGCGGCGGCGCCGCTTGAGCCCGCCGGCACGGGCACCGGAGTGTCGATCTGCTGGCCGGTGCGTCGTTCGATCTCGCGGCGGAAGTCCTTCATCGGTTCCACCGAGCGGATCACGGGGATCTCGTCGAAGTTGTTGACCGGCGGCGGGGAGGTTGTGAACCACTCCAGCGTGTTGGCTTTCCATGGGTCGGGGCCGGCGATCGCGCCTACCTTCACGCTGCGGGCGAAGTTGATGACGCTGACCAGGACGCCTGAGGCGAGGATGAAGGAGCCGATCGTGGAGATCAGGTTGTAGAGGCCGAGGTTGCCGACGTTCGGGTACTCGTAGATGCGCCTGGGCATGCCGTCCAGGCCCAGCACGTGCTGGATCAGGAACGTGCAGAGGAAGCCCCAGAACATCAGCCAGAAGCTGATCTTGCCGAGCGTTTCGTTCAGCATGCGGCCGGTCATCTTCGGGAACCAGTAGTAGATCCCGGCGAAGACGGTGAAGACGGCGCCGCCCATCAGCACGAAGTGGATGTGGGCGACCACGAAGTAGCTTTCGTTGAGCTGCCAGTCGACGGGGAAGACGGCCAAGAAGACCCCGGAGATGCCGCCGATCAGGAAGATCGCGATGAAGCCGACGCAGAACAGCAGCGGCGTCGTGAACTCGATCGAGCCACTCCAGAGCGTGCCGATCCAGTTGAAGATCTTCACGCCGGTGGGGACCGCGATCAGGAAGGAGCTCATCATCACGAACGCGAGCACGACGATCGGCGTCGGGGTCGTGAACATGTGGTGCGCCCAGACCAAAAATGCTAGGAATGCGATCGTGACGCTGGAGGTGGCGATCGCCTTGTAGCCGAAGACCGGCTTTTTCGCGAACACGGGCAGGACCTCTGAGACAACGCCGAATCCGGGCAGGATCATGATGTAGACCTCGGGGTGCCCAAAGAACCAGAACATGTTCTGCCACAAGAGCGCCGAGCCGCCCTCGGTTGGGTCAAAGAAGTGGGTGCCGAAGTGCCTGTCGGTCAGCAGCAGCGTGACCGCGCCGGCGATCACCGGCATCGCGAAGATGATCAGCACCGAGTAGACGAGCACCGTCCAGACGAACAGCGGCAGCCGACCCCAGCTCATGCCCTTGGCGCGCATGTTCGCGATCGTTGCGTAGAAGTTGATCGCGCCCAGGATCGAGGAGAGGCCGGTGAGGTGGATCAGGTAGATCCAGGCGTCCTGTCCCCCGCTGGGGGAGAAGGCGATGCTCGACAGCGGCGGGTAGCTGACCCAGCCCGCGCTCGGCGGCGTCCAGAAGACCGAGGCGTAGAAGACGATCCCGCCGGCCAAGAGCAGCCAGTAGGAGAGCGCGTTCAGGCGCGGGAAGGCCATGTCGCGCGCGCCGATCATCAGCGGCAGGAAGTAGTTGGCAAGGCCCGCCCAGACCGGCACAACGAACAGGAAGATCATCGTCGAGCCGTGCATCGTGAACAGCTCGTTGTAGGTCTGCGGGTTGATCAGCGTGTTTTCGGGCGCGCCCAGCTGCAGGCGCATCAGCAGAGCCTCGGTGCCGCCGAGGATGAAGAACACGAACGTCGTGACCAGGTACATGATCCCGATCTTCTTGTGATCGGTCGTGGTGATCCAGCTCATCCAGCCACGCGGCTCGCGCTCCACTTTGTGAGCCGCTATCTGGGGGACTGGGGCTGCGTAGGTCGCCATGGTTCTTGCGCTGCTCTCCTGGTCTTTGACGTTGCGCTACTGGTTCCCGGCGGATTCCAACCCGCCGGTTGCTTCGAGCTCGTGACGCTGCTTGGCCGCGGCGATGTTGGCTTCAGAGAGCTTGCGCTTCTGGTTTTCGATCCAGGCTTCGTATTCCGCCGGCGAGACCGCTCTGACGGAGGCGATCATGCGCGCGTGGCCCTGGCCGCAGATGTTGGCGCACTGGCCGCGATAGAGACCCGGCTTTTCGACCTTAAACCAGGTGTAGTTGTGGTAGCCGGGGATGACCTGGATCTTGCCGCCGAGTTCCGGGATCCACCAGGAGTGAACGACGTCCATCGAGACGGCGTTGATCAGCACGGTGGTGTGCGTGGGGACGACCATCTGCTCGTAGGAGTAGGGAGCGCCGAGGCCGTCTTTCGCGCCGCCCGGGTAGATGTACTGCCAGATGTATTGGCGCCCGATCACCTGGATTTCCAGATCCTTTTTGTTCGGCGGAAGCTTGTTTTCGGCATCCGCGTAAAGCGCGCCGCTGACGCTGGAGGCGTTCACGCCTTCCGGGCTCGAGTTGGGCGGGTTGCGGATCGAGCCGAGCTTCAGCAGCGTGGCAACGGCGAGCACGAGCACGATCGCAACGGCGCCGAGGGTCCAGCCGATCTCCAGGCCCGTGTGGCCGTGGATCTGCTTTGCGACCTTGTTGCGCTTGGCGCTGAACTTCCAGCAGGCATATCCGAGCGCGCCCTCGACGACCACGAACACGACGGCCGCGATATAGAGCACGATCTTGTAGAGCGTGTCGATCGAGTTGGCGTTCGGCGAGCCGCCCGCCTCGGGGGTGATGAAGGCGAAGGCGCCGGGGGCGGTGGCCAGCAGCATCGTTACGGCCAAGCCGCCGCTCGCAAGCGCGGTGCTCGGGCGCACGATCCGCCTGCGGCGAGTCTCCTCGAGGTTCGTCTGTGGGCTCCTGGGCACCAAGGCGAGCGGATTCTATTCAGGCTTGCTCTCGAAGTGCTTTATGACGGATGCCACAAGCCTCGCGAGTCGCTTTGCTTCAGCGCCCCGTGAACTTCGCGGGGCGCTTCTGCAGGAAGGCCGTCACGCCCTCCATGAAGTCGTCTGTGCGCACCATCTCCTGCTGCAGGTCCGCCTCCAGCGCGAGCTGCTGGTCCATGTTCGCGTAGAGCCAGGCGTTGAGCTGGCGCTTGACGGCGGCGTAGGAGCGCGTCGGGCCGGAGGCCAAGCGCTCAGCCAGCATGGTGGCCTGTTCGCGCAGCTGTCCGTCGGGCGTTACGCGATTGATCAAGCCCCATGCCAGGGCCTGCTCGGCCGGGATGCGCTCGCCGAGCATCGCCATCTCTGCCGCGCGGGCGATGCCTACGCGGCTTGGCACCAGCAGCGAGGACCCGCCGTCGGGCGCCAGGCCGACGTTCACGAACGCCAGCAGGAAGTAGGCACTCTGCGAGGCGAGTATGAGATCGCAGCACAGCGCCAGTGAGCACCCCACTCCGGCCGCTGCGCCATCCACGGCCGCGACCACAGGCTTCGGAAGCTCCCGGATCGCTTTGATCACCGGGTGGTAGAGCTCGGTCAGGGTCTTGCGGACATCGGGGCGGCCGTCGGCCCCAAGCTCTCCGGCGCCGCCTTCCTTGAGGTCCGCGCCTGAAGAGAACGCGCGTCCGGCCCCGGTCAGCATCACCGCCCGGACGCTCTCCTGCTCTGCGACCTGGCCGAATGCGGCCAGCAGATCCGTGGCCAGCTCCGGCGTCCAGGCATTCATCCGCTGCGGCCGGTTGAGCTCAACAATTGCCGCTCCGGCGTCGGAGATCGTGAGGTTGACGGTGTCCATCTGGCCTCCTGTGTTCGCGGGCGAGCGCCGAAGATCCTATGGTGTGACCGGTGAGACCACGAGTCGCGATCGCATGGCCCGCCCGCTGATCGGCATCTGTACGGCGCTCGAGCACGCGTCCTGGGCGATGTGGGAGCAGAAGGCGGCGCTGCTGCCGAACTCCTACTTTGAAGCGGTCCAGCGTGGCGGCGGGATTGCGCTGATGCTGCCGCCGGACCCACACAGCGTCCAGGAGCCCGAGGAGACGCTGGATGCGCTCGATGGGCTGATGTTGGCCGGCGGCGCCGACATCGACCCCGCCACCTATGGCCAGGAGCGGGCTCCGGAGACAATCGGCACGGTGCCCGAGCGGGACGCTTTCGAGATCGCGCTCGTGCGCGCGGCGATCGAGCGCGACATGCCCGTGCTCGGCATCTGCCGCGGCATGCAGCTGATCAACGTCGCGCTCGGCGGCACGCTGCACCAGCATCTGCCGCAGCGTTTCGGACACGAGGAGCATCTGCGCAGCTTCGGCACCTTCGAGGGCTCAGAGCACGAGGTGGACCTGGTGCCGGGGTCGCTCGCGGCGCGGGCGGCGGGAGAGCTTCGCCACATCACCAAGTCCCACCATCACCAGGGCGTGGACGAGGTTGGCGAGGACCTGATGGTCAGCGGCGTGGCGCTCGTGGACGGGCTGACCGAGGCGATCGAGCTGCCGGGCAGGCGGTTCGTGCTGGGCGTGCAGTGGCATCCGGAGGTCGACGAGCGCAGCCGGGTCGTGCGCGCGCTGGTGGACGCCGCAGCGCAGCGCAGCGACGCGGGCCGCGGCGAGCCGGGCCTCACCGCCGTTTAGGGTCTATCCCGCCAGGGCCCGCACCCCCGGATGCGCCCGCTGCCCGGCGCATGGCGGCGTCCTCGGGACTCGACGTGGCGCTGCCACGCCTTCGCCCCTGCGTCCTTGCCCTGCTTGACCATCGAACGCCCCAGTCGCACGCCCCCTACCGGGATAGGCCCTTAGCGGCGCCTACCGGCTGCCGCCTGCGCGACACATATACTCCCCGCCTCGTGAGGCGCTCCAGCAGGGCCATCAGGGCGACCGCGTGGGCGGTCGTGGCGGCCGGCGTGGCGGCGCCGATTGTGCGCAAGCGCGTAAAGGCTCCGCCGCTGGTACTGCAGAGCGTCGCCTTCGGCGCGCCGCTCGGTCTGAACGTCGCGATGCGACGCTCCCGCACCAGAGACGTGGCCGTCTGCTGCCTGCAGATGTGGGCCTATGTGTCTGCTTACAAGACGCCGCACGACAACGAGCAGCGCCAGGGCGAACGGGTCCACGTCGACTATCCGATCCGCGCCGACGAGCTGATTGGCCTCGGTCGGCTGCCCACCGTGCGTCTGCAGCAGACGTTCGCCTCGCCCGATCGCTGGCGGCCCATGGACAAGGTGCTCGTCTGGACGCACTGGCTCTGGTTCATGGTGCCCCACACGGCGCTTGCGTGGATCCTCTGGCGCCACCGCGAGCGCTTCCCGCGGGCTGCGCTGATGACTTATGCGGTCTTCGACCTCGGCGCCTGCCTGTACTGGATCGTGCCCACCGCGCCGCCCTGGTACGCCGCTTCGGTGGCAGGCCGCCGGCAGCTTGGCGGCGAAGTCGCCGTGCGCAGGATGATGGCCGAGTATGGGGAGTTCTTCTGGAAAGACGGCTGGGGACCCCTTTACGATGTCTTCGGAGGCAACCCCGTCGCCGCGATGCCCTCGCTGCACTTCGCCACCTCGCTGATGGCCGCGCTGCTGCTCGCGGAGACCGGGCCACTCGCGGGCGCGGTCGGGTTCGGCTATACGGCCACGCTCGGCTTCGCGCTGATCTACCTGGGCGAGCACTACGTGATCGACCTGATCGGGGGCGCGGCGCTGACCGTATTCGTCCGTCGTGCCGGGCCTCGGGCGGGACCGCTTCTGCGGCGCTTTGGGTCCTGCGTCGCGGCGCTGGAGCAGAGAGCGCTCGGAGGCGACCTGAGATCGTGACCAAGACGGCGAGATCGCTTCACGAGCGCAGGCAGCCGGCGGGGGGCGTCGCGATCGCGGCTTCGCAGCGAGACCCCGTCGAGGAGATGCCGCGCGTGCGGGTGACGCGCCAGCGGGCGTTCGCGTTTGCGCTGTTCATCGTCTCCGGCGTCGCCTTCCTCTACTTTGTACTGCCGCAGATATCCGGTGTGGACAGCACCGTGCACCGGATCGGCAAGGGGGACATCTGGTGGATCGCGATCGGGGTTGCGCTGGAGGTCTGCTCCTTCGCGGGCTACGTGGTGCTGTTTCGGGCCGTGTTCACCCGCGAGCGCGGGCGGATCGGATGGCGCGAGAGCTATCTGATCACGATGGCAGGGCTGGCAGCCACGCGGCTGTTTGCCGCCGCCGGCGCCGGCGGTGTGGCGTTGACCGCGTGGGCGCTCCGGCGCTCAGGCATGAGACCGCGGATAGTGGCCTCCCGCATGGTCGCCTTCATGGCGCTGCTCTACGCGATCTATGGGGTGGCCGTGGTGATCGACGGCCTCGGCCTCGGTCTCGGCGTCTTCCCGGGCGGTGGGCCGGCTGCGATCACCATCCTGCCAGCGGTGGCGGCCGCGTTGCTGATGGCGGCGGGTGGCGCCGTGGCGCTGCTGCCTGGAGACATCGAGCGGCGGCTAGGCAGCTGGAGCACAGGCTCCGGGCGGGGCGCCCACTTGATCGCGCGCCTGGTCAGCGCACCGGCGCTTACTGCCCACGGCATCCGCAGCGCGATCGAGCTGCTGCGCACCCGTCAGCCGGGGCTGCTCGGGGCGCCAGCCTGGTGGGGATTCGACGTGGCCGTGCTCTGGTCTTGCTTTCACGCCTTTGGCGCCGCGCCCCCGTTCACGGTGATTCTGATGGCCTACTTCGTGGGCATGCTCGGCAATCTGCTGCCGCTCCCGGGCGGGCTTGGGGGAGTCGAGGGGGGGATGATCGGGGCTTTCGCGGCCTTCGGCGTGGAATTCAACCTTGCCGTGCTGGCGGTGCTGACCTATAGAGGCATAGCCTTCTGGCTGCCGACGGTGCCGGGTGCACTGGCTTACCTTCAGCTGCGGCGCACGGTTGCGCGGTGGCGAGCAGAGGAAGCGGGCGCCGAGGATGAACCCGCCGTCGGGGCGCGGGCGGCAGCTGTAAGCATAAGCGCCTAAGTGGTACTATAAAAAGTAAAGCGAGGCGGAGTTCGGAGCTTCAGGAAGGCGAGTGGGATGGCGGATATCGAGAACGTGATCATCGTGGGCAGCGGCCCGGCCGGCTACACGGCGGCACTTTACACCGCGCGCGCCAACCTGCGGCCGCTCGTGGTCGAGGGGTTCGCCTGGGGCGGGCTGTTGCAGCAGACGACCGACGTTGAGAACTTCCCTGGGTTCCCGGAGGGGATCATGGGCCCTGAGCTGATGCAGCATCTGCGTGAGCAGGCGGAGCGCTTTGGCGCGCGCCTGGTGACCGACCAGGCCGAGCGCGTGGAGTTGGCGAGCAAGCCCGGTGAGCTGCACAGCGTGTGGGTGGGCGATGAGCAGCATTTCGCCCGCTCTGTGATCCTCGCGATGGGCGCCGAGCACAAGAAGCTCGGCGTGCCCGGCGAGGAGGAGCTCAGCGGCAGGGGCGTGAGCTACTGCGCCACCTGCGACGCGGCGTTCTTCAAGGACGCCACCACGATGATTGTGGGTGGCGGCGACTCGGCGATGGAGGAGGCGATCTTCCTCTCCAAGTTCTCCTGCGACGTGACGATCGTGAACCGCCGCGAGGAGTTCAGAGCCTCGAAGATCATGCTGGAGCGGGCTAAGGAGCGCGAGAACATCAAGTTCCTGACGCCGTACACGGTCAAGGAGTTCCAGCCGGGGGAGAGCGGCGCGCTCAGCACCGCCGTGTTGACCAACACCGAGACCGGGCAGGACCGCGAGCTGGCGATCACCGGCGCGTTCATCGCCGTCGGGCACCAGCCCCAGTCAGAGATCGTCAAGGGCCAGGTGGATCTGGACGAGAACGGCTACGCGGTTGTGGACGGTCGCTCGACCAGGACTAATAGGCCGGGCGTCTTCGCCGCCGGTGATCTGGTGGATCACACCTACCGGCAGGCGATCACCGCCGCCGGGTCGGGCTGCCAGGCGGCGCTGGACGCAGAGTGGTACCTGCGCGACACGCCCGGCGTGGCCGCGCCAGAGGGCATGCCCGTCGGCGACCTCGCGGAGGCGCAGTGGCTGCCGAGCGGCGGGACTACGAGCTAAGGCTCCAGCTCGTAGTCGAAGAACCCGGCACCGACCCGCGTGCCGGTGCGTCCTTCCATCACCAGTGAGCGCAGCCGCGGCGCTGCTCGGTAGCGCTCCTCGCGGCGCTCGCGCCAGAGCGCGTCGAGCACGGCGAGCACGTGGGGCAGGCCGATCTCATCGCCCCAGGCCAGCGGCCCGTGCGGATGGTTCAGGCCGAGCAACATGCCCTTGTCGATGTCCTGCGCGCTACCGACGCCTTCGCCCAGCGCGAAGGCACACTCGTTGATCAACTGGCAGACGATCCGGCCCAGCACCAGTCCAGGGCAGTCGGCCACCCAGCAGACATGGCGGCCCAGCGCCGCAACGAAGCGCTGCGCGCGGGCTGCGGCCAGCGGCGAGGTGCCGGAGGTGCGGGTGAGCTCGACCAGCTTTGCGCCGGCCAGCGGACCGACCACGTGAAAGCCGGCGGCGGCTCCCCCGGCGTCCAGCGCGGCGAGCGATCCCCCCGCGCAGAGGATCAGTTCCGGAGCGCCATGGGCGGAGTGGGGCGCAGTCTCATGTCCCGGCTCCTCGCGGCTCTCACCGCCTGAGATCTCGCAGCGCACGATCAACGCCGGCAGCTCTCCGTGGCTTGGTTGTGCAGGGCTGCGGACTTCGTAGCCGGCGCCGGCCGCTGCTTCGCGGAGTTCTGATGCGAGCGTGCCCTGCCCCGAGATCACGACGATCGCCTCGCCGCTGCTCGGCGGCTCCGGGGAGGGCGGCTCTGGGTCATCGGGACGGTGGCGGCTTTCGGCGGCATAGTCGTACCAGCCCCGGCCCGCCTTGCGGCCAGTTAGCCCCGCGGCGACCTGTCGCGCCTGCAGCGGTGAGGGGCGCCAGCGCGGCTCACCGAAACTGAGCTCATAGAAGCTCTGGGAGACGTCAAAGCCGGTGTCCACCCCGACCAGGTCGCTGAGCTCGAAAGGGCCCATCCTGAAGCCGCCCTGCAGTCGGCAGATCCGGTCGATGCTCTGCACGTCGGCGACCTGCTCGGCCAGCAACTTCAGGCCCTCCAGCCCGAATGGCCGGTTGCAACGGTTGACGAGGAATCCGGGCACGTCCGCAGCCCGGATCACCGTCTTGCCCATCGCCTCGCCGGCAGCTTGTGCGACGGCGAGCGCACGCTCATCGGAGCGCACGCCGGCGATCACCTCGACCAGCCGCATCAGCGGCGCGGGGTTGAAGAAGTGCATCCCGACGACCCGCTCGGGGTGGGTTGCGGCGGCCGCCACACCGGTCACCGGCAGCGAGGAGGTGTTTGTCGCCAGCACGCAATCATCCGAGACGACCTCGCAGAGCTCCACGAACAGCTCGCGCTTTAGCTCCGGGCGCTCCGGCGCTGCCTCAATCACCATCTCGCTGCTCGCCAGCGCATCCAGGCCCGGCAGCGCCGCGTGCAGGCGGGCGGCGGCGCCGGCGGCCTGCTCCTCGCTGAGGATGCCCTTCGCGGCTTCCTTGAGCAGCCCCTCCCGGGCACGCGTGAGCCCGCGCTCGAGCGCCTCGGGCACCGGGTCGTAGAGCAGCGTCTCGGCGAAGCGGCAGGCCAGCTGGGCAATGCCCGAGCCCATCGTTCCTGCGCCGACCACCCCGATCCTGCGTGGGGGCTCCTGCACGGCCTCGCTCACGCGGGCACCAGCGCGTTGACACCCGTCAGGCCGCGGCCGATGATCAGCTTCTGGATCTGGGAGGTGCCCTCGTAAAGCGTGGTTACGCGGACATCGCGGAAGTAGCGCTCGACAGGGTGGTCGTCGACGTAGCCGGCGCCGCCGTGGACCTGGATCGCGGTGTTCGCACACTCCACCGCCGCCTCGGAGGCGTGCAGCTTGGCGATCGAGGTCTCGATCGTGTTGGGCCGGCCCTTGTCCTTCAGGAACCCGGCCCGCCATACGAGCATCCGCGAGGCGTCGGTCTTCAGTGCCATGTCGGCGATCATCGCCTGCACGAGCTGGAAGCTCGCGATCGGCCTGCCGAACTGCTCGCGCTCCTTGGCGTAGCGCACCGACTCATCCAGGCAGCCCTGGCAGACGCCGACGCACCCGGCCGCCACCGAGTAGCGGCCCGAGTCGAGCGCCGACATCGCGACCTTGAAGCCGTCGCCGACCTGGCCCAGCATCTGATCCTCGCCGACCTCGACGTCTTCCAGGGAGATCGAGGCGGTGTCGGAGGCCTGCAGGCCCATCTTGTGCTCGATGGTGGCGGGCTTGAACCCGGGCTGATCGGTATCCACAAGGAAGCAGGCGAGCCCTTTGGTGCCGAGATCGGGGTCCGTCTGGGCGAAGATCAGCGCGAGCTTGGCGTAGTTGCCCATCGAGATCCACATCTTGGCGCCGTTTATCACCCAGCCGTTGTCAGTTTTGCGGGCACGCGTGCGCTGTTTGGCGGCATCGGAGCCGGTGTCGGGCTCGGTCAGGCCGAAGCAGCCGAGCCACTCTCCGGCGCAGAGCTTGGGCAGCCAATGCATCTTCTGTTCCTCGGTGCCCCATTTCAGGATCGCCGAGCACACGAGCGAGGTCTGGACCGAGACCACGGTCCTGATCGAGGAGTCGCCACGTCCGATCTCCTCCACCACCAGGCCGTAGCCGAGGTAGTCGAGGCCCGCGCCGCCGTACTCCTGCGGCACGATCGCGCCGAGATAGCCCTGCTTGGCGAGCTTTGCGATCAGCTCCAGGTCGAAGCGGTGCTGCCTGGCGTTGTCGCGTGCCGCCGGGATGATCTGGCTGTCTGTGAATTCCCGCGCGGTACTGCGGATCAGCTGCTGCTCATCAGTGAGGTCGAAGTCCATGGCCCGTGTCTCTCTTCGTTGTGTTGTGGCCCCCGCAGGGCGCTGCGCGCCTGGACGCTAGCGTGTGGAGGGGAGCTTTGGTGTGCTCCAAGGCGAGCTCACGCGTTGCGCAAGCTCCTGCGCGAGGCCGTCGATCGGCAGGCGCTCCTGGGTGAGCGAGTCGCGGTCGCGGACGGTGACCGTGCGCTCGCTGATGCTCTCGTGGTCGATCGTGACGCAGAACGGCGTCCCGATCTCGTCATGGCGGCGGTAGCGCTTGCCGATCGAGCCCCCATCGTCGTACTCGGCCTGCAGCAAGCCGCGAAGCTGGGCGTAGACCTCATGTGCCAGCTCCGGCTGTCCGTCCTTGCGCACCAGCGGCAACACCGCGACCTTCACCGGTGCCAGGAGTGGATGCAGGCGCAGCACGGTGCGCGTCTCTCCGCCGCCGGCGCCCTGCGCCTCCACCACTTCCTCGTCGTAGGCGTCCACCAGGAAGGCGAGCGTCGCGCGGTCGGCGCCCGCGGCCGGCTCGATCACGTAGGGGACGTAGCGCTCGCCGGTGGCCTGGTCGAAGTACTCGAGCTTCTCGCCGGAGTGCTTGGCGTGTTGGGTGAGGTCGAAGTCGCCGCGGTTGGCGATGCCCTCGAGCTCCGACCAGCCGATCGGGAAGAGGTACTCGACGTCGCTGGTGGCGCTGGAGTAGTGGGAGAGCTCGCTGTCCTCGTGGGCGCGCAGGCGCAGGTGGTCGGGGCGGATGCCCAGCCCCAGGTACCAGCTCCTACGCTGCTCCAGCCAATATTCGAACCACTTGCCGACTTCGGCCGGCGGCACGAAGAACTCCATCTCCATCTGCTCGAACTCGCGCGTGCGGAAGATAAAATTGCCGGGCGTGATCTCGTTGCGGAAGGACTTGCCGACCTGCGCGATCCCGAACGGGGGTTTCTTGCGCGAGAACTGCAGCACGTTCTTGAAGTTGATGAAGATGCCCTGGGCGGTCTCTGGGCGCAGGTAGGCGGTTGCGCCGGACTCCTTCACTGGGCCGATCGTCGTCTCGAACATGAGGTTGAAGTCGCGCGCCTGCGTCAGATCGCAATCCTCGGTCTCGCCGGGGTGCTTGGATGGCTTTCGCCCGCAGGGCAGTTCGCCGAGATGGTCGGCGCGGAAGCGCTGGCCGCAGGTCTTGCAGTCGACCAGCGGGTCGGTAAACCCTGCCAGGTGCCCGGACGCCTCCCAGACCTTCGGATGCTGCAGGATCGCCGAGTCCAGAGCGACGATGTCGTCGCGTTCCTGAAGCATCGCCCGCCACCACTGCGCCTTCACGTTGGTCTTCAGCAGAGCGCCGTAGTGCCCGAAGTCGTAGGTCGAGCCGACCCCGCCATAGATCTCGGAGGAGGGGAAGATGAAGCCGCGCCGCTTGCACAGCGCGACGACCTTGTCCATCGTGACGACGTCCGCGGGGGCGTCGTCGGGCTGGGTTGGGGTGGGAGGCGGTGTCTCGGTCATCGGCGTGGCGGACAGATGGTGCTTGTCGGCCATCGTATTGGAGGGGCGCGCCGCAGCGGTGCGCGCTGCACGCCGCGTGGGCTCCGTCTCTGCCGCACTGACTCGCAAGGGCGCCGCGACGCCCTTGCGAGACGTCTGCCGCGCCCCGTCCTACGCTCGTCGGGGGCCGTTGCCAAACCGTTTATGCATTGGGGTTAGACCACAACAAAGAAACTAGACTTGACATAGGTATCGGGGTGTGGTTAGCTTGAACTAGAGGTGGCTTTTGGGTCATCTCCTTCGGACGGATGACGATGAGCAGGGTGTGATGGCTTCGCGGCGGTTCACACGCTTTGGGTCTTTTCAGGGTGCCGCTACCCCAACCTCTCCGGCGACGCTCTGAAGGTTCTGATCCGTGGGGGCAAGCGTGCGGGGCCGACTCGTCGGGTGCCGTGGCTGCGGGCCACGGCACCCGCCGTCTGTCCTGATGTCCTGCTGTTGGCTGCCGTAGGATGCGCCCTCAGTGGCGCGGATCCTGATCCTCGGCGGCGGCGAACGGGGCATCTGGCTTGCCGGAAAGCTCGGCGAGCAGGGTCACGCCTCGCGCGTCCTGACGCGGCAGGAGGGCAGGCGGGCTGTGATCGAGCAGGCTGGGGCCCAGTGCTTCATCGGAGATCCCGATCGCCTGGGCACGCTGGTCGGGGCGCTCGACGGCGTGACGATCGCCTGCTGGCTGCTGGGATGCGCCCAGGGGGATGAGGACGAGGTCCGCGCACTGCACGATCTGCGGCTGCGCTCCTTTATGGTCAAGACGATCGACACGACGATCAGGGGAGTGCTCTACGAGGCGGCGGGCAGCGTGCCCGCGCATGTGCTTGCAGGCGGAGCGCAGATCGCCGCCGAGGTGGCGGAGCGCAATGAGATCCCGCTCGCGCTGCTGTGCGCCGATCCGGCGGGCCGGGAGCGCTGGCGGGCCGAGGCTCTGGGCGCCGTGCAGTCGCTGCTGAGAGTGGTCTGAGGGGTCGGCCGTCGTGCAGCGCCTAGTCGAGCATCGGCGACAGACAGGCGATCAGCTCATCGAGGATGCGGGCAGTCGCGCCCCAGATCAGGTGTCCCTCGAGTTCGTAGGCGTCGGTCTCGAACGTGAACCCCCGCCGCGTGATCTGCGCCGTACCACGCGCCAGGCGCAGCGCCTGCAAGGAGAGCTCCATCACCGTGTCGACCTCGACGGCGCTCACGCTCCATGCGGTCTGCGCCTCGATCGCGCCCACGAAGGGGTGGATCGCGTAGTTGGTGACGAAGGTCGATGTCGGCGTGAGCTGGCCCGCGATGCTCACCGCGCCTGGGTCCAGGCCGATCTCCTCGTGGGCCTCACGCAGGGCGGTCGCGGCGAGCGTAGCGTCTGCCGGATCGCGCCGACCTCCCGGGAAGGAGACCTCGCCGGCGTGCCGGCGAAGGTCAGCTCGCCGGCGGGTCAGCACCACGTGAGGCTCGGCGTCGGTGAGGTAGATCGGCACCAGCACCGCCGACTCGGTCTGTCCGTCCACCGCAGGCATCGTCGTGCCCGCTCCGTCGGGCCTGTGAGCCTCGAGCAGCGCTCGAAGCTCCGGCAGCAGCTCCTCGCGCGTCGCTGACGGCGGGGCGGGCGCGCTGTCGGCGTCAGGCTGCGAGGTGGACCCGCTCGACGCGTTCGTTGAACATCACCTCGCCGTCGAGCGTCCGGTGCACCGGGCACTTGGCGGCGATCACGCGCAGTCGCTCCACCTGCTCTTCGCTGAGCCCGTCGGGCAGACGCAGGACCATGTCGAATTTCGTCGGCTTGCCTCGCTCCGCCGGCGAGTACTCGACGTCGACTTCGACCGGCCCGATCTCCCATCCCTTCCGCACCGCGTACATCTCCATCGTGATCGCGGTGCAGGAGGCGAGGCTGACGGCCAGCATCTCCTGCGGGTCTGGGCCGGCGTCGCTGCCGCCCGCGTCCGTGGTCTCGTCCACGAAGATCTGGTGATCGCGCACTTGGACCGAGTGCTTGAAGGTCCTGTCGGTACGTCGCGCGGTGGCTTGCATGCGTGCTGCGCCTTCCAGTCGAGTCATAGGGGTGACCTGTCCATGGTAGACCTCCTTTGGCGCTCTCTAGGCGAGCGGATTGAAGAGCAAGCCCGTCAGCAGCTTGGGGAAGAAGAAGGTCGACTTCGGCGGCATGTTCTCCCCGGATGCTGCGACGTCACGCACCCGGGCTACGGGTGTGGGTCGCATCACAAATGCCGCGTCGGCGCCGCCATCGCGCACGCGCTCAATCGCCTCCTGCGCATCCCGCGCGTACCAGAGGCCGTTGAGCTCGGCGATGTCGTGATCGCTCATGCCGAGAGCGCCCTTCAGCAGCAGTGCCTCCAGCACGCCTGTGTCCAGCGATCTGTAGGCGGAGGAGCGCCCGGGCAGCGCCTCGTCGGCGATTGCCTGGCTGCGGAGCGTCAGGCGCGTGTGGCGCAGGTTCGAGTCGATGTAGCCGAGCTGCAGTGGACCCTCGCCAGGCGGCGGTGCGAGCTCGTCCAGCGAGACCTCCTGCGACTCGAAGTTGCGTGAGATCGCCTCTGCGAGCGCGGCGCGCCGGTGCTCGTCCAGGCCGCTGACGAGGCGGTGTGTAGGGAACACGGTCAGACCCGGGTCCTCCAAGGCCACCAGGCACATCAGCACATAACGATGCGGCCCCTCGCCGCCGATCTCCTGCGCGTAAGTCTGTGCGGTCTCGTAGCGGTGATGGCCGTCGGCAATCAGCAGCTCGGCATCCCGCAGCGTCTCCTGAACGCTTGCGATCGTCTCCATCTCTGAGACTCGCCAGATGCGGTGGACGGTGCCTTCGTCGTCTGTGACCTCGCCGTCGGGCGCCTGCTCGCCCGCGGGTGCGAGCGCATCCCAGGCAGCATGCGAGGGGTCCGAGTACAGCGAGAAGATCGCGGAAAGGTTGGCCTGGGTGGCGCGCATCAGCCGCAGCCGGTCCTCCTTGGGGCCCGGGTGGGTGCGCTCGTGGGGACGCACCCGGCCACCGTCATAGTCCTCGATGCGGACCCTGCAGAAGAAGCCCCGGCGCGTCCTGGCGATGCCATCGGGGCCGGTGTACTCCTGTGTGTGAGCCCACAGCGTGGGCTGTGAGTCGGCAATCAGGGCGCCCTGGGTGCGCCACTTCGCGAATAGGGCGCCGGCTGCTTCGTAGGGATCGGCCTGGGCGTCCTCGTTGGCCTGCAGGCGCCCTTGCGAGTCCATTGCGGGTAGGTCGACCGCGACGACGTTGTACTTTGAGCGCTCCAGCAGCGTGGCGCGTCCCTGCGGCGAGATCACGTCGTAGGGAGGCGCGGTCACCCCCGAGAGCGGGCCGACGACCGAGGTGTCATAGCGGATCGCATGCAGCGGTTGGACATCGGCCATGCGAGCGATGACCCTAGCAGCCAGGGGCTGGGTGGATCAGCGGTTCGGCGGCGAGGGAGCAGGGGTGGCGATACATTCTGTCCGCATAGGTTGCGAACATGTGTTCCCATGATGCATGCGAACTACATCCGCGAGAAGGCGCGACAGATGCGAATCGAGCGGCAGCTCTCGATCGACGAGCTCTCGGAGGCTAGGTCTCTCTCGGAGCACGTTCTATTACTGGGTGCGCGACCTACCGATTCCCGGCTCAGGCTCTGGCGGGGGATGGCCGGCGGACGCCCAACGCAAGGGCAACAAGGCGATGCAGCGCAAGTACCAATCGATGCGCGAGGCGGCGTACGCGCAGGGCGCCGAGGAATTCGACCGCCTTGAGGGCGATGCGACGTTCCGCGACTTCGTTTGCCTCTATATCGCCGAGGGCTACAAGAGGCAGCGCAACAGCGTGCAGATATGCAACTCAGACCCTGCCGTGATGCAGATGTCGGTGCGATGGCTCCTTTGCCTAACCGCGAAGCCGCTCACCTTTCGAATCCAGTACCACGCTGACCAGAACGTCGAGGAACTCTGCGCCTTTTGGGGCGGAACGCTCGACGTGCCTCCCGTATCGATCAAGCTCCAGCGCAAGTCGAATAGCAGCCAGCTGAACGGCCGCACCTGGCGCTCTGTTCACGGCGTCCTTGCCGCCAGCGTCAATGACACACTGCTGCGCGCTCGCATACAGGCATGGATGGACCGGATTCGAGACGACTGGCAGTAGAATTGCCGGATCGCGGGGCGTGGCGCAGCCTGGTAGCGCGCTGCCTTTGGGTGGCAGAGGTCCCCGGTTCGAGTCCGGGCGCCCCGATATTTGATTGGGCCTTCCACCTTAGAAAGGTCTTTTTGGGGGCCGATACGGGACAAGAAACTTCGATCAAGTCGGGTTGAGGCGAACGAAGGCGAATCGGCACGAACCAGCGATGCCGATGAGGGACTCGGTCAGCGACTACGGGCCGAGGCGTCTACGAGGGAGAGCCGTAACGCTCGCGCAGCCAAGCCTCGACCTCTGAGATGCGATAGCGGCTCATGCCGCCAGTGGATAGTCGCGGAAGGCCGAGCCGCTGTTGAAGCTCGATCCAGCGTGGCGTGACGCTCAGGTGATCGGCAAGTTGTCGCTTGGTCACCCAGGGCTCGGGCGTCGGGTGTTCGTGTTCGGGATCCTGCTTCATGGGGCCGCGAGATGAGATCAGATCATCGCCGAGGTCTCAAGCACTTACCGCCAGAGGAGGCAGACGAGGCGCTGTGTTCAGGCTCAGAGCCCTTGGTAGCTGTCCGTGCAGGGGCTGATGGACGATCGCTTTCTTGGCGATGCAGTCCCGGCTGGTCGGCGACGCGCGTCTGATCGTGCCGCCATCCGCACTGCCGGTTGCGCGCCCCGGTTAGTTCGTTGTGTTGTTTCGACGCTCTCTCAGAACTCCATGTTCTCGATACGGTCGATCTCCTCGCTGCGCTTGGCCAAGAACCTCGCGAAGCTGTCCCTGGTCTTCATCGCGTCCGCGTACTCGCGGCGGGAGTCAGGGTCAAACGGAACATCGAAGCCGCTCTTGATGAACGTCATGGCGAACTTTGTGGTCGGGTGCTCGTCGAGAAAGCGATCGACTTCGTCTAGCGCGGCCGTCACCTCCCGAAAGGACAGCGGTGCGAAAGGGTATAGCTCGAAGTGGGGGGAGCGGCGAACGTCCGTGAGGCGTGCGGGGATTGGGGCGATGCCCTCGATCTGTACGCCGATCGTCGCACCGTGCTTGTCAAATCCGCCGTGCCCGAATGTGTTCCGATAGTCCTCGGCGACCTGGTGCAGCCGGCCGAGGATGCGGTTGGCATCCGCGTCCGGAGTGTTGAAGATGCGCCGGAACTTGTCGCCCCACCGATTGCCGATGTGGTCGCGAAGCGTTCCGCCGGACGGATCGACGCCGCCGAACGCGAGCGCTAGTGTCAGTATGTGCTCCAGCCAGCTGAAGTAGGCGTTGATGGCCGCGATAGCGTTGAATCCGCCGATCTCCAGTCGCTCAAACGTCTTCGAGATTCCACGGGTGAGGAAGTCGCCCTTCTCGATGGTCCCGAGTTCGCAGGTATCGTCGGCTTCTGAAGCGGCGAGCAGCTGCTCTGCCTCGGTGCGGAAATGCTCGTACGCCCGGTGCAACCTGTGCTGCTGGTTGAGCAACGTGACCTCTCCGTTGTCCAGCTTCTGCTCCGCGAGGTTCTGTAGCGTCTCCTTCTCGATCGTCTTGACGATTGCGTTGAGCTTCCCGAAGATTGCGGCCGCCAACTTTTGGGAGTCGTCGCCGTCGTGCGGAACGTCGAGGTGGAGACGTAGGCCGAACTTCTCGTAGGTCAGCATCGCCTCGATGCCGTCATATCGGAATGGCACCTGCCACATCGTCTTTTCAGCGGCACCGAGGTCTCGGCACCCTATGATCTGCACGAGCGCCAGGTATGGCAACCACGGCACGGGCACGCGCTCCCGTTCGACCGCGACACGCGCCTGGTAGGACGATGCTTCGGACGGCTCGAACTTGTCGAGTACGGGCGCAAGTTGCTTCCGGGCGGCGTCGGACAAAGCTATCTCCGCCATGAGGTGGAGCCTGGCCCCGTCGCCCGCTGGCCGCGGCGGCATAGCCGACATCATCGCCACCGCTGTCCGGTGCCTGGATGGCTGACTGCGCCGAGTGAAAGAACGCTCGATAGCGAGCGTCAATATCGCCGGGCATCTCGATCTTGGTTAGCGCAGCGATGGGGCCAAAGACGCGCGCGGCCAATTCCGACGTTTCTCGAAACGGAGGCTCATCCGGCTCATCGCCTCGTCGCCTGGGCCCGGCGAGGGAGGGGCAATCTGCCGACGCGCCGGCCGCCTATCCGAGTGCTGCCGCCAGTTCTCTTGCCTCGACTTGGACTGCATGTGGGAGCGTGATCGTCACGTGTCCGTCGCGCCCGATAATACGTCGCGCGTTGATGATCGTCACGCCGATCACATCGCCATTGGTGTCATAGCGGACGCCGTGCCCCTCCGGCGTAAGCGCAGCCTCGGAAGCCACGCTCGTGCTTCCGCGCGCCAGATAGAGCACGTCACCATCGGCGTCATAGTTGGCGCGGTCGAAAACGAGGTCATCGATCTTGATGTTCATGGCATCCATCCGGCAGGTGATCGCCCGTGTCCGTAGCCGAGCGCGGTCACGATCCGGGCTGGGTCTCGCTCAGAGTCTACGACGACCATCAGCCAACGGCTTGGTCCTACGTCCCTCTTGAAGAACCGCTCTCGGTGCGGCCAGGCGTCTGCTTCTCGATGATCTGGCGAGGTGATTGCTTGGAGCACCGCCCCGAGATGGGGTTCGAGCTCGACATGGCCGCTGTGCGGGTCAAGGACATGCCGCAGCCACGTGTCCTCGAAAAGCACCACTCGTATTCCCTCGGGCGTTGCCGTTTCAGCGAGGATGGTTCGTCGTGTCTCTGGGCTGTCTGTCAAGGGCGTTGGTTGTCGAGAAGGTTCGCTGGGTCGGGAGCGCGCAGCCAGGCTATCTGCCTGATCGGACCCGCGATAGCTGGGGGAGAGCTTGGTCGTCGATCGTGCTCGCGCCGCCCTATACACGAGATTCCGCGATTCCGTTGCGACACGATCTCTACGGACGGGAGGCGAGTTGCCAGAACGCTTGTTCACGATGGCATACGGGCGGCCTGGCTTCGCGGAACCCCTGGCTTCGGCGCGGCATGGCCGTAGCAAACCCGTCGCAAAGGCCCCGAAAACCGCATCAGTAAGCCAACTCTAACCGTTCGCCCCGATTTAGACAGTTGTCCGCGGATATTGGCGGAAGTTGCGAAGGTAGGCGAATGCGCTGAAAGGCGTGGGTCGGCTTCGGAGCGGCCTTGGCCGACGATCTGAGTATTGTGCGCAGCATGGATGAGGGGCTACCGGTTGCGTATGAGGTGTTGGAGAAGGGTGTGCCGGTGCTGGCGTCTGACGGTCAGCGAGTAGGGACGGTGCATCATGTAGTGGCAGCCCCGGAGAAGGACATCTTTCACGGTCTCGTGATCGTGCTCGCGGGAGGTGGGCGGAGGTTCGTGGAAGCGACGGACGTGGTGTCGCTGCATGAACGTGGGGTGGATCTCGGGATCGATTCGCAAGCCGTGCACGCGCTACCGGAGCCGGGCGGCGGCGCACCGGTGTTCGTCGAGGATCCGGGGGAGATGAAGGGCTGGCACCATTGGGTGCACAAGGCGATGCTGCGGGGAGATTGGAAGCGGGAGTAGCTGGGCGTCGGCGAGCGCGGCGCGCCCGAGGACTAGCTGTTGCGCAGTAGATGCCACGTCGAGGCAGGCGCCTCAAAGAGGGGCGCGCGCATCGCGCTGACGCTGCGCTCCCCGTTAGAGCCTGGCATGCAATCGCTCGATCGCTTCAGGGTTCAAATACCGCCCGGTTAGCGCGACTAAGACGGTTGTGGCATTGACATACTTGGCTCACCTGACGGGAGGGTATGATGACGGGGTCAGCTACCCTCCGCCGACGCCGCTACGCGCTTGGAGAGCGCTTTCGCTTGAAAGTCCCGTCAGACAAGTTCAGCAGCGTGGTCTTCCTTGTGGACAAGGGGGAGCCATCTGCGACGGGGTTCGTCGTGGGGGTTATGGAGGGCGAGATACCGCTCGCCTATGTGGTCACGGCGCGGCATTGCGTCGAGGCGACCGCGGGTCGCGAGTTCTTCATACGCGTTAATCAGGGCGATGGCTATGAGGACATCTCGACCCGGGCTGACGATTGGTTCATCCATGACTCGGCAGATGTCACGGCGATCCCCTTCTCGGACAACTTGATGCAGGGCGACTTTTCGATCACGGCCGAGCGGCTTGATGCCTCAATTGGCGCGGACTACACGATTCCGGCGCAAACGCTAGGCGCCGCTGGCTCTGCGGGTCGGAACGTCGCCCTTTTCTCGGCTTTGGTCCAAGACGGAAAGACAACTCCTGTGACGGAGATCTCCCTTGAGGTAGGCAACGATGTGTTCTTCGTCGGTTTGCTTCAGAGACAGGGCGGCAGGTCGCGGAACCTGCCCGTCGCTCGCTTTGGGCGAATCGCCCGTATGCCGTCGGAGCCGATCAAGATGGAACGGGCGGGTGGCACCGTGGTGGACCTCTCGGCTTACCTCGTTGAGTGCCATTCGTGGGGCGGTAACAGCGGGTCGCCGTGCTACTGGATGCACCCGATGCAAGAGCTGATGGAGGTAGCCGACCCTCGCCCGAATCGACACGGTAAGAAGATGATGGTGAGCCATACCTTCAACACGATGTCGTTGATGGGCCTCGTCTCGGGTCATTGGGATATCCGCAGCAACGCTAAGACCGAAGGCTTCGACGGGAAGGTCACGATGAAGCTCAACTCGGGCATGGCGATCGTGACGCCCGCGGCGGCAATTCAGGAGCTGATGATGCGAGACGACGTTGTGGAGGACCGGAAGGAGCGCGTTGAGGGCGCGAGGATCGTTGATGCTCGGGAGCGAGCGATGACCCCCGACTCTGTGAGCGAGGACGATGGCGAGTTCGCTCGCTTCGAGGATCTGACGCGCAAGCTCGTCCAGACTCCCAAGAGCGAGGTCCGCGAGCGCGACGGGGAGTAGGAAGCCGAGACCTGGGGATACCGGGTCTCGGCCATCCCACGCCTTATTCGTTTGAGCGTGGCCGCTTCGATAGCGGCCCGAGAAGCCCAAACGAAACCATCTCGACGATGGATGAGACCAGCTCTGGCGAGCCGGGCGAGACCGTCCACCGCCTCGGGCGTGTCCATCTCCCGTTCAACCTCCGCGATCGACCACGGACGTGCAGCGTCCGAGCAGAGCAAGGATTCAAGGATGCCCGCGTCCATAGCGCGCTCCTTCTCAGCCTCGCTGAGGATAGGTTTTCCCTGCATGGGAAGGTCCGTCCTTTCCGTGCCACGGCCCCGGGGCAGTTCGCGCTGTCGCCGGGGCCAACTCATTAGGGTCTTGCGACTTATAGTGTATGGACTCATAGTAGTCAAGACGTGAGGCTACATTCGTGCCTCCGCTCTCGCCGCTCCACGCTGCCTTCGGCGATGCTCTGCGCGAGCTTCGCGCCGAACGCGGCATCTCTCAGGAAGCGGTCGCGTTGGAGGCCGGCCTCAATCGCGGCTACTACAGCGGCGTCGAGCGCGGCGTGCGCAACGTCTCGCTCACGAACATGGGCAAGATCGCGGCGGCGCTCGGTGTTTCCCTGTCCGAAGTCTTCTCGCGGACCGAGCGGGGCGCTCCCATAGGGCACAACGACAACTAGCCGGTATTCGGTATGCGCGCGCGGAGCGCGAGCAGCGCGTAGAAGGCTTCGCAATCGGCGCGTTGAGCCTTAGCGAGGATCGCCATGCACTTCTCCGCATCGTCCACGCTCGCCGAGGCCGCCGGCCTAGAGACCGGCTCAAGATGGTCATAATCCGCGCGGTGCCGTGCCTCCTGCAGGTCGCAGAATGCGCTGGCGACCTCCGCAATGGGCGTCCCCTTTAGCCTCTTCACGACGGGCCGCAGATGCTGATTGATCCTCGCTTCGCCGGTTCGTCCGGCAATCCATTCGCACGTCTGCTTCATCTCGACGTGGTTGAACATGCGCGCCAGGTGCAACTGCTCGTCTTGGCTCCCGTGAGGAAGGAGACATGCCGCAGCACCCTTGGAGAGGCTATGAAACAGCGCGTAATACGCCGACGACGCCGCTCGCCGCATCCGAAAAGCGTCCGGCCTTCCGGGCGCGGCAGGCCCGAGATAGTTGCGGGCCTCTTCTAGGAGCTTGGCCGGATCGATCGGCGCGGGCGAGCGCTTAGCGAGCGGCTTGTTCTTGCGCTTCGCCGTCGTCAAGAAGCTCTGGATGCTCGGGCTCGAACACTACATACCAAGGCATGTCGAGATTAGGCATCCTCTCAGCGATGGTTTGCCGGACGATGTGTCTAAGCTCCCAAAGCTCGTCCACGGGCCAGTGGTCACGATCATCGGGCGGGTTCTCAAGGACCAGCACGACAAATAGCGCTAGCCGGTCGGACGAATCCTCGCGTATTTCGGGCCGCACGCCGCGTACGATTGTGTTGCCGGCCGACTTGTCCTTTAGCGCGGACGGCAGTTGTTCGACCGTCGCCGTCATGGTACGACTGTATCGGCTTAGGACAACATTGTCTACAGGGAGCGCACAAACCTAAAATGACGAAGAGCCCGCCGAAGCGAGCTCTTCGCACGTCTTGTTGGAGCGTAGCGTTGACCTTGGTGGGTCTAGCTCGTGGCCTCAACGCGACTGAGTGCTACAGCGAGCATATGCGACCTTCCGGATAGCGTCAAGCGGTTTGCGCTGTCGCTCGCTCGGGAAGGATTCCGTCCGGAGCGGTTGAAATAGTGCCTAGAGCCAGCGTGGACCTTGGAACACCCCCGGCGGGAGTCGAACCCGCAACCTACCGATTAGCACTCAGTCGCTCTATCCGTTGAGCTACGGGGGCGCGCCCTGATTCGAGCGCTCCGCATCCTACGAAGCAGACCGGACGGCGAACTCTCGCCCGAGAGGGGTCGTGAACATCGCTAGCCCCTCGCCGCGGTAGTTGTAGGGCCACCGCGTCAGGGCGAAGGGGCGACGCTGGTGGCGCCCGTGACCTCGGCGTAAGTGAGCCGTCGCCCCGCGATGGCATCGAGGACCGTCGCGAAGCGTCCATAGTCGTCGCGGTCGCGCTCGTTGAACGTGAAGACTCGCTCGTCGAGGTAGCGGAATAGGTGCTCGGGGTCTACGGAGACGTAGGTGCCCTTCAGGCCGCGCTTCAGTAGTGCCCAGAAATTCTCGATGCCGTTCGTGTGTACTCGGCCGTTCACGTACACCTCGGCATGATTGATCGTCTCGTGGTCGTAGCGAGCGGAGAGGCCCGTGTAGCCGCGCCACTGGTCGGTGTAGACGGTCGATCCCGGCTCGATGGCAGCGTGGACGCGAGGCTTCAGTGTCTCGCCCTTCGGGTCAGGAACGACCTGCGCCTGGACCTTGCCGCTGCCGCGCTCACGCATGCCGAGCACGACAGTCTTATCGACGCTGCCGCCGCCCTTGCTCATGCCTCGCCGCTCACGGACGGCCCGGTGCATATTGATGCCCTTGCCGCCGACGAACGTCTCGTCAACCTCGACCTCACCGGATAGCTGCATAAAGCTCTTGGCCTGCATCGCCAAGCGGATGCGGTGCAGCATGAACCACGCGGACTTCTGCGTGATCCCAAGCGCGCGGCCCAGCTCGTGCGAGCTGATGCCGTTCTTGCTGTTGGCGGCGAGCCAGATCGCCGGAAGCCACTTGTTCAGGCCGAGTGGCGAGTCCTCAAAGATCGTGCCGACCTTGACCGAATACTGCCTCTTGCATGCCTTGCACTTCCAAAGCCGTCGCGTCTTCAGATAGCTGTATTCGATGCAACCACAACGCGGGCAGAACGGCCCTTTCGGCCAGCGCAGCTTCGCCACGTACTCGGTGCAGACATCGAGGTCCGAGAAGTACTGGATCGCCTCTAGAAGATTAGTCGGCCGCTTGTTCCCGCTCACAAGGTGAGCATACTACGTCAGGTGCGGTGAGTCAAGTATGTCAATGCCACGGTTGTCTGCACAGCTGCCCCGCCTCGTGCGGCTAGCGTGCTAGCTGTGGGTCGAGTTTGTGGATGGCTTCTTCGATGTCTTCGGTGTCTACGTCGCCTCCACTCTGTTGGGCGCCCCGTCGACTGCCTGGATTCGGGGACATAGAAGGTTTATGGTGCAAGTTGACTTCGACACTGCTGTCACTTGCAATGGCAGCCACGAGAAGGGACCAGTCCATGTTGCGAAGGATCACGGACATGCCAGCCGGAACGATCGGCTTTGAGGCCGTCGGAGAGGTTGAGGACGATGACTGGGAGGAGACCGTCGAGCCCGTGTTGCGCCAAGAGATCGCTGCGGGCCGTAACGTGCGGTTGCTCTACTTGATCGGTACTGAGGCCCGTGAGGTCGAGGGTGACGCGATGAGCGCTGACGCGGGCTTCCGCGTGCGTCACGCGACCTCGTACGAGCGCGTGGCGGTGGTCAGCGACGAGGATTGGATACGCCCTGCGTTGCGTGCCCTTTCCTTCCTGCTTCCCGGAAAGGCCCGGGGCTTCCGCGTCCGCGATCTCGCCGACGCAAAGGCTTGGCTTGCGGAGGGTGAAGCTTAGCGGACAGACGTTGGGCTGACCCGTTGGTAAGTCGCCTACTTTGACTATGCAGTAGTGGATTAGCCGGCCGCGTTCAGCTGTAGCAAACTACCGAAATGGCTTCGAGCAAGCGCTAATGCAGTCCTGTCTGCGCGCAACGCAGTCTGGAGGGAGATGGGCGATGGGTCGAAGGCGGCGGCTGATCCCAAGCCTGGATAGGGCCGTCTCGGGTGGTGTGTCTCAGTGGTCAGCTTGGATCATCGGCCTGGTGCGGCACCCGGAGCATCGGGCGTGAGCGCCATGGCTGCTCAAGTGCGGGAACGCTCTCCATTTCGGGTCGGTCCTCGCGTGGGTGTGAGGTGCCGCGCAAGGGCATATACCGGTCGCGTTAACGACAAACTCTGACTAGAAGCAAACGGCGACCGCCGGTCGGCGCTGCCACCTATCATCGAGCCAGTAAATGCGGCCGCTGCAGGGCATTTGGACTTGGACCTTCAACGTCTCTGGTCGCTGGCGGCCTGGCCCCAGCGTTCCCGCCTGACCTCCGTCGGAGGACTGCCGGTGTGAGGGCGGCCGATCTCGACCGCCGTGCCATCGACACGGCGGTCACGTTGATAGACGACTCCGACGCACAGCTGCGATCGACGCTCAATGCCCAGGCGCTTGGTGCGAGAGGCCGCCGAGACCGCGACGGCGTTCAAGCCGCCGGCGTCCAGCCGGCCGGGAAGGCGCCGGCCGGCACCTTCCCGTGGTACTCCGGGAAGCACTCCAGCGCGATTCGCTCGCCGGCGCTGCCCGTCAGCAGCGGGCGTAGATCACCGAGCGTCAGCAGCACGCGCAACGTCGCGCCGATCTGCAAGTCCGCCGCGGTGGGCTGCGCGCCGCCGATCACGCCGTCAGCGGCGAGCGTCTCGATGTGCGTAAGCTTCTCCGGAACGCCCGCGAGGTCCTCCTGCAGCCGCGCCGCCGAGATGCCGTGGTACTTCCACGTTCCGCGGACCAGGCGGATCGCGAAATCAGTGCCCGCGCCGTCCAGCGGGCTGGCGCCAGCGAAGGTGCCCACCGCCTCCGGGCGGAAGTGCAGCGCCCCCCAAGGTAGCCGCCGGCCGAGGTCCTGCAGCTCCTGCTCGCCCCATCGCTCCGCCTCGCGAACCGCGTCGCTGGGGTAGAGCACGGGCTCGGGCACCAATTCCTCCAGCCGCGCCAGAATCGCCCGCGAGCCGTGGACCGGCTCGCCGTCGACCAGCATGCCTGGGACCGTGTGGCGCTCCGCGCCGTAGATCGCGCGCATCTGCTGGACGTGCGGGCCCGGCACGAGCTCGACACGCTCGTGCTCCAGGCCCTTCAGGCGCAGCGCCGCGGTCGCCGTCATGCAGGGGTGCGACGGCGGCAGGACGTGCAGGACGATCTCGGGCGCCATGTCCGCAGCCTACCGATCATTCGCATCTGCGGACAGGTTAGGCTGCGGCAGCTCCCGGATCTGGGTGAGCCGGATCGAGTTACCGGAGGGGTCGCGGAAGCCGGAGGTCGTCGTCCGGGCGAGCGCAGCCCGTCCCTGGCTCAAATCCCTGTCTCGATGCGGATGCCGGCGGCCGTTCAGCGCTTGCGGCGCGTTGTGCTCGGCGTCGGGCGCCCTGCCGGCTTCTCGGGCGCCGCGAACTTCGGCCCCTTGGCGATCGCTCTGACGACAGCCTCGCGCGCGTTGTAGACCTCAGTCAGCGCCAGCTTGCTCTCGCGGTGGATCGTGTAGGCATGGCCGGTGAGCAGAGCGCCGAGCGTGTGATCCTTGAGGGCGGCGAGCGTCGCCTCAGATGCCCGCACGTTGCGTAGGCGCCCGAGCTTGACGTTGGCCAGATCCTTGTCGAGGATGGCCGCGACCCGCCCTGCCAGATAGTCGCTCTGCAGGAAGCCAAACGAGCCTCGCGCACGCTGGTCGGGGAGCTGACGGACATTCGTCAGGGCTGCGTGAATGTTGCGCAGCATCTCCTTCAGCACCGGTGTGCGGGAGATCGCTATCGCAGGCGGCGCTGCCACGTTCAGCGTGCCCTCCGCGACGATCGCCGTAGCAGCGGAAGCGCCTCCTGCTGCGCCGGCGCCGGTACCGGCGCCGTTGATGCATTCCTGTTCGACTGTCACCGAGGTGCACAGCTGCCGAGCGGTGATAAAGAACGGAGAGGTGACGGTGCTGGCCCCCGTGGCGCCGCTGACCGGCTGTTCGGAGCGAAGGAAGACTGTGTATTCGCGTGAGAACTCGGCCCCAGATCCCCAGCCCCCAGCCGAGTTGATCGTGCCGCTGATCTGAACGGCGGCATCGCCGGAGGCCTGGTAGTTGTATCCCCTGAGGCTTTCGTTGGCCTGTTCGTTGGAGTTGTTCGCGACTTCACTGATGCCGGGGTGCCCGGGGTCGCCCTTGGAGCGGTCGATCACCCAGCCGGTGGGAACCGTGTGCTTGGTATCGCCCACCGATTCGAGGTTGAGATACTGAGCCGAGATGTTCCCGCCGGGCTCATGGGCTTCGACCAAGAAGGTTTCCGTAGTTTCGTTGTAGACCGGTGTCGGCGTGTGGACCGTAACGTTTTCAGGGAAGTGGGCCGTTTCCAGACGCCCCTCGAGCCTGAAGCCGTCCATCGTGCTCGGGCGGGCGATCGTGAAGAAGAAGTCCTGGACTCCCTCGATCATGCGCAACCCCTGGATGAACGAGCGGTGGTCGGTCGCCTGCAGCGTGTTGGGGCGGGGCAGCATGATGAAGGTCGCGCGGTTGGTGCCGACGTGATAACCCGTCAACAGGTTGTAGAGCTGGTTGATCTGGGTCGTGACACCCTGTTCTTCGCGACGATCCCTCGCGCCGTCTGACTGTGTCGAGGTCGTGTCCTGTTCGGTTTCTCCCCACGTGTGGCTCAGGGTTCCGCTGGCTTCGGCGGACGCGGTCACATGGGATTCGGGTTCGGTCGCCGAGAGCCCCGCTTTGCCGCCGAGACTGAGCCCGGTCTGAGAGCTTTTGGTGGTGGTGAACGACTTGCCCGCGTTGACCTGCGAGTGGGAGGCTGTGAGGATGTCGTTTGTGTCGGTCGCGGGCTGGTAGAGATCGCGGAGCTTGGGCTCGAAGTCCATGAAGTACGGATAGCTCGTCAGTTCGGTGCTCGGGTCTTCCGGGAAGACGGCGACGTTCAGAAGCGCGCCGTAACAGGCGAAGTATTCGGTGAAGATGTCGTTGAGCTGCTCGACGTCGATGCCGGAGAATTCGGTGAAGCCTTCGGCGACTTCCTGTTCTGTCGGCTGGTAGCCGGTGATGGAGCAGCTCACCTTGACGAAGCAGATCCGCTGGCCGCACAAGCCTTCCGGCTGTTCTTCTGCAGGTGGCTCGTAGGCGAACATCGCCATCGAGGAGCGCCACATCACCGGGAACAGGTTGTCGCAGAAGGTGGTGTCCATCATGTCCGAGCTGGTGCCTACCAGCTTCCACGGTATGTCGATCGGCGGGGTAAGTCCTGAGATGCTCATTGCTGCTCACCTGCTTTCGCGGTCGGAGTAGGTGGTGTCATGGGGAGATCCCCCCGTCCGTCGGCTGCACGGGACCCGCGCCGTTGTTCATCACGCTCGCCGTCCCGAGACCGACGCTGAGTGCGCTGGCGGGCGTGCTCATCTCGACGTTCCAGGCCCCGGTGAAGGCTGAGCCTGGTTGGGTGAACTCGATGGGGTTGATCAGCCGCGGTATGTTGAGCGCGGCTTGGTAGCCGACGGGGTCGGCGAGGAACTGTTGCTGGTGCCATGCCTCGTGGACCATCGTCCGCAGTGCGAGGTTGCCGCGCAGGAGGTTGCCGACTTGGTAGCGCAGCCTGAACAGCGGGCTGCCGCCGAGACTCTGACGCGAGATGAACAGGTCGCGGATCCCAGGGGTAAACGTACGCGGGCTGATGCGCGCGACGCCTGTCAGATCATTGAAGTCACCCTCCGCGCCTCCGGCGATGCGAGCGGATACGAAGGTCGGTTTCGTCTCTGGGTTGCCAAGGACCCGCATCGCGGCCGACTCCATCGAGCCCAGTTGCTTTGCCCGGATCGCCTTCATCAGCTTGCTGCCGGCCGGGCCGAGGCGATCGAGCGCGGAGACGCTTCGATTGAAGATGGCCTCGCCGCCTCCCCTCGCCAGTCCGCTCACCGAGCGACCGAGCATGTAGGTGTTGAGTGCATCGGAGCCGAATGCGAACCAGTCGCCGCGCTCGGCAGCATGCCAAGCGCGGCTAGGCGTGTCGGCCATGTTGCGAGCGAGTTGCGAGAAGACATCGCCGGTCCCCAGCCGGTCGTTCTGCGCCATCAGTCCGAGTCCGCTCATCGCGTGATAATCCCAGGACCAGACGCCAGTCCACTCTCCGAGGGCCGCCACGCCAAAAGCCGCTGTGTCGGTGACCTGCTTGACGGCCTCGACGAATATGTTCGCGGCCCCCCACAGCGCGCCGTACATCGCGGCGAAGCCACGATCCCACCAGCTCTCGACCCTATGGCTGCCGAAGGCCGGACCAGAGACTCCCAGGGGATCGCCTGGCCGTCCGCTGGGTCCCTGCGGGACTGCCATCAATCCGCTGGGGTCGGTGAAGCGCAGCGGGTTGCAGCGCGCGAAGCAATAGCGGTCCAGTCCGTCGATGAACAGCGCCGGGTCGGGCTCCAAGAAGCCACCTTCAGAGGGATCGTAGGTACGCCACTCGGTAAGAAAGAGACCCGTGTCTGCGAGCTCTGGCAGTCCATGAAAGGCGGGCATAAACTGCGGCCAGGAGCCCGTTGCGGGGCCACGCGGGACCCCGAACGGGTCCCGGTCGATCTCCGCGACGATCGCCGAAGAGCTGTCGATCAGCGCGACGGTCGATCCGTCCGCATCGAGCAGCGGACGCAGCGGCCCGACTTCGGTGTCGACCTCGACAATCGTCCCGTCATCGGGCGAGCAGACGATCTGGGTTGCCGCGCCGCCGCCGGCGGGCGTGACCGTCACGGGGCGTAGGCCGTCGTATGCGATGTCGGATTCGCCGTGATGATCTAGGAGTCGCACTGGCCGTCCGAGCGCGTCTCGGGCGATTTCGATCGTGGGCCCGCCGGCCGCCTGGATGCGGGACAGGCGCCGCTGCGCGTCATAGGAGAACGCGACGTTGTCGATGCTGAGCGGCAGAGCGCTTGTGTCCTGTGAGCGCGTGACGCCGGCGGGTACTGCCAAGCCCGTCGCATCGGAGGTGTAGCTCGTCTGCCTGGCGAGGGCGCCACCAACCAGCTTGCGCAGCCGTTCGCGCGGTCCATCCGGGTGCAGTTCGTATAGATCCTGTTCGGGAGCCGGGTTCCCGACGGCGGCGCTCGCCGCGGCTATCGCTGCGTCGTGGTTGGCCTGAGTGCTCCCGGCCGGGCTGTTCTGCAGTCCGCTCAGGTCGATCGCGTCCAGCGGCGCGTAGCTGGTCGATGTGAGGCGCCCCTGACCGTCAACCGCAAACAGGCGCGTCTGGGCGCCGGCGGGCGTGTCGATCGCACGGGCCGCCGGCAGGTTGCGCTCGTCGCAGACTTGCTTGAGCGTGAGCAGCGGGTCCGCGCCAGCGAGATCCTCGTAGACCGCGCCGATCAGCCGGCCGGCGAGGTCCCGTGACTCGGTCCGCATCACCGTCCCTCGCCAGCGCTGCGGGCAGAAGCCGGACGCACTGGCGGCCCAGAGAGTCAGCAGGTCGGTACCCGGGCCCTGGGGGGACGAGCCAGGCGGGTAGTCGGCGATCCCGCGCAGGCGGCTTTCGGTACGCAGGAAGCGCAGGGTGCGTCCATCCGGGTATGTGAATGCCGCCGGCTGCCCTGCGATGTCGTGTTCCCAGTGGACTTCTCCAGAAGCCGTGGCCTCGGAGATCAGCAGGCCGCGCGAATCGTGGCGACGCCGTACCGGCCGCAGGCCATCATCGGCGCTGATGAGACGTCCCGCGCCGTCGTAGCCGTAGGCGATGGTGCGTGGCGCCGGCTCGAGATTGGTGTCGGCGGGATCGACCTGCGAGGTGTCGAATTCGAGGCTCGAAGGCAGGCCGTCCGGTCCGTAGGTGACGATAGTACGCACTCCGCGGCCATCGATAGCCGTTTGGATGCGGCCAAGCGCGTCGTAGCCCAGGATGCTGACCTCGTCGTCGGGATCTGGGCCGAGTTGCGTGCGGAGCGCCCTCCCGAAGGCATCTCGTTCTACGAGCAGAACCGTTCCGCGGGGTCCTTCGGCGCTGAGGACGCGTCCCGCCGAATCGAGCTGGTAGCTGTAGGACAGCTCTGCGGTGCTGCCCTGCGCAAGCGTCACCTGTTCAAGGAACCCGTCGGGACGGAAAGATCGTTCTCCACGTGTTCCGGCAGGATCTATGATCGCGACGAGTTGGTCGCGGCTGTCGCGTTCCAACCGCGTCGCGTTGCCAAGCGCATCGGTGACGACGGTGACGCGTCCGTAGGCGTCGAGCTGCAGCTTGGACGGGAAGTGCAGGGTATGGGAGTGGCCGGCGTCGTCGGTGCCTGAGAACTGCAGGAGGTGCTCTACGGTCCGCGCAGCGTCGTCGAAAGTCGAGGTGGCGACGCTGCCCGCGCCGTCATCGGCGCGCACGACCCGGTTCAGGCCGTCATGGCTCAGGGTGCTCGTTGTGCCGTCGGGCAGCGTCGTGGCCAGCAGGCGGTCCGCTCTGTCATAGCTGAACGTGGTCGTGGCGGTTGGGGGTTGCGCTTGGCGGTTGCCCGGGTCGAAGACGCTGGTACGTGTTTCGATCAGTCGTCCGCACTCGTCGTAGCGGTTCCACAGCTCCTGCAGGAGGACGGGAGCGCCGGCGCCGGGGTAGGCCCCGAAAACGGCTAGGTGCAAGAGCCTGTCACGGGCGTCCCATTCGCAGCGCTCTTCGGTTCCTGACGCGAAGGTGTGGCGGGAGACTCGGCCGAAGGCGTCGTACTCGAAGCGCTCGCGATTGCCGGCTGCGTCGAGGACGCTCTGCAGCCGACCCGCGCCGTCGTAGGCGAGCTCTGTGTGCATCGCGCTCTCGCCGCCTGCGGACTGCGTGGTGGAGATGACGAGCCCGCGCGGGTCGTACTTGATGATGGTCGCGATGCCATCGGCAGTCAGCCGGCGGATGCGCTGGTCTGCTCCCCGCAGGATCTCGACCCTGCGATCGACGCGGTCGTCGGCAGAGGTGAGGTGAGTGGCCGCGATGTTGCCCTCGGCGTCGAAGCGGAAGCGCTCAATCAGTTCGCTGCCGGTGTCTTCGGTGCCGTCGGGCGCGACCCTGTTCATACGTGTCTCTTCAGGCAGGTCATGAACGCCCCAGACGTTGAGAAGCGTCCTCGCCGCCGTCGCAGGTGGTGCGCTCGGATCTGTTTCCTGCTGGCGCAAGAGCCGCCCGAGGTGATCGAGCTCTCGCGTGGTCTTCGGCCCGAACTGCTCGGTCACGCCCGTCGCGCGCCCGGCCGCGTCGTAGGCAAAGGTCCGCCTCAGGGCCAGTCTGGCGGCGTCAGCGATTTCGGCGCTCGGCGAGGAGCCCGTTGGGTCGCCGGGGCCTGGGAAGTCGTATTCGCAGACGAGCGCCGAGCCGTCTTCCAGCTCGATGCTGCGGCGACGGGTCCGGCCCTCCGCATCGGCCGCGATCGTCGTCGTCAGCCCTGTCTGCGTCGATCCATCCGCTCGCGTGCAGTCTGGATGGTGCAGCGCTGTCAGGTTGCCGTGGGCGTCATATTCGCAGCGGGCGCTCCACTCCGGCTGGTCGGGGAGCCGCATTCCCGTTGCATCTGCATAGTAAGGGCCGCGCTGCTCGGTGACGAGTCCAAATTGCGGGTCACGATCGAATTCGGTGATCCGCTGCGGCGGGCCCTGAGCTCCGGGAACCGCGTGCTCGATGACCGTGCGCAGGAATCCGAAGCGCGCGCGCTGGGCCGCAGCGGCGGTGGCCGGTTCGCCACCGGATTCTTCGAACAGCTCGCGTTCGTGCAGGTATTCGACGACGCTGCCATCGGGCCTCTGCTCGCTCACGATCAGGCCGTCGGCGTTATATCGTCGCGTCGTTTCGTAGCGGCCGACGATGCCCTCGGCTTCGACATCTACGACGTCGCGCAGGAGCCGGCCCTGCGAGTTGTATTCGAGCAGGTAGGGAACACCCACCGGCGAGGTCATTGTGACTCGCAGCATCGGAACGGCAAGCGGGTCAGCCGACGGGTCGTAGCCGACGTCGAAGGCATATTCGTATTCGAAGGTGGTGAGGCCGCCGTCGCGCTGTTCGATCACGCGGTTGTATGAGACGAGCCCAGGTTCTTCGCCGTACTGGATCTGCAGCAGTTCGATACCGCGCGAGTCGATGATCCCGACAATGTTTCCTTCCAAGCCCGCCGGGGCTTCGTCGGCCCAGTAGCGGTAGCTCTGCCAGCGCAGCGGCGGGACATCGGCGGCCACCGATCGCCAAACGCCTTCCAGCCGGCCTTCGTCGTCGTAGCCGTAGAGCACCTGCCGGTCTATCGACTCGTCGTGGATGGCAACTAGTCGCCAGAGTTCGTCGTAGACCAATTCGAGGCGCCGGCCGCACGTGTCCACGATCTGAGCGAGCCGCTGGGGGTTGGCATCGTGGTAGCTCAGCTGGATCTGGTTGCCGTTGCGATCGCTCAGGAGGGTCGCACGGAGGTCCTCGTTGTAGTGAATTTCCAGACCGTCTGGAGTGAGCAGCCTGTAGCTGCCCGATTCCTTGAAGAGGCGGTCGAAATTTCCCGCTTCCCCGCTGAACGTGGCTTCGGTGATGCCAGCCGGTTCTCCTGGGTCGTCCTGGTAGGTCTCTTCGGACACGAAGCGGTCCTGATGCAAGCGGCCCGTGGACCGGTAGACGGCGTACTGATAGGAGCCGTCTTGCTGCGGCTCGACGGCCTCGCGCAGCCAGAGGTTGTAGGAATGGTCCCAGCCGGGTCCGAGTGCGCCTTCGTAGCGCGTGTTGTGCAGGTAGGTGCGGGCGAAGCGGAAGTCGAGCCCGATCCCGTCGAGCTCCAGATCGACGGCTTGGACGAGCAGTTGGCCGGTTGCCATCAGCACCGGATCGCCCGCCGTCGCCGTGCCTCCTGCGCCTCCCGCGGCCGGTGTGGTGCTTGCCGGAGGGCCCGGATCGACGCCAGCATCTGCGGTTCGCCCTAGCGCGTCTGGGCTTGGCGGAGGTCCAGGACCCTGGGCGGTCGAGCCCTCGATGACCTGATCGTTCGGCTCGCCTTCAGGTTCGGGTTCTGCGTCTGGTCCGGTCGGCTGCCCGCTGAGGAGATCGTTGAGGTTCGGCCAGATCGCGCTGATGATGTCCGGGTCGATCCCTGGAATCTCGGCGACCAGGCGAATCGCCTCTGGCGCGGTCAGCGCCGCGCGAATGGCCTGCAGGGCAGCCTGCGAATCGCCGGCGTGCTCACGTGTGATGAGTGCGAGCATGATCCCCAGGGCCTGCTGAAGTTCCTGCGTGGTGGCGGTGCCCGTGGCAGCTATCGAGCCGTCCGCCTTCAGCATCGCCAGCGGCACCCCTGTGGGGGTGTAATCGGCGATCTGCTTGTTGAGCATCGCAAGCGCTTCTTCAGGGCTCAGCAGCTCTGAGCTGATCAGATTGCCGTCGGCGTCGTAACTTTGCAGCGTGAAACCCTGAGGCCCGTAGGTCAGCGAGAGGTCTGGTGAGAGGGCCTGGCCAGAGTCCTCGGGGCCAGGCATGCGCTAGCTCTTCCGCTTCAGTGACTTGGCGCGGGTGAGGATTGGCGCGCCGCTGTGAATCTCCCTGCCACCGCGCGAGTGCCCATCCCGCGGGTCGTCGTGAGGTGCTTCGCATGCGTACGCCAACTGCCACTCGCGCGACAGCGGCGTGTCGGAGCGATGGTCCTTCATCGATCCATGCATATTGACAGCCTCACTCGCAACGGATCAAGCACTCTATAGAGCAGGTCGCCGAGCCAGTGGGACCGTCGGTCAGCCTTGGCCGATGGCCACCGTCTGGTCAGATCTCGAATACGTGGCGGGTACCTCTTTGCCTCTCGGCGCGGCAATCACGCTGACACCGGAGGCGTGCGTGCCTCGCGCTCGATCTTGACCGCGCAACGAAAGGCGACCTGCACCAGAAACGCCTCGAATGCTGCTTGCTTGCCATCCAGCCACTCGCCGTTGCGCAGGCGCGCGTGGAGAACCTGCCAGGCGAGGTCGTAGAGGTGTTCCAGATCGCCGGGATCGAGTTGCAGCCCTACACGCCGCAGCTTGCGATCAAGCGACGCCAGCACCGAGGGCTTCAGCCGCCCATAGCCGCCCAGGAGCGCCTCGGTACGTTGAGTATCCAGGCGCCCTCTCAGCGCCGGTTCGACACTGTCCGTCTCCATGCGTATCGCCTCCAAAAGCAAGGCGCGTCCACCCCGCATGGACACGCTGGTCGTCGTTGATGGTGCTCCTGGCTACCCACATCGACGCAGCATCCTCATCAGGTTGGACAAATCTACGAATGCCGCTGGGCGGGAGCTCTGGACGGGATGAGCTCTAGTTGCTCTTCACGCCTGTGGGTGGTAACGAAGGCCGTCAAGTGCGATGCGCACGACGTGTGTCACCTGATCGGGGTCGTTGGCGGGCATCCGTGAGATGCCGGCCAACATGTGGAGCACGTCTGAGAACTCGACGTCCGGTCGGACGACGCCGGCGTCCTGGGCTTGCTTCACCAGCGGTTCGCCGGCGGCGAAGACCGTACGCCGACACTCTTGGAACAGGGCGGCGTCCTCATCGAGGTAGTTCAGGAGTTCCTGTGCGAGCGCCCGCTTCGTGGTCAGATAGCCGATCAGCCCCTCGCACCAGTCGCTGAGGGCGTTCCACGGATCGTGCTCACGCTGCGAGGCGGAGCGACAGACCTCGTGGACCTCGTTGACGTAGAGAGTCTCAAGCAACACCTGTCTGCTGGGGAAGTGGCGGTAGAGCGTGCCGATTCCCACGCCAGCTTGGCGGGCGATCTCCTCGAGGGACGTCGAGTCTCCACCCTCGGCGAACGCTTTGCGCGCGGTCGCGAGGATCTGCTCGTAGTTGCGTCTCGCGTCGGCTCGCTTTGGGCCGGCAGGCGCTGTCTGCGTGGAGATTTGCGTTGAGCTCATGATTCGTCCCTTGAAAACCGGAGGACGCCTCCGTATAGTACCGGAGGAAGCCTCCGAATATTCCGGAGGTGACCTCCATTTTAGCCGTGATCCCAGATATAGACAAGGTGATTCGTATGAGCCCAGCTACTACACGATCCCTCGACCAGATGGCTTCCGCACCGGGGAGAGGCTGATGCGCCAAGGCTGGTTGGCCGGCCGCTATCCCGCCGCGGCCGCGATGGTGATCTTCGCCCTGGTTCCTTACCTCGGGCTCTCCGCGGCGCTGGGGCCGCTCACGCCGATCATAGGTCGGCAGCTGCACATGAGCATGCAGACGATGGGCCTGGGATTGGGCATGGCGAACGCCGGCTACGCCGTGGGGACCGTCTTGGCGGTGCAGTTCGCCCAGCTTCTGCCCCAGCGGCGAATGATGGTCCTCTACGCGGTGCTGCTGGTGATCGGGTCGATCGTGGTGGCAGCGGCGCAGGATCCTGCGATGTTCATCGCCGGGCACGTGATTCAAGGCTTGTGCACGAGCCTGCTGTTGATCGCCGCCGTGCCGCCGCTGGCGCTCGGCTTCGGCTTGGAGAAGTTCCGCTGGACAGCGATGATCATGAACGTCTGCATCTTTGGAGCAGTCGCGCTGGGCCCCGTGATCGGTGGGATCCAGGCAAGCGCCCACGGGTGGCGGCCGCTGTTCTGGATCGTCGCCGCGATCTCGCTCACGGCGCTCCTGCTTTCCCTGCTGACGTTCGAGGACGCCCCGCCCGCCGACCGGGACGCCCCGCGAGACCTGGTCGCAATCGGCCTGGCCGCATCGGGATGCATGGCCGCGTTCTTTGGCGCCTCCGAGCTGCTGACTCACCGCTTCCTAGGGCCGGAGACGCTCCTGCCGCTCGTCGGCGGCCTGGCGCTGATCGTCGCCCTCGTCGTCAACCAGTATCGAAGCAGCCGCCCGCTCCTGACGATCCGCAGCATGCTGACCAGCACAATTCCGGTCGCGGGGATCGTGCTCGCATTGTCGGCCGCGGCTGCGTCGGTCTCGGCAACGGTCCTCACTGCCGACGAGCTGGCTCCCCACTACATGCCCCTGCATCTTGGACTGCTCTATCTCCCTGAGCTGGGCGGCGCCTTGATCACGGCGGTTGCGCTCGGCATCGTTCTCGACAAGCGCCAGATGCACTACCTGCCGTTGGCCGGCATGGCATTCCTGGCTGCTGGGATCGCAGTGTTCCGGGTCCAGGCCCCACCCACCGAAGCGCTCACCCTGATCGGTTCCGGGCTGACCGGAATCGGTCTCGGAGCGGCGGTTGCCCCGGCGCTGTTTGTCGCAGGGTTCTCGCTTGCGGCCGCGAGCCTGCAGCGGGTGTTCGCGATCGTCGAGCTCTTCCGGGCGGTGGCCGCGTTCATGATCGCTCCGCTGTTTGTGCACTTTGCCGCCACCGTCGGTGGTAACGCCAGAGTCGGCACCGGCATTGCGCTGTGGATCGGCTTTGGCCTCGCGGTCGCTGGTGCACTCGCCGCGGTTGGTCTTTACGTGCTCGGCCGGGCGCGCCCGCAAGCGCCTGACCTCGAGCGCTTCATGAATGGCGAGGGCGCAGCTTGGGACTCGCCGCCGCTACTCGCGGGCATCCGCAACCACCCCCACCGTCAAACGCTCGCGGAGGAGGCAGCATGACAACGACAAGCGACATCGAAAGCGGAGCGCGCCAGCCACATGGACCGGTCCTCTTCGCCTACGACGGCTCTGAGCTGGCCAAGCTCGCGATCGACGAGGCCGGCCGACAGCTCAGCCCGAGACGCGATGCGCTCGTCCTCACCGTCTGGCAACCGTTCGACGTCGGGTTCGTGCCAACCGTCGCGCTTCGAATCGACGCCGCCGAGATAGCCGATGTCAGAGAAGCCGCGGTGCGGACAGCCGCCGACGGAGCCTCACGGGCAAATGCGGCGGGCTTTAAAGCACACGGCTTGCAGGCCGAGGTCGCTCCGACCTGGAAGGGAATCGTCCAAGTCGCCGACGAGCACGGCGCAAGTTTGATCGTGCTCGGCTCTCACAGCCGCACCGGGCTTGCCGGCGTACTGCTCGGAAGCGTCGCCGAGGCGGTCGCCGCGCACTCGCGACGCTCGGTGTTGATTATCCATCGCCGCGGCTAACCGGCTAACCGAAACGAGGATTACTCATGACAGCGCAGACACTTCCCGGCGGCACATTCGCCATGACCGAGGATCTCACGGTAACCCGCATGGGCTACGGCGCGATGCAGCTCGCCGGCCCCGGCGTGTTCGGGCCGCCCAAGGACCGCGACGCCGCGATCGCCGTGCTGCGCGAGGCAATCGAGCTGGGCATAACCCACATCGACACCAGCGACTACTACGGCCCACACGTCACGAACCAGATCATCAAGGAAGCCCTGCACCCCTATACGGACGAGCTGCATATCGTCACCAAGGTTGGGGCGTATCGCGACGTGAAGGGCGGTTGGCCACACGCGCGGTCCCCCGAGCAGCTGCGCCAGGCCGTGCACGACAACCTCATTCACCTCGGCCTCGACGCGCTCGATGTTGTCAACCTGCGCGTCGGGGGGTTCGACAGCCCCGAGCCGGGCTCGATCGCTGAGCCGTTCGGCGCCCTCGCACAGCTGCAGCAGGAGGGCCTGATCAAGCATCTCGGCATAAGCACCGTGTCTGCCGAGCAGATCGCCGAGGCGCAGTCGATCGCGCCGATCGTGTGCGTGCAGAACTTCTACAACCTCGCCCACCGGGTCGATGACGAGTTGATCGTGTCCCTCGCCACACAGGGCATCGCCTACGTGCCCTACTTCCCGCTCGGTGGTTTCACCCCGCTGCAGTCCGACGCACTCGAATCGGTCGCCGCCCGTCTGGAGGCCAGGCCGATGGCTGTCGCGCTGGCCTGGTTGCTGCAACGCTCCCCGAACATCCTGTTGATCCCCGGCACCTCATCAGTTGCGCACCTGCGCGAGAACGTCAAAGGCGCTGCGCTGGCGCTATCCGAGAGCGAGCTCACCGAGCTGAATAGCATCGGCTGACCGCGCGGCCGATAGTCGAGCGGTACGCGCCATACTTGGGAAGGAGGCGTTCCCGACGTAGCCAGCGAAAGACCATTGCCTTGGCCGACCAGGTGCACGCAGTATCTGACGTGCTGGACGCGATCGAGCGTCGCAACTGGGCGCGCCTGCAGCGTCTGCTCGATCCCGAGATCCACTGGACCACGGCTGCCGAAGAGGATCTGCACGGTCCCGCAGAGGTGATCGCCCGGCTCTCCAAGGACCCGGCGCCTGCGCCGCCGTCCTATCACGAGATGCGTGGCGGGCTGATGTGCCGCTGGATCGACTGCCCGGGGTAGACGATGCTACGCCCAGGCCGCTATACGCCTCAGCGGCGGCGCGACGAGGTCAGGCGGAGCTTGGCCTCCTCCAGGATCGCCGCGCGATCGAAAGGCTCGCAGGTCCACTGCGTCGCGCGCGCGATGCCCCGCGACCGGTAGCGGCGCATGACCTGGACGTGCAGCGGCAGCCCGATCCAACGCCGTAGATCCACGGCGTTGGTCCAGACCGACAACGAGCCGATGCTGCGCTGTGTCAGGTCCATCCAGAGGTGCAGGCCGACTGCGCCGGGCAGCCCGTACCAGCCCGCTCGCAGCTGCGTCCCCGTCCAGGCGATGCCGGGCAGGTCGCGCAACGTGTGCATCTTGAATTCGCTGAGGCTGATGAGCACGGGGCCGTCCGCGTGCTCCTCGGGTCCCGCGATCCATGGCAGCCACATCGGCGTGCGGTGGTCATCGAGCGGCGGCTCATGCTCCATGCGGCCACGCTACAACACCGCATGTTCCTTGGCGTCCTCGACGGCGAGGCTCACTGACTGCGCGTCGGCGGCAGCGCTATCTCAGCCGGAAATTCACGCATCAGCTCGAGTAGGGAATCGCGCGCCTGCGGTGTGCCCGCGGCTGGCCCGGAGAGGAGGGAGAAGAGTCGCTTCACAAAGATCTCCCATCGCAGTGCGGGTTGCATCTGGATGCGCAGGTGAACCGGCTCGGTGCCTGGATTCCATGCCATGTGCCGCACTCCCGGCGGGGCGGTCATCACCTCTCCTGGGCCGGCGCTGCGCTCGACGCCATCTATGCGGAAGCGGGCGGTGCCAGCGATCACCATCCAGCGCTCTTGCATCTGTGGGTGGATGTGCTCCGGCGCCCGGTGCCCGGGCGCCTCCCAGTAGTCGTCCATCTCCAGCAGCGCGCCGTCTGTTTCCACAGCGGTCTTGCGGAACACGATCCGCTCTGCGGTGAAAGAGTTGAACAGCTCGTCTCCGGACCTGGCCACCGAGAGCATATTTCCACACGGCCGCAGTCAGGACGAATGCGCGGATATAGTCAGCGGGCGCAATGATCGAGCAAGCCGACGGAGCCAGTGATCCTCGCAACGTGCCGCTGCCTGCCGACCATCGCGCATTGGACTCCAGGCGTCACAAGGTTGCGCTGCTCGCGCTCCGCGTCGGCCTTCCGCTCGCCCTTCTGCTGATCGGCCTGGTCATCCTGATCGCTGGCGAAACCCAGCTGGGGCTGATCTTGGTTGGCATCGCCGGCATGTCGGTGATCGTCGACGTCTACGCCCGTCAGTCAATCGACAGCAGCGACGATCGCGAGCGCGAGGAGCAGGCCAGGCGCACGTTCTCAGAAACGGGCCGCTGGCCGAGTGCCAGAGGGCCGCGCTGAGAACAGGGCCTGCGCGCCGGTAGCCGCGTTACGCGGTGATTTGGCCAAGAGGCGTGGCCATTACTTGCAACGAAGCGATCGCGTCCCGTGTGTCGGCACTGAGCTGGCGCACCATCTCCCCGGCGAGTAGCTCGCGCGCCAGCTGATGTGTCTCACCGGACCAGACGCGCCCCGATCGCAAACGAGGCGGCCATCCATCGCTCGCGGCTCATGCCGGCGCGAACGGCAGCACCTCGTCGCGTCCGAAGGCGATCACCGCGAAACTTCCCTCCGGCATTTCCCGCCAGGCGCCCGGCAGGTCGCCGATCGGCTCGGAGACCACGATGCGCGCATCGGCGGAGAGCTCCTGCAGGATGTGCTGCTTGGGGTAGAGCCGGCGCAGCGTGGGCACGTCGGCGGTGTAGAACAGCGAGCGCGTCTGTCCGGCACTCGAATAGCGAAACACCCACATGTGCTGCCCGTCGGTGGTGGCGATCGTACCTTGGAACGGGTCGGCGATGCCATGCGCGTGTCCGACCTTCTCGACCAGGCCGATCGTCCGCGCCACGGCACCGGGAGGATCCTCAGTCAGCCCGAACGTGAGCGCGAGATAGAACAGCACCTCTGAGTCGGCGCTGCCCGCGATCTCGGGGTACAGGTCCGGGTCGATGGCCAGGACCAGATCGCGCTTGACCGAGGCGAAGTCGGCGACGAAACCGTTGTGCATCCAGAGCCAGGCGCCTCTGCGGAAGGGATGGCAGTTGGTCTGCTGCACCGGCGAGCCGATCGCGGCGCGCACGTGGGCGAAGAAGTGGGCGGAGCTGATGTGATCGGCGAGCTCGTGCAGGTTGCGGTCGTTCCAGGCCGGCTCGATGCTGCGGAATGTGCCAGGGGCCGGTGTGTCGTCGTACCAGCCGATCCCGAACCCGTCTCCGTTGGTTGCCTCGGCCCCAAGACGGGCGTGCAGGCTCTGGTCGATCAGGGAGTGCGCCGGTGCGTAGAGAGCCTTGGAGAGCAGGATGGGTGAGCCGGTGTATGCAAGCCAGCGGCACATCGCGCGTTGCACAGACTGCCATGCGCGTCGGCGATTGCCAGGGCGTAAGCCCGCAGGGGGCTCCGGGAAAACCACGCGCCGGCGTCTCGTCGGTTGCTCAAAGCTCGAGCAGGAAGCGCAGTGCGCGGCCGATCTGAAAGATGGCCTGCTGGTCTACCGCCCCGAGTCGTGCGATCAGGCGCTGCTCTGAGACGGACTTCACGTCCTCACACTTGGCGTAGCTGATCTTGTCGAGCCCTGAATTGATTGGGTCGATCTCGATGTGGGACGGCAGTCCGCGATCGGTCGTGGTGATCGGAACCACGACCACGATGCCGGCGCGGCTGTCGTTCAGCAGATCAGAAGAGACGACTACCGCGGGTCGCCTGCCCGACTGCTCGCGTCCGACGGGGTCGCCGAAGTCCAGCAGCCATACCTCCGCCCGACGCGGGCTCACGAACGGTCACGTAGAGCGCCGCTCTCGACGCGGCGCTCGTCCTCGATCTCGCTCCATATGTCCCGGTCGGCTCGCAGCAACTCGTAGCCGGTGGAGAGCTCATCGAAGAACACCCGTCGCTCCAGTGCATCGGCGGCCTCGTCGACCAGCTGGCTCATGGGACGCCCTGTTGCCTGTGCCAGTCGAGCAAAGCGATCGCGGGTCAGCTCGCTCACCCTAATGGTTGTGCTCATGCCCGAAGTCTACCATTTAGGCGCTTGATATATCTACAATCGGCGCGATCGATCAGGCGATGTGAGATTCGATCTCCCTCTCCGAGTATCGTCTCCGCCGCCCCACAACATTCGGGTCGAACTGCGTGCCCGCGCACCAGCACGCCCAGTTGTTGCAGCGCGCTGTCGCCCGCGGCGTGTCAGCAGATCGCGCTGGGAGCGAAGTGACGCACGGACGCGAGTCCTGCGACGAAGAGGGCGGCGAGCGTGAGCGCTTAAGCGCGGACGCCGTCGCCAAAAGCGCATATAACGGGTCTCCATGGCCGCGACTCTCGCACCTGAGCGCTCGTCGGCGCCCAATCGCTCACGCCGCATGCTGATCCTCGCGATCTGCTGCATGAGCCTGCTGATCGTGGGGCTCGACGCCACGATCGTCAACGTCGCGCTGCCGTCGATCGCGCACGACCTGCACGCGCCGATCTCCGGGTTGCAGTGGACGATCGACGCCTACACGCTCGTCTTGGCCAGCCTGCTGATGCTCTCCGGCTCGATGGCCGACCGTTTCGGCCGCCGGCGGGTCTTCATGCTCGGGCTGTGCCTGTTCACGCTCGCCTCGCTGCTCTGCAGCCTCGCGCCGAATCTGCAGTGGCTGATCGTCTTTCGGATGCTGCAGGGCGTCGGCGGCTCGATGCTCAATCCGGTTGCGATGTCGATCATCCGCAACGTCTTCACGGACGCGCGCGAGCGCGCCCAGGCGATCGGGCTCTGGGGCGCCACCGTGGGAGTGAGCTTCGCGCTCGGGCCGGTGCTCGGCGGGGCGCTCGTGGAGTCGGTCGGGTGGCCCTCGATCTTCTGGATCAACATCCCGATCGGGCTCGCCGCGCTCGTGCTGACGCTGCGCTTCGTGCCTGAATCGAAGGCCGCGCGGCCACGCCGCGTCGACCCTGTGGGGCAGATCCTCGTGATCGTGCTGCTCGCCAGCCTCACCTACGCGATCATCGAGGCGCCGAGCAGCGGCTGGCTCTCGGCCAGAACACTCGGCTTCTTTGCGATCTGCGCAATCGCGACCGTGGCGCTGATCGCCTATGAGCGCAGACGTGAGCAGCCGCTGCTGGAATTGCGCTTCTTCTCCAGCGTGCCCTTTTCCGGCGCCACTGCGATCGCAGTCTGCGCTTTCGCGGCGCTGGGCGGCTTCCTGTTCCTGAACACCCTCTACTTGCAGGAGGTCCGCGGGCATTCGCCGCTGCAGGCGGGTCTGTTCATGCTGCCGATCGCGGGCATGACGGTGATCTGCGCGCCGATCTCAGGCCGGATCGTGGGCTCGCGCGGGGCGCGTGGGCCGCTGATCGTCGGCGGCTGTGGTATGGCGATCAGCAGCGCGATCATGACCAGCCTCAGTCCCACCACGCCGGTGTGGGTGCTGCTGCTTTCCTACGTGATCTTCGGCATCGGCTTCGGCACGGTGAACCCGCCGATCACGAACACCGCCGTGGTGGGGATGCCTCCCTCGCAGGCTGGAGTGGCGGCAGCGATCGCCTCAACTTCGCGCCAGGTCGGTCAGACACTCGGCGTGGCGATCGTGGGGGCGCTGGCTGTGGGCGCCGCTACGAGCGCACTTGCCGTCCACCATCTCAACCTCAGGGACGTCGGGTGGTGGGTCGTGCTTGGATGCGGCGTCGCGGTGCTGGGGCTCGGCGTGTTCAGCACCACGCGCAGGGCCAGCTCGACAGCCAAGCGTGTTGCCGCGTCGTTCGGAGATGCTCCCTTGCGGGCGACTGCTCCCGTCCAGAAGGGTTCGGTGTCTTGAAGCACCGACCAAGAGGTCTCGCGGATGGCGCTCGGTGGCCGTCGTAACCCGCCGGCCACCGAGATGTCCCTTCAGGGATGGATTTCGACCTTGGTCCCAGACGGCTTCCAGAGGTACGTGCCTTTGCTGGTCAAGCAAAGGGCTTCTTTTTCGAGGCTGGGGTAAAAGAAGACGAGGTTGTGGGGTTCGGTTTCTTTTTCGAACAGAGTCAGGGTCTGGGTGCCGGCCCCTTTGCATGTGTAGAAGAGGCCGAATTCTTCTTGTTCCACTTTGAGAGGTTCCAAAAGGCCTATGACCTGATCGTGGATCGATCCGCTGAGCGTGCTGCATTCAAAGGACGTCACAGGCGTCGAGAGTCCCGCTTCGGCTTCGAGCAACAAGCCCACTTCGTCTGGGCTCGAGTTGATGCCTCCTAGTCTGCCCTTCAGCGATTCGCTGACGATTTCGCCCGAGAAATCGCCGTGGGTCGTGCACGAAGAGTGAAAGCCGCCGGCTTCTTCGCAATCGGCCCACTTGATGACCACTTTGGAGACGCTGGTTGCGCTGGCGGAGCCTTTCGTGGTTGAGCTGAAGCAGACGACCTTGAAGGCTTTCGTTTCCAGGGCGATGCCGCCGGCAGTACCTTCGAAGTTGATCGACCCGATCGGTTTGCCGTGCTGCATGAATTCCGGCGTAAGGGTCGCGGAGGCCGTCGCCGTGATCGACATACTCAAGATCACGAAAGCCCCGCACACCGCAGCAGTGAGCTTGCAACGCTTCATTCCATCCTCCTGACAAGTCGCGATTGTGGAAGGGAGTCGAGGCTACAGTCGGGCGTGCTGGGTTGCCAGCGCTATTGACGGTCGCGCGTAAGGCGGCCGTCGTGTTTGCCAGGAGAAGGCCGTTGCTTCGGTCTCGCGCGCAATCATGTCCATGTCGATGTGTTCGCGGCATTATTTCCAGGCGCGTCCCGATGCCCGCTCGCAGGCGGCGCAATGAACAAGCTTTCGCCGCACGCCACCAAGCGCCTGACCCTGCTGGCTTGCATCCTGGGCTCCGGCATCGCGCTGCTGGATAGCACTGTGGTCAACGTCGCGCTTCCGAGCATCCAGCGTGATCTCGGCGGCGGGCTGGCCGCGCAGCAGTGGGTGGCCAACGCCTACCTGCTCACGCTCGGCTCGCTGATCCTGATCGGCGGCTCCCTTGGCGACCTTTATGGCGAGCGCAGGATCTTCGCGATCGGGGTAGGCGGCTTTGGCGTTGCGTCTCTACTCTGCGCGCTCTCGCCTTCGGTGCAGGCGCTGATCGCGGCGCGCGCGCTGCAAGGGATCGCCGGCGCGCTGCTGGTGCCGAGCGCGCTAGCGGTGATTGTCGGTGTCTTCGCCGAATCTGAGCGCTCTGCTGCGATCGGCAGCTGGACCGCCTGGAGCGGCATCGCGACGGTCATCGGTCCGCTGGTCGGCGGCGAGCTGCTGGACACCGTCTCCTGGCGCTGGATCTTCCTGATCAACATTCCCTTCGTGGCGGTCTGCGTGGCGCTGATCTTGCTCGTCGTGCCGCACGTTCAGCGTGGCGTGGGCGCGCGCAAGCTCGACCTGCCCGGCGCCGCGCTCTGCGCGCTTGGCCTCGCGGGTCCGGTCTTCGCGCTGATCGAGCAGCCGAAGCTCGGTTGGGGCAGCCCGGGCGTGCTGGCGCCGCTGCTGTGCGGGCTGGTGCTGCTTGGCATGTTCCTCGCGCGCGAGCGGCGCACGCGCGATCCGATGCTGCCGCTCGGGCTCTTTGCCAGGCGCAACTTCTCGGTCGGCAACGTGGAGACGTTTGCGATGTACGGCGGCCTGGCGGTCCTGTTCTTCTTTCTCACGCTCTTCATGCAGCAGGTCGGCGGCTACACGCCGTTGCAGAGCGGTCTCGCGACGCTGCCGGTGACGGTCGTGATGTTCCTCTGCTCACGCCGCTTCGGCATGCTCGCCGATCGCTACGGACCGCGGCTCTTCATGGGCGCGGGGCCGCTGATCGCGGCGGCGGGGCTGCTGTTGCTACAGCGCGTCGACGCCTCGGTCGACTATCTCGAAGGCTTGCTGCCGGGGCTGGTCCTCTTCTCGCTTGGGCTCGCGATGACGGTTGCGCCGCTGACGGCGGCGGTGCTGGCCGGCGCCGACTCATCCGACGCGGGTATCGCCTCGGCGGTCAACAACGCGCTTGCGCGCGTCGCAGGGCTGCTGGCGACCGCAGCGCTCGGTGTCGTGGTCTCGGCATCGTTCAGCTCGGCGCTCGCCGGCAACCTTTCCGGCACGAGTCTCAGCCCGGCCGGGCACACGACCGTTGCGCAGGCGCAGCGCCTTGCGCTCGGCGTCCCCAACACCTCAGGTCTGCCGACCGCGGAAGCGAAGAGCATCGACTCTGCTGCGCAGGCCTCCTCGGTGAGCGCGTTTCATCTCGCGATGGGGATCGCTGCGGTGCTTGTGGCCGCCGGCGGGCTTGTGGGCGCGATCGGGATTCGCAACCCGGCCCGAGCCAAAGTGCGTGCGGAGACTTGCGAGGGCGGCGCGCTGGTGGGTGCCAGCAGCGACCTGGTTGCCGAGACGGCCGCAGCCGGGCCACCTCCGGCATAAGAGTCTGTCCGGAAACTCGTGCACGCGCCTGGCGGCGCCTGACACGGCGTGCCGCGGCGTCCTCGGACCTCGACTTGGCGCCGCCAAGCCTTCGGTCCTGCGTCCTGGCGGCACTTGGTCTTGCACACGCCATTCACGCACCCGAGTTTCCGGACAGACTCTGAGCGTACTCAAGCAGGCTCCTTGCGCTGTCGATGTGGACCGGGCCGTTACCACATCAAAGGAGCTCAAACGTCGATGTCCCGCCTCAGAAGCATCGTTGCGCTGGTCACGCTGTTGGCGACGCTGGTCGCATGCGCCTCGGCCAGCGCATCTCCCACGGCGACTGTGCTGCGGGCCTGCGCCGCCGGTCGCGTAAAGCTCGGGCTGCGCGTGTCGCAGGCCGAAAGCGCCCCCACCGCGGGTTCGCTCACGGGCTCGGCCCACACGATCGCAAGCGGAGTGATCGACGAAATTCGCACCGGCGCCAAAGGCGTATGCGCGACAGCCGCCAGCGCCTCCGTTCGCCGGCAGGCCAACCACCTGCTCTGGCTTTACCGTCATCGCTCCCGCTCCCAGGCTCGCAAAGCGCTGGCGCAGTTGCTGGCCGAGATCCGCTCCACGGCCCACCAGGCGTCAATCCAGCCGCGCGCGCACGCTGCCACAGGCTGCAGCTTCGATGGCGCGCGCCAGATCAGCCTGCATGACGCCGATGGCGTGGCTGACTATCTCGCGGTTGCCCGCGATGCGATGCTCGCCGGTGACGAAAAGGGCGCCCAGGAAGCGTTCGACGAAGCACGTTCGGCCTACTCGGAATGGGCGCAGGAAAGCGGGGCGCAGAGTGCGGGCGACTGGCTTACGGTCGCGGCCGGCGCGCAGATGCTTGGCCTGCCCGGTGTCGAGAAAACGGCGCTGGAGAACGCGCAATCGTCCGCCAGGGAAGGCCTCACGCAGGCTGAGAAGATCGACCCCTGCTCGGTCACCAAGCAGGACGCGCCGTGCGTGGCCAAAGCGCTCTCGATAGCGATGATGCTCGGCATCGACAGCCCGAGCGACGTGGCGAGCGTCACCAAACTGCTCGAAGCGGCAGGCGAAGAGGCCGCCGGAAAGACTCCCAACGGATGCGAGCAGTGGTCTCTGACCATGAAGATTGCGGGGCCAAACGGGGCAGGGCTGACCTGGGGGCCGGGCCTCTTCCGCGTGAACAGGAAGACCGGCACGATCACCGACGCCCCCGGCGTGGGAGCCGGCTGGCCAGGTGAAATAGGCGCGGAGTCGGGACCGTGCACCGAACAAGGGGTCGTTGTCGGAACGGGCTACCTGGCAGCGGAGCCGTTTCACTTCAACATCTCCGGCTCGGTCTCAGGCACCGGCTTCTCGCTGCAGCTGAGCAGCACCGACTCCAAAGTCTCGATCACCGTCAGCGGGCCACCCGCCTGCCAGGCGCTCGGAGGCCTGGCGGAACTGTTCGTCAATGCCTTCCTGGGTGCGCCGTTTCCGATCGAACTGCCTGTGTCGGAAGGTCAGCGCAGCGCGACGCTGGAATTTCCCTCCGAAGAATCGTCAATTAGCGTGAGCGCTCAGCGGACCAACTAGGAGCCCTTTGCGAAACCCGCAAGGGCGCTCCCACACAGGGATCGTAGATCCCTGCTCAGACCCGATACCCCACGATCGGGCTACATCTACCCCAAAGCCCGCAAATAGCGGGATTCATGGACCCCTGAATGGGGGTGCGGCATGACCGCGCGGGACTCACGATCAGGAGGGCGACGGAAAGCGGTCGCTAAATCTGTTGATGACGCGAAGCACGGCGTTCGAGAAACCCTCAAGCAGTGGGAGCAGATCGGAGCTACGGTTCCCGTCCTTCAGAGCTATTTGGAGATACGCGCCGCCGTGGTTGGGCACTTCAGTTGGAGCCTTGGTGAAGGTCCAAGTCTCTACGTGACTATGGGATTTCACCGCGCCCCAAATGGGTTCCGATTTGAATCCAACGTCAGTCGGAACATCTATTCTTATGATGGCGCGTTGGGAGCCTGTTACAACATGGAGCTTCCGATGCTTGTCGATGTTGTGAACGGCCGAAAGTTCGGCAAGCGCGGCGCGAGTGTGCTCCCAGCCGTCGTGCCAAGCATTGTATGGCTGAAGATCAGTGATCGCCTGCCGATCGCCTTTGCAGAGCGTCTTGATATAGCCAAGACCGATTCTGCTGAACTGCGAATAGGAAGAAAAGATAGGAAACTGACTTCTTTTCTCAATTTCGCGCGGGACTTTCCCTCTGTAGCGTCTGACGTAAAGTTGATAAACAAGGTGGTCGAGACTGGATCGAAGATCAAAGATGATCTCTCCAGCCCACAACGCCCATTCCGGCCCGATCTCGGGCAACTCGCCCAAGTGGAAGCGGTGCTCAAGTCCGTCCCGGTCTACTTTGGGACGAACGGGCCATGTTTTGTGTGGAGGCCAGATGGTCTCGATTTCGTCCTTGAGCTTTTTCAACTCGGTATTGGCTCGCAGCCACTTGGCGAGTGGCCCTTCGAGACTTCCAGCCATAAGTGCGACCCTACTCTACTCAGGCCGCAAGCGACAAGGCGCGTTCCTTACTCAGAGCGCAAGTCAACTGAGAGAGGATCGTGAGGTTCGCATGAAGTCTCACACGCTCGATTCTGCGTGCTCGCAGCGGTGTCAGGCTCCATTCGTGCTTCAGGCGTCCGAAGGTGCGCTCGACGGACGCACGGCCCCTGTAGAGACCCTTCCAACGCAGCGTCTCCCGTGGGATCAGGGGATGCAACCGGTCGGCCTTGATCCACTTGGACTTTGTGGCACATTCGCCTGTAGGACAACGCCACTTCGTAGCACAACGCTTGCGGTCTGCGCCAGCAAAGCGCCACTCCCCATGCACGCAGCAGGGCGGCGCATCTTCGCCGCGCTTTACGTCGGGAGTTTGTCGCAGGGGAATCACTGGAGAGATACTTCTCTGAGAACACTCCATATAGACTCTGTTGTTGTCGTATCCCTTATCAAGAGCGCATGTCTCAGGATCAATCCCAAGTGTGTGCAACTTGTCGAGCAAAGGTGCGACTGCCAATGTTTCATGCTTGCGGGCTGTCTCGACTCGCCACGCGAGCGGCAGGTCTGTTGTGGCACACACAGCCATGTGCAGCCGGTAGCCGTAGAAGCCTCCTCCCTTGCGCGTCGAGACGGCCGATCGGTGCCCCCAAGAGGCGTCAGGGTCGGAGTACGTCTCGCGTTCCGGCCCGTTCTTGGACTTGAAGCGCTGGCCGTTGGCGTAGGCGGGCATGTCGGAGGCGTCGATCGCCACGTCCCAACCGAGCAGCGGATTGGCCTTCTTCAGCGCGCCGATCACATCGGCAATGCACTGCTCAAGAATAGGTGCGTGCTCGCGCAGCTTCGCCGCGAAGCGGTAGCAAGCCCAATGAGAAGGAATCTCCCCACCTGGCGCGATCAGGGCCACCAACGCTGCGTGCTCTTTGACGAGCGCCACAGTCCGCGTCCAGGTCGGGATCGCGTACATGGACTTCGCCAGAGCCATGCCGATCATGGCTCTGAGCGGATAGCCCGGTCTGCCTGTAGATCGAGTCGCCTCAAGCCGTTCTACAAGCTGTGCTACCTCGGGCGATTCAAGGATGCCTGCAAGGGTTTCAGCGACGGGTCGCCGTGCTACGTTTGGCGTGGCCACGGAGAGCTAACCTCCTGGGTCCAGACCCCCGGCTGCTACCAACAGCGCGGGGGTCATATTGGTTGTAGAACGACTAACGCTACAGGGCTGATCGGACGGAAAGATTGGCCTGTAGGCTGCCGACTATGGCAAGCGTGATTGGGCTGGGACGGTTCTTGTGCCCTGTCTGATCGCCGCCGCCAGCCTGCTGCGCGACCATACCCTCCTACTGGTTCTTCTACTCGGGGTTGCCGTCGCGTGCGTCGTGGTGATCGCATGGGACGTGCTCGTCAACCCTGCGAAGCCGAGAGGCGCGCTGCGCGCGTGCTACAGGAAGGGGCGCACCCTCCAAAAGAAGCTCTCTCAGCGCAAATCTTTCGATGCAAAAGAAGCCGAGAACAGAGCCAAAGAAGCCGTCTACGAGTGGGCCGAAAAGACGTGGAAGGTGCTCAAGAAGCACTTTCCCGGCCACGAGCAGGACTTCTTGGGGCAAGGACCGATGGTAGGGGCCGACGACAACTCCAACATCTTCAATACCTACTGCGAGATAGAGATTGACCGCTGCGGCGGATCAGCAGATCGTTTTCTTGCAGCCAAGCTGGAGCGCATCGGAGGATTGCTCAGGATGGACGGCTCCAAATGAGAAGCGCCACGCCCAGAGCGGCGACGTGGCGCTCCAGCAAGCGTCTACAGTGCGAGTTCGGCTGCGTGCAACGCAGCGCGCGACGCGAAGACGAAGCCATCGAGGCGATGGATCAGGCCAGCGCGAGCGAGACGCCCAAGACCGTCCGAAGCAGCGATCGGGTCGTTGAGCACGAGAGCGACCTCATTCTCCGTCCACGGCCGCTGCGCGTCGTCATCCAACAGAACTTCAAGGATCGTCGTGTCCGTCTGGGCATCCTGCTCGGCCACACTCATAGGGATAGGCTGGTGCTGCATTGGAGTTCACGCTCCTTTGCCACGCCCCCGGCCGTTTGCGCGGTGCGGGGGCACTTTTCTAGGGTCGAGCCGACGCTAGACTGCGGCGAGGGGCGCTACAAGGGCTTTCGCCAAGGGTTTCGTCAAAGCCTCCTAGTTGCCGGGGCCTTGCGCGTAGGTCCGCATCGCCTCCACGAGCGGCGCAAGCCGCCGGCCGCGGGGGGTGAGCCGGTACTCGACCGCAGGCGGGCTGGTGGGCAGTACGACGCGCTCGATCAGACCGGCGGACTCGAGGTCCCGCAGCCGCTCTGAGAGCATCCGCGGCGAGATCCCGGCGATCGCCTCCGCGAACTCGGAGAAGCGCATCGCGCCGCTCAGCGCCGCATAGATGATCGACAGCTGCCATCGCCGCTCCAGGAGGTCCGCCGCCTGGCGGACCTCCAATGGAACAGGCATGCATCTGCGGGGGCTGCGCGCGGGCATCTCCTGACCTGACCTTCCCGATCAGGAGATCCGCGCGGCGGTTGGAGAAGTCTCCAGCGCCTTCTCCAGCACTTCCTGGATGCTCATCACCGGGTGGAAGGTCATTTGCTCCGCGACCTCCTTGGGGATCTCATCCAGGTCGCCCCTGTTGCGCTCGGGCAGAATCACGTCGGTCAGCCCTGCCGCATGTGCGGCCAGAACCTTCTGCTTGAGCCCGCCGATCGGCAATACCCTGCCCTGCAGCGTGACCTCGCCGGTCATGCCCACGGTGTGCTTCACCGGCCTGCCCGTCAGCAGCGACGCAAGCGCCGTGACCATCGTCACGCCGGCCGAGGGGCCGTCCTTGGGGATCGCTCCCGCCGGCACGTGCACGTGGAACTCGTGTCCCTCGAACGCGCTCTCGTCAATTCCGAGCTGCTCGGCGTGGCCACGCACGTAGGAGAGCGCGATCTGCGCCGACTCCTTCATCACGTCGCCCAGCTGGCCGGTCAGCACCAGCCCGCCGCCGCCGGAGCGCTTCATCGAGCTGGCCTCCACGAACAGGACGTCTCCGCCCGCGCCCGTGACCGCAAGCCCGGTCGCCACGCCCGGCACCGCCGTGCGGATCGCCGACTCCTGAAAGAACTTCTGCCTTCCAAGCGCATCCCTGACCTGATCGAGGTCGATCTCGATCGGCGGCTCCACCGCGCCCGATGCGACCTTCGTCGCGGTCTTGCGCAGCAGCGTCCCGAGCTCGCGCTCCAGGTTGCGCACGCCGGCCTCGCGCGTGTACTCGGAGATCACCGTCCGCAGCGTCTCGTCGGAGATGCTGACCTCGTCCTCGCGCAGGCCGTTGCGGTCGCGCTGGCGCGGCCACAGGTAGCCCTTCGCGATCGCGAGCTTCTCCTCGGAGGTGTAGCCGTCGAAGCGGATCACCTCCATCCTGTCCAGCAGCGGGCCGGGGATCGTGTCCGCGACGTTGGCCGTGGCGATGAACATGACCTGGCTGAGGTCCAGCTCCACATCCAGGTAGTGGTCCCTGAAGGAGTGGTTCTGGGCCGGGTCGAGCACCTCCAGCAGCGCTGCGGAGGGATCGCCCCTCCAGTCGGCGCCGACCTTGTCGACCTCGTCCAGCAGGATCACGGGGTTCATCGTGCCCGCGTCTCGCAGCGCCCTGACCAGGCGGCCCGGCAGCGCGCCGATGTAGGTGCGCCTGTGGCCTCGGATCTCGGCCTCGTCGCGCACGCCTCCCAGCGACATCCGCACGAACTCGCGTCCGGTCGCCCTGGCGATCGACTCGCCGATCGAGGTCTTGCCGGTACCGGGAGGGCCGATCAGGGTGAGGATCGCCCCGGACTTCGGGTCGGCCTCGATCCCGCGATCCTGACGCAGCTTACGCACCGCCAGATACTCGGTCACGCGGTCCTTGACGTCCTCCAGGCCGGCATGGTCGGCGTCCAGCACCTCACGCGCGGCGACCGGGTCGAGCTTCTCCTCCGAGCGCTTGCTCCACGGCACGGCGATCAGCCAATCCAGGTAGGTGCGGATCATGCTCGACTCACCGGTCTGCTCGCCGGTGCGCTCCAGGCGCGAGAGCTCCTTCAGGGCCTGCTCCTCGACGTCCTGCGGCATCTCCGCGGCCTCGATCTTGGCGCGGTACTCCTCCACGACCGAGCCCTCGTCCTCGCCCAGCTCCTTGCGGATCGACTCCATTTGCTTGCGCAGGAAGTAATCGCGCTGCTGCTTCTCGGCGCCCTCCTGCACGTCCTCACGGATGCGCTTGCGGATCTGTAGCTCGGCAAGGCTCTCACGCTGCAGCTTGACCGCCAGATCCAGCCGGTCGGTGACATCCAGCGTGCGCAGCAGATCGACCTTCTGTTCGTAGTTGAGGTTGGGGGAGTAACCGGCCGAGTCGGCCAGAGCGCCGGGCTCCACGATCGCGCGCAGGAAGGCCGCGATCCGGCCATCGTCGCCGCGCAGATCGAGGATCTCCTCGACGACCGCCCTGTACTCCCTTTCCAGCTCGCGGGTGCGGCGGTCCACCGGCGTGGCGTCGGGGTGCTCTGTGACCTCGACGCGCAGCTCGCCCTCAGTGCCGGTCTGCGCGGCTCCGATCAGGCCACGGGCCACGCCGGAGAGGGCGACGGCACGTCCGCCGCCGGGCAGCCGAACGCGGTCTGAGACCTCGGCGATCGTGCCGACCTCGAGGAACTCGTTCTCATGACGAGGCACGAGCACGACGCGCTCGTCCTCTCCCACGTCGACGGTGAGCGTGATGCCCATGCTCGGCATCACGATCGTGTCGTCGAGCGGGATCAGTCGCAGCACCTGCTTGCTCTGCTCGTCGGGTGTGGGTGGTGGTGAAGATGAAGGCATGTTATGGCTCCATATCTACTTACGAATGTGAAGTAAGTATACGTCGTGTGGGGCCGGTCTTCAAGGGGTGCGATCCTGCTCGTCGAAGTGCACGTGGATGCGCTCGGAGCCGACGCGCTCCTGGATGTGCGCCGCCGCTCTGATCGCCCGCTTGTCGCTCTCCAAGAGGTCTTCTCCGAAGAGGGTTCGCGGCCAGAGCTTGTGTGCTCGCACCACGTTGACCTCGACCGAGAGCAGGGTGGCCTGCGCGCACAGGTAGATCCACGCAAGCAGCCCCAGCACCAGCGCGAAGGTTCCGTAAAGCGGCCCCGTGTGCTTGAGCTCGTGGCTTATGTAGAGGCCGGCGAGGTACTGCAGCACGGTGAAGAGCACCGTTGCGACCGCAATGCCCGGGGCGTGGTCGCGCCAGGGGATCCGCGTGGCGGTGAGCAGGCGGAAGACTGCGGCGAACAGCACGCAGTTGACCACCAGCGAGACGAGCACTCCTGCGATCAACTGCCAGGCGCTGACGCTGCCGTGTTCGCTTGCGCCGACAAAGCCGCCGGCGACGCTGGAGAGGATGCTCAGCAGGCCGAGCAGCCCAAGCAGCCGCAGCCCGCGCAGCCGGCTCATGAGGAAGTCGGGGCGACGACGGAAAGGGACGCCCCACATCCGGTTTAGCGCGAACTGGACGACGTTGGTGATCGCCAGTCCTCCCAGCAGCGTCAGCACCAGGCCCACCGCGAGCGCGAGGCCGCTGCCTGAGAGCGAGTGGTGCTTGAGCTGGTCGCCGATCAGCGGGAACTTGCCCAGCGTGCCGTCTTCGATCTGCACCCGCAGACTGGGGTCGCCCTGCAGCACGAAGCCGAGGATCGTCACGAACACCAGCAGCAGCGGGAACAGCGATATGAAGCCGTAGTAGGTGACTAGGGCTGAGAGCTGGCCGCCTTGGTCTTCGCCGTACTTCTTGATCACGCCGACCAGGAATGCGACCGGCCGCCGCTTGCGTTGAAAGCGGTCTACGGCTTGCAGGTTCAGCATCTTGGCGAGGTCCATTGGCTGGGGGGTGATCTGCGTGCCGGCGGCGACATGTTCGCGTGTCTACCCGGATCGCGCAGCTCAAGCCAGGTGATGATCCCGCAGATCGCGTGGCGCTGGTGGTCGAGGCCCATCGCGCGCGGCTGTTGCGCGTGCACTCTCGTCGCCTGCGTCGGGAGGACCTGGAGGAATGTTACGGGCAGACTGCGCTGGAGCTGGTGCTGCGGGCCCGGCAGGGCGCGCCCTTCATGAGTTCGCTCCACGTCGTGAAGGTGCTCGAACAACGCCTTCTGTCGCGCATCCAGGATCGACGGCGGGCACTGGAGGGGCGCAGCCCTGCACAGGCGACGCTCGACCATGCGCTCGCGGACGGCCTCTTCGACGGGGCCGGGGAAGAGGTCGCGGACGGCCGGATCGATCTTCACGAGCTCGTCGGTCTGCGCATTGAGCTGCAACGGATCGGCAGCCTGCTGCAGAGGCTCACCCTCGACCAGAGGCTCGTGCTCGCATCGCAGATTTACCTGCAGGTCGACTGCGCCGAGTTCTGCGCACGGCACGACTGGTCGCCTGAGAAGTACCGCAAGGTCGCGCAGCGCGCGCGAGCGAGATTGCGAGAGCTCCTGTCCGAGGGCGCCTGAGCACGTCGGCCCGTGCGCCGGTGTCCCGTTTGTCGAGGAGCAGTCGGATCTAAAGAACAGAGGCCCACCTATGACGCAGATCGCTCCCCCCACTCATAGGCGCGCCTCCCGGGACGCCGGCAGTCGATCCTATCGGCGACTGCACGGCGCATCCCGTCCGGCATCCGGCGGCCGGGAGCAGGCGTATTTTGCGTCCTTGCTCCCGGCCGTTGGGATTTGCCGCGTTGTGCCGCGAGGGTGGCCGGCGTGAAGATGCCGCGGCGTCGTCCCCGGGCCGTGTACGAGGTCTACGACGCCGATGAGGCGCTTGGAGGGCAGGATGGGTTCGGGGGTGCCGAGCAGCCCGTCAGGCACGAGGCGCCCGAGCTTGCTCAGCAGTTCGTAGGACAAGCGGCGCCATATGAGGATCGGGAAAGCTCCCGCGCGCTGTCGGCGTTGCCGATCCGTGGCGCAATAACGCGCATGCTTGCGGGCGCGACGCTCTGCGTGGCAGCGGTCTGCGTGATCGCCGCGATTGCGATCGTTCTGTTGCACGTGGTCAGTGGTGCGGGGTCTGTGCCCCGGGGATCGGCGCCGGCGCTTCAGGCGGCACGCGCTTCCGATGGGGGAACGTCCACCGCTGCTACGGCATCTGTGCCCGTGGCACATGAGGATTCCCGGCCGCGAGCGGCCGCAATCGCGAACGCCATCCGGGGCGGGCGGCCGGCGCCATCGACCACGGCGGCAACGGCTCACGCCTTCGCTGTGATCTCAGCGGCCACGGCCCTGTCGATCGCGCGCAGCACGCCTGCGATTCAGGCCTTGCCGCTGGCTCTGCAGATCTCGCCAGACACGACGTCCGGCTGCGAATGCGCCTCCGCAGAAGCCGAGTTCGGGTTTGAACGGTGAGCTTGACGCGGCAGCGGCAGAGGACGAGCGTCTCTGTGCGCACCAGGCCGCTGTGGCACATCAGGCTCTGGCAGGATCTGCCGCGCTGGCTGCTGCACGCGGCGGCCCTCGCCGGCCTGATCGCAAGTGTCCGCTATGCGGTGGCGCCGCCGCGTGCGCTTGCCCCAACCCCGACCGCCAGCATCCGGCCTGCCGACCTTCAGGCAGAGGGCTACGCCTCGCTATTCGCGCGTGCGTACCTGACCTGGCAGCAGGATGACCCCGAAGCACGCCGCCGAGCACTCGAACAGTTCGGCGGCCCCGGGCTATCGCTCGAAGCTGGGACGCAGCCTCCGCCAGAAGGCTCCCAGCAGGTGCTCTTCGAGCAGGTCGTCCAGGAACGGGAACCGCAGTCTCACCTGCACGTCTACTGCATCGCAGTGCAGACCGAGCCGCAGGGTCTGATTTACATCACGGTCCCGGTCTTGCACCCGCCGGGCGGGAGCCTGTCGATGGCCGGCTATCCGGCGTTTGTGGGGCCGCCGACCTCGGCGCCCGCCCACCCGGCGCTGCAGGCCGGGGCCGAAGTGCAGGACGCAAGTCTGCGCACCATGCTCACGCGCGCTCTGCGCAACTACCTTGCCCCGGCTCCAAGCGACCTGGCGGCCGATCTGGCGCCCGGGGCCGAGATCTCCCCGCCCTCGCAGGGCCTGAGCCTTGAAGCGTTGCAGAGCCTTACGTGGGCCGTCGGCCACAGCGATGCGGTGCTCGCCCAGGTGGCCGTCGTCGGTTCCGGCGGCGCCCACTACACGCTCGCCTACGAAGTGCAGGTGCAGGACCTGGGCGGGCGCTGGGAGGTCGCCGCGATCCAGATGCAAGCCGGCGCATGAGTCACGCAGAACCCGATTGCAGAAATGACCACCGAAAGGAGCCTCACATGTCACGTCTTCGCCACATTCGCCCAGGATCGCTCCGGCTTATGGCCGGCCGCCGTCTGCGTCTGCTGTCCTGCCTGCTTGGCAGCGCCTGCGTGCTGATGGGGGCCTCCGCCGCCGTGGCTGCTGATGCGCGCGTGAACGCTTTGCGCCTGGATGCGCAAACGCCCGGCGCGGTGCTTGCCGCCAGCGCGGAAGGGACCTCGCTGGAATCGGCGGCTACGAAGGCCGGCGAAACGGGACGTAATGTCGCCATGAGCCTGATCGGACTCGCGCTCGCAGTCGCGGCGATCGTGCTGGCCTTCAAGCGCGATTTCCGTGAGGCCGCGGCCGTCTTTGCGGTCGGGATCGTCTGCGTGCTGTTGGCCACGCCGGCGGGCGAGAGCTTGCTGCGCGACACCGTCAAAGCGCTCGTGGGCTGATCGGGATGGAGATCCGCTCCTACCGGACGGTGTTCGATCTCGAGCGGCGCATTTACCGCATCGACCGGGTCAGGCTCAACCCCGCCGGCGTGCCGGTGCGCGGCGTCGTCTACTTCCTGGCGCTCGCGGCCCTGCTGGCGCTGATCGCCACGCTGCCGGGAATCGGGCTGATCTTGGCGACCGCGCCGTGGTATCTGCGCGAGATCGCGCTGCCCGCAGGCCTTGCCGCGCTGCTCGTCGTGCTGCGCATAGACGGCCGGCCCTTCCATCTCGCTGCGCTCTCAATACTCGGCCAGGCCCTATCGCCACGCATGGTGACCGGGTGCGGGCGTCCAGTCGGAGCCACGTGCTGGAGCCCGGACGACCTCCTGCTGCTGCCGGATGGCTCAGACGCGCGGGTCAGGAGGCTCAGCTACGCTGGGCCGGGCGCGGTGCTGATCACGGTCGCTCACGAGCGCCGCGAGCTTCGCTGCGGCGCGCTCGCGCGCCTTGTGGGGCGACCCCAGCTGCTGCTGTGCCAGCTCCCCGGTCGCCGCATGGCAAAAGTGCGGCTGATCGAGCTTGCCGACGGGGCGCGCGTGCAGCTGCGATGAGCAGGAGCCGGCCTCCGATCTGGTTCGTCTACGGCAATTGCGTCTACGGCGATGGTCCTGACGACGCCTGGGCGGCGTTCGCGGTGAAGACCTCCTCCTACGCATGGCTCTCGGAGCCGCAGAAGCGCACTCGCATGATCGACCTGCTCGCGGCGATCGAGGCGCTTGAAGCGGACGTGCAAATCCTGCGAGTCAGCCGCGCCGTGTCGGACAGGCAAGCGGCGCTCGAAGCAGCGCCTGGCGAGCCCGGCTCTGCGCTGCGGGCGTACAGGCAGGCCGAGGACCGCCTGCTCGCGCAGGCACGTGCCGGCCAGCCGGTCCTGTTCCTGCTGGTCAGCCTGCGCGCCCCCGAGCGCGATGTCGCCAGCTACCTCTCCAGCCTGGCGGAGGGGGCTCCGCAGGATTGGGCTGCGGCGCTGCGCGGGGCGCTTGGCTCCGGGCGCCGCAGGCTGCTGAGCGCCGCGGAGCTTGAGCGCACGCAGGTGAGCATCGATCGCATCCACGATCTGCTGGCCTCCTATCTGCCGGTGCGGCCGGCCAGGTGCGTCGAGCTGCAGTGGCTGGTGCGACGCTCCTTCTGCCGCGGCCTCGGTGAGCCTGAGGTCGAGGGGTTGCACGAGCCGCGGGCGCTGGCCTTCGAGCGCAACGGCAAGGCGGTGCTCGCGCCGCTGGAGGCCGACGTGCTGCGATGGATGAACTGTGTGGTGGAACGCCACGCGCGGTCGCTGCGGGTGCAGTCGGAGCTGGGGGAGAGCTGGCAGGCGCATCTTGTGCTCGGCGCGCTGCCAGAGAGCGTGAGCTTCCCCGGCGCTGGAGCGGAGCTGATGTTCGCGCCGGTCGAGGGGCTGCCCTTCGATGTCGATCTCTCGCTGAACGCGCGTTTTCTGCCAAACGAGCTCGCGTTGCGGATCGCGCGTCGCCGCATCCAGGACGCGGACCAGATCGCGCGCGCGGAGGCAGACGGCGAGCAGGGAGTCTCCGAGCGCGGCCTGCAACGCAGCGAGCAGGCGCGGGAGCTGCTCTCCTACCTGCAGAGCTCCAGCCGACCGCCGCTGCTGCGCGCCAGCCTCGCGATCGCGCTCGGTGCGGAGAGCGAGAGCCGGCTGGAGGAGCGCGTGGACGCTGCCCGCCGCGCCTACGGGGAGATCCGCCTGCATCGCCCGATCGGCGAGCAGATGCAGCTGCTCTTCCAGCACCTGCCGGGCCAGCGGACGCGCGTGCTCGGCTATGAGGACACGCTCACGCCCGAGCAGGTCGCGGCGATGATGCCGACCGCGGCTCATCGGGTGGGCTCGGCCGGCGGCTTTCACCTCGGTCGCACATTGACCGGGTCGGCTCGTCCCGTGCGGCTGAGCCTGCGCGAGGGCTCCGACAGCGATCGCAACGCCACGATCCTCAGCGTCGGCGCGCTCGGCTCGGGCAAGACGACGCTCGACCAGAAGCTCAAGTACGAGGCTTTCCTGCTCGGCGCGCGCGTGATCGACTGCGACCCGAAGGGCGACCACCGCTTCCATCTGCTGGAGGAGGTCGCCCCGCACGTCGAGTGCCTGACGCTGCGTCCCGACCGCAAGCTTCGCGGCATGCTCGACCCGCTGCGCGTGGCGCCCGAGCACCTGCGCCACGACGCCGCGGTCTCCTTCTTGCGCGATCTGCTGCCGACACGCGCCGAGCCGGCCTGGGAGACCTCGGTGCTGCGCGCCGTCGACGCGGTGATGCGCGCGACGCCGCGCCCAACCTGCACTGAGGTCGTGCGTGCGCTGCGCCAGGGGGACGAGGTCGACATCCAGGTCGGCAAGACGCTCGAGGTCTACGCACGCTCCGGCCTGACGCAGCTTGCTTTCGCCGATCCCGATGTGCGACTTCCCGCTGCCGGACAGGCCCAGGTCACCTACCTGCCGATTCGCGACCTGCCAGGCCCGGAGGCAGGCACGCCGCGCTCCGAGCACTCCCAAGCCGAGCGCGTGGGTCAGCAGATCGTGCGCCTGATCGCGATGTTCGCGATGCACCTGATGGCGCTGGAGCGCGACCGCCTGAAGATTTTTTCTTTTGATGAGGGTTGGAGATTGCTCGGCGATCCTGTCGGTCGCAGCCTGCTGGCTTCGCTGCAGCGGATGGGGCGCTCCGAGCTGGCGGTGCCGATCATCTCTACGCAGCTGGTCAGCGACACGATGCTGGGAGAGCACTCCTCGCTTGCGAACCTGATCGGCGCCACGTTTGCCTTCGGGATGCGATCTGAGGCCGAGGCGGGCAGGGCGCTTGCATTGCTTGGCCTCGACTCCGAGGATGCGCGGGCACGCAGCGCGCTGCTCGGCTTCGACGCCGGCCGCTGCCTGTTTCGTGACCATCGCGGCAGGGTGGAGGCGATCCAGGTCGAGCTCGTTGTCCCATCGCTGCTGCGTGCCTTCTCCACAACACCCGCGCCTGCGGCTTGAGGCGAGCCCGCGGCAGCCATGTTGGGGTCGCACTTGTGTTGTGCGTGCTGTTGGGATGTGGCGAGTCGATCACAGCGACCTCAGCCGCAGCAGCCAGGGCGCCCACGCCCGGCAGCGCTCCCTCCCGCCGGCCGCAGGCTCCGAGCGCGCCGCCGCTGCTCTCCGGCTCCTCCGCATATGCCATGTCCTCGCAGAGCGGAGCCGGCAGCAACGGCGAATCGGAACCTGAATCGGCTGCCGCAGGCGAAGACCCGCTCGTGCGCAACGGTCTCGGCAGCCCGCTCTGCCGCATGGCTGGGTCCGAACTCTCCGGCTCGGCCGCCGGCAACTGCCGCACCTCGGGATTCGTGGCCTCTGCGGCGCCGTCGGAGGACTACTCGTTCGACACGAACATCGACACTACGCTCGGCGTAAGCATCGACGCGATGCTGCAGGACTACGTGGTACGGCCGGCGTGGATGCTGCTCGTGTGGCTGGTCCACTCACTGCTCGTCGTGCTGGAGTGGGCCTACACGCTCGAACTGTTGCGCAGCCCACTGGCGGGTGGCCTCGGTCAGTCGCTACGCGCGGCGCAATCGCAATTCACGGCGCCGTGGATGGTGAGCGCGCTGGCATTCGCGGCTGTGCTTGCCGCCTATCAGGGGATCGTGCGACGGCGTGTCGCGCAGACGCTGGGCGAGGCGGCCGCGATGCTCGCGATGATCGCTGGGGCGCTGGTCGTGATCGCCGATCCGAGCGGCACGGTCGGGTCGCTCTCGCGGTGGGCGCAGGAAGCGAGCGTGGGCAGCTTCGGCGCGATCTCCAGCGGCAGCTCCGCGCGTCCCTATCACGCGCTGGCGCAGAGCATGCAGGAACTGTATGCGGCAAGCATCCAGGCGCCCTGGTGCTTCATGGAGTTCGGCAACGTGGGCTGGTGCAACAAGCCGGCGCGCCTAGACCCGCGTTTGGAGGCGGCGGCGCAGCGCATCGCCGCCAAACTGGAGGCGCAGGCGGGCAGCGGCGCCTCGACGGGCGGGCTCAGCGCGCAGGCGCTTGAACATCGTGCGCAACTGCTGCGGCAGTCACACACCAACGGCGAAATCTTCCTGGCCCTGCCCGCCAACGGGCCGCTGCGAAACTCGGTCAAAGAACACACGTCGCTGCTCTACGTGCTCTGCGGCGGCGCCGGCGACGCCACCAGCTGTCGCGGACCGACGGCCTCGGAGGCCGAGTTTCGCGCTAACTCGGGGACACTGCCAAGGCTCGCGGGCGTGTTGCTGATCGCGCTTGGGGTGAGCGGCATGCTGCTGCTCGTCGGCTTCGTGACGGTGCGCCTGCTGGAGGCGGCGACCATCAGCGTTCTGTTTCTGCTGCTGGCGCCCGCGGCGGCGCTTGCGCCCGCGGTGGGGGAGGCGGGACGGCGGGTGTTTCGCGGTTGGGCGGCGCGTCTGCTCAGCGCTGCCGCCGCGAAGCTGCTGTGGTCGATCCTGCTCGGGGCGCTGCTTGCGTGCATGCATATCCTCCTGAGCCTGGAAGGGCTCGGGTGGCTCGTGCAATGGATGCTGAGCGGTGCGCTTTGGTGGGGCGTCTTCCTGCGACGCCACGCGCTGCTGGAAGGAGCTACCGGGCACCAATGGATGCAGGGCGCGCGGCAGGCCAGCCTGACCAGACGCGCCGAAGACAAGCTGACCACGACAACGCGCCAGACCGTCAAAGCCGGCGGTAAAGCGGCCGGCAAAGCCGTCTGGCGGCGGATCTCGCCGCGACGGCCGCGCGACCTGGTCAAGCCGCGCGATCAGGAGGAGGTTGCGTCAGTCAAGCGGGGGCCGCTGGAGCAGATCACCGACGAGGTTGCCGAGAGGCTTGCCGCCTCGGCTCCGCCGCCGCGGCAGGACCACCGCACTCGCCGCAACCCGCGCAGAGCAAAGTCACACCGCTCGCGGACGCGGAGCGTCGCAGAGCGACTCCAGGAGCTTGCCTCGGCACATGCAGAGGCACTCACCCACGGCGATAGGCGCCGCACGATCAGCCTGCAGTTGCGGATGCAGAGGGTGCGGGAGCAGATGTCTGCATCTGCCCCGCCGGGCGCGCGAGCGACCTCGGCCGCTGGTCCCGCCGCGCAGGGCACCCCCCAAGCGGCAAGCGCCAAGCGGGGCGCGCAGTCGGCCCGTGCCGATCGTGCGCGTCGCTGGGATGCGCCTCCAGTCAGTCGATCCGAGGGTCCAGGCGCCGGGCGAAATGGCGACGCGGCCGGTGCGCGCAGGCGCCGGGCCGATCTCGACAGAGACATCGCGCAACGCAGGCAGGCCGCTGAAGACCCGGTCATGCGGGATGCCGCCGCGGTTGCGCAGCGGCGCAAGCGCCAGCTCGGATGGAGCTGGAAGGAGGAGCAACCTTGAGGCCGGCGCGCGCATCGGCGCTCAGCAGGCGTGCCGCGATCTCGATCGCCGGCATCGTGTTTGCCGGCATCCTGGTCCTGCTGCTGCTCGGAGGCGCGGCGATCGCGTTGGTCGGCGGCGGGCCATCGGAAGCTGCGGCTACAACCGGCCAGGCCACGGTCTCCGCGCTGGCGCGCTCGGAAATCCCGCCCCTCTATCTCCATCTCTACATCGCGGCGGCAAGCAGGTACGGGATCGACTGGGCGATCCTCGCCGGCATCGGCAAGGTGGAGTGCGACCACGGTCGCGACGCGAGCCCTTCATGCACCAGGGAGGGCGTGCAGAACTCCGCCGGCGCCGGCGGCCCGATGCAGTTCCTGGCCTCCACCTGGGCGCAGTACGGCGTCGCGGTCGGCAGCAGACGCCCCGATCGCTGGAACCCGGCCGACGCAATCTATTCGGCCGCCAATTATCTGCGGGCATCAGGCGCCCCGGGTGACTACCGGGACGCGATCTATGCCTACAACCACGCTTGGTGGTATGTCGAAGAGGTGGAACGCTGGGCCGATCGCTACCGCGGCCAGGGCGCCGGCTCTGAAACGATCGCAGTGGCGCAGGAAGCCTCCGAAGGCGTGGGCGAGCGCGCCATCTCCCAGCAGGCCAGCGACACGCCGGTGCTCTACATCCCGGGCGATCAGGCCAAGCTGCTGCGAGGCGATGGCCACGTCGCGCTGATCCCAGAAGCGGCGCCCCCTGCGGTGCAGGCGATGATCGTTGCTGGCAACGAGCTGCAGGACCTTCCCTACGGTCCAGCCGGGCACCCCGACCCGCTCGGCGCAAGCAGCGAGGACTGCTCGAGCACCGTCAACTACGTGCTCTACCGGGCGGGGGTGCGCTCGCTGGCCGAAATCGTGCGCGAGAACCCGCTCGCTCAGGACTACGTGCACTGGGGCGTGCCGGGACCGGGCCGGTGGGTGAGCGTTTACGCGAGCGACACGCCTCAACCTCACGTATTCATGACCATCGCCGGCCTACGTCTGGACACCGTCGGCGGCAGCACCGACGAAGGGCCCAACAGCTCCCAGGAAGGGCCGCGCTGGCGAGTTCTGCCATTTATCCCGACCTGGGCCCACTGGTCGGTGCGCCACCCGTCCGGTCTCTGAGTTGCCGCATCGCGTACATTGGACGTGATGGCGCCCCAGAGAGTCGAGTACCTGCTGATCGGTGGCGGTTTGGCCTCCGCCAAGTGCGCCCGCACGCTGCGCGAGGAGGGGGCTGCCGGCCGGGTGATGATCGTCGGCCGCGAGCCCGACCCGCCCTACAACCGCCCCAACTGCTCCAAGGGCTTCCTGCGCGGAATCGAGGAGCGCGAGGAGGCCTACGTCGATGAGCCCGGCTACTACGAGCAGGCCGGCATCGAGGTGCTGACGCGCGTGAGCGCGGTCAAGCTCGACCCGGACGCGCACACCGTCAAGCTCTCCAACAAGGAGGAGATCGAGTACGGCAAGGCGCTGCTGGCCACCGGCGCGAACGTGCGTCGGCTGAACGTGGACGGCTGCGATCTGGAGGAGATTCACTACCTGCGTACACTCGGCAACTCCGAGGCGATCCGGCGCTCTGTGGCCGACGCAGAGCACGTGGTGATCATCGGCGGCTCCTACATTGGCTGCGAGGTGGCCGCCTCGCTTTCGATGATGGGACACCGCGCCAGCGTCGTGATGCTGGAGAAGGAGCCGCTGGAACGTGGCTTCGGCGCGCAGGCCGGCCGCTACTTCCGAGACCTGCTGGAGTCCCACGGCGTCACGTTTCACAGCGAGGACTCCCTGGCCCGCTTCGAGGGTCAGGGGCGCGTCGCGAAGGTGATCACCGAGCGTGGCCTGGAGCTCGACGCGCAGAGCGTCGTGATCGGCGCGGGCGTCACACCCGACGTCCAGCTGGCCAAGGCCGCTGGCTTGGAGATGGGGGAGAGCGGCGGCGTGCGCTGCGACTCGCGCCTTGCCAGCTCGGCGCCGGATATCTTCGCCGCTGGCGACATCTGCGAGTACGCCTCGGCGATGCACGGTGGCCAGCTTCGCGTCGAGCACTGGGACGTGGCCTTCAACCACGGCGCGACCGCCGCGCGCAACATGCTCGGTCGGGACATGGCACACACCGTCGTGCCCTACTTCTTCTCGGTGCTGGGCGACTTCGCCGAGCTCGAATACGTTGGCCCCGCGCGCTCCTGGGAGAAGGAGATCCTGCGCGGATCCCACCAGCAGGGCGTCTTCACCCGCTTCTACCTCGACGGCGCCGGCGCGGTGAAGGCGGCGTTGACCGTGGGGCGCCCTGATGACCTCGAGCCCGCGGGGCGCATGCTCGCCTCCGGCGTGCCGCTGAGCAGCGAGCAGCAGGCCGCGCTTGGCGATCTGGACAGCGATCTGGCCGCGATAGCCGCCTCAGAGCAGTAGGATCTGCGCGTTCATACGGTCGGTGGCGAAGGGAAGCCGGTGAGAGTCCGGCGCGGACCCGCCACTGTGACCGGGGATGCCGACCGCGACGCGATCAGCGAGCCACTGGCGGGGCGATATGCCCGCCGGGAAGGCGCGGGAGGTGGATCCCGGGAGCCAGGAAACCTGCCGCCGACCCAAGCCCACAACCCCTCGTGGAAAGGGGTGGCTCATGCCAAGAAGTCGTATTGCCTCGCGTCCGTTCGCAGCCGTGGCGCTCACCTGTCTGACGCTCGGCGGCACTGGCGCGCTGATCGCGCCGGTCGCGCTCGGCGCTAAATCGGCGCCCGTCAAGGTCACCGTTGAAGTGCTGGGCAAGCCGCCCGCCGAAAAGGTCCTGCTCAAGAGGACCGTCACGCTCACATCCAAGGCCGTGGCCAAGGACGGCGGCTCCTGCACAGGGGACAGCGCCGCAGGCGCGCTGCAGCTGGCCACCAAAGGCGCCTGGGGCGGCACTTGGAACACCGAATACTCCGACTACGAAGTCACCAAGATCGCCGGTCTGAGCCTGCCGTTCAACTCGAAATCCTCCGCTGACTGGTACTGGAGCTTCTTGATCGGCGGTAAGGAAGCGAGCGCCGGCGTCTGTGACGTGACGCCCAAGAGCGGCCAGAAGATCCTCTTCAAGCCCGCCTGCTACGGCAAATCTTGCCCGAAGGCGCCGAAGAAGAAAGGCAGCTCGCTGTTGGCTTCCGCCGGCAGGCGCGGCTGAGAGTCCGTGTCGCTTCGCCGCACCCTGGTTGCTGCCGTCGCGGGCTTGCTCGCGGCGGCAGCGCTGGCCGGGTGCGGTCTTGGCGCCGGCAATGCGCCAAGCGGGGCGCAGATGCTCGTCAGCGAAGACTTTGGCGCCAAGACGCTGCTCACCATCTCGAAGCCCAAGGTCGGTGGCGCCGAGACCGTGATGAGCCTGCTGATGCGAAACGCGAAAGTGAGCACCGAATACGGCGGCGGCTTCGTCTCGGCGATCAACGGGCACTCCGAGGGGCACGAATACGGCAAGCCGCTCGATTGGTTCTACTACGTAAACGGCGAGGAAGCCCAGAAGGGGGCCGCCGACACGGTCGTGCATTCCGGCGATCGCATCTGGTGGGACCTACACAACTGGAGCCAGTCCGAGCACATTCCCGCGGTCGTCGGCTCCTTCCCGGCGCCGTTCTCGACCGGGCTCGGCGGCAAGCGGCTGCCCGTCAGTATCGAATGCGCAACGCCGCAGTCGGCGCCGTGCAAGGCCGTCTCCCACCGCTTCACCTCGCTGGGGATCATCGGCGGCTTTGCGGCGCTGGGCACCGTCGGCGAAGTCTCAGAAGAAGACAGCCTCAAAGTGCTGGTCGGCACCTGGTCGCAATTGGCGCGCAGCGAGGCCGCGCAGACGATCGCAAAAGGTCCCGCCACCGGCGGCGTCTATGTCCGCATCCTGCACGGCGGCAGCGAATTCGCGCTGCTGAATAAGGAAGGAGTCGTGGCCGAGACGCTCGGTGCCGGCGCGGGAATGATCTCCGCCACGCGCTATCAGGATGCCTCATCGGTTTGGTTGGTGACCGGCACCGATAAAGCCGGCGTGCAGCGCGCGGCGGCAGCGTTCAACGCTGCGGCTCTTGACGGGCACTTCGCGATCGCGGTCGCGCCGGAAGGATCGACCGGCAAGGTGATCGGCCTGCCGGACACCGGGAGTTGAGCCCATGACGGGCGCGCTCTCATACCGCCCGTCGGCGAGCCCCCTGCACGCTGCGCGTGCAACCGTCGGCGCCTGCTGGGCGCTCTCGCTAACGATCGCAGTGGTGGTGATCGATCACCCGCTGGTGCTTGTGTCCATCGGCGTGGCATGCCTGACCGCGTCGTTTGCCGTCGGCGTCGGGCGGCAGGTGGCAAGGGCGCTGCGCGTGGCGCTGGCGATCGGCGTGCCGCTCGTGATCATCAACGTGCTCGTGAGTCGCGAAGGGCTGACGGTGTTCGCGCGGCTCGGCAATCTCGGGCCCTTTGGGCAGGGTGATCTCACGGTGGAGTCGCTCGTCTATGGGCTGGTGATCGCGCTGAAGGTGAGCATCGTGATTCTGGTCTGCGCCCTGGGCAGCCTTGCAGTCGATCCCGACGAGCTGCTTTCCGCGTGCCGACGGATCTCGTTTCGATCGGCGCTGACCACCTCGCTGACGTTGCGCATGGTGCCGCTGCTGGCGGTGGACGCGCAGAACCTGGCGCAGGCGCAGCGAACCCGCCCGGATGCGGCCACAATGGGATCGCTGCGGCGCAGGGCGCTGCTGCTGGCGGCCAGCGTCGGCGGAGCTCTGGACAGGGCGCTGGACGTCGCCGCGACGCTGGAGCTGCGCGGCTTTGCCACCGCCGGCCGCGTGCGCCGCAGGCGTCGTCCCCTCTCGCGACACGATCTCGCCTTCGCGGGCTCGGCGGCTGGCGTGCTCGTGCTTACGCTGGCGGTGCGTCTGAGCAGGGCGGCGGCCTTCCACGCCTATCCACTGCTGCGGGTCTCGACTTCGACCGCGACGCTCGGCTTCTGCGTGGCGATCGCCGCGGTGGCGCTGGCGCCGTTTCTGAGCCGCCGCGGAATCGAGCCGCGATGAGCGCCGCTCCGATCCTCTCCTTTGATGAGGTCAGCTATCGATATCCCGGTGCCGAGGAGGCGGCGCTGCAGCGGGTTTGCCTGGAGATGCAAGAGGGCGAGGTGTGTCTGCTGGCCGGCCTCTCCGGCGGCGGCAAGTCGACGCTGCTGCGCGCCGCCTGTGGCCTGGTGCCGCATTTCCACGGCGGCACCTTCGCCGGCCGGGTCACCGTCTGCGGTCGCGACACGCGCGAGCACGGACCCGCCCAGCTCGGCGCGCACACCGCCGTGCTCTTCCAGGACCCCGAGACGCAGCTTGTGATGAGCTCCGTGCGCGCCGAGCTTGCGCTGGCGCTTGAGAGCAGGGGCCAGAGCCCCGACGTCGTTGCGCGCGGCGTGGAGGAGGTGGCGCTTGCGATCGGCGTGGACCATCTGTTGCACCGGCGCACCGCAGAGCTCTCAGGCGGCGAGAAGCAGCGCGTGGCGCTGGCGGCCGCCCTTGCCGGGCGGCCGCGGATCGTGCTACTGGACGAGCCGACCTCTCAGCTTGATCCTGTCGCGGGCGAGGAGCTGTTCGGGCTGCTTCGGCGCCTGAACCAGGAGTGGGAGACGAGCATCCTGATCGCCGAGCATCGCCTGGAGCGCTGCCTGCACCTCGCCGACCGCGTGGTTGCGATGGCGAACGGCTGCGTTGCGCATGATGGCGCTCCCGTCTCGTTCCTGTCGTGGGCCGGCGAACACGCAGAGCATCTGCAGACGCCGGCCGCGCGGCTGCTGCAGCTGAGCGGAGTCGACGCGCCCCCGCCCACCGGCGTGCGGCAGGCACGCAGCAGCCTGCGCGCACGTGGCCTGCTGCCGGAAGATGGCTCGCTCGCCGCGCCGGGGCCCGCGTCCCCTAAAGGCCGGCGCGCTCTGGCGGGCCTTGCTACGCGCCGGCTGCAACGCGGCCCCGAGCCTGCCCTGCGGATGCGCGGCGTGTGGCACGAGCTGAAGGACGGGCCGGCGATCCTGCGCGGAGTCGACTTGACGCTTGCGGGCGGCGAGGTCGTCGCGCTGATGGGTGCAAACGGCGCCGGCAAGTCGACGCTGCTTCGTCACGCCGCGGGGCTGCTGGAGCCCACGCGAGGGAAGGTGGGTAGCGCGGGGCGTGTCGCGCTGCTGCTGCAGAACCCGGGCGACTACTTCCTGCACGAGCGCGTGGAGCTGGAGGCCTCGACGGCCGCGATCGAGCGCGCAGGCTTGGCCGCCATGACGCAGCGCAACCCCCGCGATCTCTCCGGCGGCGAGCGTCAGCGCCTTGCGCTTGCGATTGTGACCGACTCCCAGCAGCCGCCGGCCGTGCTGGCCCTGGACGAGCCGACACGCGGCATGGACAGGGGCGCCAAGGCCGCTCTGGCCCAGGATCTGCGCTGCCGCGCGCACCAGGGCATGGCGGTGATCGTCGCTACGCACGACCCCGAGTTTGCCGCTGCCTGCGCACAGAGAGCCGTGCTGCTTGCTGGCGGCAGCGTGATCGCGGACGCCTCCTGCGCCGAGCTGCTCAGCGGCGGCTGGTATTTCGCAACCGAGACCGCCCGCATCCTCGGTGGCCACGGCGGCGCGCTGCTGCCGCAGCAAGGAGCGCAGGCGATCGCGGATCTGGCAGGAGTGCGGAGCGCGGCATGAGCTGGCCGCTGGCGTCGTTCACGCTGATCGCCGCGGTGCTCGCGATCGGCTGGCTGGCCTACGAGCGCTCGCGCCCATCGGCGCGCACGGCGGCGCTGGTCGCCACGTTGGCGGCGTTGGCAGCGCTCGGCCGCGACGCGTTCGCCGCGCTCGACGACGTCAAGCCGATCACCGCGATGACATTCGTCGTCGGATACAGCCTTGGGCCGATCCCGGGGTTCGTGGTGGGCGCGATCGGCATGCTCGCCTCCAACATCGTGCTCGGTCAGGGCTCCTGGACGCCATGGCAGATGGCAGCGTGGGGGGTCGTCGGCCTGCTGGGTGCGCTCGCCGGCAAGCTTACGCGCAGGCGCCTTCTGCGCCTGCCGCTGGCGCTCGGATGCGCTTTCGCCGCGCTGGTCGCAAAGGAGATCATGAACCTCTACGTCTGGGTCATCGGTGCGAGCCACACCCCCGCGGCGCTGCTGGCCGCGGTTGGCCAGGGGCTTCCCTTCGATGTGGTCGACGTGGTCTCCACGCTACTGTTCGGGCTCGCCTTCGGCCCCGAGCTCGCGCGGCTGCTGGCACGGTCCAGAGCCCGCATGCAGGTCGACTGGCAGGCGGCGGGGACCGGGATTGCAGCGGCTCTGGCGTTGCTGCTCGGCGGTGCTGCGCTGGATCCTGGGAACACGCGTGCGACTCCCGTGCGCGCCGCCGCCTCCGGCTCTGCGCCGACCTCCACCCGCGCGGCATTGGAGCGGGGAGTGCAATACCTGCGTGCCGCACAGAAAGCGGACGGCGGCTTCGGCCAGCAGGCGGGCGCCCCCAGCACAGAGCTGTTCACGGGCTGGAGCGCAATCGCCCTGGCGGCGGCGGGCCGGCCGCCTCTGAGCGTGCGCAAGGACGGCCACAACGTGCTGGACGCGCTGCAGGCGGGCGCCGGCACGCTGAGCGGCTCTGGTGCGATCGAGCGCACGATCCTCGCGTTGCATGCCTGTGGGCTGCCCGCCGCGACGCTGGATGGCCACGATCTCAGCCGCCAGCTGGCCTCCTATCGCAAGCCCGACGGGTCGATCGACGATGAAGCCAACCACACTGCCTTCGCGATCCTGGCGATGCGCTCGCTCGGCGACCGCCCCGCGGATCCCGCGATTCAGGCCGCAGCCAGGTGGCTGGCGGCGCAGCAGAACGCCGACGGCGGGTTCAGCTTCGGCACTCGCGACGACCCGAGCGACGTCGATGACACAGGTGCCGTGATCCAGGCGCTGGCGGCAGCAGGCGCGCCCACAAAAGGCACCATCACGCGGGCGGTCTCCTACCTGCGCCGCGCCGAGAATCGGGACGGCGGCTTTCCCCAGCAGTCCGGCGAAGAATCCAACGCCGCGTCAACCGCATGGGCGGTCCAGGGACTGCTCGCCGCACGGCAGTCGCTGGCTTTCAACGGCCGCTCGCCGATCGTCTACCTGGAGAGCCTGCTCGCCGCCAACGGCAGCTTCAATTACTCAAGCGGCGTCACGCAGACGCCGGTGTGGGTGACCGCTGAGGTGCTGCCCGCGCTGGCCGGCCTTGCGCTGCCGATCGCGGCGCCCGCCGCGCCCGGGCAACCGCGCGGCAGAGACAGCAGCACCACGACCACCGGCCGCTCCATCGACTCCGCCGACGTCGTAGCTCATGCCGCGCTCTCGATTGCGATGCGCTGCGAGCAGGGTCTCTCCGGCCTGCTCGTCGGTTGAGCGTGAGCGGGTGGCGGGCTCAGCCGCGCTCGCCGGCTTCGTGCGCGCCCGGCTGCCACAGCGGCTCACCGGGCGATCCTGGCTCCTCGCCCGCAGCGCGCGCAAGCACGAAGAGCATGTCCGAGAGTCGGTTGAGGTAGCGCAGCACCTCAGGGTTTGCGTCCTGCACAGCAAGCGCGCGGCGCTCCGCGCGCCGGCACACAGTGCGGCAGAGGTGCAGCCGCGCCGCGGCGTCGGTGCCGCCCGGGATCACGAACGAGCGCAACCGCGGCAGCGTGTCGTTGACCTCGTCCAGCGCCTGCTCGAGCCACTCCACATATTCGGGCGTGATCCGCAGTCGCTCGCGCTCGGCGGCCTTCTCATCCTTGGGTGGCGGCGGCACGCACAGATCCGCGCCGAGATCGAGCAGGTCGTTCTGGACTCGCCGCAGCCAGTCGACGAACTTCTCAGGCATTCCCTGCGCCAGCATCGCGAATCCGACGTTCGCGTTGAGCTCGTCGACGGTGCCATACGCCTCCACCCGCGAGTCCAGCTTGGAGACTCGGCTCATGTCGCCCAGGTGGGTCTGCCCGGCGTCGCCGCGCTTGGTGTAGATACGCGTGAGGTTGACTGTCACAGCGGTTCGAGTGTCGCACAACGGTTGGGTGCGACGCGGCTCGCTTCTGCGGCAGTGGGACCCGCCGGGCGGCGCGGCAAGTCGTCTCGCCGCCCGATTGGATAGGTTGCCGCCTCAGCCTATGCGGGTAGGTGTTCCTAAGGAGACAGCAGCGGGAGAGCGGCGCGTGGCACTTGTGCCCGACGTCGTGCGCCGCCTGCAGAGCAAGAAGATCGACGTGCTCGTGCAGTCCGGCGCGGGCGAGGGCGCGCTGCTCTGCGACGACGCCTTCAGAGAGGCGGGCGCTGAGGTGACCGACGATCCGGCTGCTGTCTGGCGCTGCGAGGTGGTGCTGAAGATCTCGCCGCCGAACGATCAAGAGGTTGCGATGCTCGGGCAGGGCTCGCTGCTGATCGGCTTCCTGGCGCCGCTGAGCAGCCCCGCCAGCACGCTTGCGCTCTCCCGGGCCAAGGCGACCGCGATCGCCGTGGAGTCGATCCCGCGCATCTCCCGCGCCCAGGCGATGGACGCGCTCTCCTCGCAGAGCAACGTTGCCGGTTACAAGGCGGCGCTGCTCGGCGCCGAGAACATGGGCCGCTTCTATCCGATGTTGATGACCGCGGCCGGCACGATCCCGCCCGCGAAGGTGCTCGTGCTCGGTGCTGGCGTCGCCGGCCTGCAGGCGCTTGCCACCGCCAAGCGACTCGGGGCGCGCACGACCGGCTATGACGTGCGTCCGGAGGTGGCTGAGCAGGTGCGCTCGCTCGGTGCCGCCTGGCTGGATCTTGGCCTGGAGGCCGCCGGCGAGGGCGGCTATGCCAGGGAGCTGACCGATGAGGAGCGGGCGCAGCAGCAGCAGGCGCTGACAGAGGCGATCAAGGGCTTCGACGTGGTGATAACCACCGCGCTCGTGCCGGGACGCCCGGCCCCGAAGCTCGTCACCAAGGAGGCCGTGGAGGGCATGAAATCGGGCTCGGTGATCGTCGATCTCGCGGGCGAGACCGGCGGCAACTGCGAGTTGACCAAGCCGGGGGAGACGATCGTCGTGCACGACGTGAAGATCGTCTCGCCGCTGAACCTGCCCGCCAGCATGCCCGAGCACGCCTCGCAGCTGTTCGCGCGCAACGTGCTCTCGTTGCTGGAACTGATTGTGGACGAGGACGGCGCGCTGGCACTCGATTTCGAGGACGAGATCGTCAAGGGCGCGTGCATCGTGCGCGACGGCGAGATCGTCAACCCCGGCGCCAAGGCGGCTGTGGAGAGAGCGGAGGCCGGCTCGTGATCCTCGCAAGCGTCCTGACCACCAACCTCGCGATCCTAGTGCTGGCCGGGTTCGTCGGCTTCATCGTGATCTCCAAGATCCCGAACACGCTGCACACGCCGCTTATGTCCGGCACCAACGCGATCCACGGGGTGGTGCTGCTGGGCGCGCTGCTGCTGCTCGGCCTGTCCGAATTCAGGCTCGACGCGCTCAGCGAGGCGCTGCTGGTGATCGCGGTGATCTTCGGCACGATCAACATCATCGGTGGCTTCTTGGTCACCGACCGGATGCTGGAGATGTTCAAGAGCAAGCCCAAGCTGCCGGAGAAGAGCGAGCCGGAGTCCGCCGGCAAGGACGGTCAGGCATGACTCCGCTGGCGAGCAGCTTCCTGCAATCCGAAGACTTCATCTACGTCCTCTACATCGTTGCCTTTGCGCTAGTGATCCAGGGTCTGCGCGGCCTGGTGGGTCCCAAGACGGCGGTCAACGGCAACCGTATCGCCGGGGTCGGAATGGCGATCGCGATCCTCGCCACGCTGCTTGAGCCGACCGAGGGCAACTGGGGGCTGATCGCGCTTGGCATCGTGATCGGCACCGCAGTCGGCGTGCCGGCAGCGCGGCAGGTGAAAATGACCGCGATGCCGCAGATGGTCGCGCTGTTCAACGGCGTGGGCGGCGGCGCTGTCGCGCTGATCTCCTGGGTCGAGTTCCGTAGTCACGGCTCCACCTTCGGCGCTCGCACCGCCCAGGTCGGCGTCTTCACGATCCACTTCGGCGCGGTGCCAACTTACATCGCGATCTTCTCTGTCGCCGCCGCGATCATCGGCTCGATCTCCTTCTGGGGCTCGAACATCGCCTTCGGCAAGCTTCAGGAAATCATCCCCGGCCGGCCGATCAGTCTCGGCGCCGCCCAGCAGCCCATCAACCTGATTCTGTTCGTGCTGGCGATTGCCGCGGGTGTGGACATCGTCGCCGGCGCGCACTCCGAACTGCTCTTCATCGGCATGCTCGTGGTCGCCGCGCTGCTTGGCAACTTCGTCGTGCTGCCGATCGGCGGCGCGGACATGCCGGTCGTGATCGCGCTGCTGAACGCATTCACCGGCGTCTCCGCGGCCGCGACGGGGATGGCGCTCAACAACCCGGCGCTGATCGTCTTCGGGATGATGGTCGGCGCCTCGGGCACGATCCTCACCAACCTTATGGCCCAAGCGATGAACCGCTCGATCCCTGGGATCATCGCCGGCGGCTTCGGCGGCGGTGGCGCCGTCGCGGGAGCCGAGGGCGCCGGCGAGCATGCTGGCAGCGTGCGCTCCACCAGTGCGGCCGACGCCGCGGTCCAGCTCGCCTATGCCAGCAAAGTCGTGATCGTCCCCGGTTACGGCATGGCGGTTGCCCAGGCCCAGCATGTCGTCAAGGAGTTGGCCACAGCTCTGGAGAAGCGCGGCGTTGACGTCAAGTACGCGATCCACCCGGTCGCGGGGCGCATGCCCGGCCACATGAACGTGCTGCTCGCGGAGGCCGACGTGCCCTACGACCAGCTCAAGGAGATGGATGACATCAACCCGGAGTTCGCCCGCACCGACGTCTCGCTGGTGATCGGCGCAAACGACGTCACTAACCCGGCGGCCAAGAACACGCCATCCTCGCCGATCTACGGCATGCCGATCCTCGAGGTCGCCGACAGCAAGTCGGTGATCGTGATCAAGCGCTCGATGAACCCGGGCTTCGCGGGCATCGAAAACGAGCTCTACTACGACCCCAAGACCGCGATGCTCTTCGGCGACGCGAAGTCCGCTGTCGGCGAAATCAACTCTGAGCTCTCCGAGCTCTGATCGAGTCTGTGGCGCCAGGCGCGCCCCGCGACCAGTCGAGGGCGACGCCCGCGTCTGAAAGACTGGCGGCATGATCGAGCGTTCGCAGGCGCTCTCTGCGCTCCAGGGCAGCGAGTTCGATCTCGTGGTGGTCGGCGGCGGCGTGACCGGCGCCGGCGTGGCGCTGGATGCCGCCGCCCGCGGATTCAGCGTCGCGCTGATCGAGCGTGCCGACTACGCGTGTGGCACCTCCAGCCGCTCCAGCAAGCTCGTCCACGGTGGCCTGCGCTACCTGCAGAGCTTCGACCTCGGTCTCGTGCGCGAGGCGCTGCTGGAGCGCCAACTGATGGTTGCGCTGGCGCCACACCTGGTGCGGCCGCTGCCGCTCGTCGTCCCAGCTTTCGACGGCGCCAGACCGGATCGCCTGGTGGGGGTGGGCCTGAACCTCTACGACGTGATGTCGGTGGACCGGGATCGACTGCGCAACCGCCGCGGCCGTCGCACCGGCTCCCAGGCGCGCGGTTCGGCCAACGCGCGCAGCGCATCCTGGAGCCCGGAGCGCCACCGGGTGATAAGTGGGGAGGAGGTGGTGGAGATGCTGCCGGCGCTGGCCGGCAGGCAGCCGAGCAGCGGCTACCTCTTCTACGACTGCCAGACCGATGACGTGCGCCTGGTGCTTACGATCCTTGGCGAGGCCGAGCGTTTCGGCGCGGTGTGCGCAAACCGCGTGGCCGCGGAGAGCCTGCTCGAAGAGGGCGGGCGCGCCTGCGGCGTGATGGCGAGGGATGTAGAGAGCGGTGCGCAGGTGCAGGTACGCGCCGCGAGTGTGGTCAACGCCACTGGAGTCTGGGCGGATGAGCTGCGCCCGCAGGAGCTCCACGACGAGGCTGAGCTTCCGGTCATCAGGCCTAGCAGGGGCACCCACATCACGCTGAGCTCGCAGGATCTCCCGCTGGTGGCGGGTGCGATCGTGCCTGCTGGCGGAGGACGCAGCATCTTCGCGCTGCCCTGGCTTGGCCGCACGCTGATCGGCACCACCGACAACGACTACGAGGGGCAGCTGCGACACGTGCGCCCGGCGCAGCAGGACGTCGAGTATCTGCTCAGCGCCGTGAACGAGTTCTTCGCCACCGAGCTTGAGCCAAGCGATCTGACGGGCGCGTTCGCCGGTGTACGGCCGCTGATCTCCACCGGGGACTCGCGCAAGTCCGTGGACATATCGCGCAAGGCGGAGTTGTATGAGACCTCCAGCGGCATGCTCACCATTACCGGCGGCAAGCTGACGACCTGGCGGCGGATGGCCAAGATGACCGTCGACAGGCTGGTGGAGCGCGAAGCGCGGGACGCCCCCTGCCGCACACAGGAGATCCCGCTAGGGCAGCCGATTGCGGTCGAGGATCTGCGACGCGTGCCGGCTGTGCCAGAGGAGTCATATGCCGCGCTTGCCTCCCGTTACGGCCATGCGGCCCAGGACGTCTTGGCGCTGGCTGCCCAGCAGCCGGCGCTTGCGCAGCCGATCATGCCCGGCATGCCCGACCTGCTGGCCGAGGCGGCGCTTGCAGCCACACGCGAGCAGGCCCGTAGCGTCGGCGACGTGCTGCTGCGGCGCACCAGGCTGGGGCTGCTGGCGGCCAAGGATTTGACCCCCGAGCGGGTGCGCGGGGTGGCCGAGGCGATGGCGCCACAGCTTGGCTGGGATGACACGCGGGTGGCGGCGGAGACCGTGCGCTTCGAGGACGAGGCGCAGGCGGAGGGGATTGCCTTTGGAGTCTGACGGCCTGACCCGTTAGGCTGCCAGGCGCACGGGTGCCGGCTGCTGCGCCAACGCGGCCGGGCTCCATCCGCCCATCGAAACCCACAGAAGGAGATTCACATGGCCGTACTCGACCGTTCCGACCTGGAGGCGAGCCCGCTTGCCGACCTGCACGCGATCGCCGGCCAACTCGGCCTCGACGGCTACCGCCGACTGCGCAAGGCCGATCTGATCGAGCGCATCCTGGAGCGCAGCGGCGGCGAGGTGCAGGGTGATACGGATGCCGAGTCCGAGCCTGCGTCTGAGCCCGAGTCTGCGTCTGAGCCCGAGGCTGCGTCTGAGCCCGAGGCTGCGTCTGCGTCTGAGTCTGCGCCCAGCACGCGCCGCAGGCGCTCCTCGCGCCGCCGTCGCAGCACCGAGGAGGACGAGGAGCAGCCGCGTCCGCGCGCGGGCAGGTCGCGTCGCAAGGCGGCCGAGTCCAAAGAGGAAGAGGAGCCGGAGAGTGCAGCCGAGCCGGCGCGTGGCGAGCAGGAGCGCACCGTCGAGGGTGTCGTCGAGGTGCTCGCCAACGGCTCGGCGTTCCTGCGCCCGGACGCCGGCTTTGACGTGGACAGCGACGTCTACATATCGGCGGCTCAGGTCCGTCGCTGCGAGCTCGACAGCGGCGACCGGGTGAGCGGCCCGCTGCGCGACCCGCGCGGCTCCGAGCGCCATCCATCGCTCGTGCGGGTGCAGAACATCAACGGCGAGCCCGCCGACGCCGTCGTGGGCAAGCCGAAGTTCGACTCGCTGCCCGCCGCCTTCCCCACGCACCGTATTGAGCTCGGCTCCGATGACCCAACGCTGAAGGCGATCGAGTGGCTGACACCGATCGGTCGCGGCTCGCGCGTGTGCATCACGGGCGCCGCGCGCGCCGGCAAGACCGAGACGCTGCGCTCGCTGCTTAGGGCGCTGCAGGGCAGCGAGTCCCTCCAGATCAGCGTGGCGCTCGCGGGCGTGCGCCCGGAGGAGCTCGCCGACTGGGAGACCCATCAGCCGGCCGCCGCTCAGACGCTCACCGCCAGCCCCGACGTTGCGGCGCAGGCGATCGAGCGTGCGCTGGAGTCTGCCAAGCGCGCGGCAAGCCGCGGGGAGCACGTGCTCCTCGCGATCGACAGCCTCGACGCGGTGGCGCCCCACATTGCCCGCCGTGCGCTGGCGGCGGCACGCAACATCGTGGACGGTGGCTCGCTGACGGTGATCGCGACGGCGAGTAAGCCCTTCGGCGGCGAGACGACAGTGATCGCGCTAGATGTCCTACGCACGAGCACCGGCCGCATCCCGGCGCTGGACCTGCTGGCAAGCGGCACCCTGAAGGCCGATCTGCTGGTCGGCGAGGAGTCCGCGGCGGAGATCGTCAAGGCGCGGGCGCAGGCGGCCGACGCGCTGGGCTAGCGACGCTAGGGCCGGTAGGCGACCCGTCCCCAGGATGGCTCTTGCGCCAGCTCGATCGGCTCGTCGGCGCGATCGGGCTGGACGTAGATGAAGCCGCCTGTCTCCTCGATGAAGGCGATTGACAGCTCGCCCTCGTTGACTCGCTGATCGAGCCAGGCGCCGCGGAAGACCAGGCGCCGCAGCCAGTGCACCAGAGAGCGCTCAACGGGTCCCACGAGCGCGGGCCAGCAGTCGTTGACGTGCTCGCCCAGCGCCGAGGCCGGATCAGGGATCTCGCCGTTGACCGCCAGGTTGACGAGGTCCTCGAGCTCCTCCTCGCCAAGCCGGCCGCCGATGAAGCCGAGCTTGATCGCGGCCTGCTCGCAGCGCTCGGCGAAGTCCCGTTCGTTGAACGTAAAGCGCAGCTCGCCGTATTCGAGGACGAAGTCGGTGCCTGAGTTGTAGTTGCCGCGGCGTGCCATGTGCATCGTCGTATCGGGTCCTGTGGAGTGGTCTCTGAAGCGTTGAAGCGTTCGGTGCGCGGCCGGGACGGGGGGAGCCCTCCCATCCGGCGGCGTCGGGATCATAAGCGCGAATCCTGCCCTAGCGCGTGCCCTGAAAGGGATCTTGCACGCGCCGCGGCGTCGGTGGCGCCGGTGGCGCGGGCTCGCCGTCGAGGTCATGGGTACGCTGCGGCCTAATGGCGCGCCTCAGCGAGCACGGTCTACGCCGGTCGGTGAAAGTCTCCGGGCTCTTCGCGACCGCCTACGGCAACGTCGGCTCCTCGATCTACTACGCGCTCGGCCTTGTGGCAGCGCATGCACTCGGCCTCACGCCTGTGGTGTTCCTATGCGCGGGCGGCCTCTTCGTCTGCACGGCCAAGACCTATGCCGAGGGCGCCGCGATGTTCCCTGAAGCCGGAGGCTCCTCCTCGTTTGCAAGGCACGCCTTCAACGAGTTCGTCTCGTTCTTCGCCGGCTGGGCGCTGAGCCTCGACTACATCCTCACGATCGCGATCTCCGCGTTCTTCGTGCCGCACTACCTGAGCGCGTTCCCGGGCCTGCATGCGCTGAACGAAAATCCGGGCGACATCTTCGGTGGCCTTGCGGTCGTGGTCGGCCTTGTGCTCCTGAACATCCGCGGCATCGGCGAGTCGGCGAATCTGAACGTGGTCCTGGCCGTGCTGGACCTCAGCACTCAGACGCTGCTCGTCGGCCTCGGCGCGGTGCTGGTGCTCGACCCTTCGCTGCTGGTCAACCAGGTGCACCTGGGCAGCGTCCCCACCTGGCACGAAATGATCTTCGCGCTCTCGCTCGCGATGCTCGCCTACACCGGGATCGAGACCGTCTCCAACATGGCCGAGGAGTCTCAGGATCCCGGCAAAGACGTGCCCAAGGCGGTCAACCTTGTGCTGATCGCGGTACTCGGCCTCTACGCCGGCATCTCGATCGTTGCGCTCTCTGCGCTGCCGGTGCTCCACCATGGCGTCGGCTACAGCCACGCGCTGGGCTACTCCTACAAACAGGCCGGCTACGCGACGGCGCTTGGCGGCAAATTCCAGAACGACCCGGTGCTCGGCATCGTCTCGCGTCTGGGCCTGCACGGCACGGTGCTGCATCTCGCCGAGTACTACGTCGGCATCCTCGCCGCCACGATCCTGCTGGTGGCAACCAACGCAGGGCTGATCGGAATCTCGCGGCTGTCCTGGTCGCTGGCCGAGCACCGGCAGCTGCCGAGCATCTTCTCCAGCCTGCATCCGCGCTACAGGACGCCCTGGTTCACGATCGTGTTCTTCTCGCTGTTCGCGGCGGGGCTGATCGTCTATGGCAACACCAACGTGCTGGGCAACCTCTACTCCTTCGGTGCGCTGCTCTCGTTCACCACCGCGCACATCTCGATCATCGCGTTGCGCGTCAAGGAGCCCGATCGTGAGCGCCCCTACCGGCTGCCCTGGAATGTGCGGATCAGGGGGTCGGCGATACCGATGACCGCGGTGATCGGCGGGATCGGCACCGCAGTGGTTTGGGTGTCCGTCGTAATCCTGCACACCGAGACGCGCTATGTGGGCATCCCGTGGATGGTGCTCGGCATTTGCGGCTACATCTACTACCGCCGCAAACAGGGGCTCGATCTCTACTCGACTCATCGCATCCCGCGCGCCGAGCGCCCGCCGGACTTCCAGGCGCTTGGCTATCGCACGGCGCTGGTGCCCATCTTCGGCGATGACGTCAGCGCCGCGGCGCTGGCCAGCGCCGCGAAGCTGATCGGGCATGACGGCGTCGTCTACGCGGTCTTCGTGCTACCGGTGCCAAGCCAGCTTTCGCTCGAAGCGGGGCTGGAGGACGAGGAGGAAGCGGGACGCTCGGCACTGGAGAGCGCTCGCGTGCAGGCACGCCGCGCCGGGATCAAAATTCACACGGGGTTGATCCGCACGCGCAACCCGGGCGCAGCGATCGTGGAAGAGGCGCAGCGCGTGGGGGCGGACGTGATCTACTGGTCGACGCTACACGCCCCCACGGGTGAGCGCCAGATCGGCCCCACAGCGGTATACCTGCTCAATAAGCGCCCCTGCCGCGTGATCGTTGAGACCGAGAGACGGCCCGAGCACATGGCCGCCGCGACGGCGGGCGCTTAGCCCGGCGGCGTATCAGCCCTGAAGATCGGCGATCGCGCGTAGCCGCAGCACGCCGTTGCCGAGACCCTGCACAGCGCCCGCGAGCGTGCCGAGCGAGCGCAGCCGCTGCAGCACTCGCCCGACCTGCGGGTTTTCTTGCAGACCAAGTCCTTCCAATAGCGCCAGCGCCATTGGGAAGTCGACGATGATCGACGGCTTGGCGCCGCCCAGCGTCGAGGATGCCGAGCTGTAGAGAGAGGAGCTTGCAAGTTCGCTCGTCGGGGAGAGCGCGCCCTGAATCGACTCCGGGCCCAGGCCGATCACAAGCTTGCTCGACCCGGCGCCGATGTAGAGCGAGACCGGCAGTCCCGCGATGCTGACCCTGGCTGCCGATTCGGCTCCGGGTACCGCGGTGCTGCTCACCTTCGCTCCGGCGCTGCTCAGCAGCTCGCCGATCTGGGCGACTGCGCCGCGCGCGGCGGCCGTGGATCTCGATTGGATCACGAGCCCTGCCTGGATGCTGAGCAGTCCCGATCCGGCCGCGAACACGGCCGCCGGCCCAGCCCACGGGGAGACGAGCTGTTGCACGGCTTGGGCGTGGCTTTGCAGCTTGGCGAGCAGCGTCTGCAGCGCCGGGCCGCCGAGGTGGGCCAGCACCGAGTTTGCTGCGAGGTTCACGACGGTGCTCAGGAGTATGAGGTAGCGAGCCGCGTGGGTGCCGCCTTCGCCGATGCCTGCAGCCAGCCAAGAGCTTCCTGGCAGACCCGCCAGAAGGGTTGTGGCGGCTGAGGCTGAGCTGACCGCCTGGGCTTCGGCCTGCGTCGTGGTCGAGAGAAGGTCGACGTCGAGCTCGATTGAGCCATGCTGTGGCACGATCGAGATGTGCGCCTGTCTCGGTTGCCCCGGCAGGGCTTGCAGGAGCTGGCTCGCCTGTCCGGTGCCGGGATTCAGGTAGATGCCGGCCAGCGCGCCCGCCGGCTCCTTTGCGGCCAGCGTCTCGTACGCGCTGCCCGCGCTCTTCAGCGAGGGCCCGCCGAGGTAGGTGTCGATCGCCTCCTTCACGCCCGCCTGGTCACCGAAGACGGCGAACTTGCCCACAATCGCCTCCGCGGCGCCTTGCGCGGTCGCATCGTAGGCGACGCCGCGGTAGCTGGCATGCTGCGCGCTCTGCCGCTTGGCAAGCGAGCTCACGAACGAGCGTGCCGCTGCCAGGTCGCGCGTGTCGAGCACCAGTGCAGCGGGTGCGCCGTGTGCGAGCAGTCCGGCTCCGGCGGCATGCAGTAGCGCTTCAGGGGAGATCCCGCCGGAGACTGCGCCGCCGATCGCTTCGGCGGCTCCAGTGAGCGCACCGGCGGAGGTCGCGAACACGCCGGCATTGCTCCCCACCCACGATTGCACTTCGCGCTTGAAGTTGACTCCCGCGAGCGGAGTCGAGCCAGCCACCGCCTGCAACAGTTGGGTCAGCGGTGCGCCTGCGTGGGTGAGCTTGCGCAGGTCGGTGACGGTGGTCTGTCGCAGAGTGCCTTCGGGGTGCACGACCGCGCTCAGATAGATCACCGAGGAAGCGGGCGCCAGGCTCGATGGATCGGCCTCCGTGCCGGTCGGTGCTGAGGAGCCGCACGCGGCGATGCCCAGGCAGACGGCCGCCGCGGCGATTGCGGCGCCGATGGCGCGGCGTCTGCGGACGCTGACGTTTGTGCGCACGGCTCTCCTTTCCCCTGAAGAGATGGACCCTGGCACAGAAAGCTACACGCTCGCGCGGGCGTGCAACGCAGCTGTCATGTAGTGGGGGAAAATGTGTCCTTGGAGTTGCATTGTGGGAGGAAGTGGGGTAAGTTGCGCGCATCGAGCCGGGGTGGAGGGGCTCCTCCCACTCCTCCTCCCCGGCTCGGCAATCAGCCAGGAGCTCGATCAGATGGCATTCCGCGGGACCTTCGACCACACTCTCGACGCGAAGAACCGCCTCACGGTGCCGGCCCGATACAGGGCCGCGCTGGCCGACGGCGTGGTGCTCGCGATGCCCGTGGACCAGCAGCCGTGCGTTGGCGTCTGGCGGCCGCAGGAGTACGAGCGCTACACCGCGCGGGCGCTGGCCGAGCTGCCGCCGCTCTCCCCGCGACTGGCGGAGCTTGAGCGCTTCTTCTACGGCAGCTCCCACGACGCCGAGCTGGACGCTGCGGGCCGGATCATGGTCCCGAGCTTCCTTTCAGAGCATGCCGGTCTGAGCAAGGAGGTCGTCGTGGTGGGCGCGGGCGATCGGCTGGAGCTGTGGACGAAGGACCGCTGGGAGGAGCATCGACCGACGCTGCTTGGCGGCGTCGCGGAGATCACCGCTGGTGTCGACCATCCTGCGTGACATGCCAGACATGAGGCGCTCTCACGGCGCTCGCCGCAGGCCCCCGCGCCATGGGGCCCGCAATCGAGGGCCACAGGAGCTCGGTCGCGGCGGCGATGGCGCTCACATCCCGGTGCTCGCGGATGAGCTGACCGACCTGCTCGACCTCGCCCCAGGTGCGACCGCGGTGGACTGCACGTTCGGTGGCGGCGGCCACGCGCGCCTGGTGGCGCAGCGCCTGGGCTCGGCCGGCACGCTGATCGCGATCGACCGCGACCCGCTTGCCGAGGAGCGATTCGTGCAGCTCGCGGCCGAGGTCTCCTGCAACGTGCGATTCATCCGCGGCGGCTACGCGGAGGGGCTGCAGATGCTAGTGGGGGAGGGAGTCAGCGCAGACGCGGTCTACTTCGACCTCGGTACCTCCTCGATGCAGATCGACACGCGCGAGCGCGGCTTCTCCTACTCCTACGACGCTCCGCTGGACATGCGCATGGACCCGCGCCAGGAGCTCTCTGCGCGGGAGGTAGTGCAGAGCTTCGACGAGCGGGCCTTGGCGCGCATGTTGCGAGATCTCGGCGAGGAGCGGCACGCCGGTGCGATCGCGCGAGCGATCGTGGCCCGCCGCGCTGCGGCACCGATCGAGACAACGCAGCAGCTCGTGGACACGATCAAGGCGGCGATACCAGCGCCGGCCAGGTTTGGCGCCGGGCATCCCGCCAAGCGCACCTTCCAGGCGCTGCGGATCGCCGTCAACGACGAGCTCGGTCAGCTCGATGCCGCGCTGCCGCTGGCGTGGCAGCTGCTGCGGCAGGGCGGCGTGCTGGCCGCGATCTCCTTTCATTCGCTGGAGGACCGCCGCGTTAAGCGCTTCCTGGCCGATCGCGCGCGCGGCTGCATCTGTCCGCCGCAGCTGCCGGTCTGCGTCTGCGGCCACGAGCCCGAGGCGCAGCTGCTCACGCGCCGGGCGCTTGCCCCTTCGGCAGCCGAGGTGGATGCCAACCCGCGCGCCGCCTCAGCTCACCTGCGCGCCGCACGCAAGCTCGCTGCCGCCGATGTGAACACGGAAGTCCACAACCACGGGAGGGCCGCATGAGCTCAGCCTCAACAGCACGCCCACTGGCGCAGCCCGCGCCAGGACACCGTCGAGCGCGGCCGGCCTCGGGCCGCCCCTCCAGCAGGCGCCCCACGCGGCGATACTCCGGGCCCTCCGCGGGCGTCGTGCGCGCCGCCGCGGTCGCGGCGCCGGGCATCGCGCTTCCGACTCGCAGGCCTCCGGCTCCCAAGAGGGCGCCTCGAACGCGTCGGCAGCGCTCCCTTGCGCTTCGCGGGCTGCCGAGCGCGGCGCTCGTCTCTCCACGACAGCTGATCGCGCTCAGCCTGCGCGGCCGCCTCTGGATCGGCATCGTTGCCTTCGGCCTGATCGGCCTGATCACAGCTCAGTTGCTCGTGCTGCGCCTGAACACCGGCATCGGCCAGTCACTGGCGCGGGTCTCTACGCTCTCGCGGGAGAACGCGGCGATGGCGATCGCCAACTCCGAAGCGGGCTCCGGAGAAGAGATCGAAACGCGGGCGCGGCAGCTGGGAATGGTCTCGCTCTCGCCCGGAGAACTGAGCTTCCGTCGCGCAGCGGGCCTCGGCGCGGCACAGGCGGCGGCACAGGAGTTGCGCTCCTGGAAGGCGAGCTCGTCGACCGGGGGCCTGCTCTCCGGCACAGACGGCGCCTCCAGCTCCAGCGGCTCCGCGGGCACCTCGAGCGGAGAAGCGGCGGCCTCCGAAACGCCCTTGGGTAGCCAGCAGGCCACGACCGGCAGCGAACAGGCAGCGGCCTCCGTCCCGAGCAGCCAGGAAGCGGCGGCCGGCACGACCGAACAGAGCACCGCTCCATCAACCGCGGCCATTGCGCCAACGCAGACGCTGACACCGGCGCCCGAATCGCAGGCCGGAGCGGCGCAGGCCCCGGCAAGCGCAGGGGGCTAGCACCTCTTGGCCAGCCTCCAGCGCCGCGTCGGACCGCTCTTTGGCGTGTTCGTCGCGCTGCTGCTACTTGCCGCGCTGCGCAGCTTCTACCTCGGCACGATCCACAGCGCCGCGCTTCGCCAGCACGCCACCGACGAGCATGAGACGATTGAAACGGTCCCTGCCCCCCGCGGCACGATCACCGATCGCGACGGCGTCGTGCTCGCGGTCTCAGAGCCCGCAGACGACGTCACCGCCGATCCGTACCTGATCAAGGAACCGCTCGTGGTCGCCCAGAAGCTCGCGCCACTGCTGCACGAATCGACCGATGCGGTGCTGGCGAAGCTGAGCGAGCGCGCCGGCTTCGTCTACCTCGCCCATGCGCTGCCGGCCAAGCGCGCGCAGGCAATAGCTGCGCTGAGGATCGGCGAAGCGCCGATCGAAGGCATCGAAGAGACGCCGGTGACCAGACGCGTCTATCCGAGAGGCACGCTGGCTGCTCAGGTGCTGGGCGCGATCGGCGCGCAGGGCGAAGGCGTCTCAGGACTCGAATACTCCGAGAACAAGACTCTCTCCGGCGTGCAGGGCAAGCGCGAGGTGATCAGCGACGGCAAGGGGCAGCCGGTCTCGATCGACGAAACCCGCCACGAGCAGGCGGGCAAGCAGATAACGCTTACGCTCGATGCGAACATCCAGCATCGCGCCGAACAGGTGCTTGCAGCCGTCGGCAAGGTGTTCGCCCCCAAAGACGCGACCGCGATCGTGATGGACCCGCGCACCGGCGCGATCCTGGCGATGGCCGACTGGCCGCAGGTCAACGCCAACTACGCGCTCTCTGGCTCTGCTGAATCGCTGCAGAACAAAGCGGTCTCATTCGACTACGAACCGGGCTCGACGTTCAAGGTGGTGACATTCTCCGGTGCGCTGGAAGAAGGCCTGATCACGCCCCAGAGTCAGTTCAACGTGCCCGACCAGATCCAGGTCGCCGACCGCACGATCCACGACGCTGAGGAACACCCCGAAGAAGAGCTCTCTGCCTCGGAGATCCTCGCGCGCTCCAGCAACGTCGGCACGATCAAGATCGGCGGGCTGCTGGGCGCCAACCGCTTCAACTCCTGGGCGCACCGCTTCGGCTTCGGCGCCCAGCCCGGCACCGGCCTGCCCGGCGAAGAACGCGGGATCGTGATCTCGCCCTCCCAGTACTCGGGCTCCTCGATGGGCAACCTCCCGATCGGCCAGGGCGAGGACGTGACCCCGCTGCAGATCGCAACCGCCTATGCGGCCGTTGCCAACGGCGGCATCCTGCGCGCGCCACATCTCGTCAGCTCGATCGGTGGTCGAGCGCTGCCGCTGCCGCGTGGCCACCGGGTGATCTCGGCTGCCACGGCCGCAGAGGTGCGCACGATGCTGGAGGGCGTGCTCGCGCCCGGCGGCACCGCCAGCGAGGTCTCGATCCCCGGCTACCAGCTTGCGGGCAAGACCGGTACCGCGAACAAGATCGACCCGCAGACCGGCGAATACTCCGAAACCCGGATGGTCGCCTCCTTCGTCGGCTTCGCGCCCGCCAGCGACCCCAAGCTGCTCTGTGCCGTGGTGGTCGACGAACCGCAGACCGGCTCGGTCTACGGCGGCACCGTTGCGGCCCCGGCGTTCGGGCAGATCATGGCCTTCGCGCTGCCATACCTCGGCGTGGCGCCCGAATAGACTCAGGGCTCGATGAGGCTGCACGACCTGCTCGCAGCCGGCATGCCAGGCGTGCTGGCCCCGGCCGACGCAAACCCCGAGATCTCCGCGGTCGCTTACGACAGCAGGCGCGTCGGGCCGGGCGCCCTCTTCTTCTGCGTTCCCGGAGAGCGCACCGACGGGCACCGCTTCGCCCAGCAGGCGGTGGACGCCGGCGCGACGGCTCTGGTCGTTGAGCGTCCGCTTGGCCTCGGGGTGCCCGAGGTTCAGGTGCAAAGCGCGCGTAGCGCGATGGCCGCCGTGGCCGCTCGCTTCTACGGCGAGCCGACACAGCAGCTTCAGGTCGTGGGGATCACGGGCACCAACGGCAAGACCACGACGGCTTTCATGGTGCGGGCGCTGATGCAAGCGGGCGGCAGGCGCTGCGGCCTGCTTGGGACCGTGAAGGCGGTCGTGGGCGGTGTGGAGCGGCCGGCGGAGCGCACCACACCGGAGGCGCTTGACCTGCAGGCCGACTTTCGCGCCATGCTGGACGCCGGCGATCTCAGCTGCGCGATGGAGGTCTCATCCCACGCGCTGCAGCTGGCGCGCACCGAGGGCGTGAGGTTCGCCGCGGCGATCTTCACCAACCTGACCCAGGACCATCTCGACTTCCACCACTCGATGGAGCAGTACTTCCAGGCCAAGCGGATGCTGTTCGTGGGGCTGGACGCTCCGCCGCTGAAGGTGCTCAACGTCGGCGACCCCTACGGCAGACGGCTAGCGCAGGAGCTCGGCGACGTCGTGACCTTCGGCGTGGAGTGCGAGGCCGACTACGTCGCGCGTGAGCTGCGGATCGACAGCCGGGGCGCGAGCGCGCGGGTGCTCACGCCCGAGAGGGAGTTTGAGCTCAACCTGCCGCTGCCGGGACGCTTCAACGTCGAAAACGCGCTTGGCGCGCTTGCCTGCGTTCACCAGCTTGGCGGCGATCTGGAGAATCTGCGGCAAGCGCTGCATCGAGGGGTGCGCGTGCCGGGGCGCTTTGAGCCTGTCGAGGAGGGACAGGGGTTCGCGGTGCTTGTCGACTACGCCCATACGCCAGACTCGTTGAGCAATGTGCTGAGCGCTGCGCGTGAGATTACTCAGGGCCGCGTGCTCTGTGTTTTTGGCGCCGGTGGTGACCGCGATCGCGGCAAGCGTCCGCTGATGGGCGAGATCGGCGCGCGGCTGGCTGACGTCGCGGTGATCACGTCCGACAACCCTCGTTCGGAGGACCCGCAGGAGATTGTCGAGCAGGTGCTTGCGGGCGCCAGACAGGCTAGGGCGGACGCTGTCGAGGTGCAGGTGGACCGGCGGGCTGCGATTGCGCACGCGCTGGAGCTCGCGCTTCCGGGTGATGTGGTCGTGATCGCCGGCAAGGGCCACGAGCAGGGGCAGGAGCTCGCCGGCGGCGTGAAGATCCCTTTCGATGACGTGACGGTGGCGCGCGAAGAGCTTCGCGCGCGGAGGTGCTGATGGGCCGCATCCTGATCGGGGGGACCGCGGCGCTTTTGATCTGCATCTTCCTCTCACCGAAGTTCATCGCCTTCCTGCGCAAGCGCGAGTTCGGCCAGCAGATCAGAGAGGAGGGCCCCGAAGGCCACCACCACAAGGCGGGTACGCCGACGATGGGCGGGGTGATCGTGATGGCCGCGATGGCGATCCCATTCCTGATCCTCACCGGCTTCGACGAATGGCGCGCGCTGGGAATCTTGGGCGTGGCGATAGCCTGCGCCCTGCTCGGGTTCGCCGACGACTACACCAAGCTCGCACGGCGGCGCTCGCTCGGCCTGCGCGGCAGGACCAAGCTGATCGTCACCGTCGTGATCTCGATCGGCCTGTGGCTGATCGCCGTGCACGGAGCGCACCTGCAGAGCACCCTGCGGCTGCGGATCGTCGACTACCAGATCGAACTCGGGCCCTTCTACCCGCTGCTGATCTATCTGGTGGTGGCGGGGACAACCAGCGCGGTCAACCTGACCGACGGGCTCGACGGCCTGGCGGCCGGCTGCACCGCGATCGTGGCGCTGACCTACATCGCGATCGCGATCATCGCCGGCGAGCCCGAAGTGGCGCTGATCGCGGGCTGCATCGTGGGCGCGGCGGTCGGCTTTCTCTGGTTCAACGCCTTCCCCGCGACGGTGTTCATGGGCGACACCGGCTCGCTTGGCCTCGGCGGCGCGATCGCGGGTTTGGCGGTGATGACCAAGACCGAGATCCTGCTGATCATCATCGGCGGCATCTTCGTGATCGAGGCGCTCTCGGTGCTGATCCAGGTCGCCTACTTCCAGTGGCGGCGAAAGCGCGTCTTCCTAATGGCCCCGATCCACCACCACTTCGAGCTGCAGGGCTGGTCTGAGACGAAGATCATCCTGCGCTTCTGGATCGTAGCGGCCGTCTGTGCGGCGATCGGCTTCACGCTGTACAAGCAGAGCGTAGGCTGATGAGGGCCGGCTCGGGCTCGCAGATCCCACGGCCGTCGCTGCCCGAAGGCCCTTACATGGTGCTCGGGCTGGCGCGCTCCGGCATCGCCGCCGCCAGCGCGCTGCGACGACGCGGACAGAGCGTGATCGGCGTTGATGCAGGCGCCCCGCCCGGCCTGGACCGGCTCGCGGACGAGGGCGTCGAGGTGCACACGCAGACCGACGGGCTGAGCCTCTTGATGAGCGTGCAGGCGCTGGTCAAGAGCCCGGGGGTGCCGCAGGACGCGGCGGCCGTGTTGCGCGCGCACGCGCAGGGGCTGCCGGTGATCGGCGAGCTTGAGCTTGGCTGGCGGCTGCTGGCAAACCAGACGATCGCCGTCACCGGCACCAACGGCAAGACCACGACCGTCGAGCTGATCGCCCACATCCACGCCCAGGCTGGACTGCCGGTCGCGGCTGCGGGCAACGTCGGTCTTGCGCTCAGCTCGCTGGTCGACAGGGTGGACGAGTCGGTCACCGTGGTCTGCGAGGCGTCGTCCTTCCAGCTGGAGGACACGGTGGGTTTCGCACCAGATGCGGCGGTGCTGCTGAACCTCTCGCCCGACCATCTCGACCGCCATGATGGCTTCGAGGCGTACGTGGAGGCGAAGTTGCAGGCGTTCGCACGTCAGCGCGAGCAGGACATCGCGGTGCTGCCGGGAGACCCCGACGGCGTGGGTGTCGATGCCAAAGGGCGTCCGATCTCGAGCGCGTCGATCCAGGAGCGGATCCGCCGGCTCGGCGGGCGTGGGGCAGTGGTCAGCTTCGGCAGCGGCCCCGACGCGCAGTTGCGCCTGCATGAGAATGTGCTCTGGTGGCGAGGTCAGCGGCTGATCGAGACCGCGGAGATCCGCATCGCCGGCGCCCACAATGTCGCCAACGCGATGGCCGCCGCCGCCGTGTGCCTGGAGCGGGGGGTAGAGCCTGAGGCGGTGCGCGCCGGCCTGCGCAGCTTCCCGGGCGTCAAGCACCGCCTGGAGCAGGTCGCGCTCAAGGGCGGGGTGGCCTACGTAAACGACTCCAAGGCCACCAACGTCGCCAGCACGATCGTCGCGCTGCAGGCGCTGGCCGGCAGGGGGCCGATCCACCTGATCGCCGGCGGCCAGGGCAAGGGCCAGGACTTCTCGCCGCTGGCAGAGCACGTTGCCGCAAGTTGCGCGGGCGTCCACCTGATCGGCCAGGACGCCGGCGTCATCGCGCAGGCGCTGGATGGCGTGGGCGTGCCCGTGCTGGACTGCCAGACGCTGGAGGCCGCGCTGGAGCGCGCCGGCACCGCTGCGCGGCAGGCGATCGCCGCCGCGCGCTGGGTGAGCGCAGCGCGACGCGGGCCGCAGGTGGCCGCGGAGGCAGGGCCGGGAGCCCAGGCCGGCGAGCCCGAGCAGATCGTGCTGCTTTCCCCGGGCTGTGCGAGCTTCGACCAGTTCGCCGACTTTGAAGCGCGCGGTGAGCGTTTCAGGGAGCTGGTCGCAGAGCTCTAGGGGTGCCTAATGAAAAGGGGTTTGGGGCACTGTTGTCATAGACAGCGGTTATCGCAAAACCTATTGTCGGTGATGAGTTGTTGGCTCGTGTGGAGCCGATTTTGCCGCGGTCGGAGCCTGTATCTGTTTTCGGGTCGTAGGCAATGGAGGGACCGGAAGGTGCTTGCGGGCATTCTGTTCGTGTTGAAAACCGGCATCCCGTGGGAGGATCTGCCGCGGAGATGAGCTGCGGGGCACCATGACATTTGCGTAGAGCATCCGCTATCGTTCCCGCGGCAGCGAAACTTCAGGCGTCGAACGTTCTTGTGCTGAACAGAGGGACGGGCTTCCATCATTCGGACCTGCTAGTCTCGCGCCGCGATTTGGCTTGCGTCCAGCAAACCCAATCAGCGGCACGAGAACGCCGGAGCGCGATAGCAACTGACGGGCCGGCAATCGATAGGAGGGGAGCCAGAAATGAGGATGTCGCTGTCGAAGCTGATGGTCGCGGCCGCTTGCGTGTTGTGCTTGCTGCTGGTTGTGCTTGCGCCTGCGGAGGCTGTTTCGGCGCAGGAAGCGCTATCGGCGGGTGGCTTGGAATCTTCGTTGGTTGGGGGCTTGGGTGGGGGTGGTGGCCAGCAGGCGGCTGAAGAAGCGCAGGTGCGTTTGTCTTCTCCTGAAGCGCTTGCTGAAGATGCGGGGTCGCGGACGGCGTTTGCGGGTTATGGGCGGGATGCGGCTGTGGCTTTGGCTAAGCGGGTGTTTGGGATCGCTAGGCCGCGTTGGACGCCGCCGCAGGAGGGCGGTCCGGGGAAGATTACGGGCTATATCGGCGAAAACATTGCGCAGGAAGTGTTGCCTGACGGTAAGCATGTGGCTGTTGAGTCGAGCGTGCCGCTGCAGAGCTCGGTTGGTGATGGGCAGAGGCAACCAGTATCGCTTGCGCTGATCTCCACCGAAGAGGGGTATGTGCCGGCGAACCCGTTGGTGCCAATCGTGATCGGCAAGAATCCCGCTGAAGGCGTGTCCTTCGCCTCCGGGTTGCGGATGACGCCTGTGGCGCATGCCGCGTCGGAAACTCCAGAAGTTGTCGGGGACAGCCTGTTTTATTCCGGAACGGCTAGGGATACAGACTTTATGGTCGCACCTAGCCCGCGGGGAGTCGAGGTGTCCTGGCAGCTGCTTTCAGCGGAAAGCTCGGGCGAAAACGCTTTGAATTTTGCGCTGCCGGCGGGCGCGCAGCTGGTGATGAGCAAAGAAGTTGAGGGGGCGGCGGAAGTCATGGTGGAAGGGCAGCGGCAGCTACTGATCATGCCCGCCAGTGCCTCTGAGGCTGATGGTGCAAGCTTGCCCGTCACCTACTCTGTCAGCGGAGACACGCTGAGTACCCATGTCGACCTGAGCGGCAACGTTGACTTTCCGGTTGACGTGGACCCTGTCGTTGAAGAACCATATAAAGGCGGCTCGTGGAGTGGCTGGGGGTTCAGCGGTGAAGGGAACGTGTCGTGTGGTGGGGTTGCGGGTTGTGCTGAACCGTCAAGTCCTTATCTCTTCGGTAAGATCGAACCTCATTCGAGCGAAAAAAGCTATGCGGGATGGGGTGTTTTTGCGCCCGGCTGGCCCAGCGAAGGTTCCGTGACGCGCGTTGATGTGCGGGACTATGGGCATCTCTATTCTGGGGAATCTGATTCGGAAACGGGTATCGTTAATAGCAACGGCAGCCCGGTCTACACTTATGATGGCGAAAACCCCAACGATACGCATTCGGGTTTGCTGCTGACAAGCGGGGAATTTGAGGGTGAGGCGGTCGCTTACTGTGCGGATGGTGCCGGTGGGTATGACGGAGGGCCAACGCCGTTGTGTAACGAGAGCTACGGTGGCCAATATTTCAGGCTTACGGTCGACACATCTAAAAGCCACGCTGCCGCACAAAGCGATTGGATTTCTACTGCGTTTGTTCACTATCTAGATACCTCAAATATTAAAGCGACGTCGTCGGAAGAACCGACAGTCAACGGTGCGACGAATGTGCTGTATGGCAGCGAAAAATGGTTTGGCTCGAAATCTGGCGAGCTGGAAGCGATTGGCAGCGACCCTGCTTTCGGTGTCGCGAGGTTGTCCGTTCTGATTGCTGGCGCGGAACACGACGTGTCACGGGAATACGCGCAGGAACATGCCTGCACCGGCATCATTTGCGGTCCCAAACAGAGTCAACAGCTTTCGTACAACAATTTCGGTAAATTGCCGGACGGCAACGACGAAATCAAAATCGAAGCTGCTGACGCGTCAGGGCTGACGGCGATCTGGACATCGACGGTTCATGTCGACAACACGCCGCCGCATGGTTTGGCTGTGACGGGCGCGAATGTCAAAGGCGAAACGATCAACATCACCGAAGGCCCGGAGGGTGATCAGGTCGCTGTTGAAGCTACCGACGGCGAAAGCGGTGTGCCGAGTTCTGGTGTGCGTTCTTTGGGTGTAGAAGTTGACGGAGTAAGCAAGGGTGAACAGGGCTCATGTTCGGCTGGTCCGTGTACCGCCAAAGCGACGTGGACGTTGAATGGCCGCGAACTCGGCGCTGGTGTGCATACGCTGACGGTGAAGGCGATCGATAACGCTGGTAATGAAGCGGTACCAAAGACCTATCAGCTAGTGGTTCATGCGGCGAGTCCTGTTGCGATGGGGCCGGGGTCGGTGAACCCGGAGTCAGGCGACTTCGCTTTGGAATCTACCGATGTGGACCTGAAGGACATCTCGGGCGCACTGATGGTGACCCAGCATTACGATTCGCAGAACGTCAATGAGGGCGCCGAAGGACCACTTGGTCCTGAGTGGGTGCTAGGTCTCGGTCAGCTTGCAAGCCTTGAAGTGCTTGAAGGCGCCGAAGGCAAACCCTTTGGGGTCATGCTGGCAGGGCCAGAAGGGCTGGTCCTCTTTAGAACCAATAGCGCTGGGGAATACGTGCCGGCGCCCGAATACTCGTCGCTTACGTTGACGCATCCCAATAGCGGCGAATACTTGTTGGAAAACAAGGAAAAGGGCACGTCCACGACGTTCACGCTGCCGGCGGGCGCGAAGCACTGGATGCCGACTGTCTCGAAGACTGCCGCATCGTCGAACACCCTTACCGATGAATACAGAAGCGTGGAAGTGAATAGCAAAATGATCGTTGAGCCGACGGAGGAGCTTGCGTCGCACATAGGCAAAGAAAGCTGCCCGCGCAACTTCAAAGAAATGGGACGTGGCTGCCGCGCGCTGCGGTTCTACTATGGCAGCGAAGAATCCAAACAGTCTGAAGCTAAAGGTGAAAAGCAAAGCGAATGGGGCTGGTACGCGAACCGCCTGACTACCGTCGTTGCCGTCGTTTGGAGTACGTCTGCTGAAAAAATGGAAGAAGTGCCGGTCGCGGAATTCGCGTACGATCATCAGGGGCGTCTTCGGGCGAAGTGGGATCCGCGCATCAAACCGGTGCTGGAGACGATCTACGGCTATGACAGCGAAAACCATGTGACCGCCGAGTCGGCGCCGGGGCAGCAGCCTTGGCTAATGACCTACGGCACGATCGCGGGTGAAACATCACTGGGGCGTCTGATCAAGGTGATGCGGCCGAAAGCCTCTACGGCACTTTGGGGCGGCCAGCTGCCTGAAAAGACTGAAGAACCATCCATCAGCGGGTCGCCTGTGGTGGGAAACCGGCTGGCGGTCTCAAATGGTAAATGGGCGCATGAACCGTTGACTTATGGCTACCAGTGGGAGGACTGCAACACCTCGGGTGAATATTGTGCTCCGATTGGGGGAGCCACCAACGCCAACTACACGCCTGTCAGCAGCGACGTAGGTCATACCCTAGTGGTGGAGGTCAGTGCGACCAACGCTGGTGGCACGGTCACCGCGGCCAGTGCGCGTAGCATCACGGTCGTGAGCACTCCGCCGAACGAATTGGTGCGTCACACCCAGAGCATCGACTCCGGGAACAGCATCAATGCGGCGTCGTGCCTACCGGCATCGACAAGCTGCGTGATCAGCGACAGCAAAGGCAACGCGTACTACTCCACGAACGTCAGCGCCAAAAACGAAGCAACGTGGCACTCGTGGACAGGACCGGGCACTAGCCCCAGCGAGGCGGTGGACTGTCCCTCTAGCGGCCTGTGCTTGCTGGCCGACGGAAGCCATAACGGCAACGGAGGCAGCCTCTACTACGCAAGCTCGCTTGGCGGCTCCTGGAGCGAAGCCTACACGCCCTCCTATGGCGTCGACGCGATCGCATGCGCCTCAGCGTCGCTATGCGTAGATGGCCAAGACGGCGACGGGTACTTGCGCGACTCAACCAAACCAGCATCCAGCTCGTGGTCCCTGGTGAGCCAGGGCAGCGCAGCGATGACCGCGGCCTCGTGCCTGTCCTCCTCCTCGTTCTGCGTACTGGCTGACAGTGCGGGCAACGTGCATGTCGCGCCTACTGCGAAAGCGATCGAAGATGGCGACTGGACGCAGACCAACATGGATGGGTCGACAGCGTTGACTGGCGTGGCGTGCCTTACCACAACCTCATGCCTGGCTGTGGACGGCTCCGGCAACCTGCTTGAGATGACCGTGAACGCCGAAACAGGCGCGGGAAGCCAGATTGAAAAGGTCCCCGCCTTCGATGGCACGAACGCGCTGACCGGGATCAGCTGTCCCACGAGCTCTCTCTGCGCGATGGTCGACAATCACGGCAACCTTCTTGTCGCCAGCCAGAACTCGGCGAAAAGCGGGTTGGCCGGCGACCTGACGAGCGTCTCTTGCGCCTCAACAACGCTATGCCTCACAGCGAACACGACCGGCGAAGTGACTGCATTCAATCCGACCGAAGAAGCACCCAACGAGCATGAAGGCGCGCAACAGTCCCCTCAGCCCGGCACGACGCTTGAGTACGGAGTACCAGTGTCGGGATCCGGCGCACCTTATCCAATGAGCGCCAAAAACGTTGAAGAATGGGGTCAGAAGGACGACCCAGTAGAAGCCTTCGAGGTGTTCCCCGAAGAGCACGCCCAGGGATGGCCCGCCAGCGGCCATACCGGCTCCAGCGTCTACTACATGGACGATGAAGCACAGATCGTCAACGTTGCCGGACCGAGTGAAGGCATAGCGACAACTGAATATGAAGACCACAACGTTGTGCGGTCCCTAAGTGCCGACAATCGCGCCAAGGCGCTTAAAGAACCTAATCCCGCTGAAGCAGCCGGAAAGCTTGCGACGAAGAGCAAATACAGCGAAGAAAATGGTGAGCTTTCGGAAGTCACTGGCCCCGAACACAAAGTCAAGCTCTCTGACGGGGAAGAAGTAGAGGCGCGAAACCACGTCCGCTACTTCTACGACGAAGGCGCCCCGGAAAACAGCAAAGGCGAGGTTGAAGAATACGGCCTTGTGACCAAGACCACAGATGGTGCGCTGCTGGGTAACGGCGAAGAAAAGGATGTTCGCACTACGCTGACCGGATACTCGGGCGAAAAAGGCGAGGGCTGGACGCTACGCGCGCCCACATCCACAACGACTGAACCTGACGGCGTGGACCTGGTCAGCAGCACGAAGTACAACAAGGAAACGGGTGCGGTTGAAGAAACCCGCACGCCCGGAGGCAACGCTGAAACTATCTCACCGCCGGAAGCTAAAGAACCTTTTGGGAAATACGGGTCCGGTAATGGCCAGATGAACGAGCCGGTGGATACAGCTGTGGGTCCTGAAGGCGATGTGTATGTGGTTGATCAGGAAAATAGGCGGATTGAGAAGTTCACGAGCTCCGGCACGTTCGTTGAAGCGTTCACGGTACCCTCAGCTGACAAAGAACTCAATAACCCCAACCAGGTCGCGATCGGCGCTAACGGCGATATGTACGTCGCTGATACGACTAATAATCGTGTGGTGGTGCTGAATAAAGAAGGTAAATTCGTTGAAGCGTGGACACATCCTGACCTGCCGGCCAAAAAAGAAGGCGAAGAAACGGAAGGTGTGGCGTTGAACGAGCCTGTGGGGGTCGCGGTGACCCCGGGCGGCAATGTGTTCGTCTCGAACTACGGCTCGGATGAAGTGCTGGAGCTAAACGAAGCGGGCAAGCTCGAGGCGTCGTTCGGCGTCAAAGGCGCGATCGGCGGCAAAGGCACAGGCGACGAAAAGTTTGAAGGGCCAGGTCTGCTGGCGTTCTCTGAAGGCGTGCTGTATGTCGCCGATTCGGGCAATAAGCGGGTGCAGAAGTTCTCAACCGCGAATGGTGCTTATATCGGCCAGTTCGGGTCGGCGGGTGCCGGTGAAGGCCAGTTCGAAGATCCGTGGGGTATCGCCGTGGCGCCCGCGACCGGGGATCTGTATGTGAGCGATGAACACAACAATCGTGTTGAGCAGTTCAGCCCGGCAGGGAAGTTCTTGGCGAGCTTTGGCTACTGGGGCAGCGAGAATGCCGCTTTGAAGGCGCCGCAGGGCCTTTCGATCAGCACCAGCGGCAAGCTCTATGTCGCGGATATGGACAACAACCGGGTGTCGGTGTGGTCGCTACCGGAAGCAGCCGGGCTGCATGAGACCTACTCGACGCAGTTCGGGAGCGCGGGTAGTGGGCCGGGGCAGTTTGAATACGCCGCGGCGCCCGCGGTCACGCCGACCGGGCATGTGCTGGTGACCGACGACACCACGAACCTGATCCAGGAATTCTCATCGCAAGGCAAATATCTGGCGTCTTATGGCGGCACGGGGGAAAGCGCGGGGAAGTTTGAGGGCGCGACAGGGGTCGCCGTCAACCAAGCCACCGGCGACATGTATGTCGGGGATTGCGGCGCACACAGCATCCAGGAGCTCAATCCGAAAGGCGAATACATACGGTCGCTGACCAGCATCCACCTGCAGTGCCCGGGAGAGATCACGATCGACAGCGCCGGGAATGTCTGGACCGTTGACATGAGCGCCGACCAGGTCGAGGAGTGGGGCGAAGCCGGCAGCTTCCTGCATGCCTACGGCGAAAAAGGTTCGGGGAATCTGCAGTTCAACGAACCGGTCGGCATTACTTACGCCAACAAAGACATCTACGTCGCCGACACCAAAAACAACCGCGTTCAAATCATGAGCACGAGCGGCGCCTATGTCGGCCAGTTCGGCAGCGAAGGAAGCGAGGGCGGCGAATTCGAACGCCCCGAAGGCCTCGCCGCAGACGCCGCCGGCGACGTGTTCGTCTTGGACAGCGGCAACAACCGCGTCCAAGAGATCTCCCCGACCAACAAATACATCCAGAGCATCGGCACGCACGGCGTCGCCGAAGGACAGCTAAACGGCCCCCAAGGCATCGCCGTCACCGCCGCCGATGACATCTATGTCACAGACGCCCAGAACCACCGGGTCGAGAAGTGGATCCCAGCCGCCCAAGCCGTCCACGACACACGCACCATCTACTACAGCCCCGAAAAAGAAGCTGGCATAGAAGCCTGCGAGAACAAGCGCCAGTGGGCCGGGCTGGTCTGCCAGACCGAACCTCTGGCGCAGCCCACCGACAGCTCCGCAGAACCCAAAGGCGAAGAACTACCACGGCTACCTGTCGTCAGGACCGAATACAACATGTGGTACGAGCCCGTCAAGAGCATCGAAACGATCGGCAGCAAGACGCGCACCAAGACCACCAGCTACGAAGGCGAACGCGTGACCGAGCAGTCCGTGGAAGCCGGCGCCGGCAAGGCCGTCTACCCCGTCCACGACAAATACAGCAGCACGCTCGGCATGCCGATCGAACAGAGCCAGGAAAGCGAAGGCGAAGGCACCAAGACGGTAAACCAGCTCTTCAACACGCTCGGCCAGCTGGAAAGCTACACTGACGCCGAAGGCAACGCCACGACCTACAGCTACGACCAGTACGGACGGCCAACAGAAGTCGACTACGACGCCAGCAAACTCGACGGTATGGGCGCCAGACAGACGCTGAAATACGAAGAAACCACGGGAGCCGTCGCCGAAGTCGATGATATCGGCGGCGAAGGTACCTACGAAGGCAAGGGCGCCGGAGCCTTCAAGGCGTCCTTCGGCCTAGAAGGCGAAATGACCAGCGAGACCTACCCGAACAACATGACTGCGACCTACGGCTACAACAGCATCGGCGAAGCTACCTCGCTGGCATACACCAAGAACAACCATTGCATCGGCGCAGAATGCAAATGGTTTGAAGACACACTCACGCCATCGATCCACGGCGAAACGATGACCCAAAGTAGCAGTCTCGCTAAAGACCAGTACCGCTATGAACAGCCCGGCCGGCTAGCAGAAGTGCAGGAAACCCCAACCGGCGAACACTGCACCGCCAGAATCTACGCCCAAAACGAAGAAGGCGACCGCACAAGCCTGACCACCCGCGAATCGGGCAGCAGCGAATGCACCGCCACAGAAGGCGGAACCGTCGAACGCCACACCTACGACGAAGCCAACCGGCTCACCGATGAAGAAACCAAATACGAACCGCTAGGAAACATCACAAAGCTCCCTGGCGCCGACGCCGGTAAATACGAGCTCGAAACCGAATATTACGCAAGCGGTCAGGCGCGAAGCCAAACCCAGCACGAAATCAGCAACACCTATCTTCTCGACCCCGAAGGCCGCCCCCGCCTCACCGAAACCACTGCCAAACTTGCCACCAGCAAGACCATCTCCCACTACGCGGGCGCCGGCGGCAGCACACCATCATGGACCTACAACCAAACATCCAGCACCTGGACTAGAAACATCATGAGCTTCGGCGGACTCGCCGCCGTCGAAGAATCCGGCAAACAAGCCATCCTGCAACTCCGCGACCTCCAAGGCAACATCATCGAGACAGCAAGCCTCAACGAAACCCGAGGCGAACCACTAACCAAGGAACGCAGCACCGAGTACGGCGTACCCGTCAGCGAAAAACCAACCGACAAGTACGGCTGGCTCGGCACCTCAGGCGTAAGCTCCAACCTCCCAAGCGGCAGCATCGTCCAAGACGGTGCGACCTACGTACCACAACTAGGAAGCCCACTACAAGCCGCCCCACCCGAAATACCCGCCCAACCCCTCACTGTCATACCATTCGTCCTCACCAGCCCACCACCCCATATAGTAAAAGGCCAAGGCGAAGGCGAAACGCCTAATGGCAATCTACCCTTCCCGGAAGGAGAAGAAGTAAGCGGCTGCACGGGCCTCAGCGCATGTATTGCGCGTCGCGGCAGTTCGGTTCACAGTGTTGCTTGCTGGCTTAGGGTGATGGTTGGGGAATCGAATGGGAAAGTATGGGGGCGAGCATGGGCGTGGTGTCCTGGCCGTATCTTGGCCATCGACGCTGAGATGAATGTCGGCTTGTATCCGTATGCGACGTCTGGTTACGAATTTGGATACGGACCGCGGCCAATATTTGCCCAGCCGGTGTACGGCGAACAGTATCCGCATCAACTCTATGACAACGTTGAAGGGCTTTGTCGGTCCGAGTTGTCCTATAAGGCTAAGGCTATTTTCAAGCCGCTTCCCACATGGAAGCCGCTCACGGCGGAATCGCCGTCATGGGAATGCGGTGAAAGCCCTCTCATGGCGGTGACTAACACGATATGGTTCTTTGACGAAATACTATCGGCCGGCAAAGAGCCAAAAGACTAGCTAGCCCTCAACGAAGATTGGTTGCTATGCATTACGCCTCACATAGGACCGTGCAAAGAGTTAGATTACATACATGGTTGTGGAGTCTATTGCGTCGGTTGGTGCCTATTGGCGCGTGCGTGATCACTGCTGGCTGTGGGGTGTCGAGTCTCGACAAGAGCGGAATGCGCCGTGCTCGCGGGGCGGATCCCGGAGACGCCGTAGCGCTTCAATCCATAGCGACGGAGGGCAACGTTGTAGCCGTGCTTGCAAAGCATAGGCTGGTCGATAACGCTATATTTGTGATCACTTTGATTCGCACTGGGTCAAGCTATGAAGTGGCTTTGGCAACTGAAGGCCCAGCACGAAATGAGCGCGACGGAAAGCGGCGCATGGTTTCGTACGGTGGCAGTAGCGGTGTAGCAATTAACGGCGGCGCAACGGCGGCGCAGCCACTCGAACTCATAGTATCTGGCGGCTGCGTTGACGGTAGTCCTTATGGCGTGGCTTATGGAGTTTTGCGCGATGCTGGTGGGAGTGTGACAGCTATAGCTAAAAATAAAAATGTAAGGTTTGTAAAGGTTCCGGTTCCCACCCGGTTTCATGCTGTTGGATCTGTTGTGTATGCGTTGTTGATGCCAGGCAAGAATCGTATTGTCGTCCGCAATCGTCGCGGACACATACTCAGCGGCGAATGGCGGAGCGGGCGCCCCAACGATAACGCCTGCGCGCACAGGGCTGCGTAGGCTCTATGCTGGGCTAGGCCCGCAAGACCCCTGCCCTTTGCGGCGGTGCTAATCGCTCTCTGGAAGCTGCTGAGGTAGGTCCTGCGCTTGGCCTCACTAGCCTCGATCCGCCGGTAGCGAGCTGAGTGTGCTTGCCGGGAGCGTCCTTCTGGCCGGTGAAAATGCGGTTTGCGACGACCCATTCTCATTTGCATTATGATACAGAAGAATCTTAACAGTGGCCCGTGGATTGACGTTGAATGCAACCAAAACAAAAAAGCAAAAGGGGACAGGCGTGGGTTCTGGTGAACAAACAGCAGGGGTATGTCAGTATCGATTGTGCCGACGGGATATACTACCGCGGCTGGACCTGGGGGAGAGAGTTTGAAACCGGGAAAACACTTTCAGTCGCACCTGTGATTGAAACTAAAAGTGTTGAGTGTACCGGTAAAGGGATTGGCTCCAACGACGAACTAGGGGAAGACGTTGTCGAATGGTTGCGCCGTCGGTTTTTTAACAGCTACGATGGCGATGGGGTGTCTATGAGACAAATACTTGTCATGTGTGTGGCTCGAGTCGCCATCGTGGTGATGGTAGGCGGCTCGGTCGTGGCGTGCGGATCTACTGCGCCGGACAGTCAAGTAGCGCGACATGAACGTGTGATACTTGCGCCGGTGATCGCTGGAGGGGTCGGCGGGTGGTGTATTTCACTTGCTGACGGGCGATGTTCGATTGCTGATGCTGGGTACGGGGCGATCGTCGCTGTGGGCGTAGGCCCGCAGCGGCAACCGTCGAGCCAACGTGTCATCGTGGTCGTAAAGAGCGAGGTACGGTCTATATCCGTGGACAATGGAGCTCCCGTGCAAACATACTCGGAGGCTGCGCTACCGCGGCAGTTGCGCGTTGCGGTTGTGGAAGTTCGAAACGGCCCGCAGCGGTGTCTCTCACGGCTAAAAGTATGTATTGCTGCACCGCCACGAGTAGTAGGGCTGGGTATAGACAAAAATCGGGTCGAGGAATGGTCCGAGCACCAGGCACAACAGCTGCTCTTTACGGTGCCTACTCATGCTTGGAATAAGCACCCTTATGGGGAAGGTGTATGCAGTATCAGGCTGGCAGGCACAAAGGCAAAGGCTGTGGAAGGGGCAGTTGCCAAGAAAATTATGCCTCGCCAGGCGTTTATTCCTGGGGAAACGATCGCGTGCGCGAGCACGATATATAAGTCTGGTGGACAAAATCTGTTTGCAGGTGTGCTTCTTGATGCGGAACACCCAGGGGTAAATCCGACGCTGCCTCCAGCGGCGAAGCTTTGGCGCTCCGGAGTATACCAAGCGAGATGGGTGGCGACTGGTGAGTTTGTCACAGGGCCAGTCCTTCTGCGCCGCATAGCCGGTGGATTGCTGGTAGTAGCGGAAGGACGTAGCAACGCGCAGCGGTTGGCGGTGCTTAAGCACTTGCATGTCGACGTTCTATCATCGATGAGCGGGTGACTAGGCGCGCAAGCGGTCCGGGGTTGCTTAGTCGTATTGCGAGAGCGGCACGTTGAGAATGCTTGCGCGCAACCGGCTGCCTGAGCGTGCCTCGGTGCGATGAAAAGCCGTATCTCACTGACGACCTGCCGCGCCGCTCCGATCACCGCTCGGTCCAGGTGCTTGAAAGAGCATTCGCATTGGAGGCGCGTGTGTTAATGGGCCGAGTGGTATTTAATGGTTTTCAGTAGATTGATAAGCGCGACAATGCTTTGCATTGGGTTGGCCTCTGGGTGTGGCGCGACGGCGCAGAGTGACCGTGTAAAGGGCACGCCGCGGCCTTCGCGGCAGGTTGCGCTTGTACCACCACTTACCACCGGGTTTACCGGCTGGTGTCTCGTTACTGCGGCGGCGGACTATGGCTGTCTGACACCATTCGTGCAGTCTGGTCCAATAGTGGCAACTACTTGAGTTCGGTTAGCGGGCGACATGAAATACTTCTCGTGATCCTAACGACGACGCGCGTCATGGAGGTCGAAAGTGAGGGCGTGCGCTTGCCTACCAAAGCGACTACGACTATTCCAGATCATCTTCGGATAGCGGTGATAGGCGTCGCGAGACCGAAGCACCCCTACTATTTGCCGCCCGTTATCGCGTACGACGCACAGGGCCGTCGGCTTGCAACGCCTCGCGGACATACAAGCGAAGTGCTCTTGAAGTCGGTAGATGTGAGCCAGAAGAGGTGGAAGGGATCATCGGACGCAACGGCTGGGTCATGCAACGTTGCGCCTGCAGCCGGGGTAACAGCGCTTTATGGCACTGTGGCGACACGTCTGCCAAGCACGAAATTGCAAATCAGCGGTGGGTTCCTTACCTGTGCCGACGGTGAATACATCTATAAAGACTACCACCTCCGGGCGGCGGTGTTGGTTGACACGGAACACCCTGGGCGCACGCTTTCGGCGTTGCCGGGAATGGCGAGCCGCGGCGGTGGGCTGTTGGAGGCCCCGGGCGTAAGCGGTCCCATGTTCGCTCGACGCATACCTCGGGGTTGGCTTGTAGCTAGCAACACGAGCGACGCCAGCCTCGCCAGGGGGTTTCTGGCCGGTCTGCGGGCTGCCGTTAGTGTGGGCTCAGCGCGCTAAACGCTGTGATGGAAAGGCGCGGCGACGTGGCAAGCGTACGTTGCAATGGCTGTGCTGCCAGGGCTTTGAGTTGGGAGCGCGTTTTTTGAAGCTGGCCACACAATTTAGTCGCGCCTGCGATAGACACTAGAGAACTAAGTGTGGCAAAAATGGTTCACAGCAGAACGGCCGAATGGCCCGCCGAAGGATGGATAGATAGTTTTCTCTGGCTTTCGGCAAGTCGGCCCTTTAGAGGACTAGGGAGGGGCGTTTGGGAGTGATACGCGACGACCGTCTTCTACTCATGGTGGCTTTGCGCTTTCGCTTGCTGTTGATTGCACCTGCGATCATCTTGGCTGGTTGTGGGACGACTATGAGTCGACCTGCTCGTGGAGATACAAGACGTAATGTGATGCAAGGGGAACAGAGCACAACGGTCGATAGCCCGGTAGGGTTCAGGCCACTGGAACGAGATGGTGGGCGTCATAGCCAAATCGATATTCTGGCGAAAGGTCGGCTGCCTGGTGGGGCCACGTTTGTGATCACGGCGGTTCACGACAAGGCTGCCAACGAATTGGCTTATCATGCTGACGAGCCAAGTTGGCGCGGTGAGCGGAGACTACTTCGGTACGTCGGCGGCGGTGGGGTAACCGTCGGCCAACACGGCCCAGTCGCTGTGCTGGAACTTGCAGTTGCGGGCGGTTGCGTAGCATGGCATCCTTATGCGCTAGCCTACGGTATCCTAGGTGACGCAAGAGATTCAGTGACAGCCCACTCGGATGGTAGGAGTGTACGATTCGCAAAGGTTGCTCTTCCGGCATATTTCCATTTTCGCGGTGCGGCTGTCTATGCGTTGTTGGTGGCGGGACGCAATTGGGTGGTCATACAAGCGCCCGACGGGCGCGCTGTGCATAGTGAATGGCGAGATGGGGCACACGAAAGCGGCGCATGTGGTGACAAGTGAGTGCTGGCTGAAGGAGCACCCGCGGTAGAACCCAAAGGCAAAGAACTACCGCGGCTACCCGTGATCAGGACCGAATACAACAAGTGGTACGAATCCGTCTTTGCCGAACAATATTCGGGCGGTGACGTTGGCGGGACGAGGACGAGGAGGACGAGGATGGCGAGGATGGCGACTGTGGGTGATGACACGATGTCATATGCGCCGAAGGTGATGCGAGTAGTGCTGCTCTTGGCCTCTTTGTTGGTGGGTGGCTGTGGCGGCAGCCAGACGGCGCTATCGTCAGTGCGGTCATATTCACGGGTTGGCGCGACGGCGGCGGGTGCCGCACTTGTGGGGGCGAACGAGTTAAAGCGTACGGTCCTTGCAGAAGGGAGTCTGCCCGACCACGGCAGGTTTGTGATATTTGCTACGCCTTCCAAAACGGGCGGCGCGCTGTATTACTACGCTGAAGGGCCGGGGAGGAGCGCACGACGTCATCTTTGGGGTGGTGGGGGTGGAATCATTTTGGGTGGGCGCAATCACGGCACGATTGATGACCAGCTCGAACTTGTCGTTGGTGGCGGCTGCGGATCTTCCCATCCGTACACGCTGGCATTTGGTCTACTGCGCGACGCAAACGATACTGTGATTGATCAGACGCATGGACGCCATTTTCGTTTCATGGTGGCCCGTATTCCGAGGCGGTTCGACACCAAAGGCGTTTTGGTGTATTCGCTGCTGGTGACTGGTCGTAATCGCGTGGTGACTCGAGCGCACGATGGGCGCGTGGTTGACAGTGAGTGGCAATCTGGTGGGTGTGTAGGGAGTAGCCGCCCTAGCTAGTCTTTTCAGGTAGACACGATGCTGGTGTAGCAAGGCGGAATGGCGACATGAATACATACGCGAGGCGCGGGACTCATTCGGCTGCTGCCGGATGTCCCCAAAAGCTAATAATCGTGGCGATTGGGCTGGTGTAGGCCGATCATGCTCTCGGCAAGCGCGTTGTCATATGTGCGCTCGCGGCCGGGCCGTTCGTGGCCCCGTTTGGACTTGTCAAGGGCTGTGGTGGACATCTCGCATTTGCGGGCTAAAAAGGGGGCGAGAAGACCGGGCCAAGCCCAGTCGATCGGCGCCGACCGGCTCCAAGCACCATTTGATCTGCGATGGCCGGGGCACGCCCTTGGCCTCGACGCTCACGGCAGCCGACCGCAACGACGTCACTGGGCTGATCACGCTGGTCGACCAGGTCCTGCTGATCGGGCGCTACGGCAAGGTTCAGACCCAAGGCGCTGCACGCCGGCCGTGCTTATGACAGCCAACGGCGTCGCAAGGCTCTGCGGGAGCGCGGGATCACACGCCGCGGATCGCCCAGCGACCACGGCTCAGGGCTCGGCAAAGAACGCTGGTAGTCGAGTCGAGCGCATGCATTCCTGGCTGCACCAACACCGCCGCCTGGAGCGCTGCGAGGACCGCAGCGCCGACATCCACGAAGCATTCCTCACGATCGGCTGCGCCCTAATCTGCCACCAACAACTCCAGTCGTTTCTTTAGGCGCACTGAGACCTTTTGAGGCGCCAGGCGTGCGTCCTCCGCCGCAGGTCTTACTGCCCGCGCGTCGAATGCGGGTTTGATGTCGAGCTCTTCCGCCGGTTCCGCCCGCCCCACCGCTCCGCGAGCCGGCCGAGGTCGCGCCTCCTCGACACAGCGCGCCAAGAGCGCGCAGAAGGATGCGAAGCTCGCGCCTGCTCGCTCTGCCCGCGCTGGCGCGAGCCTCGAGCAGCGGCTGCTGCTGACCTGCACTCTCTGCCTGCTCGCCTTCGGCCTGGTGATGGTCTACAGCGCGACCTCCGCCACCACTGTGCTGCAGGGCGGCAGTGGCGGCAGCGAACTGATCAAGTTCGCGATCTTCGCCGCGGTCGGGCTGGTCGCGATGCGACTTCTGGCCAGGCACGGCATCGCCCGCGTGCAGGGCATCGTCGCGCCGCTGCTGGTGCTCTCTTTCGTGCTGGTGCTCGCGGTGAACGTGCCTGGGCTCGGCGTCAGCGTCAACGGCGCGCGCCGATGGCTGGGACACGGCTCGCTGGTCTTCCAGCCTTCCGAGCTCTTGAAGATCGCGCTGGTGCTCTACGCCGCAACGCTGATCGCCCGCCGCCCGCGCCGACTACTCGACCTCAAAGAGTTGACCAAGCCGCTGCTGCTGGTCGTGGGTGGCGCCTGCCTGCTAGTCGCCTCCCAGCCGGACATCGGCACCGCGATGGTGATCGCCTTCACGATCGCGGCGATGCTGATCGCGGCGGGCATCCCGATGCGCAACCTCGGCATCATCGCCGGCACGGTCGCGGCCCTGGTGGTGCTCTACGCGCTCGCAGAGCCATATGCCCGCCAGCGGCTGACCTCATTCCTGAACCCGTGGGCGCACGCCAGCGGCAGCGGTTTTCAGGCGGTCCAGGGCCAGATCGCGATCGGCTCCGGCGGCCTGTTCGGAGTCGGTCCCGGCCGCTCGGTGCAGAAGATCTTCTATCTGCCGGAGGCCTCCACCGACTTCATCCTGGCCGTGATCGGGGAAGAGCTTGGCGTGGTCGGCATCTGCGCGCTGCTCTCCCTCTACGGGGTGATCGGATACGTGGGCTTGCGGGTCGCGCGCACGGCGCGCAGCCTGCACAGCGCGCTGATCGCCGTCGGAATGACCTCGCTGATCGTCTCCGAGGCGATCCTGAATGCATTCGCGGTGCTTGGGTTGGCTCCGTTGACGGGAGTGCCGCTGCCGTTCGTCTCAGCCGGCGCGAGCAACCTGATCGTGATGCTTGCCGCGATGGGGCTGCTGATGAACGTCGCCGGCGGCGGCAGCGCGCACGTGCGCGCGGTGCCCGACCGGCGCCCGCGCCGCAGTCGCTCCGATGCCGGTTCTGGCAAAGCGTCGCGGACGCCCGCGCGGGCGCGCCCGCAGCGGGAGGACGACGCCGCCGGCGCCAAGACGGCACGATTGGGGAATGAGTCAAGTGGACGGCACGCGGGTGCTGATAGCCGCGGGGGGCACCGCGGGACACGTGGTGCCCGCGCTCGCGGTCGCTGAGGCGCTGCGGCAGCGCGGGGCGCAGGTCAGCTTCGTCGGCGGCCAGCGCGCCGAGGCCAGCCTCGTACCGCAGGCCGGGTTTCCCTTCCACGCGCTCGCGGTTGAGGGGCTGAGCCGCAGCAACCCGCTGCGCGCCGCGCGCGCGTTGCTGCGCGCGGCCGCGGCGGTCTGGGCTGCACGGGCGATGATCGCCAGGCTGCGCCCGGATGCCGTGATGGGCGGAGGTGGGTACGTCGCCGGGCCGGTGGGCCTCGCCGCGCTGATGGCGCGGGTACCGCTGGTGCTGACCGAGGCCGACAGCCACCTGGGCCTCTCCAACAGGCTGTTGGCACGTGGTGCGCGCCGGGTCTGCCTGGCCTTCCCGCTCACCGACTCCGGCGGCAGGCCACTGGATGAGGGCGATGGGCGCTACGTCGTGACCGGCCGCCCGACGTTCCCGGTCAGCGCGGACGGGCAGCGTGCTCGCGAACGGTGGCGGATCGCCGCCGGCGAGCGCTGCGTGCTGGTGTTCGGCGGCTCCCTGGGTGCGCGCTCGGTCAACCTGGCCGCGATCGAGGGGCTGCCACCTCTGTTTGAGCGCACGCGCCCGGGCGCTCTGCGCGTGCTGCACATATGCGGCCGACGCGACTATCCCGATCTCGCCGGCACCGAGCTGCCGGGCGGCTACGAGCTGATCGAGTACCTGGACGTCGCGGACTTCGGCGACGCGCTGGCGGCTGCCGATCTGGCGATCGCGCGCTCTGGCGGCTCGGTGTTCGAGCTGGCCGCGCACGGGCTGCCAGCGATCCTCGTGCCCTATCCGGCGGCGGCGGGCGACCACCAGAGCGCCAATGCCCGCTGGATGAGCCAGGCCGGCGCCGCGGTCGTGATCGCCGACGCGGAGTTGAGCGCCGAGGGTCTGCGTGAGACCGTCGCAGGGTTGTTGGACGACGGCGAGCGGTTGGCGGCGATGGCCGCCGCCTCTGTGGCGCTGGCGCGTCCAAATGCCGCCGCCGAGGTGGCGGACGCGCTGCTGGAGGCCGCGGGGCGGTGAGTGGCAACGGCGCGCCTTGGGCCGGTCGCCGGCTGCACTTCGTCGGTGTCGGCGGCGCCGGCATGAGCGGCTATGCGCGGGCGGCGTCCGCGCTCGGCGCGCAGGTGAGCGGCTCCGATCGTGTGCAGACCCCCTACCTTGCCCAGCTTCGCAGCGACGGGGTGTTGGAGGCGATGATCGGCTACGACGCTGGCAACGTGCCCGCAGGCGAGGAGACCGAGGTTTTCTATTCGAGCGCGGTGCCCGCTGAGAACCCCGAGCGTGCAGCGGCCCGTGAGCGCGGCTTGCCGGAGCGGCCCCGCGCCGACCTGCTCGGCGAGCTCTCCGCCCTGCGGCGCACGATCGCGGTCGCCGGGACCCACGGCAAGACCACAACCTCGGCGATGGTCGTGCACGCGCTGCGCGGCGCCGGCGCGGATCCGGGATGGATGATCGGCGGCACGATCGGAGAGGGCCTTGCCAACTCCCACTGGAGCGCGGGGGAGTGGCTTGTGATCGAGGCCGATGAGTCCGATCGCTCGATGCTCAGCCTGAACGTCGAGATTGCAGTGCTGACCAACGCCGAGCTCGACCATCACGCCGCCTATACCTCCCTGGCGGACCTGATGGGCGCCTACGAGCAGTTCCTGGCGCGAGCGCCGCAGACGGTGATCTGGGACCGTCCGCAGCTGCTGGCGCTGCGGCACGCTCCCTACGTGGCCTACGACCTGCAGAGCTCCACGCTGTTCCCGGGCGGCTCGCGCTTTGCCTGGCGCGGGCACGAGGTGAAGCTGTCGGTGCCGGGCGCCCACAACGCGCTCAACGCCACCGCCGCGCTGGAGGCGGTGAGGCTCACCGGCGCGCAGGAGCAGGCCGCGATCGAGGGCCTCGCAGGTTTCCACGGCGCCGGCCGGCGTTTCCAACGGCTTGGGCACACAGCGTCGGGTGCACTTGTCGTAGACGACTACGCCCACCATCCAACCGAGGTGTCCGCCACGATCGCCGCTGCCCGCGCGGAGCTCGCGCTCGGCGGCGGGCGACTGGTCGCGGTCTTCCAGCCCCACCTCTACTCGCGCACGGCACTGCTGGCCGACGAGTTCGGCGCTGCGCTCGCGCAGGCCGACCTCGTGGCCGTGCTCGACGTGTATGCCGCCCGCGAGCGCCAGCAGGACCATCCCGGCGTCCACGGCCTTGCGATCGCGCGCGCCGCCACCGAGCATGCCGAAGGCCGGCAGGTGATGTGGCTGCCGCAGATGGAGCGGGCACGCAGCGTGCTGCGTGGGCTCTTGAGAGACGGTGACCTGTGCCTGGTGATGGGCGCTGGCGACGTGGACTCGCTCGGGCGCGGGCTGGTGGGCCAGTGAGCGCGCGGCTCGCGCCGCCGCCGGTGCCGGTGGAGGCCCAGAAGCCGCTGCGCCGCTTTGCGACCGTGCGCACGGGCGGCAGCGCGGAGTGGTTTGCTCGTGTGGAGAGCGAGCAGGCGTTGCTCGCGCTGCTGCGCTGGGTGGCCGACGGCGAGATCCCCGTCGCCGTGCTCGGCTCCGGCTCAAACCTGCTGATCGCCGACGAGGGGGTGCGGGGCCTGGTACTCAAGCTCGCCGGCGGGCTGGCTGGCATCCACCGCGAGGGCAATAGTCGTCTGGTCTGCGGGGGCGGCGCGCGCCTGCCCGCCGTGGCCACACAGGCCGCGCGCACCGGGCTCTCCGGGATCGAGTTCGGCGTGAACATCCCCGGCACCGTCGGCGGCGCCGTGCGGATGAACGCGAACGCCTACGGCGGGCAGCTGGCGCAGGTGCTCCAGGCGGTGCGGGTCGCAAGCGCGGATGGAGTGAGCGAGCGCGCGCCCGCCGAGCTCGGCTTCGCCTACCGCAGCTCGGCGCTGCGCGACGGCGAGGTCGTCTGCGGTGCGAGCTTCGATCTGCATCCGGCCGAGGTCGAGTCGGTGAAGGCGACGCTCGAGCAGATGCGAGCCATGCGCCACGAGGCCCAGCCGCAGGGAATCCGCACCTTCGGCTCCACCTTCAAGAACCCCGATGACCAGCGTGCGGAGGGCCGCAGCGCCGGCGTGCTGCTCAGCCTCGCCGGCTGCAACGGGCTGCAGGTGGGGCAGGCGCGCTTCGCGCCCAAGCACGCAAACTTCGTCGAGAACCTGGGCGAGGCGAGCACCGCGGAGATCGCGGAGCTGATGGCGCAGGGCCGAGCGCGGGTGCTGGAGCGCTTCGGCGTGGCGCTGGAGCCCGAGGTCCAGCGCCTGGGTCCCGTGCGCTTCCCCTGGGAGCAGTGAGGGCTCAGCTCGACGCGGCGGGCCCGATCGGGGTGTAGCGTGCCGCGATTTCCTGCAGGATCGCGAGCATCGCGGTCGCGGACGGGGTGGCGGCGCCCTTCGGGCTCGCCGCCACGACCTGGCGCCCCGGCGGCTGGGGATCGAGCCTGCGAGTCGCGATGTCCTGGCGCACGCTGGAGAGCGCGAGCTCTGGGATCAGCGCCACGCCGACGCCCGCCGCGACCAGCCCCTGGATGGTCTGGTAGTCGTCGCTTTCAAATGAGACGTTGGGCGTGAAGCCCGTCGCCATACAGCTGCGCACCACGTAGCGCGCACACGCGCTGTCGCTGGAGGTCTGGATCCAAGCCTCGCCGCTGAGGTCCTCCAGTCGCAGCCGCCGCCGGTGCGCGAGCCGGTGGCCGCCCGGCAGCGCAAGGTACATGGGGTCGTGCAGCAGCTCGACGCGTTGCAGGCTCTCGCCGTGCTGTGCGCCGTCGTCGAACTCGAACAGCAGCGCCAGATCCAGCTCGCCGGCGGCAAGGCGCGGCGCGATCTGCTCTGGTTCGCCCTCGGCGAGGGTGATCTCCACGTCGGGGTGGCGGGCGCGGAAGGTCGCGATCGCAAGCGGCATCAGCGTTGCCCCGGCGGTCGGGAAGGAGGCGGCTCGCAGCAGCCCACCGCGCAACCCGCCGATGGCTGCCAGCTCGGCCTCGGCGGCCTCCAAGCGGGCCAGTACGCCTTCGGCTGCAGCGAGCAGCGCCTGCCCGGCCGCGGTTAGGCGTACGCCGCGTGCGTGGCGCTCGAGCAGAGCCACGCCAGCTTCGCCTTCAAGCGCCGCGATCTGCTGAGAGACCGCCGATTGCGTGTAGGTGAGCTCCAGCGCGGCGGCCGAGATGGAGCCCTGCCTGGCCACCTCCACGAAGGTTGCGAGACGCGCCACATTGAGCATAAGTAAATCTTATAGTAGCGATTACAAACATCGCTGGCGGTAATGGCTGACCGGTGCCATCATCGACTCAACACCACCGAGATTTCAAGAGGAGCAAGCCATGTCCACATCCATCATCGTTTCCTACGACGGCACTCACAACGAGGACGACGCCGTCGCCCTGGGCCGTGTCTTCGCCCAGGCCGGGGCAGAGGTCTCCCTCGCCTACGTGCGCCACGTCTCCGAGGCGCAGGCGGGTCAGGAGGCGCTTGCGGAGCACGAGGCCGAGGAGCTGCTGACGCGCGGCGCGGCGCTGCTGGGCGGCCGCGAGGCGGGCCGCCACGTGGTCACCGACCGCTCCACACCGGAGGGCCTACGTGCGCTCGCGGAGCGCGTCGGCGCGCAGGCGGTCGTTTTCTGCTCGGATTCGCACACCGCCAAGGGCCACATCGCGATCGGCAACTCGGCTCGGCGCCTGCTGGAAGGCGGCCGCTTGGCGGTCGGGATCGCGCCGGCTGGCTTCGCGGCGCAGGAGCCGCGGTTGCAGCTGATCGCCTTCACCGGCGATGACGCGGGCGCGCAGGCGACTGCCGACTCGCTGGCCGCGGCGACCGGCGCTTCGGTCACCTCTGTGGCCGACGACAGTGCCGATCTGCTGGTGATCGCGTCCCGCCCGGAGGTCGAGCAGGGCCAGGTGGCTCTCAGCGCGGCTGCTGAGAACCTGATCGAGGGGGTGGCGCGCTGCCCGGTGTTCGTGCTGCCGCGCGGCTCGCAGATCTCATTTGAGCGTGGCGCGGAGCGTGAGCTGGCGCCGAGCATCGCTTAGCAAAGCGCGCCGATCCATAGCGGGCGAGCGCGGTCGCGAAGTCGGCTGCGCCGCCCGCTAGGTGCCCGACGGGGCCGGTCCAGAGCCAGGTCTCCAGGGTGCGCAGCTTGGCGGGAGCGGCTGACATGGGCCGGCACGGTATCGTGGCGGCGTGCCAGCTGCGCTGAAGACCGAGCTCACCGAGCTGCCAGAGTCGCGTGTGCGCCTCCAGGTGGAGGTGCCGCCGAGCGAGCTCGATGACCGCGTGGAGCGCAAGGCGCGCGAGCTCGGCTCCCGTCTGCGGATTCCGGGGTTCCGCCGCGGCAAGGTGCCGCCGCCGATCGTGATCCGCAAGCTTGGTCGCGAGGCGGTGTTGGAGGAAGCCGTGCGCGACACGCTCTCCACCTGGTACGCCGACGCGCTGGAGAGCTCGGGGATCGTCCCCGTCGGGGACCCGGAGGTCGATCTCGGCGAGCTGCCGCCGCAAGGGCAGGCGCTCGAGTTCTCGATCGAGATCGGCGTGCTGCCCAAGGCGACGCTTGGCTCCTACAAGGGGCTTGAGGTGTCTCGCCGCGAGCCGCAGGTCGATGAGCAGCGCGTCGAGCAGGAGATCGAGGGGATGCGGGAGCGGCTTGCGCGCCTGGAGACCGCGGAGCGCCCGGCGGCAAGCGGCGACTTCCTCGTGATCGACCACGAGGGCGAGCTGGTCGGTGAGACGGAGGCAGCGGAGGAGCAGCCCGAGCAGGACGAGACGGTGCAGGAGGCGCTCAGCGGTCGCGATCAGCTGGTCGAGCTTGGCGCCGGACGGCTGCCGGAGCAGCTTGACACCGCGCTGATCGGCGCCGGCGCCGGCGATGAGCGCACCGTAGAGGTCGACTTCCCCGCTGACTACGGCAACAGCCCGCTGGCTGGGAGCAAGGCCAGCCTGCACGTCACCGTCAAGGAGGTCAAGGCCAAGCAGCTGCCCGACCTCGACGATGACCTCGCGATCGACGCGGGCTTTGAGGACCTGCAAGAGCTGCGGGATGACATCCGCTCGCGGCTTCAGGAGGCGGAGCGGCACAACGTGCAGGCCGAGTTTCGCCAGTCAGCGCTCGATGCCGTCGTGCAGCAGGCAAGCGTGCAGACGCCGCCGGCGCTTGTGCAGGCCAGGGCGAAGGAGATGTGGGAGCGGATGGTCCACTCGCTCTCCCACCGCGGCATCTCGCGCGAGGCGTACATGTCGATCGACGGCCGTAGCGAAGCGGACATCCTGGCCGAGCTCGCGCCCGATGCCGAGCAGGCGCTCAAGCGCGAGGCTGTGATCACCGCGGTGGTGGAGGCGGAGGGAATCGAGCCCAGCGAGCAGGAACTGCAGGAGGCGCTGGAGCCGGCTGCGCGCGAGCGCGACCGCACGCCGGAGGAGCTGCTGGCCGAGCTGCGCGGCGCCGGGCGCCTGGAGGAGCTGCGCGAGGATCTCGCCGCGCGCGCCGCGATCGACTTCATCGCGGAGCACGCCGAGCCGATCGCGCCGGAGTTGGCGCAGGCGCGGGAGAAGCTCTGGACGCCCGAGAACGAAGGGGAGCAGGATCCTGCATCGCAGGAGCAGGGCCAGGCAGATTCCGGGTTGTGGACCCCGGATCGCTAGTGTCTACTGCGCCCCGCCGTGCGCCGGAGCGGGTGGGGTGCGATCACGCTTGCAGGTTCTGGAGGAATCGAGCCCTTGAGGCGAAACTGAAGCGAGGAACATGAGCCCCCTTGTCCCAATGGTCGTCGAGCAGACCTCTCGTGGAGAGCGCGCGTTCGACATCTACAGCCGTCTGCTCAACGAGCGCATCATCTTCCTCGGCACGCCGGTGGACGATCAGATCGCCAACCTGGTGGTGGCCCAGCTGCTGCATCTGGAGAGCGAGGACCCCGAGAAGGACGTCTCGCTCTACATCAACTCCCCGGGCGGCTCGGTCTATGCCGGCCTTGCGATCTACGACACGATGCAGTTCATCAAGCCCGACGTGCAGACGATCTGCGTCGGGATCGCGATGTCGATGGGAGCGCTGCTGCTGGCCGGCGGCGCCCACGGCAAGCGGATGGCGCTGCCCAATGCCAAGATCCTTATTCACCAGGTCTCCTCCAGCTTCCAGGGCCAGGCGACCGACATCGAGATCCATGCGCGCGAGATCATCGACGTGCGCAGGCGGCTCGACGAGATCATCGCCAAGCACACGAGCAAGGACATCGATCAGGTCAAGAAAGACACCGAGCGCGACTACTTCATGAGCTCGGAGGAGGCCAGGGAGTACGGAATCATCGACAGGGTGATCTCCGAGCACTGAAGGGTTGACGATGGCGCGGCCGACGGACACCAACGAGCAACTGCTCTGTAGCTTCTGCGGCAAGTCTCAGCGCCAGGTCAAGAAGCTGATCGCCGGCCCCGGCGTCTACATCTGCGACGAGTGCATCGATCTCTGCAACGAGATCATCGACGAGGAGCTCGTCGCCCCGCCCGCGTTCGACCTGCAGAACCTGCCAAAGCCGCGCGAGATCTACGACGTGCTGGACGAGTACGTGGTCGGCCAGGACCCCTCTAAGCGCACGCTCTCGGTCGCGGTCTACAACCATTACAAGCGCGTCCAGATGATGCAGTCGGGCGACAGCGACATCGAGCTGCAGAAGTCCAACATCCTGCTACTCGGCCCGACGGGCTGCGGCAAGACGCTGCTGGCGCAGACGCTCGCCCGGATCCTGAACGTGCCCTTCGCAATCGCCGACGCGACCGCGCTCACTGAGGCGGGCTACGTCGGCGAGGACGTCGAGAACATCCTGTTGAAGCTGATCCAGGCTGCCGACTTCGATGTGCGCAAGGCCGAAACCGGGATCATCTACATCGACGAGGTCGACAAGATCGCGCGCAAGGCCGACAACCCGTCGATCACGCGCGACGTCTCCGGCGAGGGCGTGCAGCAGGCGCTGCTGAAGATCTTGGAGGGCACCCAGGCCTCGGTGCCGCCGCAGGGTGGGCGCAAGCACCCCCACCAGGAGTTCCTCACGATCGATACCACGAACATCCTCTTCATCTGCGGCGGGGCGTTCGCGAACCTCGACAAGGTGATCGAGAAGCGGATCGGCCACAAGGGTATCGGCTTCGCCGCTGCGATCGAGGAGAAAGCGGAGCACGACAAGGGCGCGATCTTCGAGCACTGCCTGCCCGAGGACCTGATCCACTACGGCCTGATCCCCGAGTTCATCGGCCGCCTGCCCGTCAGCTCCGCGGTGCACCAGCTCACCTGTGAGGACCTGGTCTCGATCCTGGTCGAGCCGCGCAACGCGCTGGTCAAGCAGTTCCAGCGCTTCTTCTCCTTTGACGGGATCGAGCTCGTCTTCGCCGAGGACGCATTGAAGTCGATCGCCGAGCGGGGCCTGGAGCGCGAAACCGGCGCTCGCGGCCTGCGCTCAATCATCGAGGAGATCCTGCTGGAGGTCCAGTTCGAGCTGCCCTCGCGGGCCGACGTGAAGAAGTGCGTGGTCACGCGCGAGACCGTCGAGAAGGGGCTTGCGCCCACGCTGGTGACAGAAGCGATTCACGATCCCGCGCAGGACAGCGAACTGGAAGAGCGGCGCACGCTGCGCAAGGGATCGGCCTAGCAAGCACCCGTGGCCAGCGAAGACGAATACAGGATCAAGGTCGAGCTCACGCAGCCTACGCGGCTGCTGAAGGCTTTGCGGCAGGCGCAGGTGGAGCAGAGCGAGCGTGCGGCGCTAGGACGTGTAGTGGCGACCAGCGAAGGCGAGCACATCTTCCTCTACGCCGACTCCTCGGAGAGCGCGAGCGCGATCCGCGACGCGGTGCAGCGCGTGATGGACGAGCACGGCATCGACGGCACGGTGACGCTCTGGCGCTGGCATCCGCTGGAGGAGCGCTGGGAGGACGCATCCGCGCCGCTGCCCTCCACCGAGCAGCAGATAGAGACCGAGCACGAGCGGCGGATCGAGACCGAGGATCAGGAGACTCACGAGAGCCCCTACGCCGAGTTCGAGGTGCGCGTGAGCCTGCCAAGCCACCACGACGCTCACGAGCTGGCGCAGCGCCTGCAGTCCGAGGGCATTCCCTGCAAGCGCTACTGGCGCCACCTGCTGATAGGTGCCGCCGACGAAGACGCCGCCGCAGAGCTTGCGGTCCGTGTGCGCAGTGAGGCGCCGGACGGCACGCAGGCGCAGGTCGAGTCCGTCGGCCAGCCGATCTGGGAAGAGATGCACCCCTACGCCGTCTTCGGCGGCCTCGGCGTCTGAGGGCCTGGCCGCGGGGCAGCGCCCCGTTTACACTCATCGCTCCAATGGACGAGTCGACGCAGAGCTCCGAGCAGATCGCCCGCCTGCGCGAGCACACGCGCTTGCACCCCGCCGAGGTCGAGCCGCGCACCGTGGAGCGCTGGCTTGCCAGTGGGCTGTTTCACCCAGAGCCGGGGGAGAGCCGGGAGGGCGCCTACAGCATCGCGATTCCGCCGCCGAACGTAACCGGCACGCTGCACATGGGCCACGCGCTCAACGGCTCGATCCAGGACGTCCTGATCCGCTACCACCGGATGAAGGGCCTGAGGACCAAGTGGATTCTCGGCACCGATCACGCCGGCATCGCCACCCAGGCGCAGGTGGAGAAGGCGCTGGCCGCCGAAGGCGTGAACCGTCGCGAGCTCGGCCGTGAGGCATTCGTAGAGCGCGTGTGGGACTGGCGCAGCCACTACGGCGGCCAGATCGTCGAGCAGTTCAAGCGCCTCGGCGCCTCCTGCGACTACACCGAAGAGCGCTTCACGCTGGACGAGGGCTACGCGCGCGCGGTGGCCGAGGTGTTTGTCGCGCTGTATGAGAAGGGCTGGATCTACCGCGACCGCTACATCGTCAATTGGGACCCGGGGACGCGCTCAGCGATCTCCGATCTGGAGGTCGAGGAGCGGGAGGAGACCGACACCCTCTACTCGATCGTCTATGACCTGGAGGGCGGCGGCACCGTCACGATCGCCACGGTGCGCCCGGAGACGATGCTGGCCGACACCGCGATCGCGGTCAACCCACACGACGAGCGCTACAAGGATTTGGTCGGCCGCACCGCGATTCTGCCGCTGGTCGGGCGCCATCTGCCAGTGGTCGCCGACGAGTACGTAAAGACCGACTTCGGCACTGGGCAACTGAAGATCACACCGGCTCACGACCCCAACGATTTCGAGATCGGGCGCCGCCACGGCCTGGACCAGGTTTCTGTGATCGGCGAGGACGGGCGCATGACGGCGGAGGCGGGGGAGGAGTTCGCAGGCCTGACTGTCCTGGAAGCCCGCGAGGCGGTGATCGCCGCTCTGGATCGCGAAGGCCGCGTGAGCGCGCGCGAGCCCTACCTGCACAGCGTGCCCTACTCGCACCGCTCCGGCCAGCGGATCGAGCCGCTGATATCGCTGCAGTGGTTCATGAAGATGGATGAGCTGGCGGCACCCGCGATCGCCGCGGTGCAGGAAGGGGCGGTGCGGATCGTGCCCGAGAACCACCGCAAGGTCTACCTCGATTGGATGGCCGAGATCCGCCCGTGGTGCATCTCCAGGCAGCTGTGGTGGGGGCACCGGCTGCCCGTCTACTACTGCGAGGACTGCCGAGCGGTCCATGTGGCGACAAGCGCGCCGGAGAGTTGCCCCTCCTGCGGCGGGCAGGTGCGCCAGGAGGAGGACGTGCTGGACACTTGGTTCTCCTCGGCGCTGTGGCCGTTCGCCACGCTCGGCTGGCCTGATGAGACGCCGCAGCTGCGCAGCTTCTACCCGACCGACGTGCTTTCCACCGCCAGGGACATCCTGTTTCTGTGGGTGGCGCGGATGATCATGATGGGCATCGAGTTCACCGGCCGCGCGCCTTTCTCCGAGGTTTACATCCACTCGGTGATCCAGGCGCCCGATGGCCGCCGGATGAGCAAGTCGCTTGGCACCGGCATCGACCCGCTCCAGGAGATCGAGAAGCACGGGGCAGATGCGGTGCGCTTCGGGCTGCTGGCCATGTCCTCTAGCCAGGACGTGCGCTACTCGGCCGAGAAGGTCGAGCAGGGGCAGGCGCTTGCGAACAAGCTCTACAACGCGGTTCGCTTCGCGCTGCTGCGGATCGCAGAGCAGCCGGGCGTTGAGCTCTCTCAGCTCGCGGCGCAGCCGCAGCCTGCGACGGTCGAGGATCGCTGGATCGTCTCCCGCCTACAGCGCGTGAAGGCCGACCTTGCGGCGCGGATCGAGTCCTATGACTTCTCCCATGCCGCGCTTTCGCTCTACGACTTCGTCTACGGCGAGCTGTGCGACTGGTACATCGAGCTTGTTAAGCAGCGGCTCGACCTCGACGGTCAGGCGTCTGAGCAGGAGCGGCAGGCGCTCGCGGCGACGCTGCTGCACGTGATGCGTCAGACCGTTGCTCTGGCGCACCCGGTGATCCCGTTCGTGACCGAGGAGCTCTGGGGCTACCTGGGCGGGCAGGGTCTGCTGGCGGGCGGCAGCTGGCCGCAGGCGCAGGACGATCTCCTTGACCCAGAGGCCGAGCAGGTGCTCGCGCGCGCGATCGAGGCGATCACCCTGCTGCGCGGCTGGCGCGACAGCGTGAGCGCAAAGCCCGGGCTGATTGTGCCGGCGCGCCTCATCGCCGAGGGGTACGACGCGACCGCGACACTGATCGCCAGGCTCGCGCGGCTGGATCTGGTGGCGCCAAACGGGGACGGCAGCATCGCGGAGGAGCAGCCGGTGGCGGCAGTGACGGTGCCGGGCGGGACTGTCGAGGTGCTCTCCGCCGAGGGGCTGGACCTTCACGCTGCGCAGCGGCGAGCGCAGGCGCAGCGGCAGCGCCTGCAGGCCGACATCGACCGCGTGCAGGCGAAGCTTGCCAACGGGCAGTTTGTGGCCAAAGCGCCGGCGCAGGTCGTGCAGGCCGAGCGCGAGAAGCTGGCCCGGTTGCAGGCGGAGCTGGAGGCGCTGTGAGCGAGCGCTGGAGCGAGACGCGCGCCGAGCGCCACCTGCGCTCGCTGGAGCTGTTCGGGATGCGGTTTGGCCTGGATCGTATGCACCGCATGATGACCGTGCTCGGCGCCCCGCAGCAGAGCTTCAAGTCGATCCACGTCGTGGGGAGCAACGGCAAGACCTCCACGACCAGGATGACCGCGGCGATCCTGCAGCGCCACGGCCTGCTCACGGGCGCCTACCTCTCTCCGCACCTGATGCACTACCGCGAACGTGTTCAGGTCGGCGAGCAAGACCTGTCCACGCACGAGTTCGCAGGCGCAGTCGCCCGCGCCGCCTGGGCGGCAGAACGTGTGAACAGGACACTGGCAGCCGACGACCACGTCACCCAGTTCGAGCTGCTGACGGCGGCCGCCTACTGGGCGCTGGCGCAGCGGGGAGTGGAGGTCGCGGTGATCGAGGCGGGCCTGGGCGGCCGCTACGACGCCACCAGCGTGATCGACTCCAGCATCGCTGTGCTGACTAACGTCAGCCTGGAGCACACCCGTTGGCTTGGGCCGACAGTCGCGGACATTGCGATGGAGAAGCTGGCGGTGGTGCGCCCCGGCAGTGAGCTGGTGCTGGGCGCGGGTGTGTCCTCGGAGGTGGTGGAGCTGGCGCGCGGCATGGCGCAGCAGCAGAGCGCTGCGCTGCACATCGCGCCATCCGCTCCACGGGAGCCGGCGCTGCACATTGCTGCTCCCGGCGTCTTCCAGCGCGCGAACTTCGCGCTTGCCGAGCTTGCCGCCGAGCGCTTCCTGGCCGGTATCGGGATGGAGCTCGATCCGCAAGCGGCGCAGGAGGCGGCTGCCGCAACGACGATCGGCGGACGGCTGCAGAGCATCTGCGAGGACCCTTTGACGGTGCTCGACGGCGCGCACAACCCCGATGCGGCCAGAGCGCTGACGCAGGCCCTGCCCGAGTTGCTGGGGGACCGCCCGGTTGCGCTGGTGATGGGCGTGCTGGAGGACAAGGACGCGGCCAGCATGCTGCGCTACCTGCTGCCGCTGAGCACGCGCGCGTGGTTTACGGCACCCGCCAGCGCGCGCGCTCTCTCGCCAGCAGCGTTGCAGTCGCTTGCGCGCCAGCTCGGGTTTGCGGACAGCGAATGCGAGCCTCAGCCGCAGGCTGCGCTGGCGGCGGCGCAGGCGTGGGCGCGCAGCGAGCCCGGCGCAGCCGTGCTGGCGACGGGATCGGTATACCTGGTGGGCGCGCTGCTCGGCGCAGCAGGAGCGGAGCAGGCCTGTGCGCAAGATTCAGACAGACGGATGCAGGAGGACCTGAAGAGATGAACGACGACAGGCCGTCGATGCTGCGCATGGTCAGCGGCGTGGCCCTCTTTGTCGCGGTCGTGATCCTGGTGTTCTTTGCCGCGGGTTACGGGTTCGGCCGACTCTTTCTCTAAACTCGGGCACTCCGTGTCCGCCTTGTGCCCATTCTGGGTCCTCTTCTAACCAGGGCCATGGTCCCCCTAGCCTACTTCGGAATAAAAAGCAGCTCATTCAGCGTGGCCATCGACCTGCTCATAGTCTTTCTCGCCGTCATCTACATCGCGCTGGTCTACTGGACCTTCGCCGACGCGCGCCGTCGCATCGAAGATCCGCTGCTGGTTGGATGCGCCACGGCCGCGGCGCTGTTCCCGTTCGTGGGCCCGATCGTCTACATGATCCTGCGCCCGCCGGAGTACCTGGAAGACGTGCGCGAGCGCGAGCTTGAGATGCAGGCCGCCGAAGCGCGCCTTGGCGAGGCAGATTATGGCCTCTGCCCGCACTGCGACTACCGGGTGCAGCGCGACTTCCTGCGCTGCCCGAGCTGCCTGCGCAAGCTCAAGGAGCGCTGCGCCTCCTGCGCTCGCCCGCTCGAGCAGAGTTGGACGATCTGCCCCTACTGCGAGGCGGAGGTCGCCGGCGCCGCGCCGTCGCGCAGCACCCGGCGCCGGCGCTCGAGCGCTGGCACGCCCGAGGAGCCTCCTGCCGAGCGGTCCGCTGCTACGTCATCTCGTCGGCGCCGTCGCGCCGAGGCGCTGCCTGCCGAGGAGACGCTGGCCCTGGAGAGCGCCTCGCTGTCCAATGGCCTCGACACCGCTCTGGACGTGGACCTGCTCGGGGAGACCGTCGAATCCGACCAGCTTGCGCTCGCCGACCAGGACGGCAGCGACGCCGCTCCGGTCCCGGGCTCAAGCCGCGTGCCGCCCGCTCCCGCGCGGCCCCGCAGGCGCTCGCAGCGCCCAACATCCTAGCGGCCCATCCGGTAAATTCGCTGGCGTTTCCCGGCGCCTGCTCGCGCCTGACGCCCGCCCGCGGCGCTTGCGTACGCCCGGTATGCGCCGCGCCGCGATCGAACGTCAGACACGACCATCCATCCGGCAAACACACACCGAATTTCCCGGATGGACCGCTAGAACCACCGACCAAAGGACCACATGGACCGCACGCTGATCCTGATCAAGCCGGACGCCTTCGCGCGCAGTCTGAGCGGCGAGATCATCGCCCGCTTCGAGCGCAAGGGGCTGACGATCGTTGCCCTGCGTCACATGACGATGACCAGGGAGCTCGCTGAGCGCCACTACGCCGAGCACGTCGGCAAGCCATTCTTCGAGGAGCTCGTGGAGTTCATCACCTCCGGCCCGCTGGTCGCGATCGCGCTGCAGGGATCGAGCGCGATCCAGGCTGCGCGACAGGTGATCGGCGCGACCAACCCGCTGGAGGCCGCCACCGGCTCGATCCGCGGCGACTTCGCCACCCAGACCGGCATGAACATGGTCCACGGCTCCGACTCGCCCGAGTCGGCTGCGCGTGAGATCGAGCTGTTCTTCGGCCAGATCTGATCCTCGTGCGCCCTGCGCTGGTCCTGGCCTCGGCCTCGCCCCAACGGCGCGCGATCCTGCAGTCCCTCAAGGTCAGCTTCACGGTTAGACCGACGGGCGTGCAGGAGCGTGAGCAGGGGCCAGGGGCAGAGGTGGCGCTGCAGAATGCGCTTGCCAAGGCACAGGCGGCGCAGGATGAGCATGCACATGAGGCGGTGCTGGGCGTGGACACCATCGTCGAGCTGGATGGCGTGCTCTACGGCAAGCCGGCAGACCAAGAGCAGGCGCGCGCGACGCTGAGCGCGCTCTCCGGCGCCACGCACACCGTCCACAGCGGCGTGGCGCTGCTGCTGCCGGAGGAGCAGCGCACCGCGGTGGCAAGCACGCAGGTCATCTTCAGGGAGATCGACGAGACGCTGATGGAGCGCTCGCTGCGCAGCGGCGAATGGCAGGGCCGCTCCGGTGCCTATGCGATCCAGGGCATGGGCGTGGCGCTAGTGCGGGGGGTGCAGGGCGACTACCTAAACGTCGTCGGTCTGCCGGTCGCCACGCTGATCGACCTCTGGCCGCAGCTGCTGGAGTGCTAGCGCCACGGTTCTGCATGGGCGCATGCAAGCGCGCCCGGAGCCTGGCGTGCGCTGCAGGGGGTCCGCTAGACTGCCGCATCGTGCGAAGAGGCCCCGGCCCGCCAGCGCGCCGTGGTGCAATCGGCGCCTCTGCCTGGGGAAATCTGGCGTAAAGCGCCGTTCGCACCTATCTGACACATGGGCATATTCAGCTATCTGACAGGGTTCGGGGGCCGCGACATGGCGGTCGATCTCGGCACGGCGAACACGCTGGTCTACGTGCGTGGCCGCGGCATCATGCTCTCCGAGCCAAGTGTGGTCGCGATCGACTCACGCACCGGCGAAGTCCATGCCGTCGGCATCGAGGCCAAGCGGATGCTGGGGCGCACGCCCGGCAACATCCAGGCGATCCGGCCGCTGAAGGACGGCGTGATCGCCGACTTCGACGTGACCGAGGAAATGCTTCGCCACTTCATCCAGAAGGTGCACCAGAATCGCTGGGCGCACCCGCGCGTGGTCGTCTGCGTGCCCTCCGGGGTCACCGGAGTGGAGAAGCGCGCCGTGGAAGAGGCATGTCTCTCCGCTGGCGCGCGCGCCGCCTACCTGATCGAGGAGCCGATGGCGGCCGCGATCGGCGCCGGGCTGCCTGTCGGTGAGCCGACCGGCTCGATGGTCGTGGACATCGGCGGCGGCACCTCCGAGGTCGCGGTGATCTCGCTCGGCGGGATCGTCGTCTCGCAGTCGATCAGGGTCGGCGGCGATGAGATGGACGAGGCGATCATCAGCTACGCAAAGCGCGAGTACAAGCTGCTGATCGGCCTGCAGACAGCCGAGGAGCTGAAGCTCGAGATCGGCTCAGCCTGCCCGATGGAGGAGGAGCTGCAGGCCGAGATCCGCGGCCGCGACATGGTCTCCGGGCTGCCGAAGACCGTCGTGATCACGAGCGAGGAGATCCGCCAGGCGCTGGAGGAGCCGCTCAACCAGATCATCGACGCGGTCAAGGAGACCCTCGACCGCACCCCGCCGGAGCTGGCCTCCGACATCATGGACAGGGGCATCATGCTCGCCGGCGGCGGCTCGCTGCTGCAAGGCCTGGACGTGCGGTTGCGCGATGAGACCCAGATGCCCTCGCATCTGGCCGAGTCGCCGCTTACGTGCGTGGCGGTCGGCTCGGGCCGCTCACTCGAGGAGTTTGAGACGATCCACCGTGTCAGCCGCAAGTCCTCGCGCCGTCGTCGTCGCTGAGGCGGCCAAAGTCGGCCGTATGCGGCCGAGGTTGCGGGCTGCGTGGCACGCGCGGCCCGCGGTCTGCGTACTCTTCAAAGCGGACGTGGTCTTCGGAAGGTAGCCAGCGATGCACGGCAAGACGGTTCGACGGCGGCGCATAGTGCTCGTGCTGCTCGTCGTGCTCTCGATCATCCTCTTGACGGCATATTTCGGTGAGTCCTCCAACGGAGGCCTGCACTCAGTTCAGCGCGGCTTTATGACGGTCGTCTCGCCGATCCAGGACGGCGCCAACGCGGTCCTGAAGCCCGTGCGCAGCGCCGCGGGCTGGTTCGGCGAAATGCTCAAAGCCAAGGACGAACGCAACAAGCTGCGCCACGAATTGGCGCAGCTGCGCAAATCGGTCGTGGCTGAACGCTCCGGGCGCAAGACCGCCCACGAAGAGAGCGACATTGGCAACGTCGACCACCACGTCCAGCTCGCCGGCTACAGGCCGGTGAACGCCGTAGTCGTGCTCGAGTCGGCGAGTCTTTGGTACCAGACCATCGATGTCAATAAAGGCAGCTCTGAAGGCATCGCCGTCAATGACCCCGTCATAAATGGCGAAGGCCTGGTGGGCAAGGTCACCGCGGCCACCTCCGAAACCGCTCAGGTCAGCCTTATCACCGACAGCAAATTCTGGGTCGCGGCGCGGATCGCCGGCGACCGCTCGGCCGGCATGCTGCAGCCGAAGGTCGGCAACCCTTCAGACCTCCTGTTGCAGTACCTGCCAAGCAACACCCAGGCCAGCGAAGGCGAGCTGGTCGAAACCTCGGGCACCGTCGAAAGCCCATACGAATCGCTCTTCCCGCCTGGCATCCCGATCGGCACGATCACCTCGATCGAAAGCGAAAGCAACTACCAGGTCAACGTGCGCCCGGCGGTGGAACTGCATGGCCTGGACAACGTGCAGGTGCTCACGATCGCGCCTGGGTCGCGGCTCTCCAACCTCTCTTCCGGCCTTGCGAGCCTGCCGCTCAGTCGCGGCGGCGAACAGGGCGCGCCTCCCGGCACGGGATTCGCGGCGGTGGAAGGCAAATGAGGCCGTCCGGCGCTCAGGGGGCGCTCGGCGCTCGCATCGCGGCGCTCTCGGTGGTGGTCGTATTCGTCCAGATCGGCATCCTCTCCGAGGTCACGATCTTCGGCGTAAACATCGAACTGGCGCCGCTGCTGGCGGCGTTCGTCGGCCTGCTATGCGGTTCGATGTCCGGCGCGGTAGCTGGGTTTGCGATTGGGCTGCTGGTCGACCTCGCGCTCGTGCAGACGATGGGAATCACCTCGCTGCTCCTGACCCTGGTCGGGTTCTGGGCCGGGCGGCTGCACGAGATGCGCGACCCCCAGGGAGCGCTGGTGCCGATCGTAGTTGGCGCGGGCGCGGCCGGCGTCGCGTTCGTCGGCTACGCGCTGATCGAGTTCCTGCTCGGCGTCGATGCGCCGGTCAGCCTGCAGCTACTGCGTGACATAGTGCTCGGCATCGTCGTGGACACGATCGTCGCGCTGCCGTTCTTTTTGATCGTGCGCCGGGCGCTGCAGGGCAGCATGCCCGAGGACCCACGCCGGCGCCGCCGCAGCCGCCGCACCTACTCCACCGGTGGCCTGAGCCCGATCTCGAGGTCCTGATGAGCATCGAGCCTGCACGAGGCCCCGAGACGCGGATGCCCGTCTCGCCGCAGTTGGCGCTGCGGGTGGCGGTGCTCGGCACCTTCGCGCTGATCATGTTCGGGATCATCTTCTTCCGTCTCTGGTACCTGCAGGTCCTCACTGGCACGCAGGCCGTGCGGCAGATCAGCCAGCAGGAAACCCGTCCGCTGCCGGTCCCTGCGCCACGCGGTGAGATCCTCGCTGCCAACAATCAGCCGCTCGTTGGTAGCAAGCCCACGAGCGCCGTGCAGATCGTGCCCTCCGAACTGCCGCCGGGGCTCGGAGAACAGGTTCGCATCTACGAAGAAAACCGGAAGGCGACTGCCGAAAAGATCAGTGAAGAAGAGGAACGGCTGAAGACGTTCCGGAGCACGCTGCACCCTGTCTCTGGCCACCACATCACGAGGCGCCAGCGCGCCGAGCTGAGTCGGCTGGAAGCGCGGGTCAATGCGGTGCCGGTGCCGAAGGTGCCACTGCTGCAGGCGCGCTACGTGCGGCTGCGCAGGCTCTTTGCCCGGCTCGGCCGCGTGCTGAACATGCCCTCGCGCCGGGTAGACGAACTGGTCGTCACGGGCGTGGCCAACACCAAGTACGCGCCGGTGACGATCAAGTCCGACGTCGGCCAGGGGCCTCGCACTGTGCTGCTGGAACGCGAGAACGAGTTCCCCGGCGTGATCGCGCAGCCGGTCTCCACCAGGGAATACCCGCTCGGCGAGATGGGCGCGCAGGTAGTTGGAACCGTCGGTGCGGTCACCAAAGAAGAGCTCGAAGGAGGGCCGTACAAGGGCATCGAACAGGGGGCGATCGTAGGTCAGAGCGGCCTGGAGGCCTACTACGACAGCTACCTGCGCGGCAAGGCCGGGGAAGAGACCGTGCACGTCAACGCGGCGAACGAACCAGTCGGCTCGGAGGTCGCGGCCAAGCAGCCGCAGGCCGGCGACGATCTGAAGCTGACCCTACAGCCCGGCCTTCAGTACGCGGGCGAAAAGGCGCTGCGGGAACAGATTGCGCTCGCGCAGGGCCGTGGCAAGCCCGCGGATGGCGGCGCGTTCGTGGCGCTCAATCCGCTCAACGGGGAAGTCCTGGCGATGGGCTCCTATCCGACCTACAACCCCACCGAGTTCACCAAACCGCTGACCCCTGAACAGGCCGAGGCGCTCTTCGGCAAAGAAGGCGAAGCCGCGCCGCCTTCAGGTGGTCGGCCGCTGCTCAACCGCGCCTTTCAGGACGGCTATCCGGTTGGGTCGACCTTCAAGCCGATCGTCGCGATCGGGGCGATGGAAGCGGGCATCCTCGACCCCTACGAAAATATCGGCGGCGGATCGTATATCGAAGTTGGCGGGTTCAAGTTCCACAACTCCGAAGGCACCGACTACGCCTCCACCGACCTCGTCAAAGCGCTCGAAGAGTCCTCGGACACCTACTTCTACACGGTCGGAGAGATGGCCTACAGCCACGGCGACGTGCTTCAGCGGATGGCGCACAAGCTGGGAATCGGCAAGCCGACGGGCATCGATCTGCCTTACGAAGACGAAGGCACAGTGCCGGACGAAGCATGGCTCAAAGAACTCGACGAGGCTGAAGAAAAGTGCACGCGCCAGCACCATGGCAACCCCTGCCACATCGTCGGTGAACCACACGAGCTCTGGACGGTTGGGCAGAACATGATCCTCGCCGTGGGCCAGGGCAACCTGCTCACCAGCCCGCTGCAGATGGCGGTCGCCTACTCTGCACTCGTCGATGCCTACCGCACCGAAGGGCAGGCCACCGTCGTAACGCCGCATCTCGGCTCTGAGATCCTGGAACCGGGCGGCAACCTCGTGGAGTCGCTGAACGCGAAGTTCAAGCCCAAGAAGCACTTCCATCTCAACCCGTCCTACGTCGACCTGATCTTCGAAGGCATCCACGACGCGACCGTCGGCCCATCCGGCACCTCGACCAGCGTTTGGGCCGGCTGGAACCAGCAGCTGCACGAGACCTTCGGCAAGACCGGCACGGCAGAACGCCTCGGGCAGGAAACCCAGTCCTGGTACATGTCCTACGTCGCCAGCGAAAAGCGCCCGATCGTGATCGCCGCGACCGTCGAACAGGGCGGCTTCGGCGTCGAAGCCGCCGCGCCGATCGCCCGCGCGATGGCTGGGGAGTGGTTCAACCAGCCCCAGAGCGCTAGCGGGAGCGCGAAAGGCTGATGTCTGCCCTCAGCCCGCTGCAGCCCTCTCAGGAGACCGCCAAGGAGACCCGGCGGGTCAGCCTCTCTCTGCCCCTGGACCCACTGCTGATGCTCGCGGTGATCGGACTGGGCATCTGCTCGGTGGTCACGATCAAGGCGGCCACCGTCAACAGGATCGCGGGCGATCCGCACTACTTCAGCGATCGCCAGATCGTCTACCTGGTGGTAGGCATGGCGCTGCTGCTGGTCGTCTCGCGGCTGAACTACGACTGGCTGCGCCAGCTGAAGTACTGGCTCTACGGCGGCCTGCTGCTGATCCTGCTCGCCGCGCTGGCGCTCGGCAAAGAATCTCTTGGCTCCACGCGCGCGATCAGCCTGCCACTGTTCTCCTTCCAATCGTCGGAGATCGGCAAGGTCCTGCTGATCGTCTTCCTGGCAGCGTTCATCGTCGATCGCGCGCGCTCGCTGCGCAGCCGCGACACGACGATGCGCGTGATCGCGCTCACGCTCGTGCCGACGATGATCGTGATCGCCGAGCCCGACCTGGGCTCGAGCCTGGTCTACATATCGATCGCGCTGGCGGCGCTGTTCATCGCGGGCGCCCCCTGGAAGCACTTCGCGGCGCTGGCGTTGCTGGCGGTGCTCGCGTTCACGATCGTGCTCGTGGTGGCGCCGAGCCTCGGCGTGCATGTGCTCTCCAAATACCAGACCGAACGTCTGACCGGATTCTTCAACACGACGCCGGGCCACGTCGAAACCAATGAAATCCACCAGCTGAGGTACCAGCAGGAACAGTCCAAGCTCGCGATCGGGGCGGGGCGCAAGACGGGCCTGCACGATCCGCGCGCTGTGGCGGCCGGCTACGTGCCCTTCGACGAATCGGATTTCATCTTCGCCTCGGTGGGCGAGCAGTACGGCTTCGTGGGGGCTGCACTCGTGCTTTCGCTGTTCGCGCTGATGATCTGGCGCGCGCTGCGGATCCTGACGATGTCCAAGGACCTCTTCGGATCCCTGATCGCGGCCGGCGTGGTAGCTATGCTGATGTGCCAGGTGTTCGTGAACGTAGGCGTAGCCGTGGGAATCATGCCCGACACAGGCATTACGCTGCCGCTCATGAGCTACGGCGGCTCCTCGGTCATCAGCACCATGCTGGCGATCGGGCTGCTGCAGTCGATCTACGTAAGGGCGCGCTCTTCAAATGCAACGAAGGTCCGCGCCCCGGCCTGGTGAGACGCAAGAGCTGACCTGGATTGCTTCCTTACGCCCCATACCCCGTTTCTCGAGCGCATCGCGCAGCGCCGCGCAGCCGCGAGGCCCGTCCCTACATGCAGGGCACGGAGGCCGCCGCGCGCCTGTCGATGCCGCTCAGGGGAGGCAGGGAGCAGGACGCACACATCGAAAGACTGGACCAAGACATTGAGAAAGCAAGTGCTTGTAAGCGTCGACCGCGCGGAGACGCGCGTCGCGCTCCTGGAGGACCCGAGCTCCTCGCCCTCCACCCCCTCGGCGGGCACCCGCCGACGCGGCAGAGGCCGCACCAGCGCCGGCTTCAAAATCGCTGAGCTTTACATCGAGCGGCGCGGGTCGCGATCGATCGTCGGCAACATCTACAAGGGCAAGGTCGACAACGTCCTTCCCGGCCTGGAGGCTGCGTTCGTCGATATCGGCCTGGAGAAGAACGGCTTTCTGCACGTCGATGAGATCGTGCTGCCTGGCGTTGAGACCCCGCGTCGTGGCCGCGGTGGCGGACGCAAGATCACCGAGCTGCTCAAACCCGGGCAGGAGATCGTCGTGCAGGTCGTCAAGGACCCGCTCAAGAGCAAGGGCGCGCGCCTCTCGATGGAGCTGACGATCGCCGGCCGCTACATGGTCTACACGCCCACCGGCGAGGGCGTCGGCGTTTCCCGGCGGCTGGAGGACAAGGAGCGCGAGCGGCTGCGCCGCCAGAGCGCCAAGCTCGACCTCGGTGGCGGCGGGGCGATCGTCCGCACTGCCGCCCACGGCGCGGAGCGCGAGGACTTCGAACGCGAGCTGCTCTATCTGCACAAGCTGCACGAGGTGCTGGGCAAGCGCGTGGAGCAGAGTCCTGCCCCGAGCCTCGTCTTCCAGGAGGCCGATCTCGCGGTGAGGGTCGTGCGCGACATCTTCTCCGCCCACTTCGAGCGTGCGATCGTCGACGACGAGAAGCAGTACGAACGGCTCTCCTCATTCTTCGCCCGCACGGCGCCGGAGCTCGCGGGCCGCGTGGAGCTGTGGGCCGGCAAACAGCCGCTGTTCGAGGAGTACGGGGTGGAGAAGGAGATCGAAAAGGTGCTCTCGCGCCGCGTCGACCTGGCCTCCGGCGGCTACCTGATCATCGACTACGCCGAGGCGCTGACGGTGATCGACGTCAACTCCGGCTCCTTCACCGGCGGCAAAGGCGCATCGTTGGAGGACACGATCACTCGCACCAACCTGGAGGCCGCCGAGGAGGTCGTCAAACAGTTGCGCCTGCGCGACATCGGCGGGATCATCGTGATCGACTTCATCGACATGGCGCGCGCCCGCAACCGCGACGCCGTACTGAAGACGCTGCGCAAGTGTCTGGACGAGGACCGCACCAAGACCTTCACGGCCGAGATCTCAAAGCTCGGCCTGGTGGAGATGACCCGTCAGAACGTGACCGAGGGCGTGCGCGAGATCATGACCCGGCACTGCCCGACCTGCGAGGGCGAGGGCGTGATCCGCTCCGAGGAGACCTTCGCGATCGACTTTGAGCGCAAGCTGCGCACATACGCCTCCCAGCGCCCGGAGACCGAGGCGTTTCTGGTGCAGATCAACCCGCGCGTGAGCTCTCAGTTCACCGGCCACGCCTCGCGGGTGCTCTCGGCGCTGGAGGCCGAAACCGGCAAGTTCTTCCACTTCGAAGGCTCCGAAGGGCTGCCGCTGGACCACTTTGCGATCACCTTTGAAGGCAGCCGCGAAGAGGTCGAGGAGCGAGCACTGCCGTTTCGCTCCGGTGACGAAGTGCTGGTCGAGATCGTCGAGCCGCACATGTACGACCCCGACGACGCGGTCGCCAAGCTCGACGGCTACATCATCTCGATCGCCGGCGCTGCCGGACAGGTGGGGGAGAAGCGGATGGTGCGCATCGATGAGGTCGGCCGCACCGCCGCCTCCGCGCTGCTGCTCGACGACGAGGGCAACGTCGTGGCTCCGGAGCCCAAACCGCCCGTGCGCCGCACGCGCACGCGCCGGCGCAGCCCGGCCAAGGCCGCCGCGAAGAGCAACGGCAACGGCGCCGCGCCCGAGCATGCCGCCGAGATCTCCGGCGTCGAGCTGATCGAGCCGATCGACGGCGTGGAGATCGACGCGGTCGCGGAGGCGCTGGTGGGCGCCGCGCGCGAGGGTGAGGATCACGACATGGGCGCCGCCGACGAGGATGGCGTACAATCCAAGCCTCGGCGCCGTGGCCGTAGGGGCGGACGGCGCCGTTCGGCTGCGAAGGAGCCCGCCGGCACCGAGTAAGAGTGACCGGCCGGCCGCTGCGGGCAGCCATCCAACACCTTTAGGAACAGACACAGACCATGTACGCGATCGTGAAGACCGGCGGCAAGCAGTACCGGGTGGAGCCCGGGCAGCGGCTGCTGGTCGAGCGCCTTGCCGCCGCAGAGGGCGAGACCGTCGCGCTGCAGCCACTGATGTACCGCTCCGAGGAGATCGTCTGCGACGCAGGCGCGCTCGGCGATGTGAAGGTCGCCGCGAAGGTGATCGAGCACCCGCGCGGCGAGAAGCTGCGCGTGTTCAAGTTCAAGCCCAAGCGCGGCTACAAGCGCCGCACCGGCCACCGCCAGGAGCTCACCATGATCGAGGTGACCGACATCTCCTTCGGCAAGGGCGCCAAGGCCGCCCCGGCGAGCAAGCCAAAGCCAGCGGCGAGTGAGAAGGCGGCCGCCAAGCCCAAGGCGCCGGCCAAGCCCAAGGCGTCGGCCGACAGCGAGCCTGCCGTCGCAGATACAGCTCAGGAGGCCGAGAATGGCTCATAAGAAGGGACTCGGCTCCAGCCGCAACGGCCGCGAATCCAACGCCAAGCGGCTCGGGGTCAAGACGTTCGCCGGTCAAGCCGTGACCGGCGGGGAGATCATCGTGCGCCAGCGAGGCACCCGCTTCAAGCCGGGCCAGGGCGTCGGCATCGGCAAGGACGACACGCTCTACGCACGCGCAGCGGGCACAGTTGAGTTCACGCGGGGCCGTCGCGGCCGCGTCGTGAACGTGCTGCCCGAAGGCTGAGGTCGAAGGGGCCCTGGCCCCGGCCCCGCCGTGCTCTACGACCGCGCTGAGATAGAGGTGCAGGCCGGCGCCGGCGGCGACGGCAGCGCCAGCTTCCGCCGCGAAGCACACGTCCCGAGAGGAGGGCCCGACGGCGGCGACGGCGGCCGCGGTGGCGACGTCGTGCTGCTCTGCAACGACTCACTGCGCGACCTGCACCGCTTCAAGGGACGTACGCACTTGAAGGCCGGCCGCGGCGGGCACGGCGAAGGAGCCCTGCGTCATGGCGCGCGAGGTGAGGATCTCGTGCTGGTCGTGCCGCCCGGCACCGAAGTGGTGGGAGTCGACGGCGATCTGGACGGGCGCCGCTTCGACCTGGTCGCGCACGGCCAGCGGGCGTCGGTCGCGCGCGGTGGCTCCGGCGGCCACGGCAACAAGCGCTTTGCCACGCCGACGCGCCAAGCCCCGCGATTCGCCGAGCGCGGCTTGGCCGGCGAGCAGGGCCGGCTCTCCTTGCAGCTGAAGCTGCTGGCCGACGTTGGCCTGGTCGGGCTGCCGAACGCCGGCAAGTCCTCGCTGATCTCTCGCCTGACGCGGGCGGCGCCGAAGGTCGCCGACTATCCATTCACCACGCTCGAGCCCGCGCTCGGGGTGCTTGTAGGCGACGACCGCCAGCTCGTGATCGCAGACATCCCCGGGCTGATCGAGGGTGCAAGCGACGGCGCCGGGCTCGGCCATGACTTCCTCTCTCATGTCGAGCGCTGCCGGCTGCTCGTGCACGTGCTCGACCTTGCTCCGCAGCTATCCCAAGGCGAGGACGCCGACCCGGTGCTCAACCACGAGACGATCGAGCGCGAGCTTTCCGCCTATGAGCCGCGCCTGGCTCGCCTGCCGCGGGTGCTTGCGCTTTCCAAGGCCGACCTGCTGCCGCAGAACGAGGTGAGCGCGGCGGTCGAGCAGTGGGCCCAGCGGCTCGGGGAGACGGTGCCGGTGATTGCGACCTCCTCGGCGACCCGGCAGGGCCTCGACGAGCTCGCTGCCACGCTGATGCGGATGGTGCCGGCACTAGAGCACGGCGAGCCCTCTTCGGCCGACGGCGCGCCGTTGCCGGCGGCAGGCTCCGATTTGGCCGAGCACATGGTCTACCGCCCGGCGGAGCGCAGCGGCTTCTCCGTGCGACGGCTGGACGATCACGTCTTCGCCGTGCACGGGCGCGGCATTGAGCGGCTGGTGCAGCGCTTCGACGCCGCGAACGAGGAGGCGATGGCGCATCTCGAGGGCCGTCTGCGACGGATCGGTGTGATCGCCGCCCTGGAGAACGCCGGGTTTGAGCCGGGCGATGAGATCCAGATCGCCGGCGAGGTCTTCGAGCTCGATTCGAGCCCACCGCGCTAGCCGAGCCGAAGCGGATCTGCCCTCAGGCAGCAGGCGTGTGCACGATCCTGCGCTTGGCTTCGCGGTACAGAGGCTCTGGAGCGACGTCGAGACCACCGGGCCAGACGAGCGTGCCCTGCTCGACCTTCACCTGCGCGAATGTCGCCGGATCGCCCAAAGGCGCAAGTATGGCCTGCCAATCTTCGCCCGTGAAATCGACGTCGCCGATGGTTCCATCCTCGAACGTCAAGCGTACGCTCTGTGGGCCGATCACCTCGACCCCCACGACGTACGCAAATGAATCCAATGTATGTGTCATTTCAACCATCTTAGGGGAGTGGCTGGATTGCCACAAGCTGCCGATTCGCGGCACACGATGCACAGTATGGGCAGCTTGGGATGGGAGACGCTGCGACCGTAAACGTCTAGGCTCCCGCCGATGAGCCGGCGGGTGGTGATAAAGCTCGGATCGAGCGTCGTGGCCGCGGAGGGCGACGTACTGCAACGCATCTGCGGCGTGGTCGCCGACGTCCACGAGCACGGCCGCGAGGTCGTGATGGTCTCCAGCGGCGCGATCGCCCACGGCGTGAGCGTGCTCGGACTGAAGGGCCGTCCGGTGGCGATCGATGAGCTGCAGGCCGCGAGCGCCGTCGGCCAGGGCAAGCTGTATCGCGTCTACGACGAGCTGCTGCGCGACCGTGGCCTCACCAGCGCCCAGGTGCTGCTCACCTTCGCTGACGTCTCGGTGCGCAGCCACTACCTGAACGCCCGCCAGACGTTGCAGAAGCTGCTCGAGTGGCGGGTCGTCCCGGTGATCAACGAGAACGACACCACCGCCACCGACGAGATCTCCTTCGGTGACAACGACTTCCTCGCCGCTCAGGTGGCGGTTCTGACGGCAGCCGACCTGCTCGTGCTACTGACCGACATCGACGGCCTCTACACCGCCGACCCGCGGCGAGACCCGGGAGCAGATCTGATCGGCGAGGTCACCGACTTCGAGGCGCTCTCCGCGCTGCAGATCGGCCACACCACCTCGCCGCTCGGCACAGGCGGCATGCGCTCCAAGGTGCTCGCGGCCGAGATGGCCACCGCCGCCGGCATCCGCACCGTGATCTGCAACGGGATCGCGGGCGACGCCCTGCCGCGAGCCCTGGCCGGGGAGCTTGTCGGCACGAGCTTTCCGCCACGTGCTTCCCGCTATTCCTCATTCAAGCTCTGGTTGCGCTACGCCAAGCCGAGCCACGGCAGCGTGGGCGTTGATGCCGGCGCCGCGAAGGCGCTGCTCGACGGCGGCACAAGCCTGCTGCCGGTGGGCATCGTCGAGGTTGCCGGCTCTTTCGAGGCCGGCGACGCCGTGGACATCCTCGCCGGCGGTACGTCGATCGGCAAGGGCATCTGCAACTACTCAGCCGATGAGCTGCGGCGGATCAAGGGCATGAAGACCGCGGCGGCGAGAGAGCTCCTGCCCGAAGCGGTCGAGGAGGCGATCCACCGCGACTACATGGTGGTCGGGCAATAGAGGCCCTAACCTTAACGCCGATGGCGAGCACCGTCACATCAGTAAGCGACATCTGCGCACAGGCCAAGCGGGCCGCGCGAGAACTTGCGAGCATCGACACGTGCACCAAGGACGGCGCGCTGCATGCGATTGGGCAGGCGCTGATCGATCGCACGCCGGAGATCCTGCAGGCCAACGAGAGCGACATGCAGGCCGGCCGGGAGGCCGACATCGGCGATGCGCTGCTGGACAGGCTGCTGCTGACCGAGCAGCGCATTGCGGACATCGCCTCGGCGGTGCGCGACGTCGCGGCGCTGCCGGACCCCGTCGGCGAGGTGATCGAAGGCTCCCGGCTGCCGAACGGCCTGGGTGTGCGCAAGGTGCGCGTGCCGCTTGGCGTGGTCGCGGTGATCTACGAGGCGCGCCCGAACGTGACGATCGACGCGGCTGCGCTATGCCTGAAGTCGGGCAACGCGATCGTGCTGCGCGGTTCCTCCAGCGCCGCGCACTCAAACGCTGTGCTTGCGAGCATCGCCGCGCAGGCGGCGCAGGGCGCGGGGCTGCCCGCCGGATGCGTGAGCCTTGTGGCCGGCGGCGGCAGACGGGAGCTGGCGCAGCTTGCCACCCAGGATGGCAGCGTCGATTTGATCATCCCGCGCGGTGGGGAGGGCCTGAAGGCTGCGCTCTCCGAGGTGGCCACCGTCCCCGTGATCTACGCGGCCTCGGGCAACTGCCACGTCTACGTCGACTCTGCTGCCGATCTGGAGATGGCCCGGGAGATCGTCGTCAACGCCAAGGTTCAGCGCCCGGGCGTGTGCAACGCCGCCGAGACGCTGCTCGTGGACGCCTCGATCGCCGATCTGGCCCTGCCGCTGATTGCGCGGGCACTTGTGCAGGCGGGCGTGGAGCTGCGCGTCGACCCGGACGCGCGCGAGATCCTGGCGAGCTTGGATGGCGCGGTCAAGCCGGCACAGGAGAGCGACTGGGAGACCGAGTATCTGGGGATGACGATTGCCGTGAAGCTTGTATCGGGCGTGCAGGAGGCGATCGATCACATCGCCCGCTACGGCTCTGGGCACTCGGAGGCGATCGTGACCTGCGACTTGGGCGCCGCGCGCGCGTTCCAGCTCGGCGTTGACGCCGCTTGCGTCTACGTCAACGCCTCCACGCGGTTCACCGACGGGGGCCAGCTGGGCATGGGCGCCGAGATCGGCAACTCCACGCAGAAGCTGCATGCACGGGGGCCGATCGGGCTGCGTGAGCTGTGCGCAGTCAAGTACCTGATCGAGGGCGACGGCCACGTCCGCGCCTGAGACCGAGACGCGCCGTCTGGGCATTCTCGGCGGCACGTTCAACCCACCACATGCCGGTCATCTGGCGCTCGCCCGCGATGCGTTGCGGGAGCTCGACCTGGACGAGGTGCTGCTGACGCCCGCCCACACCCCGCCGCATAAGGCGGCTGCGGCAGACGCGGCCACGCCGGAGCAGCGGCTTGCGATGTGTAGGCTCGCCGCGGAGGGAGCCAGCGGCGTGCAGGCGTGTGAGCTGGAGGTGCGCCGCGGGGGGCCGTCCTACACGGTCGATACTCTCCAGGAAATCCGCGATGCCAATCCCAACGCTGCACTGACACTGATTGTGGGCGCTGACATGGCGCTGACGTTGACCAGCTGGCGGCGGCCGCAGCGGCTGCTGGAGCTGGCGGATCTTGCCGTGGCGCAACGCAGCGGCGCCGGCACGGAGCGGGTGATGGCGGCGCTGGCACCGCTTCGTCCAGATCCCGCGCGTGTGAAGTTCCTGGCCATGCGCCCGATCGACGTCTCCTCCTCTGTTGTGCGGGAGAAGATCGCAGCAGGCGTCAGTCCCGACGGCATGGTCACTCCCGAGGTTGCGAGCTACATATCCGACCAGCATCTCTACACGGAGGCGCATACGTGAACATCGCTGAGCAGAGTCTGTTGGCTGACATCGTTGGTTATGCCGAGGATCGTAAGGCGCATGACATCGTCGAGCTCGATATGCGCGGCGTGGTCGGATACACCGACTGGTTCGTGATCTGCTCTGGAAACACCGATCGCCAGGTGCGCGCGATCCACGATGCGATTCACGAGGGCTGCAAGCACGATCACGGTCTGCTGCCACGACGGGTGGACGGTGTCTCTCAGGCACAGTGGGTGCTGATGGACTACCTCGACGTGATCGTTCACATCTTCACTCCCCAGACGCGCGACTTCTATCGCCTCGAGCAGCTTTGGGGAGAGGCGCCGGTGCGCGCCGTTTCGCAGAGCGCCTGAGCTTCCCGGCTGCCGCTGTGGCCCGTGTCGGTAGATGGAAACGGCCATGCCGATACTTTGGCCCGCAACTACTGGACTTCCAAATGAATTGTAGGAGTTCTACAGATCGGACGATGCCCGTTCGCTAGGCTCGCTTGCCTACCTTGCGTCGCGCAGACGGCGCGGCGCGCTGATCGAGGAGGAGCTCGATGAGGAACATCACGCTCGCGGGTCGCGAGGCGGCGGGTCCACGCATCGTGCTGGCGATGATCGCGGTGCTCGCGCTCTCGCTTGCATGGCTGGTAGGAGTGGCGCTGCCGTCCAGCGCCCATGCAGAAGGGCCGGGAGAAGGCACGTCTTGGGTGGTCACCCTCGGCGATTCCTACATTTCCGGCGAGGCTGGCCGCTGGGCAGGAAACACCAACGAAAGCTCGTCATGGATCGACGCGCTCGGCGAAAAAGCATACGACGACAACGAAGGCAAAACCGCAGAACTGATCCCTGGCTGTCACCGCTCTGCCTCTGCGGAGGTCTACATCGGCGGCGGCGTGGATGGCGAGAACCTCGCCTGCTCGGGCGCAAAGACGTCCAGCTTCACCAACGAAGAAGGCGAATTCAAGCCTGGGATCGACTTCTACAGCTCCGGCGGCCACGAAGGTCAGGCGCTGATGCTTCAGCACTTCGCCGCCAAACACAACGTGAAACTAGTCGCCGTCACGATCGGAGGCAACAACTACAATTTCGCCTCGGTCGTGCAGAGCTGCATCGAGGATTTCCTGACCAGCCCGGAATGGTGGCCCGACTACTGCAGCGAAGAATCGTCGGTCACCAACAACTTCTCATCCGGCAATGTCAAAACTCAAACAGCTGCGATTAAGGGTGCCTTTGAAAACGTTGCCAAGGCGATGAAAGAAGCCGGCTACAGCAGCACGCAGTACACGGTGCTGGCGCAGGATTACCCCTCGCCGATCCCCAACGGCTCGGAATTCCGCTATGAACAGAAAGGCTACTCACGCCAGGAAGTCGGCGGCTGCGGCTTCTGGAACCAGGACGCCAACTACGCCAACTCCACGATGCTGCCGACGATCGACAGCTCGGTGTTCAAAGGCGCAGAAGAAGCGGGTCTCTCCAACCTGAAGGAGATGCAGGTCTCGGGCGCCTTCAACAGCCACAGGCTTTGTGACAAAGGCGTCGGGCTGCTGGAGGAAGAGGGCCTGAAATCCTGGAAAGAAGCAGAAGCGGTCAACAAGACCGAGTGGTTCAACCAGGTGCGGACGGTCACCGCGCTGTTCCCGCCGTATGAGCTGCAGGAAGACCTGCACCCCAACTACTGGGCGCAGCTCGGCCTGCGCAACTGCCTCACCCAGGCATACAACAGCGGCACCCCGAAGGGCGGCACCTGCACGATCTCGGGCACCGGTCTGAACGGCTCAGGCGAGCCCAACATGACCCTCAAATGAGAGATTGCGGGTGCCGGCTCACGCGGTCGGCGCCCGCGGTCGTTCTCAGGTTCCGGACAGCGCCTTCAGCGGCTGCATCCGCGTTACCCTCCAGGCCGGATAGATCCCGCCGAGCACGCCGATCGCCACGCCCACCAGCAGGCCGCGCCCCAGTCCCCAGGCGGTGAAGGAAGGGGAGATGTAGGTGCTCACCCCAAGCGCGCGCACAAGCAGGTCGCCGCCCACGACTCCGAGCAGCAGGCCGGCGGCGGCGCCGAGCACGCTGACTGCGATGCCCTCGCCCAGGATCAGGCTCGCCACGCGCACCGGCGACCAGCCCACTGTACTCAGCAGCCCGAGCTCGCTCTGGCGCTCGATGATCGCAAGCGCCATCGTGTTGGTGACGCCGATCGCGCCGATGATCAGCGCAATCACGACGATCACGAGGATCGCCTTGGAGATCAAGGTGGCGTTGGCGCCGGCGCGCAGCGCCTGTTCGGTGGTGGAGATCACCTGCGTGCCGGGGAAGTCCCGTTCGATCGCCTTGCCGGCGGTGGATGCCCGCGCGTTGGAGGCCAGGTCGATCGCGACGCTCGTGGTCTCGCCGCCGCGGCCCGTGAGCGCCTGAGCCACCGCGAGCGGCAGCACGGCCCCGGAGTCCTCGTAGAAGATCCCCGAGTGGTAGACGCCTTCCACGCGGAAGGCGCGACCGTGGACCACCAGCGCGCCGCCGGGGGCGAGGTGAAGGTGGGAGGCGAGCCGTTCGCCGACCAGGATGCCGCGGCCGCCGCTGCCCGCCTGCTGTTCGTTCTTGCCTGAGATCAGCACGAGGCGGCGGGTGAAGAAGCCGCGCGGGTCGGCGCCGAAGACGACCGCGCCTGGTTCGCTCTTGATCGATTCGATCATCAGCAGCAGCGGCGTGGCGCTCGCCACATAGGGCTTTGACTGCATCTGGCTGACCAGCGAGAGCGGCAGCACCGAGGCGGTCGGGTCCGAGACGTTGGCCTGGAAGACCGAGAGCTCGGAGCCGCCGAGGTGTGCGATCCCGGCCGCAGTGTTGCGCAGCCCCTGCGTAAAGGAGAGCAGCGCGACTATCGTCGCGACGCCCACCGCGATCCCAGCGGCGGTGAATACCGTACGCGTGGGGCGCCGGCGCAGGTTGGCGATGATCATGCTCAGCATGGCTTCACGTTCTCGCTGCCGACTGTGTGTGCCGGCCCGGTGTCCTGCACCACCTCTCCGTCGATCAGCGTGATAGTGCGGTCGGTGCGCGGGCCCAGCGCCGCGTCGTAGCTGACCACGATCATCGTCATGCCAAGCCGATCGCGCAGCCCGAAGAGCAGGTCCAGCACGCGCTCGGAGGTGGCCGAGTCGAGCGCCCCGGTGGGCTCGTCTGCAAGCAGCAGCCGCGGCTCGTTGGCGATCGCGCGCGCCACCGCGACGCGCTGGCGCTCACCGCCGGAGAGCTGGGAGGGCAGGTGGGCGGAGCGGTGTGCGAGACCCACCTCATCGAGCAGCGAGAGCGCGCGCCGACGCCGGTCGCCATGCCGCATGCCAGACCCGAGCAGCGGCACTTCGACGTTGACCAGCGCGCTCAGCGACTCCAGCAGCAGATGGCGCTGGAAGACGAAGCCGACGATCTCACGGCGGGCGTGGGCGGGGTGCCGGCGTCGCCAGATCGGCTGTCCGTCGATCAGGACCTTTCCCTGGTCTGCTCGGTCCAGGCCGCCGATCAGCGCCAGCAGCGTGCTCTTACCCGACCCTGAACGGCCGGTGATTCCCACCGCTTCACCGGAGCTGACCTGCAGCGTGACGTCACGCAACGCGCTGACCTTGCCGAAGCGCTTTTGGACATGCTCGACGTCGACTTCGGCCCCGGAGTCGTTCATCGCGCTAGCGAACGACCTGAACCGGATAGTCGAGCAGCAGGGTCTGCCCGCCGGCGGTTATCACCGCCCTGAACGTGAGCGGATATCCAACCGCTGAGCCCGGCCACAGGAAGTTGTCATGGAAGTGGCCGGTGAAAGTGTAATTGGAGCGTTTGGCGACCACCGTGCCGCCGAACAGGTACTCGTAGACGAGTTTGGCCTGCACCGGCGAGCCGGACTTGGCGACCGTGAAGGAGATCGGCCAGGGCACGTTCACCTTCGGGCTGTGCGTGGTGGCGTGCAGCGTCGCGGTCACGCCGGCCGCACTTGCGCTCACGATGCCCGGCGCGGTGTTCGTGCCGGTCACGCCAGCGCTCGTGCTCGTGGCGGCGCTGGTCGATGCCGTCGTGCTGCTTGACGTGGACGATGTGGTCGAGGAGTGGCTGGGTTTGCTGCCCCCGCCGCATGCGCTCAGCAACGCCGCTGCGAGCAGCGCCATCAGCATCGCGTAGATCAGGCGTGATGGGCGCATGTGATACCTCCGCCTCGTTGTGCACGTCCCTTGCGATATCGAGGTTATCGTCACAAGCGGCGCGAGTCCGTGTGTGCGACGCCGGGCAAGACGCCGATCGTGTTGGATGTATCACTGTGGTGAAGCGCTCATAACATCGGCCGCCGGCGTGCCCTCGGCTCCCAGTGACCGTGCGGTCTCCTTCGGCGCGGTCAGCGAGCAGTACGCGCAGTTCAGGCCGCCACCGCCGCCGGAAGTGCTCGACGTCTTGCTGCCGGCGCAAGCGAGCGCAGTGGTTGACGTGGGGGCGGGCACGGGCAACCTCACAGCGCTGTTGGTGCAGCGCGTGGCGCAGGTCAGCGCCCTGGAGCCGGACGCGCGCATGCGCGCAGTGCTTGCCCGGCGCGTGCCACAGGCCACGATCCTGGAAGGCACCGCCGAGCAAATGCCGCTCCCCGACGGCTCCCAGGACGCGGTGCTCGCATCTTCTGCGTGGCATTGGGTCGATGCGCGGCACGCGGTGCCAGAGGCTGCGAGGGTGCTGCGGCCCGGCGGGCGCCTGGGGGTGGTGTGGACCTCCCCCGATCGCGAGCAGGACTGGGTGGTGAAGCTGTGGAGCCTGATGCGTCCGGATGGGCCCGCGCTTGGCCGGGAGCGCAAGCGGCGCAAACTGCGCCTGGGCGCCGACGCGCCGTTCACGCCGCCGCAAGGTCCGCAGGCGGTGCGCTACACACGCCGATTCACGCAAGCGCAGCTGCTCGGGCTCGCCGGCACCTGCAGCGGCGTGATCACGCTGGGCGGGCAGGAGCGGCAAGCCTTCTTGCGAGAGCTGGAGGACCGCCTGACCGCGGACGATCGCTTCGCCGATCCGGCTGGGATCGAGGTGCCGATGGTGGCCTACTGCTGGCACGCCGACCGGCTCTGAGGCCGCTGGCACGGTCCGACACCTGACCATCGCGGGCGCCTTCGATTGTCACAACAGTCGAAAGCCCAAGCCGGTCTGCGGGCAGAGAATGAAACGATGAGCTCTCCCTCGATTGCGGCCGAGGTCTCCACCTACCGCCCGAAGGCTCCATTCCTGGACGAGCTGTTCGAGCTCGACGGCACGCCGCGTCCCGTGGCCGAGCCGTTGGTGCGCGAGCTGCGGCGCCTGGGTGTCGAGGGTCTTGAGGCTGCCGGCGCGCGTCGCGACGCGGTCTTCCTGCAGCAGGGCATCACCTTCGAGACCAGCGGCGAGAGCGGCTCCTCCCATGAACGCCCGTTCCCGCTGGACCTGGTGCCCCGGGTGCTCAGCGGCCAGGAATGGCGTGAAATAAAGCAGGGGCTCGCCCAGCGCATCAGGGCGCTCAACCATTTCGTGGACGACGTCTACCACGCGCGTGAGATCGTGCGCGAGGGCCTGGTTCCCTGGCGCCTAGTCGCCGGCTGCCGCCAGTTCGCGCGTGCGGTGCACGGGATCCGCGCCCCCGGCGGCGTCTACACGCACGTCGCCGGCTGCGATCTGGTGCGCCACAGTGACGGCACCTGGAAGGTGATCGAGGACAACGTGCGGGTGCCGTCCGGCATCTCCTACGTGCTGGAGAACCGGGCCGCGATGGCACGCGTGGTGCCGGAGCTGTTCGCCGCCTACCGGGTGCGCCCGGTCGACCACTATCCTCAGCTGCTGCTGGGAGCGATGCGCGCCGTGGCACCGTCGGCCGAGAGCGAGGCGACCGTGGTGGTGTGGACGCCGGGGCCCGCCAATGGCGCCTACTTCGAGCACGCCTTCCTGGCGCGCCAGATGGGCGTGGAGCTGGTGGAGGCCTCGGACCTCGTGGTCCGCGACGACGTGCTCTACATGCGCACCACGCGTGGCCTTGAGCGCGTGCACGCCGTCTACCGGCGCCTGGACGACGACTTCAGCGACCCGCTGGAGTTCCGGCCCGATTCGCTGCTCGGCGTGCCCGGCCTGGTGCGCGCCTACAGAGCCGGCAGCGTGGCGATCGCGAACGCGCTCGGCACGGGAGTGGCCGACGACAAGGCGATCTACTGCTTCGTGCCGGAGATGATCCGCTTCTACCTCGGCGAGGAGCCGATCCTCGAGAACGTGAAGACCTACCTGATGCACGACCCCGAAGTGCTTGAGCACGTGCTGGCGCGACTCGACCAGCTTGTGGTCAAGCCCACCGGCGAGTCCGGCGGCCGTGGGGTGATGATCGGCCCGCACGCAGGCGAGGCCGAGATCGCGCGGATGCGGCTGCGCCTGCAGGCAGAGCCCGAGCGCTGGATCGCGCAGGATCTCGTACGCCTCTCCACCGTCCCGACGGTGGACGAGGATGGTCGCCTGGTCCCGCGCCACGTCGACCTGCGCCCGTTCGCCGTTTTTGGAGAGCGGATCGACATCGTGCCGGGAGGGCTCACGCGCGTGGCGCTGGAAGAGGGCTCGATGATCGTCAACTCCTCCCGCGGCGGCGGCAGCAAGGACACTTGGGTGCTGGAGGACGGCGACGACGCCGACCGCGCCGGGCCGCCGGTGGCGGACACGCTGCCGCCGGCGCTGCCCGACCTGCGCTACGGCGGCTGGACAGGGCAGCAGCAACAGCAGCAGCAGGTGCTCTTCTGATGCTGGCCAGGATCGCTCACGAGCTCTACTGGCTGGGCCGAAACCTCGCTCGCGCCGAGTTCACCGCGCGCGCGGTGGAGGCGGTCTTCCAGGCCGAGCTGCAGGCCGCCTCCGACCGCGCGCCGGGCGTGAGCTTCGGCTCTGAGGGCCTGCTGGCGATGCTCGGCGACCCCGAGGCGCAGGAGGCACGGCGCGACGCGATGCTCGGCAACCTCACCCTGGACGCGAGGCGTCCCGGCTCGATGCTGGCAAGCGTCGAGCGCGCGCACGAGGAGGCGCGCACCGTGCGCGACGTGATCAGCGTGGAGATGTGGGAGGCGATCAACACCACCGTGCTCGGGCTGCGCGGCGGCGAGCAGCTCGGCTGGACCGCGCCGTCGGGCCCGCATCTGGCCGCTCAGTACGTGCGTCAGCGGATGGCGCTGATCTGGGGCGTGGCCGGCCGCACGATGCTGCGCGACGAGGCCAAGTGCTTTCTGGACGCGGGCGGTCTGATTGAGGTCTCCGACATGGTGCTGCGGATGCTGCGGGTGGCGATGCCGCCGGCCGGCAGCACGCCCTCAGACGGCCACGCGCTGATCCTGCTACGCGCGGTCGGCGGCTTTCATGCCTACCTGCGCGCGGTGACCGCGCCGCCCAACGCCCAGCCGGTCGCGCGCTTCCTGCTCTTCGAGCGCGCCTACCCGGACAGCGTCGCGGCCTGTGTGGATTCGCTGCACGACGTCTTCTCCTCCGCGGATGCGAGTCCGCGCAACTCAAAGCCGGTGCTGCGCGTCAGCCGCCTGGCGGCCGATCTGGACTTCCAGCGTCGCGCGCTGCCCGACGGCGCAGAGCTTGCCGAGATCTGCGAGCGCACCCAGCACGAGCTCGCGCGCATAGACCTCGACGTCGCCGAACGCTACTTCGCAGGCGCAGCTCCAGCGCACGCGTTGCAGGGCAGGTGAGGCAGTGATGCATTTCGCGATCCGCTACCTGACCGAGTACGTCTATGGCGGCTCTGTGACCGACAACCTCAACGCGCTGCGTGTGCGGCCGGCGACCACCACCTCGCAGCGCTGCGACGAGTTTCATACTCGCATCGACCCGGAGGCGCGCGTGAGCCGCTACCTCGATTACTTCGGCACCGAGGTGCTCGAGTTCGGCGTGCCGACTGAGCACGAGCGGCTGACGATCGACGTGCGGGCAAGAGTGACAACCTCCGATCCACCAGACCCGCCGGAAGGTACGTGGGAGGACCTGCAGGCCGAGGGCTACTTGGATGCAGCCGGCGAGTTTGCGCTGTCCTGGCAGGATCAGCCGCGGATTGAGGGCCTGGGGGAGCTCGAGGACGCGCTGCGCAAGGAGAGCCCGCTGGAGGCGGTCGCGCTGCTCTGCGAGCTGATCCCGGACCGCTTCGAATACCGGCCCGGGGTCACCTACGTGGGATCGAGCGTGAGCGACCTGTTGCTCGCCGGCGCCGGCGTCTGTCAGGACTTCGTGCACCTCTCGCTGGTGCTGCTGCGCAGGCATGGGATCGCCGCGCGGTACGTCTCCGGGTATCTATGGGCCGCGCCGCAGGACGGCGGCGCTGACTCGATGGAGGTAGATACCCATGCTTGGCTGGAGGCTCTGCTGCCGGGGGAGGGGGAGGGCGCGGAGCCCGTCTGGGTGGGCGTCGACCCGACCAACCGCCGCTTCGCCGGTGAGACGCATGTAAAGGTCGGCCACGGCCGCTTCTACGCCGACGTGCCGCCGGTGAAGGGCCTCTACATGGGGCATGCCGCCTCGCAGCTGACGGCGGCGGTCACGATGTCGCGGCTGGATCCGCAGGCCAGCGCGCGGGCGTAGTCGCCGCGCTGAGGTGAACTATGGCACCGGGGCATGGACGCCGCCGGATTGAGCCAGCGCGCCGCCGCCACTTAGCCCAATATGCTGCCGGCTGCCGTGGCCGCAGCTAACCCCGACGCCGCCAGCGCCGCCGATGTGCTCGTGATCTTCGGCATCACGGGCGATCTGGCGCGCAAGATGACGCTGCGCTCGCTCTACCGGCTGGAGCGGCGCGGCCTGCTGGATTGCCCGATCGTCGGGGTCGCGGTCGATGACTGGGACGTCGAGCGGCTGCGCGCGCATGCCCGCGAAGCGATCGAGGCCGCCGGTGAGAAGATTCAGAGCTCGGTCTTTGAGCGGCTGGCTGCCCGACTCTCCTATGTAAGCGGCGACTTCAGCGACTCGCAGACCTTCCAGCGTGTCGCAGAGGCGGTCGGGGAGGTCAAGGTGCCCGTCTTCTACCTGGAGGTGCCGCCGAGTCTGTTCGCGATGGTCGTGGAAGGGCTCTCGCAGGCGAAGCTGCTGCCGCCGCAGGCACGGGTGGTGGTCGAGAAGCCCTTCGGCCATGACGTGGCCTCCGCACGCAAGCTCGCCGCCAGCCTGCACCGCTTCTTGCAGGAGTCGCAGCTCTACCGGATCGACCACTTCCTTGGGAAGATGGGCCTGGAAGAGATCCTCTATCTGCGCTTCGCCAACGCGATGATCGAGCCGGTCTGGAACCGCCAGAGCGTCGAGTGCGTGCAGATCACGATGGCCGAGGCGTTCGGGGTCGAGGATCGCGGCCGCTTCTATGACCCGGTCGGCGCGCTGCGCGACGTGGTGGTCAACCACCTGATGCAGACGCTCGCTGCCGCGGCGATGGAGCCGCCCGCGGGTGGCGACCCGACCTCGATCAAGAACGCCAAGTACGACGTGTTTCGCGCGATGCGCGACGCCGATCCCGCGCGCTACGTGCGCGGCCAGTACGACGGCTATCGCTCCATCGATGGCGTCGCCCCCGACTCGGACACCGAGACGTTCGTCGCGCTGCGGCTCGAGATCGACAACTGGCGCTGGGCGGGGGTGCCGTTCTTCATTCGCACCGGCAAGCGTATGCCGGTCACCCAGACCGAGCTGCGCCTGGTGTTCAAGCATCCGCCGCGGCTCGGCTTCCTGCCGGAAGGCCAGCGTCGCCCGCAGCCCAGCCAGATGGTGGTCAAGATCGACCCGAGCACCGGCGTGCGGATCGTGCTCGACGCGCGGCGGGCGGGATCGCCCAAACCACGCGAAATCGAGCTCGACATCGAGCTTTCGGGCAACGGCGTCGAGGTGCCCTCGCCCTACGAGGTGCTGCTGCACGCCGCGATGCAGGGCGACAGCACCCAGTTCGCGCGCCAGGACAGCATCGAAGAGGCTTGGCGCGTGGTGGCACCGCTGCTGGAAGAGCCGCCGCCGGTGCAACCCTATGAGCCGGGCTCCTGGGGCCCGAGCCGCGCCGAGACGCTGACTGCCGGTCACGGGCCCTGGCGCGAGCCCTGGCTCGATACCTAGGAGCTCGTCTTCGCCCGCCGCTGCCCCGGCCAGTAGCCGGTCAGGTAGGCGAACCCCTTGCGCAGCATGCGGTCGACGACGCCACGGCTGGCGCTGAAGATCGCGCCCTGCAGCACCAGCGCGATCACGACCCGGCTCCACCGCGCCTCCCCGTCGGTGGCGCTAGGCGGCTCTCGATCGTCGATCAGACCCCACGCGGTCTTGAATATGCGCTTGCCGATCAGGCCGGCGATCAGGCCGCCGATCATGGCGAAGGGGGCGAAGAAGATTTTGCTGATCATGCGTTTTCGGTGGAGCGAGGGGCGTATTTATGATGCAGCATCAGCTGGTTGCCGTCTGGGTCGGCGAAGAAGGCCATGTGGCAGACGCCCGTGTCGAAGATGTCTCCGTGGAACTGCACGCCGCGCTCTTCGAGCAGGCTGCGCACCTGCGCCACGTCCTCCACGTGCAGGGCGAGGTTGCGGGTGGGATGGTGCTCCAGCCCCATCGCCTCCGCGTCGATGATGCTGAGCGTGAGGTTGCCCGTCTCGAACTCGGCGTAGTTGCGGTCCTTGAGGTACACAGCGCGCGGCAGCTCGAGCGTGGTGCCGTAGAACTCGACGGCCGCCTGCAGGTCGTGGGTGGGGATCGAGACGAAGTCGACCCCGGTGATGGGCTGGGTGGCTGTTGTCATGGCCTTCCTCCTGATCGAGTTCGTGGCTGCCCGGGCTGCCACGATGAGCTCGGCAAGACCGCTCGGTTGCAAGCGCGAGCGGGCTTTCGCCCGGTTGCCACGATGATCTCATGTGCCGCCCGGCCGCGGAGCGCGGGGGCGGCGTCCTTCATCTCAGTCTCACCTTCCTGTCGATCGAGGAGCCGCTGAGGTTCAGACGCAGCATGTAGGTCCCATTGGGGATCGATCGAGTGACGCGCAGAGCACCGACGGGGCCGCGCGCGTATACACGGCCTTTCCGTGTCAGCACCGCTCGGGCGTTGCGGCTGGCGCTCTTGCCGTCGTGGGCGACGACGCACCTGACCGTGCGCCGGTTGCTCCGAAACCGGCAGGTCACCGTCGCGTCGCGCCCGGCGGGGCCGCGTGCTCCGGTCTTGCCGACGAGTCCGGCCGGCCCTTGGGGACCGACAACGCCCTGCGGCCCGGTGGCGCCCTGCGCGCCAGGAGGGCCTGCCGCAGCTTCAGAGCCTTCGCCACTGAGGTCGAGCTCGAGCGTGCTCGCGGGAGTGGCATCGACGGCCAGCGATGCCGACCGCTGCCCCGTCGTGCTTGGTATGAACCTCACCTCGAAGGTGCAGGATTCCTCCGGTTCAAGCGTTTCCCTGCTGCACCCGTCTTCGGTAAGGATGAAGTCCGAGGAGTCGGTGCCGCCGAGGCGAAGGCTGCGGATCTGCAAGGTTTCGGAGCCTGCCGTGAGAGTGATCTGCTGTGGCGAGCTGGTGGTGTGAAGCGCTTGCGCCGCGAAGCCGGCGTTTTCGGAGCTGAGGCTTGGTTCTTCGTGGCAGGGGGCGAGATTGTGGACGTAGGTCTCCAGGAACGCCGGTTCGGCGAAGTTGCTCGCTTCTGTGGCGAAGGCGACGCGGCACCCGTTGGCCGACAGTGCGGCGCCTGTTGGGTCTCCTTTCGCAGGTTCGCCCAGACTGCCACTCTGCCGGTCGACGAGCGTCGTCTGTCCTGTGCTGAGATCCCGCAGGTAGAGGTGCGACTGCTCGTTCGCTGCTTCGCCAGTGAGCTCCGAGAGAGCGCTGAACAGGACATAGCGTCCGTCCGAGCTTGCTCCCCTGGGGATCGGAACGACAGAGTTGCCTTCGCCCGCCGGCGCGCCGTCCTGTCCATTCGCGCGGCTTACGAGTGTGACGCTCGCCGGGTTCGCGCAGAGATCGACGAGGTAGACCTCAGGGGTGAGCACCGCCGCGCCTTCGTAGACATAGAGGTTTGTGGCGGCGGAGGAGAACGCCACCTGGCAGCCTTCGCCGCCGACCAGCATCGGTTCTTCAGCGGGGCCGTTGGCTGGCGCTCCGCCCTGCGTCCTGCTTGCCAGCGTGGTGGTATCGGTCTGCAAGTCACGCACGTAGACCTGCGAGACGCTGTTGGATTGCATTCCCGCGACCAGGTTCGTCGCTGAGCTTTCAAAGGCCACGAAACGTCCATTTGGCGATATCGACGTGCCACTGCTCGCTTCGTCGGCAAGCGCTCCGCTCGCTCCGCCGGCGCGGCTAATCGCGGTCGTGACGCCATCCTGCAGGTCTCGGACATAGACCGTCCTGGTGCCCGACTGGTGGCTGCCCGCAGGGTCTTCGAGGTCTTCGACGCCATCTCTGAAGAGCACGTCGCGGCCGTCTTCCGAGATCGCCTCAGCTCTGGCGCCGTCTTCTTCGCCAAGGATCGCGCCCTCCCCGCCGGTGACGCGATCGACGAGCACGGTTTCGCCTGTCTGCAGGTCGCGCCGGTAGACGTGCAACGGATGTTCTCCTGGTGGTGAGGATGGCAGGCCGCTCACCAGGTTGGACCCTGCCGAGGTGAAGATCGCGTAGCGTCCATCGCCGGAGATGAAGAGGTTTTCGACCCCCGTGCCTCCCCCCGGTTCGTTGGCGGGTTCGCCGCCTGTCCCGCTGGCGCGACTGACGAGCTTCACTTCGCCTGTGTGTAGATCCTTCACATAGGCCTCCTGCACGCCTGCCGGCCCGTGTTCACCAAGGTTCTGGGCGTCGCTGATGAATGCGACGTAGCGGCCGTCGGCGGAGATCGACGGGGCTTCGCCGGCGCTCGCGTCGGCATAATCGCCCGATGGGGTGATAGAGGCTCCGAACGTGTCGCCCGGCGTTTCGTCGCTGCTGGCAAGAGCGCTTGCGCAGAGCAACGCGAAGACGAGCACGACCGCTGCCAGCAGCATCGAGCTTTGCTTCAGCGTCCTGGCGCAAAGCCTGGACATGTCCTTGTGCGGCATCCGGTGACCCCTTTCCACGAGGGCTCGAGATGGAGGGATCGGAGGGAGGTCTCCTGGCTTCCGAGCCTCCCGCCGCGCCTTCCCAGCCCTCTTGGGGCCAGTGGCTGCCTTGTGCATGCGACGGGCATCCTGCTCGGTCACAGTGGCGGGCCCGCGCCGGTCTCTCACCGGCTTCCCTGTCCACCGACCCTTTCAGTTGTCGCGCGGCAGCATAACGCAGCCGACCGTGACCGGCTTGCCTGACGCCGACGCGGTCGCTAGCATGTGCGCGTCCGCCGTGCGAGGGAACCCGGTGTGAATCCGGGACTGACGCGCAACGGTGTGATCCGTGCCCAGCAGTGGGACGGATCGAGTCCGAGTACTTGGCGGCGGATGCAAGACATAAGGACCCTGTTCTCGCGAATGGACGGTCAGGTCTTCATCGCTCTCGCTCCATGCGGGCGCGGACGGAGAGCCGCCGTCCGCATTGGAAGGAGATCCAACATGAGGCATCGTTTGACCTGCCGGCCAGCGCTGATCGCGGCCGGCGTCTGTGCGCTGCTGGTGCCTGCGACGGCGCAGGCCACCTCGACGAAAGCGGAAATCGAAGCATCCGTGAGCAAAGGCGTGAGCTACCTGGAGTCGCTGCAGACGAGCAGCGGTGGCTTTGAAAGCGACTGGGATCTGAGCGCTCTGGCCGCTGGCAAAGTAGCTGCGGTGAACCTGCAGAAGGCCGGCGTTGCAACGAATGCACGAAAATGGTATTACGAACTGGTCGGCAACGAAACCGCGACGAAATGGCCCAAAGAAGCGATTCCCACCGAATATGAGCGCGCGGCGCTGAATGCCTACGCGGCCGGTATCGAACCGGCTCGAGTCTCAAAGACGCAGAACCTGATTGCCGGCATCTTCTCTTTCTACAACACCGAACATCCTGGCTACTACGGCGAACCGTCCGTGTTCGAGAGCACGATCTTTGGAGTGCTCGCGCTTGCGGACGCAAAGACCGAGGAAAAAAACCAGCGAGTGCCACAGGTCCTGCTGGAAAAGTCGGTCCCGGTGATCGAAGCCAACGAGCACACTGACGGCGGCTGGAACTATAAGCAGGCCGAAGGCAACGAAACCGTGCGCAAATCGGAATCGGAACCAGACACCACGGGGGCAGCGATCGCTGCTCTGTGTGCTGCGGGCGCCACCCCAACCGGCAACGAAGCAGTCAAAAAAGGCATCGCCTATCTGAAAGCCAATCTGGTCAACGCCACCGGTGCGTTCAGTTCGGAATTCGGAGCGAACACCGACTCCAATGCATGGGCGGTGAGCGGGCTGCAGGCCTGTGGCATCGAACCCCAGGAAGCGGGGTTCACAACCGCAGATAGCAAGACGCCTATCGATTTCCTTATCTCCCAGCAGCTCGGAAGTGGAGCGTTCAGATACTTCACCAGCGGAGAATCGGCGAACGAATACTCGAGCCAGGACGCAGTGCGTGCGCTTGCGGGGGCGGGCTTCACGGCTTCGCCGCCGGTACCGACCGGTGGCCTCGAACAGTGGTATGCCGCGAGCAACTTCAGCACGAGCAAAAGCGTGAAGAGCCCGCTGGGCCTGATCATCAACAACGGCTCCGGGACGCTGAAGGTGTGCTCTGTCTCGATCGCTCCCGAAGCGACCACCACGACGCTTGAAGCGGTGCTGAAAGCGGCTGAAGCCAAATCGACTCCGTCGTCGTGCGTGACTAGTCATGCCTCGGAAGCATCGACGAAAGCGATCACTCAGATCAACGGCTATCCGAGCACGCCCACGCCCGAATGGGACATCAGTATCAACGGTGGCGCGCAGGAACAGGCAAAGACCGCCACGGTGATTCACTTGGGCGACACGATCTACCTGGACTACGTATGACCCATCTCCGGTCGAGCCCCGCTGCGCACGCGGGCTCGACCGGAACGGGCTTGGGAGGTCTATTCACATGCAGAAGACCATCGTGGCGCTTCTTGCGGCGGTCCTGGTGACGGTCTCATCGGCGAGTCCCGCGCAGGCCGCGCTCACAGAAGTGAACGTGAGGATCGAGGGCGCCAGCAAGACGCTCTTCGAAGGCCCGATTCTCAGCGAAGGCCACGATGTGAGCTCCTACAAGGAAGACGGTGGCGGAGCCAAGGATCTGGCCGAACACTCCTGCGATGGGATCGACTCGCTCGACCCGGAAAACACCGCGACCGCCGCCACTCCGACCGCGGCGTCGGTGGATGCGATGAACCTGATTGGAGAAACGGACGCGCTCGCCGGCCAGTGGTATCCGTCCTTCGAAGACTATTTCGTGAAGCAGTGGGGAAAGGAAGCGGAAAACGCGGAAACCGGCAGCAGGTCCTGGGGCGTGCTCGTCAACAACGTCTTCACCAGCGTCGGCGGCTGCCAGTACGAGCTGGCCGCAGACGATGAAGTCCTGTGGATCTACAACGCCTTCGAATCGAGACCGATCCTCGGCCTCTTCGCGACCAGCGAGCATTACAGCTCAGGTACCCGGCCACTGACGGCCACTGCGCAAATGGGTCAGCCCTTCGAAGTGGAAGTCGCCGCTTATGACGATCAGGGAGAAGGGCATCCGCCGGCGACCCCTGAACGCAACTCGAAAGACACCGTGCCCTACGAAGCAGCGAAGGTCGCGCCGGTCGCGACGTCCGACACGGGGTTCGAGACGGTGCAGCTCGAAAGCCCCGAAGCCGTGCTCACCAACAGCGAAGGCAAGGCGAGCATCACCTTCACCACATCGGGGTGGCATCGGATCATGGCAGGCGCTCCTCTGGATCACAAGGGCGAAGAAGCTGCGATCCGCTCGAACCGTCTCGACGTCTGCGTTCCGGCTCCTGGAGAAACCGGATGCGGACCGCTCCCAGCCGAAGACGCCGTTCGCACCCCGCTTCGATATCAACAGAAATCCACGTCTTCGGATGAACGCCACGAAGAAACTCAGGAAAGCGGGTCTGGACCGAGCGGCTACCCTGGCCAGGCATCGGGGGCAAAATCTGGGCAGGACCCGGTCGCCCACCTGGCTGGCGTGAGCGTCAGCCAGACACGTGTGGTGCTGCAACTCACCGCTGCGGGCAAGGCAACGGTGAGTATCGCTCGCTGGGTGAGAATAGGACGCAAGCACCGCTGGCGGACGTCCAAGCAGATCGCCGTGGTGAGCAAAGGCGCGGGCAAGGTTGAGGTGACGCTGCCACACCTGCCGGCCGGTCGCTACCGCGTAACCGTCAGCGTGCCCGATGGAGGAGTGGTCGTGAAGGCATTGACGATACCCGCGAGGCGATGAGGCTGTCGGTGAGCCGGCCGCCGCTACGGCGACATGTCGCATGCACGCTGATGGTGTTGCCGGTGGCGGTCTCGCTCGCGGTGCCTAGCCTCGCCCAGGCAGCCACGGCGGCTGACTCGCGGTTTCAGCCAAATCTGGAAGCGACGGTGCGCTACCTGCAGGAAGCTCAGCAGGAAGACGGCGGCTTTGCCGAACCCGGCACAGAACCCTCCCCCGACTTCACTGCGTGGGTGACGCTGGCGCTCGCCGCCGCAGGGATCAACCCGCGCGACCAGACGACTGCGAGACAGCATTACGGGGCCGGGCACAGCGCCTACACATACCTGGCTGAACATGCCCATGAAGCATCGCTGACGACGGACTTCGAGCGCGAACTGCTGGTTGTGGACGCCGCAGGTGCCTCGCCACGGGACTTCGGCGGGGTTGATCTGGTTGGCCAGATCCTTGGGCGGCAGATCGAGCAGGGTAGCGAAGCAGGAGCCTTCCCACACCAGGCAGGCTCCCCGGAAGCGGGCGTCAACGACACGATCTTCGCGATCCTCGCCCTCAGTCCAGTGCACGAACTGGCCGTCGAAGAAGCCGTGAGCCGCGCGGCGCAGTGGTTGGAAGCAGAGCAGAACTGTGACGGCAGTTGGCCCACCACAGACCCGCGGGTGGTGAGGCCGTGCAGGGAAGGGGAAAGGCGGCTGCTGGCTGGAGAACGGGAGGGCGAAGTCGACATGACCGCAGCCGCGGTGGAGGCGCTGCAGGCCGCCAGGTGTTCAGACCCCGACGGTTTGGCCGCGGCGTTTGCGTTCCTGCGCGAAGCGCAGACGGAAAACGGCGGCTTCCCGGAGTTCTCTGGTGGAACGGAACCGAATGTCGCCTCGACTGCGTGGGTGGTCCAGGCGATGTGGTCGGCTGGCATCAACCCCGAAGTTTGGACCACGCACCCCGATCTATCGAGCGAGGAACCACTTGGCTATCTGGCCTCGATGCAGCAGCCGGACGGCCACATCCGCTGGGAGGCCAGCCAGGAACTGAACGGGATGTGGATGACCGCTTACGTCACCCCCGCGTTCACCGGCAACCCGCTGCCGATCCCGCCGCCCGCCTACGATCCGCTGCCCGCGCTGCCCCCTGAAGAATCGACCGGCGGTGGCACCACTCCTCCCGCTGCAGTGGCGCCTGGCAGCGGCGATGGCGGAGTCTCGGGCAAACGTGGCAGAGGGGTGATCGCCGGGGGTGGCGGCACGCACGCGCCGCTCTTCAGCCGCCCGCAGCCCAACAGCAAGGGCCACACTCCAGGTGGCGCCCGTCAGCTGGTAGGCCGCAAGCCTGCTCACGGCAAAGAAGCTCACAACCCACGACGCCGCAACCCTGGACGCGCACGTCGCAAGGCGGCGCCTACGATCAGCGGCGCCGACCGGGCGCGCCACAGGGTCTCTCACCCCAGCACGGTTGCCGGGAAAGGGGCTGGTCCGGATGGCGGGGCAGCCGGCGCAAGCGTGGGTCGCGGCAACGGCGGAGCATCGCTGCCCGGCGCCGAGGCGACCCGGTCCGACCAGGCTGCCGCCGGTCAGGAGGTCAACGGCGTGCTGATCGGCGATCCAAGCGCATCCGATGCGAGCGGCCTTCTGGAAGCAGGGGCGCCGGGGCTGCATAGCGCAGGCGCAGGCGGCGATGAAGCCGGGTGGCCCATGGTTGCGACCGTGACGACGATCGCGCTGCTGATGATCGCCGGCGTGCTGACCGAGCGCAGGCGTCCACAGAGGATCCTATGAGCGCAGAGGTGCTTGCATCGCTGAGCATCGCCGATGTGCTTGCCCGGATCGCCTCTGCGCTTAGGGTGCCCGTGCTGGTCCTCGCGCTGCTGGCGCTGCTGCTCTGCGCCCTGGAGGTGGGAAGGTTCGCATGGGAGTGCTGGACGAGGATGCGCGCGGGTCGCGCTGGCCTGCGTCAGCTGGTCGCCCAGGTGATCTCCGACCCCGGAGGCGCCGCGCGGCTCGCCACCCGTGCGCCCACGCGCCTGGCCGGTGACGCGCTGCTGCAGATCGCTCGCGCGCTGCTTGCCGCAGACCCCGCCGGAGTCGAGCACGCGCTCGCCGACTACGAGCTCTCCTCCCAGCGGCGCCTGGAGCGCACGCGCATCCTCGTGCGCGCCGGTCCGGCGCTTGGTCTGATGGGCACCTTGATCCCGCTCGCTCCCGGCCTTGCCGCGCTTGGGCACGGCAACATCGCAATCCTTGCGAACGACCTGCGGACCGCGTTTGCGGCGACCACGGTCGGGTTGTTCGTCGGCACGGTCGCCTACGCCCTGACGCTCACCCGCACCCGCATGTACGGCGAAGACCTCGCCGCGCTCGAGCGCGCGAGCACAGGGGCGGCCCTTGCACCTCAGGGCCATGCCGCAACCTCTCAACCAGAGCTGGCGGAGCCGCTCGCGTGAACCGGCACAGTGGCCTGGGCCGCCACAGCCCGATCGAGGAGGCCGCCGGAGACCCGCTTGACGGCTTGGTCAACCTGTTCGACATCGGCATCGTGCTCGCTGTCGCGTTCCTGGTCGCAGGTCTCGGATTCACCATCGATCGCGCCGCCCATAAGCTCACCAAGCGCGTTCCCGAAGCCGCGGGCCAGCGGCACACGCTGCCCGCGACCGCTGGCCGGCCGCACGCCACTGGTCGCGGGCAGCCTGTGGGCACGGTCTACCGCCTTGCCAACGGGCAGCTCGTCTACGTTCAGAAGACCCCGGCTCGCCGAGCTGGCGAATAGGCTGACGCGGGCTGTCAGAGCAAAGCGCCGGATTGTCGATGATTGCGCGACGGTGGCGGTCAGCGGCCCGGCGATCAGCCTTTTTTGGATTTCGTTTTGAACTTGTGCTTGGTGAAGCGGATCGAGCCGGACCAGGTGTATGTCTGAGTGCAGGTCGATCCGTCGCCGCTGCCGCAGTCGGAAGGGACCTGCTCGGATTCGCTGATCGAGACGGACTTGGTCACGACGCCTTTCTTCAGTTCGCTGGGCGCAAGCTTCACTTTCGCGCTCAGCGGCGGCACGTCTTTGAGGCCTTCGTGGACGTGCTTGAAGCCGGCTCCGGTGAAGCTCTGCACCCAGTCGTGCCAGAAGGAGGTCGTTTCGCACGGCAGCGGCCCACTTGCGCCGCCAGAGGTGGTTTCGTATTCGTCGAGGGCGATCAGTTCGAAGACCACGCCTTTGCCGGCGCCGATCCCGGAGCGGTGCACCTTCACGCCGCCGCCTCCACCGCCGCCAAAGTCGCCAGACGGCAGCCCCAGCGCGCCGCTGTTGCTGCAGTCCTCATCTTCGCTGCCCGTGTTCACGATTTTCCAGTCGCCCGAGCCTTCCTGGCCGAGGCCGTAGGCGGGAAAGCCACTGGCCTCCAACGGGCTGCTGGAGGTGGTCGGCACGAGCACGTTCGGGTAGACGCTCTTCCATTTGAAGCTCGCGTTCACCGTCAGCTTGCCGGGGCCTTCGGAAGCCTCCTGCACGCTGTAACTGCCTGAGCCCACGAAGGAGACCGTGTACTCGAAGAAGGGCTGGAAGGAGAGGTTGCGCGCCGGGGCGCTCGCGGCTGTGCTGAGCGCGGGGGCGAAAAGTGAGAGGGCGGCCGCGACCGTGGCACTGGCCCCGGCGGCGCGGATCGATCGTTTGGGCATCGGCATGTCAGAGATCTTATGGCACGTCTATGTTTGCGGCATGTGCCTCGCAATAACGGACGAACGTATGTGATAACGTACCACCGATGGCAGCGCACGACTGGGACGGAGCAACATACGACCGCATCTCGGCGCCACTGGAGCGCAACGGCCTGGCGGTGCTCGACCGCCTGCCGCTGGAAGGGCATGAGACGGTCCTCGATGCCGGCTGCGGCTCAGGCCGGGTGACAGAGAAGCTGGTAGGCCGCCTGCCGCGCGGCAGCGTGATCGGCGTCGACGGCTCGGCCGGGATGATCGACGCCGCCAGGCAGCGTCTCGGCGAGAGCGTGGAGCTGATCCTCTGCGACCTGACCGAGCTCGACCTCGGCGGACGGCGCGTCGATGCCGTGTTCTCCAACGCCGTCTTCCATTGGATCTCCGATCACGATCTGCTGTTCGCGCGGCTGCGCAGCGTGCTGGCAGACGGCGGCCGGCTGGTCGCGCAATGCGGCGGAGAAGGCAACATGGCAGAGCTGGTGAGCGCGACGGTGAAGGTTGGCAGCGCGGATCCGTTCGCGCCCTATCTCGAAGGCTTCTCGGCGTGGAACTACGTTGGCCGGCAAGAGACGGCTGCGCGCCTGCAGGCTGCCGGGTTCACTGACATCGAGACGGCGCTCGTGCCGCGTCCGGCGCCATATGAAGACGACCTGTGGGAATGGCTGCGGGTGAACGCGCTCAGCGCACACCTGCCGCGCCTGCCGGAGGACCTGCGGGAGCGTTACGTTGACGCTGTGCACGCCGAGCTCGGTCCGGATCCACAGCTCTCCTACATCCGCCTGGAGATAGACGCAGTCGCAGCTTCTTAGACGCGCTCGGCGTCCTGTGCGTCGAAGAACTCGGCGCCCTCGATGTTCAGCTGCGGCACCACCGGCTCCAGGAAGCGCGGCATCCACCAGTTACTCTCGCCCACCATCACCATCAGCGCGGGCACCAGTAGGCAGCGCACCACGGTCGAGTCGATCACGATTGCGACCGCCAGCCCGATGCCGAACTGCTTGATGGTGGGATCGCCGTTGAGCAGGAAGCTGCCGAATACGAACACCATGATCATCGCGGCCGCCGTGATCACGCGCGCGCTCGTGACAAGGCCGAGCACCACTGAGCGGCGGTTGTCCTGTCCCTCGTGCACGTGTTCTGAGATCTGGGTGACCAGGAAGACCTCGTAGTCCATCGAGAGCCCGAACAGGATCGCGAACATGAACAAGGGCACGTAGGAGACGATCGGCACGGGGCCGCTCAGGCCCACCAGTTTGCTCAGCCATCCGTACTGGAAGATCGCAGTCAGCACGCCGTATGAGGCGGCGATCGAGAGCAGGTTCATTAGCGCGGCCTGTGGTGGTACCACGACGGTCCTGAAGGCGATCACGAGCAGTGCGAAGCTGAGCAGAATCACGACCAGGATCTGCAGCGGCAGCCTACTCGAGATCGTGGAGGCCAGGTCGACATAGCCCGCGGTGCTGCCGCCCACGTCCGCGTGCATGTCGGTGCCCTTTTCCGCTTCCGGGATCACGTGAGAGCGTAGGCGTTCCACCAGGTTTGCGGTCGCTTCTTTTGCCGGCCCGGTGGTCGCGATCGCATTGAAGTAAGCGGTGGTGCCCGATTTGCTGACCTGGGTGGGAGTCACCGTGGCTACGCCGCTGGTGACGGTGATGTCGTGCTGCAGGGTCTGCAGTCGTGGGTCGGTTGCGCGCGGGTCGCCCTGGGCGCTTGCGCTCTGCGAGCTCGACGGCGTCGCCGGTTTGGCGGGCGTGCCGAGCGAGACTGCGATCAGCAGCGGCCCGTTGACGCCGGGGCCAAAGCCCTTGCTGATCAGGTCATAGGCGCGGCGGGCGGTCGTGGAGGTGGAGAGAGCGGCGGTGTCCTGCTGGCCGAGCGTGAGTGACAGCAGCGGAATGGAGAGCGGGATCAGGATCGCTAGTGAGGCAAGGCCGGCAAGCGCTGGGTGCCGGGCGATGTCCTGCGCCCACTTGGCCCACAGCCCTTCGCGCGCCTTCGCTTCGGAGTGCGGCGCGCGCACGCGCAGCGAGTTGATACGCGGGCCGATCAGCGCGAGGATCGCCGGCAGCAGCGTCAGCGCCGCGGCCACCGCCACGACCACTGCGATCGCGGCCATCAGTCCCATAGTTGTCACCAGCGGTATCCGCGCGACGGCCAGCGAGACCAGTGCGATCGTGACGGTGCTGCCGGCAAACAGGACCGCGCCGCCCGAAGTCGCTGTGGCGCGCGCGATCGACTCGTCGACCGGGAGCTTGTCCTCCAGGCCGCGGAAGTGGCGTGTGACGATGAACAGCGCGTAGTCGATGCCCACGCCAAGCCCGATCATGGTCGCAAGCGTCGGCGCCACGGTAGGCACGGTTGCGACGTGCCCGAGCAGCCGCACGATCGAAAGCGTGCACAGCAGCGCGATGATCGCGCTGAGGATCGGCAGCGGCATTGCCACGAGCGTGCCGAAGGTGAAGGCGAGGATCGCCATTGCGGCGATGATCCCGATCAGCTCGCTGGACTCGGTGGAGGGTTTGGAGACCTTCTGGCCGAGCTGACCGCCCGTCTGGACTTCAAGGCCGGCCGCGGCGGCGGGATGAGCAGCGTCGATGATTGTTTCGGCTTCCTGCACCGACAGCGCGCCGGGGCTCTCCGACAGCGTCACCGAGAGATAGCCGATCGTCTTGTCCTTGCTTAGCGCTCCGGCGCCGGCGGGGGAGAGGGGGCTGACCACGGACGCTACGTGTGGTGCTTTGCTCACCGATTTGGCCGCTTCTTCGACGGCCGTCGCGTACTTGGATTCGGTCAGCGTGCCCTTGGTGGCGTGCAGGACGATCGGGCTGCTGCCGTTGGCCTGGTCCGGGAAGGACCGCGCGAGGGTGTCGCTGGCGCGCTGGCTGTTGGTGCCAGGCAGCGAGAGGTCGTCGTTGGTTTGTTCACCCAGGCGCTGGGAGACCACCACCAGCGCGACGGTGAGCAGCAGCCACGTGAGGACTACCACGAGCTTGTGCCGGATGCACAGGTGCGCCAGTCGGTACAGAGCCCCAGTCATCGCCGATCCCCAGGCCGCGGTTTACGCTGCCGAGGCGCAGCCTACCCGGAGGCCATCATCGCGGCGGGGCAGTTCTCTGTCAAGCTCCGAACATGCCGAACATCAACGACCCGATCTTCGACGAGCTGCGCGAGCACGCCGGCTTTCGCTGCCTGCGTGCCCGCCTGAGCCGCCAGGCCGGCAGTGAGCGGCTTGGCCTCAGCCTGTGGGAGCTGCCGCCGGGCGAAGCGGCCTATCCCTATCACTACCACCTGGCCGAGGAGGAGCTGCTGGTCGTGCTCGGCGGGCAGCCAAGCCTGCGTACGCACGATGGCTGGCGCGAGCTGCAGGAGGGTGAGGTGGTGCCGTTTCTGCGCGGGGAGTCCGGCGCGCATCAGATCGCCAACCGCACGCAGAGCACGGTGCGGTTTCTGGCTTTCAGCACCAACGGAGAGCCGGACATAGTGATTCGGCCCGACTCCAAGACGATCAACGCATGTGAGCGATTGCCCGACGGCGGAGGGCTGCGATCGATCTTCCGCATGCAGGACGCGATCGATTATTACGACGGGGAGACACCGCCGGGCAACGCCTGAGCTCAACTGCCAAACCAGCGCGTGCGGCGAGTGGAGCCGAAGCGCTCCTTCTCGGCCATCAGGGCGGCAGAGGGCGCTTTGAAGGTGCCGGTTCTGGAGGGACCCGACAGGAAGTCGATGTCCACGCTGCCGATGCGGCCCTCGCCGAACTCGATGTAACAGGTGCCACGCCCGAGATGGCGTTCCGGCGGCTCGCCGCCGCGGATCTCGGCGATGATCGTCTGCGCGACGACACGGGCGGCTCCCTCGGCGAACACGCCGGCCTTGGGCACGCCCGCCGTGGCCACGTCGCCCACGGCATAGACATTGGGAAAGCGTGTCTTCAGCGTCGCCGAGTCCACTGGGATATAGCCGTCCTCTGTCATGCCGCTGGCGATCACGACATCGGGAGCCCGGTGCTTGGGCACCCCCAGGAACAGGTCGAACGACACCTCACTGCCATCATCGAGCTTTGCCACGCTGCGGTCTGGATCCAGGGCGCTGATGCGACGGCCCGGGATGAAGGCGATGTCGCGCGCGGCAAACTCCTTTTCCAGCGCCGCAGAGGTCTCAGGCGAGGGCGGCACGGGGCTGCCCAGCGGCATCACGAACGAGATCCGGCAATCGTTACGGACTCCGCGTGCGGTCAACTCGTCGTGCAGAAGCAGCGCGCACTCGCTGGGTGCCGGCGGACACTTGAACGGAGCGCCGCAGACGCCGATCACCGCGTGTCCTTGAGAGAACGTGGGGATGATCTGGGAAAGACGTTCTGCACCCGCCACCGAATAGAACTCGTTGCCACCCTCTGCGAGCCCCGGCGTGGCGTCCATGTCGTAGCTAGCGCCAAGCGCGATCACGAGCACGTCGGCCTCGTGCTCGCCGGCGTCGGTTCTCACGCGCCGAGCCTCGGGGTCGATCGCGATGACAGTCTCTCGCAGGAGGCGCACACCGGGCTTTACGATGTCACGGTAGGGCAGGCGAACCGCCTCCAGCGTGGCGCGGCCGAACATGACGTCGAGCTTGGAGAAGCCGAACACGAAGGCCTCGCCCTGGTCGATCAGCGTCACATCGACCTCATCGCCAAGCGCCTCCGAGAGCATTGTGCAGAGCTCCAAGCCCCCGAATCCCGCGCCCAGCACAACGATACGCTTGCTCATCTCATCCCCCTTCAGGTATGGGAGCCCATGGTCGGCTTGTCGCCTTGCAACGTATCGCACGCCCGACCGATGGGGCTGTAGCCTGCGCCGATGAAGCGCTATGAGGTCGTTGTGCTGAAGCCCGGCTACGCCACGTGGGTGACGCCTTCACAGCAGCGCGCCGACGGCACGATCTCCCTCGTCAAGGGCGCACAGAACCTGGTGGTCGACACCGGCGGGCCGTGGGACAGGGAAGCGATCCTGCGCGGGCTCGAAGGGGAGGGCCTCACACCGGCCGACATCGGTTATGTGATCTGCACGCATGGACACTCAGATCATGTGGGCAACGTCAATCTGTTTCCGCAAGCCACGCTGATCGTCTCTCACGACGTCTGCAACGGCGACCTCTACACGTTTCACCCCTTCGCCGAGGGGCGGCCGTACAGGATCGACGACGAGGTGGAGGTGATCGCCACGCCTGGTCACACCGAGCAGGACGTGAGCGTGGTCGTGCGCACAGCGGACGGCACCTACGCGGTGGTCGGCGATCTATTTGAGTGCGCGGAGGACTTGGAGGACGAAGAGCTCTGGCGCTCATCCAGCGGGAAACCCGAGACGCAGCGAGCCAGCAGAGAGAGGGTGCTGGAGCTCGCGGACTTCATCGTCCCTGGTCATGGCAACGTGTTTGAGGTGAAAAGGTGAGTGCGCCGGCGGTGTGGAGCCGCGCCGAACGCGAGAGTCTAGTCTAAGCTTTTGCCGGTGCTCGACCTCGACGCATATCTTGAGAGGATTGGCCTCTATGGACGGCCGAGCATCGAGGAGGTGCATCGTGCGCATCTCCTCTCGATTCCCTTCGAGAACATCGACCCGCAGCGGGGAGTGGCTGTCTCACTCGATCCGGAGGACCTCGAGCGCAAGCTCGTCGCGGACCGCCGCGGGGGTTACTGCTTCGAGCAGAACCTGCTGTTGAAGGCTGCGCTCGAAGCGCTTGGCGCCGAGGTGGAACTGTTCTTGGCCCGTGTCCGCCGCGGCGGCGGAGGAGGGGTGGTGCGTCCGCGCAGTCATCTGGTGATGCGCGTGAAGACGCAAGCTGCTGTGTTGCATGCTGACGTCGGCTTTGGCCTTGGCAGCCTGCTTGAGCCGCTGCCGTTTGGCTCGGGCGCAGTGCATGAGCAGGCCGGCTGGCGCTTCCGTGTGGTGCAGGACGACCGCGAACTGGTGCTCCAGCAGATGGAGGGGGAACAGTGGAGCGACCTGTATGGCTTCATTCCCGAGCCGGTGCCGTTCATCGACGTGGAGACGAGCAACTGGTGGGTAAGCACCCATCCTCGCTCGCCTTTTGTCACGGGCCTGGTCGTAGGCGCGCAGGCGCACGACGGCACGCGCATCTCGCTGAGCGACTGGTCCGATCTTGCCCTCACCGAAAGCCCTCCGGCGGGGGAGACCGTTGTGACCCCGGTCATGCGAGAGCAGATTCCGCAGCTGCTGGGCGAACGCTTCGGCCTGCATGGCTTCGCGCTCGACGGGTCGGCGCGGGTGGTGCCCGCTTAGCTGCTCTACAGCGGCGGGACCTGGTTGTCGACCTGAGGCCCGTGGTAGAGGTGGTCGTGGTCGCTGCACGCAGCCGGGAAGCGGAACTGGACGCTGTCGCTGCGCACACCGTTGTAGCTCGCGAACAACGTCGCCTGGCCGACCGTGCCGACCTTGCAGCTCGGGTCGGTGCTGCTCTTCACGCGAACAATGATCTTCATGATGTTCCCGGGATATCCCCACCTCATCGCATAGTGCGAGTGGTAGACGAGATGGTGCTCGACGGTCATGATGATCAGACGGTCGGGCTGGTCTGCAAAGCGGTCAACCTGGCAGAGGATGCCGGAGACCGTGCCCGCGCCCAGATCGATGTTGCCGTGCCCGCGCGCGAAGCTGCCGGTAGCGCCGGTGATCGGAGGCCCCGTGTGAAAGCCCCACGGTGGGATCCCGCCGACGATCGGGATCTGGGCGCAGTCCTGAAGCGGCCTTCCGGTGGCTGTGCCGGCCGTGCCGACCAGCGCCAGCATCAGCGTCGCCAGCAGGAATCCGAGTCCGCCTCGCGTGCTCATGAGATCCAATCGGCCGTGCCTGCGCCGATCTTGAGCGCCTGACGGTGCGTCGGACGCTACGTCCAGGTGGTGCAGGCTGCCGCCTATTGGCGTCTGATCACCATCGCTTGAGCCGCAGATCTCTTTTGGCCCCGGCGAGTGCGGCCGGCATCGTGGGCGCCGGCAAGCATCGCCGGTGCCCACGATGGGATCAGCCGAGGTGAATGCTCTGCATCGAGATGCCGGCCACGCGGCCTTCCTCGATTTCAAACAGGGTGACGCTTTCCCCGGGGCCCGGCAGGTCAAAGAGATTTGCGTTGGATTTCTTGATGTGCGGGTAGGCGTGCTTGAGCTTGGAGACGGTTGACCCGATGCCGATCCCGTTGGCCGTCTTGAAGCGGTCAAGCGATGTGTCGAAGTTCTTCTTGGCCCCGTAGGCGAGGCTCATCAGGCCGGCCTCGATGCTCACCTTCACGACCTTGATGGGGGCGGTGGTGCTCGTCTGCGCCACGATGAAGCTGGCCGTCCCGTCCTTGTCTTTGGCGCTTTCGTAGTTGCAGCCGCTGTCGCTGCAGGTGCCGCCCTTGCCCCAGGCCGTAGTCGCAGAGGCCAACGATGCTCCCAGCTTGACGCCCGCGAGCGATTTGACCGGGACGATGAGCGTGCTGTGTGTCGTGGGCAGTGCCGCTTGGGCTCCTGCGGCCAGCGCGAGCGCGAGCACTGCGCTTGCAAGCAAGCTGACGCGAACTCTCATATCGGCGATTCCCTTCCCTCGATGTGCGCGCACTGGGCATGCACGGACGGGCATTCGCCGTCAAGGTGATCATGGCAGCTATGCTCCGCGACCGCTCTGGCTGGCCTTCGGCTGCCGTCTATAGGTTGCGGACGCGTCGGCCGATCTCACGGTCTTGTGGATATCCGGCGGAGTCCCAGAATGCGGCGGCCGTCGTGTCGTCGTGTCCCACCAACGCGGTGATTCTGGAAGCGCCTTGGCGGCGCAGGTACTCCTCGCCGGCGCGGACGAGCGCCAAACCGATCCCCTGGCGGCGATGGGTGGAGATAACCGCGAGCCGATACATGTTTCCCCGCCAACCGTCCCAGGCCGCGATCAGCGCGCCCAGGATCGTGCTGTCACCGTCAGCGATGAGCAGGCTCCCTGGCGTTTCTGAGAGCAGTCGCTGCACGTCCTCCAACCGGTCGGCGGTGCTCGCGTGAGCGCTGCGACTTTTGTGCCACAGTTCCAGGACTGCCGATGCGTCCTGTGCCTGTCCCATGCGCACCGTGGGGTATCGGCTGGTCAAGCGGCGAGTCTACTTCACTAGATCGGGCGGACGTATCCGGCGGTACCCGAATGGGTAGATGTGGTGGGGAGTCGGGCCTGGCTCTGCTTACCTGGCTGCGGGCTCCGGATCTGTGTGCCGGGAAGCCGCAAACCGACCTGAGCGAGGTACACGATGGGCGCCAAGCGCGAGCTTCACCTGGGCTACAACGTACTCGCCGATGGGATGCATCCGGCTGCCTGGCGCGCGCCCTACACCGATCCAGTCGGCCCGCTGACCCGCGACTGGTGGGTTCACGTGGCGAAAGTCGCCGAGCGGGGAACCTTCGACGCTGTATTTCTGGCGGACAGCCCTTCGCTGTGGAGCACTGACAAGCCGGGCAGGTTTGAGCCCACGATCCTGCACACTTACCTCGCCGCGAAGACTGAGCGCATCGGACTAATCGCGACTCTCTCCTCCTCGTTTGAGAGTCCCTACAACCTGGCACGGCGTGTGGCGTCGCTGGATCACCTCAGCGGCGGCCGCGTGGCGTGGAACGTCGTTACCAACGCCCAGGCGCAGGCCGCGGCCAACTTCAGTGCCCAACCTCATCTGAGCCGGGAGGACCGTTACCGGAAGTCCGAGGAGTTCGTTGAGGTCGTTCGCAAGCTCTGGGACAGCTGGGAGGACGACGCGGTCGTTGCCGATCAGGCGAGCGGCGTGTACGCCGACGCGGACAGGGTTCATCAGATCGACCACCACGGTGAGTTCTTCGATGTGGCGGGCCCGCTCACCGTTCCCCGTTCTCCCCAGGGTCAGCCCGTGATCTTCCAGGCCGGTGGCTCGCCGTCGTTCTTCGAGGCGGCCGCGCGCTCGGCCAACGCTGTCTTCTGCGCGCTCGGGTCGATCCCGCATGCGCGATCCTTCGGCGAGGAGTTGCATCGTCGCATGGCACGCCATGGACGCAGGCCCGACTCGATTCGGATCATGCCGGGCCTGGCCGTCGTGCTGGGTGGAACCGAGGCCGAGGCCCGCAGACGCTTCGATGAGCTGAATCAGATAGCCGGCGAGGACCGCCTGGTCGGCTTTGCTCGGCAGCTCGGCGTCGAGCCCGACGTGCTCTCCTGGGATCGCCCGTTGCCACAATGGTTGATTGAGTCGAGCGAGCTGTCGAGCACCGGCTCACAGGGCGGCCGCGAGATCATCCTTGACATCGCGCGTCGTGACCCGAGCCTGACCGCACGCCAGCTGATGGACCGCGTTATCACCACCCACCGACTGGTGGTGGGCACGCCCGAGCAGGTCGCCGACAGCATCGAGGAGTGGTTCCAGGCGGGTGTCGTCGACGGTTTTAACATCCAGCCGGATGTCAACCCCTCGGGCGGTGAGGCATTCGTCGACCACGTCGTGCCGCTGCTGCGGGCGCGCGGCATCTTCCGCCACGAGTACGAGGGCACAACGCTGCGAGAGCACCTCGGCCTCCCCAGGCCACTGTCGCGCTATGCCGAGACGGCTATCGCCGAGGCTCTCTCCGCCGGGGCGTGAAGCCGGCCCTTGGGCTCTGTGTGAGGGCTCCACATCAGGGCCTACAATTCGCCTGACGAGGCGCTGAACGCGATGACTGAGCTACCGATCAAGGCTGTGCTCGCCGACGTGGATGGCACATTGGTGACGCAGGAGAAGCTTCTGAGCGAGCGTGCGATCGCGGCGGTCGGTCGTTTGCGCGAGCAGGGCATCGAGTTCGCCGTGACCAGCGGCCGTCCTCCTCGCGGCATGTCGATGCTGATCGAGCCGCTAGCCCTGACCACACCGATCTCGGCTTTTAACGGCGGGCTGATCGTGCGCCCGGACATGTCGGTTCTGGAGCAGAGGACGATCCCCGAAGTGGTGGTCGGCCCGGCAATCGAGCTGCTGGTCGCTGCCGGGCTCGACGTGTGGCTCTATAGCGGCGCCGACTGGCTTGTGCGCGACCCCAAGGCACCCCATGTGGACCGGGAGTCGAGCACGGTGAGGTTCGAGCCGACAGTGGTCAAGAGCTTTGAGGGCGTAAAGGAGGTCGCCAAGATCGTGGGGGTCTCCGACGACCACGGCCTGGTGGCGGCTGCCACGGAGCAGGCGCGTGAGCAGTTCGGCGACCACATCTCCGCCGCGCAATCCCAGCCCTACTACCTCGATATCACCCACCCTCGAGCGAACAAGGGCGAGGTCGTCAGCTACCTCTCCGCGCATCTCGGGATTCCCGCCAACCAGTTCGCGACGATCGGGGACATGCCCAACGACGTGCTGATGTTCGCCCGCTCCGGCCTCAGCATCGCAATGGGCAACGCGGGCGCGGAGGTACAGCGCGCTGCACGGCGGGTGAGCGCTTCCAACGAGCAGGAGGGGTTTGCGACGGCGATGGAGCGCTTCGTGCTGCGCCCCGCGGCAATTGGGGAATAGTCGCTTGACCGACCACGGTGTCGGTCAGGGGCTCCTGGCTCTGCGACGGGGTTTCAGATAGAGACCGAGCTTGCTGCTTCCCGACCCAAAGGCGAGCTGCCCTGTTGGGCGGCGGCCTTGATGTTCTCCTCAGCGGTATTGCTCAATGAGCAGGCGGGCCATCGCCTTGCTTCGCCGCGCGGCGAGCTTGTCGCCCTCGCTTGCGGCGATGATCGAGCCCTTCATGAGGATGTGCAATGAGCGTGCGAGAGACTCGGTGTCGCGTAGGCCTGCCTCCTCGGCAAGACGGCGCACGAGCGATCGGATCTGCTTGAGATGCCAGATGCTGGCGCGGCCTGCCGGGTGTTCAGGGCCCATCTCGAGTAGGACGTTCACAAACGAGCACGCTTCGAAGTCTTTGCTGCGAAACCATGTGTCGAAAACGTCGAAGACCGCGAGCATCTGCTCCTCTGGGTCGGCGCTACGCCTCATGATGCCGGCTTCGACGAAGTCCTTGGTCCAGCGCTGTTCGCGGAGCTGCAGGAAAGCGAGCACAAGCTCATCCTTTGAGGGGAAGTGCCGGTAGAGCGTCGCAGTGGCCACGTCCGCGCGATCGATCACCTCATTGATCCCAACAGCGCGGATTCCGCGCTGTGAGAACAGCTCGTAGGAGGCATCCAGAATCCGCTCGCGGGCACTGGCCCCACCCTCGGTTGCTTGCGCATTTTCAGGCATGATTGGACTTTAGCACTTGAAAGAACGCTCTTTTTGTGATAGAAAGAGTGTTCTCTTCTCCACTGTCGAATGTTCGCTGAGCGTTTTGCCGGGTAGTAATCCAACTCAGCGCCCAGAGTGGAGTCAACGCAAAGGAGGGCCTTATGGGCCTCATAGAGTTGCTTTTGATCGTCCTCGTGATCGCAGCGATCGCGGGCGGAATCGGTGTGAGCCCATTGCTTTGGCTATTGCTGCTGGTAGCCCTGGTGCTCTTCCTCACGGGCGGGGGATTCGGCTATCGCAGAGGCGGCAGGGTGTAGCCATGCCGGTAGGTACATCAATCTTCCTCATCGCCGTCGGCGCGATCATCCGCTACGCCGTTACGTTTCAGGTCTCGGGCGTCTCGCGTCCGGTGGTCGGCCTGATCCTCATGATCGCCGGTGCCGTCGGCCTCGTGCTGTCTTTGTTCTACATGGCTTCCGCTCGACGTCGAGTTGGAGAGGGAGCTTACGAAGAGCCGCGTCTGTGAGGCGAGGGCTCGAGGTGAGCCCTCTCCACAGCATTAATCTGCTCGCCCAGCGACGCTCGGCAGTGCGCCGAGGCAGCTGCAGGTGCGGCAACACACTGAAACTGGAGATCAAACATGACCAAGAACATCGATCAAGCAAAGGGACCTGTCAAGGAGGCGGCAGGCGCCTTGACGAGTGACAAACGCCTCAAGCGCGAAGGCCAGGCCGACCGGGCGAAGGGGTCTCTGAAGAAAGCGGTGGACAAGGTGGCCGAAACGGTGAAAGGCCAAAGAGGCGAGCGTTAGAACCAATCAAGCTGAGGAGGAAACTGTGAGCACAGGAACAATCATCGTAATTGCCGCCGTTGTAGTGGTGGTGCTGATGCTGCTCATGTTCGTTGTCCGCATCGCGAGTCGCAGGCGTGACGAACGTCGTCGTGAGCAGGCGGGCGAGCTTCGCGAGCAGGCCAGAAGCCGTTCGATCCAAGCCGAAAGCGCACGCGCTGCCGCTGATCAGCAGGCCGCCGAAGCAAAGCGCGCTCAGGGCGAAGCCGACGAACGCGCTGCACACGCACGGCAGGGGCGTGCCACCGCAGAGCAGCAGGCCATCGAGGCCGAGCATCTCAGCGAATCGGCTCGTGATCAGCACGCACAGGCACGTGCGATCGATCCGGACGCCAACGACAGCGGCCAGGACGAGGCTCTGGCGATCAACGAGCGAGCCGGTCGGGATGGCCGCTGAGGCTCACATTCACATACGCCGGCGCGTTTCACAGCTTGAGCGTGCGCACCGCGCGCATCCCAACATATTCTCTAAAGAAAGCTGGAAGACTGATGGATACGACTGAGCAGAAGGTTGTGCAGTACCTCAGCGAGGCGCAGGCCACCGAGCAGGCAATGCTCACAATGCTGCGTTCGCAGATCGCGATGACCCCGGGTGGAAGCTACCGCGACGGCCTCGAATCTCATTTGCGCGAGACGCGCAACCACGCAGATCAGGTGCAGGGCCGGCTTCACGATCTCGGGCAGGGCAGCAACCCGGCACAGGCCGGCGTCGGTCTCCTGCAAAGCATCGTTGGGCACGCACTTGCCCTCGGCAAGGCCCCTCTCGATATCGTCCGCGGCGCGGGCGGAGACGAGAAGGTGCTCAAGAACGCCAAGGACGCATGCGCGGCCGAGGCCTTGGAGATCGCCACCTACACCGCCATTGAGCGTCTGGCGAGCGCCGTCGGCGATGAGCCCACGCGGTCTCTCGCCGAGTCAATCCTGGCTGACGAGCAGCGGATGCTCGAGCGGATCTTGAGGGAGATCCCGAAGCTGACTGAAGCCGTGGTGCGAGCAGAGATCCGCGGCGAAACCTCATACGAAATCAGCAAGACGGGTGCTGCTGAGGCGGCTCGCGCGGCGTCGGATCGTGTGTCGGGAGCCGTTCGTGACGCGGCATCGAGCGCGAAACGCACTGCCCGCAAGGCACGCAGGGTGCCCGGCGTGGCGCAGGCCGAGGGTCAGATCAAGGGCACGCTGGCTGCTGAAGGAGACCTCGCAATCACCGGCTACAGAAAGCTGACGGCTGCCGAGATTGTCGAAAAGCTCCCGCATCTCTCACAGGTCGACCTCGCGAAGATAGACGCCTACGAGCGCAGGAACGAGAACCGCTCGACCGTACTCAACCGGATCAGTGGTCTGCGCGGCGATGAGCCGTGGCCGGGGTACGACGAGCTCAGCGTGGAGCAGATTCGCAGCGCATTGGGTGATGGTGAGGAGGGTCGTGTCAAACGCGTCCGCGCCTACGAGCGCTCCCACAAGAACCGCTCAGGTGTGATCGACGCCGCCGAACGCGAGCTGGTCAAAGCGTAGGAGGGAGGATGCGCCGGCAACCACCGCGTCAAGAACGGTAAGACGCGGCATCTACTGAGTGCGCCTGTTCCAGCCGTGGAATTGCGAGTGATCGCCCGCGTCCCATGCTTCGCGTAGCCCGGGCTTGCTCAGATCCCAGTCGGGGCGCATCTCGCGGGTCACGATCCGCAGGTCGTGCCAGAGATCGGTGAAGCAGGGGCGTCCCCAGAACCAGTAGCCGTTGTAGATGCTGTGGATTACCAGCCCGGGCTTGAGAACGAGTGTGTAAGGGATCATCGGGTCGTGCTCGGGGTCGGTGTACTCCTGGATTTCGAGATCCTTCTGGACGGTCCGATCCGGGTCGGAGAGGAAGGGCCACTGGGCGCCCATCGACGCGCGGAACTCCTGGCTTGTGTGATGGTCGTCGGTTGAAATCGTGGCCACCTGCGTGTAGGCGACCGCGATCTTGGGGTAGTTGGCGGCGATTTCGAGGTGCTGCTGGTGCTCCTTGGGGCAGTAGTGCCCGCGCGCGAGCGTGAGAATCAGCGGGTCCTCGCCCTGGATCTCGCTGAGCTTTCGAGCAACGTTCTCGTGATCGGGCAACTCGTAGTCGGGGAAGGTGGCGCCGGGGGCGATGTCGCTGCGCATGATCTGCTCCTGTCTATGGTTGGCAGTGGCGAACCTCACCGCTATCTTGCTCGCAGAGCGCCTTCAGCGCGGCGACGTAGATCTCTGAGAAGGTCGGGAAGGGGACGCCACCTGTGCTTCCCGGCGGAACGCAGGTCACATACACCGAGTCGATGGACAGGCAGGCGAGCGACATGAAGCTCACCGACCTTACCCAGGCCGACCCGGGGAGCGGGACGTTCGCAACGCCGCGATGCCGTCAGGGGGCACGATCACGATCAACGACACCTACAGCGACACGCTGGGCGGCATGGCGACCCAGAGCGCCAGCGGGCCTACGATCGCCGGCGGTGGCAACGGGGGCGAAGGCGCGCAGATCTACCTCAACACCGTGGCGTGCAACTACTACCTCCTGATTCCGTACGCGATCTCCGCTCCGACGCAGGCGAACATGCCCGGGATCCCCGCCGATACCGGCGTCTACGACCAGGCTCAGACGCCGACGATGCCGATCCCATCCAACCTCACCCTCAAGGGCACGGCGACGATCCCCGCCAGTGGAGGCGGCACATCCGCCAGCACTGGCGCCATCTACGACATGAGCGCCGACCCGACATGGCCGATCGTCCCCGACTCGTTCGCCGCGCAGAACGACCTCAGCGGCGATCCGGGGACGGCGAATGTGACCTGGGACCTGACGCCGCAGCTATCGGCGGCGAAACAGAAGCCGCCCAAGAAGAAACCGCACAAATCCAAGGCGCACAAGAAAAAACCCCGGAAAAAGAAGCCGCACAAGCGTTAGGGCTTGCGACCAGGCCCAGGCAAACCTCGGTCTGAATAACGCACCCGCCCTGATAGCGACCGCTGCGATGGGGGAGACTGTGTTGACGTGGATCTGGACGCCATCCAGGATCGCCCCGTCGAGCTCCTCCAGCGACTGCTGCGCTTCGACACGAGCAACCCTCCGGGCGATGAGCGTGAGTGCATCGACTGGATCAGAGGACTGCTGGAGGATCTCGGCTGTGAGGTGCGCATCGTCGCGAGTGAGGCCGAGCGCCCGAACCTGATTGCGCGGCTGGCTGGTCGTGGCGAGTGCGCTCCACTGCTGCTGCAGGGCCACGTCGATGTTGTTGCGGCGCGCGGGCAATGGCGGCATGAGCCGTTTGCCGGCGAGTTGCACGACGGCTACGTGTGGGGTCGCGGCGCGCTGGACATGAAGGGCGGCGTGGCGATGATGCTCGCCGCGTTCATGCGCGCGAAGGCCAGCGGAACGCCGCCGCCGGGCGACGTGATCCTGTGCCTGATGGCCGACGAGGAGGCCGGCAGCGAACTCGGCGCCGAATTCCTCGTACGTGAGCACCCGGAGCTGTTCACGGGCGTGCGCTATGCGATCGGTGAGTTCGGTGGGTTCACGATGGACGTCGCCGGGCGGCGGCTCTATCCGATCATGGTCGCTGAGAAGCAGGTCTGCTGGTCGCGCGCGATCCTGCGTGGCCCGGCCGGCCACGGCTCGATGCCGATCCGGGACGGGGCGATGGGCCGGCTCGGCAGGCTGCTGGAGCGGCTCGACCGTCGCCGGCTGCCCGTGCACGTGACGACTGTCGCGCGCGCGATGATCGAGGCGACCGCCGCCGATCTGCCGCCGGCGCTCGCGCTGCCGCTGAAGGGTCTGCTCGTGCCGGGGTTTACCGATCGCCTGCTCGGTGTCATGGGCGAGCGCGGGCGGGTGTTCGATCCGCTGCTGCACAACACCGTCAGTGCGACGATCGTGGGTGGTGGGGAGAAGGTCAACGTGATCCCGGATGCGATCTCGTTGACGCTCGACGGCCGTCTGCTGCCGGGGTTTGCTCCAGAGCAGCTGTTCGCCGAGCTGCGCACGCTCACGGGTGTAGAGATGGAATTCGAGGTCCTGCGCCACGACCCCATCGAGGCCGAGCCCGACCTGGGGCTGTTCGACATGCTCGCCGGGGTGCTGGCGGAGCTCGACCCTCAGGCCAAAGCTATACCGATGCTGCTCCCCGGCATCACCGATGGGCGCTTCTTCTCCCGGCTCGGGATCCAGACGTACGGGTTCTTGCCGATGCAACTACCGGCAGAGCTGCCCTTCATGCGGCTGATCCACGCCGAGAACGAGCGCCTACCGGCCAATGCCGTTGAGTTTGGCACCACGGCGATCGGACGGGTGCTCGAACGCATCGGCTAGCCGGAAGCCTGCTAAAAGAAAGCGGATGACCCGGACTCGGTCCTACGAACGCAACCGGACTTTCATCATCACGACAGGGCAAGAAGATCGCCACCCGACAGCTTCAGTCGACGCTTCTCTTTGCGAGCATGATCGACGTTATCGAGGCTGCAAGCGCTGCCCACTCCCGTCAGCTCGCCGCGCTGGATGGTGATTGCTGATGCGCCAAGGCCCGCTCGCCGGTCGGTATCCCGCCGTCGCGGCCATGGTGATGTGCGCGCTGATTCCCTACCTGGCGTTGTCCGCTGCGCTGGAGCCGCTGACGCCGATCATCGCCAAGCAGCTGCACATGAGCCCGCAGACGATGAGCCTCAGCTCCGGCCTGGCCAATGCCGCCTATGCGGCCGGCACGGTGCTGGCGGTCCAGCTCGCCCAGCATCTGCCGCAGCGACGGATGCTGATCGTCTACGCCACGGTGCTCTTGATTGGCTCGGTGCTTGCGGCGGCGGCTCGGGATCCGGGGATGTACATCACAGGTCACGTGCTCCAGGGCCTTTGCACGAGCCTGCTGCTCATCTCTGCCGTGCCGCCGCTCGCGATCGGCTATCCGGCGAGCAAGCTGCACACCACGGCGATGATTATGAACCTGTGCATCTTCGGGGCGGTTGCGCTTGGCCCGGCGATTGGCGGGCTGCAGGCGCAGTCTGATGCCTGGCGGCCGGTGTTCTGGGTCATCGCCGCGATCGCGCTGAGCGCCTTGGTCCTGGCCGTGCTGACGTTCGACGATGCGCCGCCTGCCGATCCTGACTCGCCGCGCGATCTGCCGGCGCTCGCGCTGGCGGCCGTCGGCTGCACGGCGGCATTCTTCGGCGCCTCAGAGCTGCTGACCCACCCCTTCCTCAACGGCCTGACGATTGTGCCGCTGCTCGGCGGCCTCGCGACGATCGTCGTCCTGATCGTCTACCAGTTCCGCGCGAAGCGACCGCTCTTGACGATCCGCTCGATGCTCACCAGCACGATGCCGGTCGCGGGCATCGTGGTGGCGCTGTTCGCTGCGGCAGCGTCGGTGTCCGCGACCGCGTTGACCGCGAGCGCACTGGCCGGACGCTACGGGCCGCTGCATCTGGGCCTGCTCTATCTGCCGGAGGTCGCCGGCGCGGTGATCACCGCGATCCTGCTTGGCGCGCTCATCACCAGGCGCGCGATCCACTATCTCCCCTTGGCCGGGATGGTGTTCCTCGCGGCCGGGATCGCGGTGTTCCGCATCGACGTGCCTGCGGGCGAAGCGGCCACGCTGGTCGGCTCGGGACTGACCGGCATAGGCCTCGGCGCCACAGTCGCGCCCGCGCTGTTCGTCGCCGGCTTCTCGCTCCCCTCCGCCAGCCTCCAGCGCGTGTTCGCGATCGTGGAGCTCATGCGCGCGGTGGCGGCGTTCATGATTGCGCCGGTCTTCGCCCATTTCGCCGCGACCGTCGGCGGCAGCCCCGATGCCGGAACCGGCACCGCGCTGTGGATCGGCCTCGGAATCGCTCTCGGCGGCGGCGCGCTCGGCGTCGCGATCTACGCGCTTGGAGGCGCGCGCCCGCAGACGCCCGACATCGAGCGCTTCGTAGCAGGCGAGGCGCCCGCTTGGTACTCACCCCCACTGCTCGCGAAGGTCCGCCCGGGTTTGAGCGCCGCACAGCCCGCCACCGAAAGCGTCAACTGACATGGCGTCGACCGGCGCAGATGCCACAAAGCCTGCCTCGCCCGCTGGCCCGGTGATCTTCGCCTACGACGGCTCCGAGCTCGCAGCGCTCGCGATCGAACAGGCCGGCCGCCAACTTGCGCCCGGACGCGAGGTTCTAGCCGTCTGCGTTTGGCAGCCAAATGATGTCGGATTTCTGCCCATCAACGAGCGGCATCTCAACGCCGCCGAGGCCACCGAGGTACGGAAAGCCGCGGAGGAGACCGCCGCACACGGAGCATCTCTGGCAGAGAAGGCGGGGTTTCGAGCGCAGAGCATCGCGGTCCGCGCAGCCCCAACTTGGAAGGGAATCGTCGACATTGCCAACGAGCACGAAGCGAGCCTCATCGTGCTCGGCTCCCACCGCCGTCGCGGGCTCGTGAGACATCTGCTCGGCAGTGTCGCCGCCGCCGTGATGGCGCACTCGGCGTCCTGCGTGCTGATCGTGCAGTCCTGACGGTCTGCACCTTCTGCCACAGCGCGTTGAAGGAGATGCTTGGGTTATGGAGCTAGCCGGGCTCGAACCGGCGACCTTCTGGCTGCCAGCCAGACGCTCTCCCAACTGAGCTATAGCCCCAGGTGCGTCGAGTTTACCGTCTCCCCGGGGCTTGAAGAAGCGTCGCCCAGCCCGGGTGCAGCTCCTCGGAGGTTCTCGAGCACGTGGGCGAGCTCGTAGTCTGCGGCCCAGTTGACTCCTGTCGACTGGTTATTGGCGGTTGCGCCGACCCGGAGGTACACGGAGGTGCGGCCTTGCAACGCGGTGGCCGGAATCAGATGGCACTTGCGCAGATCGGGAGTGTATGTGGCTAGCGCGTCGATCTGATCGGCCGTGTAGACCGTGGAGACGTAGCCTCTGGGGGTGCAGCGATTGGTCCTCGTGTTGACGACGAGGACATTCCCGACTCGGTGGGCGAGCTTGCACTGGACGCGCAGCAGATGCGGCTCCAGGTCTATGACGAGGTCGTAGCGGCGGCCCTCACAGAGCGGGCGCAGAACGGTCAGCCCGAGCTCTATTGCCGCCGCGGCTATCGCGGCCTCGGCCACCGCGCCTCTCTGGCTTGGCGTCAGTGATCTCATGCCCACATTCTCGCGCGGGGAATGTGACAGGAGTGTGGAATGTGTGCCCGCAGTGTGACAATTTCAGTGGTCCGGCGGCGGATCCCTTGCACGTGTATTTGCTCACGGGCGGCTACTCCCGCGGCATGAACTCAGGCACGTCGAGATCCGGATCGCTGCTTTGGCCCGAAGCGTCCCGAGTGTGTTCACCGGCAAGCTCCGGTGGCCGCGAGCGAGCGCTGCGCTGCGCCTGGCCGCGCTCCTCGACCTCAACCTGGTCGAGCCGGGCGGTCATGCTCCCATGCGTGAGCTTGACGTCGCGCAGCAGCCGCTCGGCGTTGTTGCGAAGGGAGGAAGAGAGCTCGCGCAGGTTGCGTGAGATGACGCTGCCGTCTCGCAGCACTTCCTGCGCCACGCCGTGGGCGTCGGAGACGATCTCCTGGGCATCCCGACGCGCGCGCGAGCGCACCTGCTTGGCCTGCGCCTCCGCCGCCGCGGTCATCCGCGCCAACTCGGCCTCCCGCTCGGCGTTCGCCTGCTGGGTCTGCTCATGAATCTGGGCCAGAGCGTGCTTCGCCTCAGTGGCCGCCTCTGAGACTGCCTGTTGCGCCTGGCGGTCGGCCTCGGCGAGCCGCCGCTGAGCCTCGGTTTCCGCATCTTGGCGGCTCTGGCTCGCCTCTCTGCGCGCGATCGCGAGGATCTGCTCGCTCTCCGCTCGTGCTCCCGAGCGCGCCTGCTCTGCCGTGGCATGGGCGGCATCGAGCGTGGAACTGGCGCGCTCTCGGGCGCCGTTGAGAAGCGTCTCGGCCTCCTCGCGTGCCTGCGCGAGCAGCGTGTCGGCCTGCTCGCGTGAGCCGGCGATTGCCTCCGCTGCACTCTGCTGGGCGGACTCGACGCTCTCCTCAGCTTGCGAGCGTGCGGCCTGAAGCATCTGCTGCGCTTCCTGCCTGGCGTCGGCAAGCGCCTGCGCGGCGGCGTGCCTCTGCTCCTGCGCCTGCCGCTGGGTCTCGCTCGCGCCTGCAAGTGCCTCATTGCGCAGCGCCTGCGCATCCATGCCTGCCCGCTCAAGCAGTTCCTGCGCCTCATCCTCAGCCGCGGCCAGCCTTATCTCCGCCGCCCTGTCCGCCTCGGCGAGCCGCGCATCGACTCGGCGCTCCGCATCCTGCAGCAGCTGCCGGGCGCTCGCCTCGGCCGCCTCGACGATCTCTTTCACGCGCGCTGAGGTCTCAGATGACTCCACGCTCTCATCGTAAACGGCGCAGCCATAAGCGATCCATCCAGGCCTGCTCGGTAACCTGCCCACTCTGATGAGCGAGAAGCGTTACGACCCGAGTGAGATCGAGCCGCGCTGGCAGCGCGTGTGGGCCACCGAGCGCACTTGGGAGGTCGTCAACGAGGATCCCGCTCGCTCCACCCGCCCGCGCGGCGGCAGTGAGACGCCGCCGAAGTCCTACGTGCTGGAGATGCTGCCCTACCCGAGCGGCGAGCCGCACATAGGGCACCTGAAGACCTACTCGGTCGGCGATGCGATCGCACACTTCCATCGCCGCACGGGACACAGGGTGCTGCACCCGATGGGTTACGACGCCTTCGGGCTGCCGGCCGAGAACCATGCGATCAAGACCGGGGTGCATCCGCGCGACTCGACCGCCGCCTCGATCGCCTCCTTCCAGCGCCAGTTTCGCTCCTGGGGTATCTCGATCGACTGGTCACGCGAGCTTGCCACCTATGAACCGAGCTACTACCGCTGGACGCAGTGGATCTTCCTGGAGCTGTTGCACGCCGGGCTTGCCTACCGCAAGCAGGCAGCGGTGAACTGGTGTCCCAACGACCAGACGGTGCTGGCCAACGAGCAGGTGGTCGACGGCTGCTGTGAGCGTTGCGGGGCTGAGATCGAAGTGCGTCAGCTCACGCAGTGGTTCCTGCGCATCACTGACTACGCCGAGCGGCTGCTGCGCGACCTGGACACGATCGACTGGCCCGAGCATGTGAAGACGATGCAGCGCAACTGGATTGGCCGCTCCGAGGGCGCCGAGGTCAACTTCCGCTGCGAGCAGATCGGCGTCGACTACCCGGTCTTCACCACCCGTCCCGACACGCTCTTCGGCGCGACCTTCTTCGTGATGGCGCCCGAGCACCCCGACGTGCTGCGGCTCGCGGAGGGCACCGACCGCGAGCAGGAGGTACGCGAGTATGTGAACAGGGCGCTGGCCGAGGGCAACGAGGAGCGCGGTGCCGCGGAGAAGCCGAAGACCGGCGTGCCGCTCGGCAGGACGGTGACCAACCCGGTCAACGGTGAGCAGATCCCGATGTATGTCGCCGACTACGTGTTGATGGAGTACGGCACAGGCGCGATCATGGCCGTGCCCGGGCACGACGAGCGCGACTACGCCTTCGCGCGCTCACACGGCCTGCCGGTCAGGCGGGTGATTGAAGGCCTTCCGGACGAGGGCGGCGACGAGCACGGGCTGCCATACACCGGCGATGGGCCGCTGGTCAACTCCAACCCCGAGTTCGACGGGCTGCAAAACCGCAAGGCACTGACTGAGATCGTGCGCTGGCTGGATCGCGAGGGCAAGGGCCACGCCTCGGTCAACTACCGCCTGCGCGACTGGCTGATCTCCCGCCAGCGCTATTGGGGTTGCCCGATCCCCGTCGTCTACTGCGATTCCTGCGGGATGGTGCCGGTGCCCGACGATCAGCTGCCGGTGGAGCTGCCCGACATCGAGGACTACGCGCCGCAGGGCCGCTCGCCGTTGGCCGCCGCCGAGGACTGGGTCTCCACGAAGTGCCCCAGCTGCGATGGTCCGGCGCGCCGGGAGACCGACACGATGGACACCTTCGTCGATTCCTCCTGGTACTTCATGCGCTACTGCGACCCGCACAACGATCAGGCGGCGTGGGACCCGGCGGCGCTGCGGCAGTGGATGCCGGTCGACCAGTACATCGGCGGCGTGGAGCACGCGATCCTGCACTTGATGTACGCGCGCTTCTTCTGCAAGGCGCTGGCGGACCTCGGCCACCTCGACTTCCAGGAGCCCTTCAGGGCCCTCTTCACCCAGGGGATGATCACCAAGGACGGGGCGAAGATGAGCAAGTCCAAGGGCAACGTCGTCCCGCCCGCGGCGATCGTGGAAAGCCACGGCGCGGACACCGCACGCGCGTACATCCTCTTCATCGGCCCGCCCGACCAGGACGCCGATTGGTCCGACGAGGGTGTGGAGGGCGTCTACCGCTTCCTGGCAAAGCTCTGGCGCCTGGCAAGCGAGGTCGCCAAGCGCGCGGGGGGCGCTGCGGCGTTGCCAGCGAATGAGGAGGAGCCCCTGTCGAGCGGAGTCGACCTGGAGCTGATGCGCAAGGCGCATTGGGCGATAGAGAAGATCAGCGGCGACCTGCGCCGGTTTGCGTTCAACACTGCGATCGCGGCGGTAATGGAGCTTCTGAACGAGTGTTCGCGGCTGCGCGACTCCGCAAGTATGGAGAGTCAGCGTTTCGCGCTGACTAGCGCTGCTTCGCTGCTGTTCCCGTTCGCGCCGCATCTCAGCGCCGAGGTCTACGACATGCTGACGGGGGAGAGGGTTTGGGAGCAGCCCTGGCCGCAAGCGGACGCCCGCTACTTGGAAAGCGAAACCTACGAGCTGGTCTGCCAGGTCAACGGCAAGCTGCGCGACCGCGTGCAGGTTCCCTCCGACGCCGGCGAGCAGGAGCTGATCGCGCTGGCCCGCAGCGCGCCCAACGTGCTCGCCCACCTCGACGGCAAGCAAGTCGTCAAGGAGATCGTGGTGCCGGGCAAGCTCGTCAACCTGGTCGTCAGGTAGATCGACCGTCTAGCGAGAGTCGTAGACTCGGCCGATGGCCGACCTGAAGCCCGCCTACCTTATCCACGGCGACGATCACGGCGGCGTGGCAGAGCGCCGCGCGAGCCTGCTGGGGCTGGCCCAGCAGCAGGGCGATGCAAGCTCGGTGGAGGTGCTGGCCGGGGATGCGGCCACCCCTGAGGGCATTGCCGGTGCGCTTGCCGCGATGACGTTCGCGATCGGACGGCGGGTGATCCTCGTCGACGGGGCGGAGCGCTTCAAGCAGGCGGAGGTCGAGAGCCATCTGGCTCCCGCGATTAAGCAGATGCCGCCGGATACGACGCTCGCTCTGTTCGCCAGAGAGGAAGCGCGCGCGAAGGCGCCCGCCGCTCTGCACGCCGCGGTCAAGGCTGCCGGCGGCCAGATCATCGCGCACTCAAACGTCAAGCCCTGGGAGCTGCCGCAGTGGGTGCGGACGCAGGGGCGAAGGCTCGGGCTGGAACTGGACGCGGCCGCGTCGAAGGCGCTCGTGGCTCAGGTCGGGGAGCGTCAGCAGCGGCTGCTGCGCGAGCTGGAGAAGATTGCGCTGGAGATTGGCACAGAGGACTCCGGGCCGGTGGCGGTCGGCGTCGAGCAGGTCGAAAGCCGCGCCGCGCACTCGTCGGTCAGGCGCGCCTTCACGCTCGCCGACGCGTTGGTGGGCGGCGACGTTGCGGCGGCGCTGCGCACCTACCTCTCGCTGGAGGCGCAGGGCGAGCGGATTCCCTCGCTCAGCTTCCAGATCGCAGCCAGGCTGCGCGACGCGATCGCCGTCTCGGCACGGCTGCAGGCGGGCGAGCCCGCGAAGGAGATCATCCGCTCGCTGCGGATGCCGCCGAAGGCCGCGGAGCGCTTCGTGGCCGACGTGCGCCGGGCCGACTCCGAGCGGCTGCGCAACGGACTTGTACGCCTCGCCGAGCTGGAGGTGGATCTGAGGGGAGGCGCAAGCGTGCTCGCGGCTCGCCGGCCGGCAGCCGGGCTCTCGGAGAAGACGGTGGCGGTGCTGACGATCGGCGCTATCGCGGGGCAGCCGGCGTAGCGTGCGCTAGGCGGGAATGCTGGCCCGGATGCGGGCGGCGCGGGCCTTCTTGCGCGCGGCGGTGTTGCGATGCAGCGCGCCGCGCTTGACGGCCTTGTCGATCGTGCTGGTGAGCGTGCGCAGCTCCGTCTCGGCCGTCTGAGCCTCGCCGGCCGTAGCCGCAGCTTCAAGGCGCCGGAAGTAGGTCTTCACGGCTGAGGTGTAGAGCCGGTTCTCGTTCTTCTCGCGCTCGGCGCGCAGGATGCGCTTCTTCTGTGAATGGATGTTGGCCATCGTTCGAGCGCCGTACTATAGCGGGCCTTGTCGAGCACTACCGACGTCCCCGAGGAGCCGCTGAGGCCCCTGCGCCCAGACGGCGCGGCTCCGCCTGGCGGCGGGGCGGGCTCCGGCAGCGGCCGGGTGGCGCGCAACACCGCGATCTTCTCGATCGGCACGGCTATCTCGCGGGTGGCGGGGCTTGGGCGGGAAGTCCTCAGCGCGAGCTTCTTCGGAACCACCGGGGCGGCGTCGGCCTTCACGCTCGCCAACCAAATCCCGAACCTCGCCAGCAACCTGTTCGCGAACGCCGCGCTCTCGGCCGCGTTCGTTCCAGTCTTCACCGAAATGCTGGAGCAGCGCCGGCGCCGGGAGGCGGTCCTGTTGGCCTCGAACCTGCTCTGGATCATGACGATCGTGCTTGGCGCGCTGACGGGATTTTTCATCCTGCTCGCGGGCGTGATCATGCCGCTGTTCACGGGACCGACGTTCACCCCGTATCTGGACGCGCTTACCGCCGGGCTCTCGCAGGTGCTCTTCCCGGTGGTGCTGCTGCTTGGTGTCACGGGGCTGTTCACCGGCATCCTGCAGTCCTACGAACACTTCACGATCCCCGCGATCGCGCCGGCCGTGTGGAACATCGTGATCATCGTGCTGCTGGTGGTGCTGCGGTCGCACTTCCACGACGGCGAACAGCTCTACGCGCTCGCGATCGCCATTCTGCTGGCAACTGTCGTGCAGATGCTGATGGCCTTTGCGGCGCTTGGCCGCATCGACTTCAGGCTCGCGTTCCATCTCGACTGGCGCGACCCGCGCATCCGCCAGATCTTCACGCTGATGCTGCCGGTCACGATCGGCCTGGGCATCATCAACCTGGACCAGTTCATCAACGCGGTCTTCGGCACGCTGGTCAACGAACACGCCCCGAGCGCGATCGAACGGGCGTTCCGCATTTACATGCTGCCGCAGGGAATGTTCAGCGTCGCCGTTGCGACAGTCCTGTTCCCGACGCTCTCCAGGATGGCGGCGCGGCGCGACCCGGATGGGATGCGGCGTGCCGTTGGCATTGGGATGCGCCAGATCAACCTGTTGTTGATCCCCTCGGCCGCGTTCATGCTCGTGCTGCCGACGCCAATCACGCGACTTGTCTTTGAACGCGGCGTCTTCCACGGCGGCTCCACGCACGAAGTCTCGATCGCTCTGTTCTGGTTTGCCTTCAGCCTGCCTTTCGCGGGCCTGAACCTGCTGCTGACCCGGACCTTCTTCGCTGTCCAGCGTCCCTGGATTCCGACCGGGCTCTCGGCGATCAACATCGTCGCCGACATCATCGTCAGCGTCGCTCTCTATAAACCGCTCGGCATCGCCGGGCTGATCATCGGCACGATCATCGCCAACATGCTGATGACCATCCTCTCGCTGCAGCGTCTGCGCGAGGGCTTCAACGGACGCCTGGAAGGCGTCCAGACGACGATGATCACCGCGCGTATCACGGTCGCGGCGGTACTGCTTGCCGCAGTCTCATGGGCGATATGGCATCTGCTGAACTCGCTCTTCGGCCAGTCACACTCGCTTGTCGCCCAGATCCTCGCGCTCGGGATCGCGGGCCTGGTGGGCGTCGCGGTCTACACGAGGGCGGTCTTTGTGATGCGCGTCCCAGAGGCGCATCAGGTGCGCCAGCTGCTGCTCAGCCGGTTCCGCCGGGCGTAGGGGGCGGCGCTAGAGCGCGCGCCGTCTACCCTGTAGCCGCCCATGGACCAGAGCAAGATCCGCAACTTCTCGATCATCGCGCACATCGATCACGGCAAGTCGACGCTGGCCGATCGCATCCTGGAGCTCACGCATGCCGTCGACGAGCGGTCGATGCGGGCGCAGGTGCTCGACTCGATGGACCTGGAGCGCGAGCGGGGGATCACAATCAAGGCGCAGGCGGTGCGGGTCTTCTACACAGCTGGCGACGGTGAGACCTACCAACTGCATTTGATCGACACCCCCGGGCACGTCGACTTCACCTACGAGGTCTCGCGTTCGCTGGCCGCCTGTGAGGGGGCACTGCTGGTGGTGGACGCCTCCCAGGGCGTCGAGGCGCAGACGGTCGCAAACACCTACCTGGCCGTGGACGCAGGCCTGGAGCTGATCCCGTGTCTGAACAAGATCGACTTGCCGGGCGCAGAGCCCGAGCGGGTTGCGGGCGAAGTCTCCGAGCTGATCGGCGAGGACGCCGAGTCGATCCTGAAGATCTCCGGCAAGACGGGGGAGGGCGTCCCCGAGGTGCTGGAGGAGCTGATCCGGAAGGTGCCGCCACCTTCCGGGGACCCGCAGGCGCCGCCGCGGGCGCTGATCTTCGACTCCGAGTTCGACCAGTACAGGGGCGTGATCGCTTATATCAGGGTCGTCGATGGGGTCTTCAAGAAGGGGGAGGCGATCAGGGCGATGGCCGCCGGCACGCAGGCCGAGATCGACGACATCGGCGTCTTCTCACCGGAGATGACGCCTGTCAAGCAGCTGGCCGCCGGCGAGGTCGGCTACCTGATCACCGGCATCAAGGACGTCACCCAGCTGCGCGTCGGAGACACGCTCACCACCTACGGCAGGTCGGGCGCGAGCGCGAGCGAGCCGCTGCCCGGCTACCGCGAAGTCAAGCCGATGGTCTTCTGCGGCCTGTTCCCGATTGACTCAGACCGCTATCCGGACCTGCGCGACGCGCTGGAGAAGCTCTCGCTGAACGACGCGGCGCTCTCCTGGGAGCCGGAGACCTCCGACGCGCTCGGGTTCGGCTTCCGCTGCGGCTTCCTGGGCCTGCTGCACATGGACATCGTCAGGGAGCGCCTGGAGCGCGAGTACGACCTGGAGCTGCTTGCGACGATGCCTTCCGTCGGCTTCGAGATCAGGCTTTCAAACGGTGATGAGATCGAGGTCCACAACCCGTCCGACATGCCTGACCCGGGGAGCATCGTGGAGATCAGGGAGCCGGTCATCACCGCTTCGATCATTGCCCCACGCGAGTACGTCGGCGCGGTGATGGAGCTCTGCCAGGAACGCCGAGGCGAGCCGGCCGGCATGCACTATCTCTCCCCGGAGCGCGTGCAGATGACCTATGAGCTGCCGCTGGCGGAAATAGTGCTCGACTTCTTCGACCAGCTGAAGTCGCGCACGCGCGGCTACGCCTCGCTGGACTACGAGCTGCATGGGGTCAAGCCCGCCAACATGGCCAAGCTCGACGTGCTGCTCGCCGGCGACCCCGTCGACGCCCTGTCGATGATCGTGCACAGGGACAAGGCGTATGACATGGGCCGCTCGCTGACCGAGCGGCTACGCAAGCGAATTCCGCGCCAGCAGTACGACGTGCCGATCCAGGCGGCGATCGGCTCGCACATCATCGCCAGGGAGACGGTGAAGGCGTTCCGCAAGGACGTGATCGCCAAATGCTACGGCGGCGACATCACCCGCAAGCGAAAGCTCTTGGAGAAGCAGAAGGAAGGCAAGAAGCGGATGAAGCAGGTGGGCCGCATAGAGGTACCCCAGGAGGCGTTCCTGGCGGTGCTGGAGCTCGACGAGGAGCCGGCGAAGCGGTGAGCGACGGGAGCCCGGAGGCGCGGGGCGGGCCCGTCCGGATCCTGTTCGTCTGTCTTGGCAACATCTGCCGTTCTCCCACCGCAGAGGGAGTGATGAGGGGTCTGATCGAGCAGCGTGGGCTGGGTGGCCGCGTCGAGGTTGACAGCGCCGGCACCGGCGGCTGGCATGTGGGTGAGAGGCCCGATGCCCGCGCCACCGCTGCCGCGCGCGAGCGGGGCGTGAGGCTGAGCGGCGCCGCACGTCAGGTCAAAGCCCTCGACTTCGACGAGTTCGACCTGCTGCTTGCGATGGACCGTGCTAACGAGCGCGACCTGCGCGCGCTGGCACCGGACAGCGAGACCGCCGCGAAGGTGAAGCTGCTGCGCGAGTTCGACCCGGACGCCGACGGCCTGGAGGTACCGGACCCCTACTACGGCGGTCCCGACGGCTTCGACCGGGTGCTCGATCTCGTGCAGGCAGCGTGTCTGGGCGTGCTGGACTCGCTCGGTCTCGACGAACCCGCAGGCCGATGAGCCTGCCTCCCGGCGCCGAGGAGGCCGTCAGGGTCGGCGGCGGGGACATCAACCAGGCCTGGCGCGTGCGGCTGGCCGACGGGCGGCTCGCGTTCGTAAAGACGCGCCCGGACGCAGGGGAAGGGGAGTACGAGCGCGAGGCCAGCGCCCTGCACTGGCTGGCGCAGCCGGGTGTGCTGCAGGTCCCGGAGGTGCTCGAGGTGGGCGCCGACTACCTGGCGCTTGAGTGGATCGAGCACGGCAGCTTGGATGCGGCCGGTGCCGAGGAGCTCGGCCAGGGCCTGGCGAGGCTGCACGCGGCCGGCGCGCCCGGCTTCGGCGACCCCGGGCTCGGCGGGGCGGCCGGGCCATCGGTCGTTGGCTCTCTCTCGCTTCCCAACGACCCCGCGCCCGACTGGCCGACCTTCTACGCGCAGCGCAGGCTGATCCCCGCGCTTGCCGCGGCGCAGCAGCGCGGCGGGATCTCCGCCTCCGGGGCGCAGGCGGTTGAGGCGGTGTGCGAGCGGATCGCCGAGCTCTGTGGCCCAGCCGAGCCGCCGGCGCGGCTGCACGGCGACCTGTGGAGCGGCAACGTACTGGCCGATGCGCAGGGCCGGCCGTGGCTGATCGACCCCACCGCCTACGGCGGCCACAGGGAGGTCGACCTTGTGATGCTGCGCCTGTTCGGCGCGCCCTCGCCGCGGATCTTCGACGCCTATGAGGAGGTCAGCCCGCTGGCGGATGGCTGGCGAGCACGCGTGCCGCTCTACCAGCTGCTGCCGCTGCTCGTCCACGCCGCGCTGTTTGGCGGCTCCTACGGCGCGGCGGCGCAGCGGGCGGCTATAGCAAGCCTCAGCTGAGCCAGCGCACCGCGTGCTTCGCGTCACGCCGCGCCCCGCGCCGTCGGATCAAGCCACATGCGGGCACATACGATCCATGAGCAACAGCGCCTGCGACTGCTTGCCGGCGCGCTGATTGCCCGCCACTACCGCCGACCGCTCACGCTCGCAGTGGTGGCCAGGGCGCTCTCCAGTTCTCCGCGGCAGCTGCAGCGCGCATACACGCGAGCCGACTGCAGCTTCAGCGAGGACCTGCTGGCGGTGAGGATGGCGGCGGCCTCGCTGCTGTTGGCAGAGCATCCGAGCATCCCGGTCGCCGACGTCGCGCGGCTTGTCGGATACAGCAGGGCGACCCATTTCGCGCGTGCCTTTCGTCGTAGCTTCGGCGTCACGCCGGCGGTGTTCAGGGAGCGGGAACGCAGCGCCCGAGCCGAGCCGCGGGCGCTCGCCTGACCTTTCCGCAGCACGCGATCCACACCGCCTCCGGTCCCGCCCGCCCGTGCCTGTCATGCTCAGACCTGGTGAGCAGCACGGAGAGCTCGGTCGACAGGGGAGAGGACGCGGAGGCTCAGAGAGTCAGTCGCACCGAAATGGCCGCGCAGTCGCGGTCGTTGCGCAACAGCATCATTTTGCTTGCCGTCTTCTTCGCGCTGGTGGCCGCGCTGCTGCTTGCGGTGCCGGGGCTGCGCTCCGTCGGCGAGCTGATCACCGACGCCCAGGTCGGCTGGGTGGCGGCGGGGATCGGGTTCGAGCTGCTCTCCTGCGCCGGGTTCGTGGTGCTCTTCGAGCTGCTGTTCGGCAGGCTTGGATGGCGCCTGGCAAGCCGGCTCGCTTTGGCCGAGCTCGCCGTCAACGCGGTCGTGTCGGTCAGCGGCCTTGGCGGCATCATGCTCGGCGCCTGGGTGATGCGCAGCAAGGGCATATCGCTGCAGCGGATCGCGACGCGGTCGGTGGAGCTGTTCGTGATCACGAGCGCCGTCAACGTCGCGGCGACCGCCGTAATCGGCATTGGCATGTGGCTCGGTGTGCTGCCGGGCTCGACCGACCCGCTGCTCACGCTCGCGCCGGCCGCGGCCGCGATCGCGGTGATAATCGCGACGCTCGCGCTGGCCACCTGGGCGCAGGGCTACGCGCTGAGCAAGGGCGAGGAGCATCCGCGGATCGCCTCGGTGCTGCAGCCGCTCGGAGATGGCGTCCAGGGCGTGCTGGCGCTGCTTCGCCACCCTGACCCGCGGCTGCTCGGCGCCGTGGTCTACTGGCTGTGTGACCTCTGCGTGTTGCACTTCTGCCTGCTGGCCTACGGCAGCACGCCGTCGTTCTGGGTGGTCGCGATGGCCTATCTGGTCGGGATGCTCGCCAACTCTGTGCCGATCCCCGGCGGCCTGGTCGCCGTGGAAGGCGGGCTGACGGGCATGCTGCTGCTCTTCGGTGTCAAACCGGCCTCATACGTACTGGCGGCGGTCCTCACCTACAGGGCGATCTCGCTGTGGCTGCCCTCGCTGATCGGCAGCTTCGCGTTCCTGTCGATACGTCGGGAAATCGGGCAGCCACTGGTCGCGCAGACGCCGGTCGTCGAACGCTGAAGGGCTCGCGCGCCTCAGCAGGGGCTGCGCTTTTCAGCGCTTGAGGGCTTCCTGTTGGGCCAGCGCGACTTTCTCGTTCTCGCACGCTCCCCCTGGCAGGCTCTGCATCAGCCTGTACACGGCGGCCGAACGGTGGCCAGAGAGCTGCGGGCAGTAGACGGGCGCAGGCAGCGGCACCGTGCTCGAACCGGCGGTGTTCAGCGGCCGCAGCAGCTGCGCCGCGGCGTGGGCGCGCGCGGGCGTGCTCGCGTAGAGGTCGATCACCAGGCGGCTGGTGTAGAGCTCGATCGCGCGGCCTTCTTCAAAGATGGCTGCGGGAACGCCGCGGATGATCGTGTTGCGCTGAGAGCCAAGCTCGACATTGGTGTGTAGCGCGTAGATCGAGGTGGTCACCTTGAGCGGCAGCAGGCAGCCCTTGGAGCCAAGCGCACCGTTGCCGGGCAGGCAGTCGCCGTAGTAGACCGAGTCCCCCGTGTTCGGTTTGTAGGCTTCCACGCCGTCGGCGGCCGTAATCGGGTGCTGCTCGAAACTCGGGCCCACCCAGTAGAGCGTGTAGTAGGGGAAGGTCTGCGCGCCCGCCAGCTCCGCCGCCCCGATCCTGCGCGGCTGGGCGTCGCCGCAGCCGGCGAGCACGACCGCGAGCACGATCGCGAGCGCTCCCAGGAGGGCTCTGCGGGTACTCGGATCTGCGGTGCGGGGCGCGGGCATCGCACGCAATTATCGGCCAGCCGGGGCGCTTGGGCTGACGTTGCGCGTGCCGGCTGCGCTTGACAGAGCGCGACTTCGGTGTCTTTGGGCTGTTCTCAATGATGGAGAGCCGCTTGCCAGAAGGGCGATAAGCCCACTGCGCGGCGGGCGCGCCGGGACTCGGAGAGGTAGCGCTCCGGCTCCCGGGGCGCAACTGTGTCCTGCGCGCCGTCGCTGGCGCCGACGCCATACTGCCCCTCTGTGGAGAGCGAGACGATCAGCTCCGCGCTCGCAGAGCCGCTGCGCGCCGGCGAGCTTGCGCTGCGCTCGCTGCGGCGTGTGCCGCTGCACATCGTCGTCGTGGTCTGCCTGGCGATCGCCTGGTTGATCGTTGCGCCGAACTCCCCGGATCTGGCCGCGCAGGATTACAGGTCCTACCTCTTTGCCCACTTTGGGATGCTCGTCTGGGACGACAACTGGTACGGCGGGCACCATATCCCCGGCTACAGCCTGCTCTACCCGCCGCTTGCGTGGCTGATCGGCATCAGGCTCGCCGGCGCGCTGGCGGTGGTCGCCTCCGCCGCGCTTTTTGGCCAGATCGCCAAAACGGCCTTTGGCCCGAACACCCGCCTTGCGAGCATCTGGTTCGCCGCGGCGGCCGCGGGCGATCTGTGGATCGGGAGGCTCACCTTCGCGCTCGGCGTGACCTTCGCGCTGGCGGCCGTCTTGACTGTGCTGCGCGGTCGCGGCAGGCCCTCGATTGCGCTTGCCGGCCTGCTTGCGGCGATGAGCGCCGCCTCCAGCCCTGTGGCGGGCGCGCTACTCGCGCTGGCGGCACTGACGGACGCGCTGGCCAACCGCAGGCTGCGATACGCGCTGATCCTGATCATCCCGGTGCTCGTCGTGATCCTGCCACTGCAGGCGCTCTTCCCGGAAGGGGGGTTTGAGCCCTACGGCCTTGAATCGTTCCTGCCCTCCACGGCGGTTGCGCTCGTCTTCATCTGGGCGCTGCCGCCGCGCGAGCGCCTGCTGAGGCTCGGGGGCTGGCTGTTTGTGCTTGTCAACGTGCTTTCGCTGCTGCCAACGCCGATGGGCAGCAACGTCGTGCGCTACGCGGTGCTGCTCGCCGGACCGCTGCTACTGTGCGCGATCGCGCGGGGCGGCGGGTTCTCTGTGGCGGGCAGGCGCCCTTTCTGGGCGCTTGGCGCCGTGCTAATCGGCATGGCGTTCTGGGTGCTGTGGGGACCGATCGTGCAGAGCAGCGAGGTGCTGGGCGACCCCTCGACACAGGCCGCCTACTACCGGCCGCTGCGCCAGTTCCTTGCCAGCCACACAAAGGGCCCTATCAGGATCGAGGTTCCCTTCACGCGCTCACACTGGGAGGCCGCGCTGCTTGCGCCCCACGTCGCGCTCGCGCGCGGCTGGGAGCGTCAGCTTGACAAGCGCTACAACGAAGCGATCGAAGCCGATCCGCTTGCGCCCTCGGTGTACAGGCGCTGGCTCGACGAGAACGCTGTCAGCTATGTCGCGCTGCCGAACGTACCGCTGGATGGGTCGAGCGTCGGCGAGGCGGCGCTGATCAGACATGGCGCGCCGTTCCTACAGCACGTGTTCAGCAGCGCCCACTGGCAGGTGTACCGGGTGCTCGGCGCAACGCCGCTGCTGCAGGGGCCAGGGCGCCTTATGGCGCTTGGCCATCAGGGCTTCACGCTGGACGCGAGCGCACCCGGCAGCTTCCTGGTGCGGGTCCACTACACGCCCTACTGGAGCACTCTCGCCGGCCAGGCGCGAATCACCGAAGCGCCAGGCAACTGGACACAGATCGCCGTTTCGCGGCCCGGCGTGGTTCGCGTCCAGGCGCAGTTCTCGCTCAGCGCGGCGTTCGAAGCGTTGGCTCGGCTCTGAGGCTGCGGCGCTCGCTCGGCTGGCTCAGTGGGTGCTTTTCGTCTTACGAGCGCCCTTTGAGCGCTCGGCCTTGCCGGCGGGGTCGCCAGCGGCGCTGCCGTGCTCGTCGGTGGGTTCAAAGGCGAAGAGCGTGTTGTAGCCGCTCAGATAGATCGTGTGCCCGTCGCTTATCACCGGGTCAAACGCACCCTGCACGATCGAGAAGACCTTGCGCCCGGTCGTGGTGTTCAGCCCGGTCGTGCTGTGCGTGCCGAGGTCCGCGAAGTAGACGACTTTGCCCACGATCGTGGATGAGCCCGAGATCTTGCCACCGGCGGGGTAGGTCCAGTCGATCCTTCCGCTGCGGGCGTTCAGCGCATAGAAGTTGCCGTCGTAGGAGCCCTCGAAGATCGTCGGGCCAAGGCCCTGCACTTCTGCTACCGAGGGGGAAGCGTAGACGTAGGCGCCGGTCTGCACCGCCCAGGCCAGTTCGCCGCTGCCCGCGTCGTAAGCGTAGATGCGCCCGTCGGTGTTGCCGAGATAGATGCGGCCGTATGCGTAGGCAGCGGTCGAGTAGAACGTGCCGCTGCCAAGCGGCGCGCCTTCGGAGCCTGCGCTCCAGATCCGCCTGCCCGTGCGCTCGCTGATCGCCTGCACATCGCCGGCGTAGTCGCCGAAGTAGAGGACGCCGTTGACAAGCGTGGGGCTGGCCTTCACCGCGCCCGCCGCCCTGTAGGTCCAGATCGTCTGCCCGCTCTGCGCATTCAGCGCGTAGACGGTTCCGTCTTCGCTGCCGAACATCACCTTGCCGTTTGCGACGATCGGCGAGGACTCGCTGCGGCTCGGCAGGTCGCGCGACCAAATCACCCTGCCGCTGGTTGCGTTCAGCGCGGCCACCAGCCCGCCTTCGCCATCGCCGGGCCGCGCGAGGATCGTGACGTAGAGAGTGTTGCCGACGATCGCGGGCGTGGAGGCCGAGAGCGCGCCAAGCTGTTTGCGCCAGACCAAACGGCCCGTCTTACGGTCGATTGCGCTGAGGGTGCCGTCGTCCGCCAGCTGATAGATCCGTTCGTGGGACATCACTGGCGGGAACTCGAGCAGCGCGGTCTCGTGGCTTTCCCACACGCGTCTGAATGGCGGTTTCACGGACGCCGGAGCGGCCAGATAGCGGTGATGGTCTGGCGTGTAGCCGTAGAAGGGCCAGACGAACGTCGCTTCCTTGGGTGGAGTGGGCGTCTTGCTGGCGGCTTTTTCTGGCACGAAGCGTGCGTCGGGATGGTAGATCGAGCCGGTGCGATGCCGCTCGTAGAGATAGATCCCGACGCCGGCCGCGATCACGATCACCAGCGTCGCCGCTGCGCCGATGCGAGCGCGCGTCGAGCGCAGACGCAGGAATGACAGCCTCCTCATACCCAGCCCTCCTGCCGCCTCAGGCGGCGATCTTCTCGGATGACCGCCTCGGGGATTTCGCGTCCATCTTGCTCTGCTCCGCGCTCTCTCCGGATCGCCGTGAGGCGGCCTGCCGAGCCCGGCGTCCGGCCACTCGCTGCACGACACGCCGCCGCCGCGCCCGTCGACGCCGCGCATCCAGTGCGTCCCGCTGGGAGCGAGGCACGAACAGGATCCGGGCGACGGTGACCGAGAGCAGCCAAAGCAGAGCAAGGATCAGCGGCGCGAGCGCCAGCCCGGAGATCAGCGCGATGGTTGCGCTGCCGCCATCGGAGGACCAGGTCCACAGCAGGTAGTCGCCGCCGGCTACCGCCGCCACCAGGAGCATGGGCCGTGTGGGCACGAATCAAACGATAAACCGAGTTGGGGACGGACGCTGCCACGGCTCCCCCGCGCGCGCCGCCAGGCAAGCTAGCGGATGCTGGGCGTGCAGGGCGCTGGTTCGCTGCAAGGGCGCATGGCGGGCTGCTCCAGCGGCCGATAAGATGGATCCAAGCTTTGCGGGCGAAGTGTTGTGGCTGCACAGAAGCCTTCCAAGCTTCTAGGGCGGGTTCGATTCCCGTCGCCCGCTTGCAGCAAACGACGAAGCTCATGCACCACGGGGAGTGGCGCAGTCTGGTAGCGCACCCGGCTGGGGGCCGGGCGGTCGCAGGTTCAAATCCTGTCTCCCCGACTAGCAGACTCTTATTTGAACCGCCTCCGCGGGAAGGTGCCGCGGGCTGCGTGGCTCCGCCGGCTTGTCGTCTGGTTGGCCTGGGAGCGTCCAGTCGGCGGGCGAAGGTTGGATGCTTGAAGGTGGCAAAGGGCTCTGCGATCTCGGCCGTCTCGATGTCGTGCTGGTTGATGTGCAGCCGTTGAAACAGGGCTTGGTTCCATTGGCGGCGTAGATGGGTCGGGGCGCTGGTGTAAGCGGTCTGGCAGCCGGCGAGCAGGTCGAGCGCCTTCTCCAGGGTGCTTTGCACGTCGGTGATGGAGCGCTGCGCGATCGCAAGCTGGGCTTCTGCGGTGGCGGTCTCGCTGCTGATGCGGTCTTGCTCTTTGTGGAGCAGGTCGAGCGGGATCGCGTTTTGGTAGTAGGCATGCAGCAGCTTGGTGCGCTCGTCGGTGAGCTTGGCGAGCCGGCGGTTTTGGCGGGTGGTCTCTTGCTCGGCCTGTTGGCGCATGCCGGCGAGCGCCTGGTCGAGCTTTTCGCGGATCGCGTCTGCCTGGCTGGCTGGCATCGCGATATGGGCGTATAGCCGCTCGACGGCGCGCTCCGCGACGTGCGTGGGGGTGTAGGGCTGGGCGCAGCCGCTTCGTTTCATGCGGCCGATACAGAAGAAATAGGGGTAGGTGCCGCCTTTGCCTTTGGCGTGCACCAGGCTCATGCGGGAGCCGCACTGTGCGCAGAACAGGGTGCCCTTGAGGTAGTGGTCGTGCTTGCGGTCGCGCTCCTCGGCGTGCCCGTGCGCGTCGAGTACCGCGCGTGCCCGGTCGAAGGTGGCCTTGTCGATCAGCGGCTCGTGGTTGCCTTGGTATTCGACGCCTGCGTAGCGGACGATCCCGATGTAGTACGGGTTGGCGAGCATAGCCGCGATCTGGGAGCGCGAGAGCGGCTTTTCCGGCCGCGTTGGTGTCGGCCGTGTCAGTAGCCCGCGGTCTGCAAGCGCGTCTTCGAGGGTGTCGAGAGTGAACGCGCCGGTGCCGTATGCGGTGAATCCCCAGCGGACGTGCGGTGCGCGGTCGGGGTCGATCTCCACGGTGCGAACTTCGCGGCTCTCGATGATCTTGCGAACGTTGAGATAGCCAATCGCGGCACGGTTCGGGGTGCCACCGCTCTTGGCCTTCTGGATCAGTCCCTTCCGCGCCTCGGCGGCGAGGTTGGCCGAATAGAACTCCGCGTTAGCGGCAACGATCGCGTGCATGAACCTGCCAAACGGCGTGTCGTCGATGTTCTCGGTGACCGACACAAGTTCGATGCCGGCGCTCTTCAGGGTGTAGCTGATCGTGGCGTCGTCGTAGCGGTTGCGGGCGAGCCGGTCGACTTTGTGAACGATCACATAGTCCAAGTCGCGGCCGGACGCGACGCGATCCATCAGCGCGCGGAGCTGTGGCCGGTCGGCGGTCTTGGCGGACTCACCACGATCGACGTACTCGCTGACGACCTCCGCGTCAAGGCTTGCGGCCTTGCGGACACACGCCTCTCGCTGGGCGGGGATCGAATACCCCTCGGGCTCGCGGTTGCGTTTGGCCTGCGCGCTGGTGGAGACGCGCAGATAGATCGCGGCACGCTTCATCGCAACTCACTCCTTCTCATCTGTGGTGTTGTCGAGGTTGGCGAGGGCCATTGCCAGCAGCGCCGCGACGAACCGCTCCACGTCCGCCGCCTCGCGCTGCTGGCCCCGCACAACAACACGGCGACCGTCATAGACGGCCTCCCCGGTGGGCCGGGCGCTGTCGTTGGTTGGCTGGGCAGGCTGATCATCGATCCGACCATAACGGCTAGAGTTTTGGCACTTGCCGTTATCGGCCTCTTTGTGACTGATCCGACGGGAACGCCCTAAACGGGACACATTGCGTCTTGGATCGCTTTCGCGGCCGCTCATCTCCCTGGCTCCTTCTCGGCCTTGGTGGGCTGCTTCCAGCGCCGTCCAAGACAGTCCTCCAAGCGACGACTGAGATCGCGTCGCCAGGCGGGCAGTTGTTGGAAGTTGCGTTGTTGGTCGCGGTCGGGCAGCAGCACGTATCGCTCGCCGTCGATGCTGCCCCAAACCCAGGGCGGACCTGTGGGTGCGGTCCGTGCGAGGTTGGCGAGCCGACGTTGGCTCTGGCAGATGAGCAGGATGTTGCCTTGCGAGCGTTGGGGGTCTGCGGCGAGCGCTTGGTGGTAAGCGGCGAGCTTGTCCTTGATGCGGCGAGTGGGCTCAGTGCCGCGGTCTAGCTCCAGGTAGAACGTGATCTCCCCGTCGGGGAGCAGGTAGCGGCCGAATCCGTCTGGACGCACGGCTGTGCTGGTGCCGTGTTGTGCGTGTTGCTCGCCAAGCCAGCTATAGAGCCCGTGGTCTGGCTGCGCTAGCGAGCGCTCGACAAGCGCGAGGAAGAACTGCGCGACTGCGCGCCTGTGCTCTAGGTCGGGGATCGAGAGCGCGGGCGGCCGGCGCGCTGGCGCGCCGATGACCCGCCGGCCGTGGGGGGAGAGAAACCACAGGCCCTCCGTTCTTCCTCCGTGTTGTTCACGGGCGGGGTAGATGCGGATCAGAAGGATGTCTTTCTGGAGCTTGAGCAAACGACGACGACAAGCTCTCTGTCCGTCGAAGAAAAGCAACGCAATCTCGGAGGTTGATAGGGGCTCGTGATGAGAAAGCCGAGAGAGGATGGAGAGATCACGCCGGGTAAGGCGAGGTAGATAGAGCATCGGTAGATCACCGCCCAGGAGAGGAAGGGAACTGTTGTTGTTCGTCGGGGAAACCGTTGGTTTCCCGATCGCCGTCGTGGTGCGGGATCACGGGCGGCGGGGGTGTTCCGTGGGAGGGAACGTCGTTCGGAATCTCGAATGGATCGGGCGGACTGTCGGCGTCTGCGCGTCCCGGCGGCGGACTGCTGATGCGCTGATATCGCTGTCTGATTGCCGCTTCAACCGTCTGTCTGTCTGTGGCGCGGTCGTGTGCTCGCTGCCGGATCGCCGCGTCCGGTTTGCCGTTCTCGGGGTCTGGTGGCGGGAGTGTTTTCGCGGTTGCGGTGGGGAGCTGGCGGCCTTCGTGCTGGATGCGGCACGCGATCGTGTGTGCGCCGAGGTGCTGGAGGTCGTAAGCGTTTAGGCGGGGTGCGTAGACGGGCTCCATACGCCGCGCGTCTGAGGGCTCTAGGGCGAAGCAGAGCTTGGTTTGGCAGTTGGCCTCTACCGCCTCGGATAGCTCTTTGTCGCTGAACTGCGCGAGGTGCTGGTGAGCGAGGATGAACCCGAGCCCATACCCGCGGGCCTGCGCCAAGGCGGAGTCCATCGGCATCCGGCAGAAGCGGTGGCACTCATCGACCAGCAGCAGGAACGGGGGGCGTTTGCCGTGCGCGATTGGCCCGAGGTTCCGTGCCGCCTGCCACGCGCGGTAGATCAGTACCGACCCGATCAGGTCGGCGGCGTCCTCTCCGATGCTTGGCGGCGCACTAACGACCAGCCACCGGCCCTTGGTAATCATCTGCTCGAAGTTTGGGGCGCCTGGTTGGCAGAGCATGTTGGCGACCATGCGTTGCCCGATCAGTGAGCGCAGCTTGTTCGCCAACGGTGCGAGTGCCTGCACCCTGGCGGGCTCGGAGAGCGCCTGCCACTGGCTCCAGAACTGCTCCAGAATCATCGAGCCGCCATCGCCGCTGCCGTGGCGGGTGCGGTCGTCTGGGTTTGCCAGCAGGTCCAGCACGTCCACCAACGTCGGCGCAGGGCCTCCGTGGCGGCCCACGAGGAGAGTGGTCAGGGCGGATCGGAAGAGGTCTTCTGTGCGTGGCCCCCAGAACCGCGAGTAGAGCCGGGAGAAGATGCCGCAGAGCGCCTGAACGTGAACATCGCCGTCCTGCGCCCGACATGCCAGCAGGTTCAACGCTGGCGGCCGGTTTGCTTCGCCGAGGTCAAGCAGGTCGATCTTGCCCTCTCGGTCTGCCGGGATGCGGGGCAGGATCAGCCCGGTCAGCTCTCCGGTGGGGTCGAGCACCATGCCGCCGGTACCGGCACGGATGGCCTCCAACGTCACGTTCAAAAGCAGGGTGCTCTTGCCACGGCCGGTTGGTCCCATCACCTGCGTGTGCTGAAGCAGCGCCTTTGGCTGCACGTAGATGTGCCGCTCGAATCCGGCGCGGTTGCCCTTGCCCAGCAGTAGCCCTTTCGTTGGGGCCTCTGCCACGGGGGCGACCTGGCGCGAGGGAGCGGCGGCGAACGGGATCGGTGAGGCCGCGCTGCGCGAGCAGCCCCGCGGTCTCGCTTGTGCTCAACAACAGCCGCGGCCGCAGCGGTGGCAGCGATTCAGCGAGCTTTCTCCACGCGAACGTTTCGATGCTGCCGTGTAGGCCGGAGAGCTCGCGGTACTGGCCAAGCGCCGCGTTCAGACCCGAAAGGCGGCCATATGCGCGTCGATGCCCGATAGCCCAAGCGCCCATCCGCACAGAAACGGCAAGCAGAGGCTCTTTGGCCTTGCGTTCAATCGCCCGCGCCTGCTCGACCTCAAACGCCGACGCTTTACGCGGCTCACTCTGCGTCTGCGGCTCGGTATCGGCCACCGCGTCGATGATGCCCGCCGCCACAGCGCCCGCTGCCTTGATCAGCCATAGGGCACGGCTTGACTCAAGCCCATCGCCTGAACGCAGCCGGTTAGCGGCCCGCAGGGCTCTGCCGCGCATCGACCGAGAAGGCGCCTGAATGAAAACCTGGATCGCCCCGCCCTCACCCCGCGCCTGCGCCGCCAGCCCAGCAAGCAACTGGCCGGCAGGGTCGATCTTGTGATCAGCCCGCAACGGCAAAAACGGCGAGCCGGAATGCCGCACACCACCAGCAAACCTGTGCCGCCCCACCACCATCTTCCGCACGTCCAGCGGCGGCGCCTCGATCGCCTGCACACTCGCACCACCAAGCGCCTGCTCAAGCGCCGCGCGAACCTGCGCCGCCGGCAGCCCACCAGAGACAAACAGGGCACAGACCGCGCGCTGCTCATCCCCGTAGACGCCGAGCATCACCCACGGCGAGACCCGCACCCACCGCCGAGGCAGCCCATGCGCCAGCGTGCGCAGGAATCCCTCCAGAGTCTCGCGGCTGGTCTCTTCCGCCAGCAGAACCTCAAACCAGACGCCCTGTTCGGCAAGCCGCAGACGACTCCAGATCCGCAGCGAGAGCCGAAACACCCAGCACGCCACGGCCAGCACCACCAGCCATTCAAAGCTCAGACCAGCCAACAGCCCAAGCACACCCACGTCCTTGATCGCAAACATTGGCGCTCCTTGCCAATCGCGGGCCTGGCCAGCCCAAGCCCAATTAGCACCAAGTCGCGAACATTCAGAACCAGACCCCCCACGCGATAACCATTTCGCGCCAACTTTCGCGGCGACGGGCACGAGATTTCGCTCTAGCAAGCCAATATCGCTCGCTGGGGGTCGCGAGTCGCGGAGCGTGCAACGGCGAGATCCGCTATAGACCGTTACGACCATAAAAAGCGCCCCCGCGCCGCTGGAACGGCCGGGGGCATGGCACCGAAAGGGGACCTTTCGATGCAGTACGAAAGTACAGAGTCAGCCCGCGAGGGCAGACCCACACCGTCACAACGCGACGTGGAAACGTGGATTATCGGGGCGCTGATGGGCGAGGACAGCTTCTCGGTCTGGATACGCGAGGAGCTGGCGCACGAGTTCCCAGAGGCAGGCGTCTTGTTCGATGACGCTCTCGCGAGCCTCGTGCGCGCCGACGTGATCCACACCTACGGCCCGTTCGTGAAGCTCTCGCGAGCAGCCGCAAGAACAGGCGAAGTCGCGGAGATCGTCAGCGAGTGACCCTCCCGTCGCTCGACCCGACCAGCATCCACGACTGACCCACATTCACAAGTGGGGACGGGCCGCCAGTAACGACCCGCCCCCGGCACCAAGGAGCTACCCCTTGATGCGGAGCGCAGCCTACAGGCCCACAAGCAACCCAAATCACCGCAGCCGGCAGGCCCTCCGCGCCATGACTCCCGGTGCCTCCCAACCCACAACGGAGGAACCGACCATGCGAAAGAAGATCAGCGTCACGCTCAACCAAGTAGCCCTCACGGCGGTGCGCCGTGCCTGCTACGGCCGCATCGAGCTAGACGTACAGCACATCGAGCAAACCCTGGAGACCGGCGTGCCGCAGCGCACCAGGCACACGATGGCCGCCTGCGCGCACCTACAGCGCACCCAGGGCCTGCTGGACCGGATCGGCTGGACCGACGACGACGACCGCTACCAGATCACGCTCGACAATCATCAAGACGTCGACCTCACGATTGCTGTGCTCCGCGAAGAGGCAGCCGCTGAGAGTGCAACCAGGGCCGCCGCCCTCGAAGACAAAGCAACCAACGACGCCGAACGCGCCACCAAGCGAGAGCTAGCCATCCACGACATCCTCAGCGGCCTAGAAGCCGCACAAGCCGCCGCCATCATCGACGGAGCAGCCGCGACCGTCGTACAGCAGCCGAGCGCGTAACGCCGTAGCTGCACGGGCGCCGTCCGGGAATGCCGGCCGGGCAGGCGCCTAGTGGGGAGCCATGCAACGCTGCCAGCCGGTGATTCCGTAGCGATTGCTGAGGCTGGAACCATACAGATTGCGCCGACGAGAATTACCAATCTTCGCCGCATTGCGGCTTCTCTCGCTGACGTTTGCCCTTTCGCTTCCTACCACGCACGCTGCTTGTTCGTGGCCACTCTGACGGCGTGCGTCAAGCCGATGCGAGTCGGAGACATTTATGCCAACAGCGGGCCGTTGGCTAAGGCGATCAGTCCATGCTGTCGAACGATACATGACGCCGCGCGCACCGAGCGCGGCAGGCCGAACGGCGCGAATCAACCCCGCCCTGCTACGATACGAAATCCGAATTATCAGGCTAAGTAGCATCAATGACCGACCGAACACCTCGGCTGCGTGCAGCGAGTCAGGCGCAACGCTCAAGGCCGAGGTAGATCGGACGCTCACAAGTCCATTTGGAATACCGGGGGAGAAATGACACAATCGTCGAGCCGTTGGGGCCACCTGGACCTTGCGTCCCTGGCTGTGCTTGTTGTTATGGTGGCGGCACTTGCCTTTGTGGTGGCGCCTTCATCCGCCTATGCCACCACGTACTACTACGAACCACTGTACTGCTCTCAACAATTGCCACCGGACGGAACCTGTCCGCCAAACGGTGAACAGTGGTACATGCACTTGATCAAAAACGAAGGCAACGCCGACAAAGAAGCCCATGCGGTCTGTATCGACGCATACCTGACCGGACCGGGTAAATACACCGAACAAAAATGCGAGTACTACGGCGAAAAAAATGCGTTCCAAGCATACTCTGAAGAATACGGGTATCCCCGTGCTTGGAATGCCGGCGAAATAACACATTTTGTAAAAGGTTGGGCATACGGCTGGTGTGAAAAAGAATACTGCTAGTGATCACACAAAGAACGGTGACTATCATGAAAGTACACAGGTGGCGACTGGCGGTTGCCCTATCATCAGCGGTTGGGCTTGTAGGCGTGGCCGTCGGCTTGGCCGCCGCTTCGGGTCCAAACTCGAAAGCTAGTGCAGGGGCGACTGCCGCCGGCAAAAGAATGGCACTGACCAAGCTCGATCGGAAGTTCCGCGTCTTCCGCCACGGGACGATTAGCGACTGGGATCGTGCTCACACCGCAGCGGCAGACGGAAGCCTGGTAGAAAAAGTCCAAGTCTCATTGGCCTCAGGCCACGAAGCCATGAATCCATCGACAGCCGTGGGCACAAAAGCTGGCTCGTTCTCGGTCGTGTTGGTTGCTAGCAGCGCCGAGATTGGCATATACCACCAGTCCATCGAAGGTCCGGCCGTCATAGGCGGCTCGTCGGCTCCGAGAGCCAGCGTGGAAGAAAAGGGACTGTGGGACATCAACGAGTCGACCGCGGGACAGGTCAATGACTTTGGCCTTGTACCCAACGACAACTCGTCTGTCACGATCAAGTACAAAGGTGGGGAATCAGAAAGTGTTCCTGTTATCAACAACGTGGTAGCAGTCAGCGGGCCGCGGACTGGTAAGGCGCCGGAAGCGGCGACCTACGACAACGCAGAAGGACAATCGATAACGGTTCCACTTCCCGTCCCTGGCCCGGCCCCTGGATCGACTGGATAGCGTAGTCGCCTACAAGCTAGGACTGCACCAGTCAAATAGCGCGGAGCGTCGCCCCCAGCTTGGATTCGGGGGCGACGTTCGTCATCCGATTTAGGTTATGTGCGGCTCTATGCAAGAGTCCTGGTGGCTTGAAGTATCGCTGATGGCACAGCCCACGGTGATGGTTAGAGAGGCCCAAAGCACGGCCAGAAGCGACTCGCCGACTTTGAGGCTAGCTTGCTGCTCGCCGATGTAACGGCTGCCTATAGCGCGCGCCTCTAGCGAGCTAGGCGCCGGCCTCCGGGTAGCCGTTCGCTTGCTCCAGACAGCGCTAGGGCGCCAGCGCAGAACCATCCGCGACCGTACGCTAACGTCAAAGTGCAAGATGAGTGCCAACGCGTGGAGAAAGAACCATACGGTGACCGCAGGGCTTGTACGGCGCTTCGCAGGGGCCACGCCCGGCGGTAAGCAGGTCACTGTGCGTCACCGTGGCAAGGGCGAGTACCCCGAAGGCCCCGGTGGCGTGGGCTGGGAACTCGACTATTGGGGGCCGCAGGCCCTTGCTGAGACGGTGGAGGGATTCCTTGCTCGTAACGAGTCGGATGCACTCAGGTTGCTTGAGAACCTCAAATCTCGCTGGCCCTTGACGGATGAGGATCGCGTAACGCTTGGCCGGTTCGTGTCTCTTCACATTGTTCGCACGCCGGTCTTTAGCGAGTGGCTTCGCGCGCTTGGTAGCAAGACAGCCAAGGCCGTGCTCGCTGAGGCTGCCGTTGAGCATGATCTCAACGATGAACAGATCGCGCCATACGCCGAGAGGCTTGCGAGTCCGCAGATGAGATCATGCCGGGGTGGAGCGCTCACAAGTTTGAGTAAGGCACGGATCGCTTCGCGAGCCGTGCGCGGCGTCGCGGAGACGTGTCGGTCGGGTCAACGTTCCAGGTACCGACGAACGTCAGGTGGCAATCGTTGACGAACCTCGGGCGGCAGGTCCCAGTAGCGCATCCCAGGCGGCAGGTCCAGGAAGTGAGCGGAGTGCCATGTCATCGCGGTGAGCACGAGCAAGAGCAAGATCAACGTGATGATCGGCCAAGCCAACGACGAGGTGAGAACCGCATACCAAACGGCGCAGCCAATGACGGTGCACAGAGACGCAAACGACAGGTAGAAGAGCCACGTCTCGACCCCATTTCTCAGGCGCCACTCACACACGAACGGTTCGAAGTGCACGATCGCGGCATAGACAACCAAGAAGGTGGCGGCACCGACGAGCAGGTCGTTGACCGCATGGCCGAGGCCGTACAGCTCCATCCAGACCGATGTGCCGGCGTACCCGATCATCACGAAGGAGAAGGCGGTGAGTGCGCGTTCAGCCCACATGCGACGCCGCTCCGATCCCTCGGTCACACGCTCGATCCATCTAAGCCGTGGCCGGGTCAGCGAGATCGTGAGCATCGTTCCGCCGATGATCGTGATGATCACCTCGCCACCGCTGAGCGGCGCGGGGAAGACATGGGCTACCGCGGCCAGCATGCCGGTCGATTCGGCATGTCTTACCCCGGTCTTTAGAGCGGCAACGACTCCACCCGCGACAGCACCTGCGATGGAGCGCACCCTGCCGTGCCCTGTACGTCGGCGGGCCCATAGTGCTTGCCATGCACTACAAGCATTCGTGCAGCAAGCGGATGGCGCGGATCGCGTCGGGGTTCAAATACCGTCCGGTTAGGGCGATTTAGGTTTCCTTTAGATAGTCGTCGAATTTGGCTTGGTTGCTGAGGTTTTCGGGGTGTTTTGTATGCGGGTGTGGTCTCAGGTTCAGGTCCCGGCAGACCTCCCGTTGAAGGTCGAAAACCGCTTGAAATAGCGGTTTTCGAGGTCACGAAGGGGGTGGTCGTGGGATGTGCACGTGTTCCGGCCTACCGCTGCGGTGTGGGCGGCAGATCGCTGCGGATCCGCTGCAAATCGTTGCGTTTGATGGCGCTCGTGTTTGTGGCGTAGTTAGGAATCATCCTGGTTATTGGGCTTGGGCTTGTTGGTTGAAGGGTGTGTATTCTCTGGATAGCCGGGAGCGCTGCTGCTGTACGGAGGTGGCTTGGGTTGGTTGAGAGGCGAGCGTCGAATACGACCTCTACGTCTTCTACGGGGCTGTGGACGCCGCCGGGAGCAGATGCTGCTGGCGCTCGGGCGGGCGTGGAATGTTCCGGGGGTGGCTATCCGCGGCCGGAGCCGTGGGTGACCAAGCGTCAGCTTGACCAACCATGCGCAGGTCCTCGCCTGCATCGCACACGATCCAGGCGTGCTCCTGCGGGAGATCAGCGAGCGGGTCGGAATCACCGAACGCGCCGCCCACCGGATCGTCACCGAGCTCGCCGACGGCGGCTACATCAC
>DASYNI010000013.1:0-8066 GCA_036008645.1 Solirubrobacteraceae bacterium
TTTGTCCCCCGCATGCCAAGCGCCTGGCTGCAACCGCCGGGCAGCATCGAAGCGACGAGCTACTACGATATCGCGCCGCTCAAGACGACTCTCGAGCGGCTGGTCGACTTCGAGCGCATCAACGCCGGCGAGACGCGCTTCAGCGTTGGTGCTGTGAATGTGACCACCGGCAACTTCCTTTACTTCGACAACACGACTCACACCATTCGGGCCGAGCACGTACTGGCGAGCGGCGCACTCCCGCCGGGATTCCCGCCGGTGGAGATCGAGGGTGAGTTCTACTGGGACGGAGGTCTCGTCTCAAACACGCCGCTTCAGTGGGTGCTCGAGAGCGAACCGCGTCGCGACACCCTCGCCTTCCAGGTTGACCTGTGGAGCGCCCGTGGCACGCTGCCGCGCACCATGCCGGAAGTGATGACGCGGCAAAAGGAAATTCAATACTCGAGCCGCACGCGCAATAATTCCGACCGCTTCAAGAACACACAAAAGATTCGCAACGCACTGGCAAGCCTGGTGCAGAAGCTCCCTGACGAGCTCCGAGACAGCCCGGAATTAAAGCTCCTGAAGCCGCATACGCAACCGAAGGTCTACAACCTGGTGCAGCTCGTCTACCGCACCAAGCAGTACGAAGGCGACTCCAAGGACTACGAATTCTCGCGTCTCAGCATGGAGGACCACTGGCGCGCGGGGTATTACGATACGATCCGCACCCTGCGCCATTTCGAGGTGCTCGAGCGCCCCGACAATCTCGAGGGTGTCATGACCTTCGATTTGGCGCAGAACGGGCGTGAATGAGCCGCGTTGCGCCAAGCCGCAACGAATCACGTCCGCAGACCTCATTTGAAACCACACGGAGTTACCTGAATGCAACTTGAGAACAAAGTCGCCGTCGTCACCGGGGCCGCGAGCGGCATCGGTAAGGAAATTGCCCGGACCTTTGCCCAGGCGGGCGCTTCGGTGGTGATCGCCGATCGCGATGCCGCGGCGGCGCATGCCGCGGCGAACGAGATGGACAGCGGCCGCGCGCCTACCATGGGCATCGGGATGGACGTCACGAGTGAGTCGGAGGTCGACTCCGGCGTCGCCGCGGTCGTCGAGACTTTCGGACGCATCGACGTACTGGTCAGTAACGCCGGAATTCAGATCGTCGCCCCGCTGGATCAGCTGCCCTTCGCAGACTGGAAACGCCTGCTGGCCATCCACTTGGACGGCGCTTTCCTGACCACGCGGGCGGCCCTTAAGTACATGTACCGGCAAGGGAGCGGCAGCATCATCTACATGGGGTCGGTGCATTCAAAGGAAGCGTCTTTGTTGAAGGCACCCTACGTCACCGCCAAACACGGTCTGATCGGACTTTCCAAGGTGGTCGCCAAAGAGGGCGCAAAGCATGGCGTGCGAGCCAACGTCATCTGTCCGGGCTTCGTGCGTACGCCGCTCCTCGACAAGCAGATTCCGGAGCAGGCGCAGAAGCTCGGCATTTCCGAAGACGCGGTGATCAAGGACATCATGCTCAAGGACACGGTTGATGGCGAATTCACCACCGTGCGCGATGTGGCCGAGGCGGCGCTGTTCTTCGCGTCCTTCGAGTCGAATGCGCTGACAGGTCAATCACTGATCGTGAGCCACGGCTGGTTCATGCAGTGACGGCGATTGGCGCGCAACGCCGGTAAATGCCGTCCACCCTCGCGGACGCATGTTTCCTGTTGCGAAACGCTGCATCCATCGTGCGCGGATTGTTCGCTCGCTGCGCCGGGCCTAGCCTGGTGCGCATGAAGCTGCACCAACATCCGTTCTCTGTGTCCGGGCAGCGGGTCCCGGACATCGGGCTCGGGAGCCTTGTTTTGCGCCTTCTGCTCCGCGTCGCGGTGACCTTACTGATCGCGATTCCCCTCTTCCTCGTCGTTGTGACCGCCTTCGCGCTGGCGGGAAGGCGCCGCGCTTATCTCCCCCTCGAGAGCGGAGTCTCGCGAGCGAAGTCGGTCGCATCATGACCCCGTGGGAGCGCGTACGCGGACTCCGCTCGTACGCCGCGATTGTGCTCATGCTTCCCGGCGGCACCCTGATTGCACTCTCTTTGTGGATGTGGCGGCATCGCATCTGGCTCGCTGCCCGAGCGCGGCATGGCCTGGCTGCTCTACTGGCGTTCGCCGTGGGCCTCGTCTTCCCGCGCTGACATTCACTCTCGGGAAACGCAGCATCGTCGCGCGGCCGATTGATCCACGCACGTGGGGCTTTTACCTTACCTCGCGCCGTAGCAAGAACTCGCCTCCGCACGCGACTCGAGCGTCGGAGGCCCCGATCTAATTCGGAGTGACCTGCAGCGGCAGCCCTCGTTGTTTTGTTTAGGAGTTTCGACACATGGTCTTTACAACAGAGAAACGCATCTTGCCGGCACTGCTCCTCGGAGCCATCGGGCTCGCGGCGGGCTGCGCCAGACACGCCGCGCCGGCAGCGCCGAAGCCGGCGGTCACGGTGGTCGAGCTTCACGCGAGGCCGGTGTCACTGACCACAGAGCTGCCGGGTCGAGTTTCGGCGTACCGCATCGCCGAGGTGCGTCCGCAGGTGAACGGGGTGATTTTGAAGCGCCTATTCAAGGAAGGTGATCTGGTCGGCGCCGGTCAGCAGCTCTATCAGATCGATGCGGCACCCTACCAGGCAGCGCTCGCGAGCGCCCGGGCAACGCTGGCACATGCGCGTGCCTCCGTCACAGCAGCGACGCTGATCGCGCAGCGCTACCAGGCGCTCTCCGAGGCGCACGCGGTGAGTCGTCAGGACTACGACAACGCAGTCGCGACGCTCCAGCAGGATGAGGCGGATGTCGCTTCGGGCGCAGCGGCCGTGCGCGCCGCCGAGATCAATCTCGCCTACACGAAAGTGTACTCACCGATCAGCGGCCGCACCGGGCGCTCGTCCGTGACCGAGGGGGCGCTGGTCACCGCCAACCAGCCGACCAGTCTACTCACCGTTACGCAGCTGGATCCCGTGTACGTGGACCTCACCCAGCCGAGCGCGACGCTCGTGCGGTTGAAGCGCGAGCTGGCCGCCGGCCAGATTCGCCGCGTCGATGGCAACCAGGCGCCGGTGCAACTTCTTGTGGAAGACGGCAGCCGCTACGAGCGCTCGGGGACGCTGGAGTTCTCGGAAGTCACCGTCGACCAGGGCACGGGTTCCGTCACTCTGCGGGCCCTCTTCTCGAATCCTCAGAGTCTTCTGCTCCCCGGAATGTTCGTGCGCGCGTCCATCGAGGAAGGCGTGCGTGAGGGCGCGATTCTGGCTCCACAGCAGGGCATCACTCACGCCCCGGATGGCACAGCGACGGCGCTGGTCGTGGGCGCCGATGGCAAGGTCGAAAAACGCAGCATCGAGCTCGACCGCGCGATCGGCGATGAGTGGGTCGTCACCAAGGGTCTCGCCGTCAATGACCGCCTCATCGTCGCCGGCCGGCAAAGGGTCAAGCCGGGAATGGACGTGTCCGCGCACCTGCAGGTCACCGCGCACGAGGGCGCCGCGGAGCACTCGAAACCCGATCTCGCCGCACGCTGAACTACCGTTCACAGTACCAACATCGAGGGAGTCTCATGGCCCGTTTCTTCATTGACCGACCGATCTTTGCGTGGGTCCTCGCCATTCTCATAATGATGGCGGGGGTACTCGCGCTCCTGAACCTCCCGGTCGCGCAGTTTCCGCCGCTCGCCCCGCCTTCAGTGGCGGTCACTGTCACCTACCCCGGCGCCTCCGCCGAGACGGTCGAGGGCACAGTCGTGCAGCCGATCGAGCAGCAGATGACCGGCCTCGATGGATTGCTCTACATGTCCTCGGAGAGCGACAAGGACGGCAGCATCACCATCACGCTGAGCTTCGCGCAGGGCACGAATCCGGACATCGCGCAGGTCCAGGTGCAGAACAAGCTGCAGCTCGCGCTGCCGCGCCTGCCTCTGGCGGTACAGCAGCAGGGTGTGCAGGTCGCAAAGTCGGCTAAGAACTTCCTGATGGCGGCCGCCTTTGTCTCGACCGACCGCAGCATGAATGCCGCCGACATTGCCGACTTCGTCGCCTCGCATGTGCAGGATCCGGTGAGCCGCGCGCCCGGAGTGGGCAACTTCCAGCTGTTCGGCGCACAGTACGCGATGCGCATTTGGCTCGACCCGGCGAAGCTCGACAACTACGGGCTGACCTCCGTCGACGTGGCGAATTCCATCAAGGCGCAGAACATCCAGGTCGCCTCCGGCGAACTCGGCGGGGAGCCGGCGGTCGCCGGGCAGCAGCTGAATGCCACGATCGTCGGTCCCACCTACCTTCAGAGGCCGGAGCAGTTCGGCGAGATCCTGCTGCGCGTCGAGCCCAACGGTAGCCAGGTGCGGCTGCGCGATGTGGCGCGGATCGCCTTCGGCGGCGAGAACTACCAGACGATCCCCAAATGGAACGGGGATCCGGCGGCGGGATTCGTGATCAAGATGGCGAGCGGCGCAAACGCGCTCGATACCGTCGCAACGGTGAAGGCCGTGATCACGAGACTCGCGCCGACCTTTCCGCCAGAGCTCAAGGTCGTCTACCCGCTCGACACGTCGCCCTTCGTCAGACATTCAGTGAAGGACGTGATGATGACCCTCGCCGAGGCGATCGGGCTCGTGTTCCTCGTGATGCTGCTCTTCCTGCAGAACGTGCGCGCGACGCTCATTCCGACGATCGCGATCCCCGTGGTGCTGCTGGGCACCACCGCAGTGCTGGCTGCTTTCGGCTACTCGATCAACAGCCTGACGCTCTTCGGCATGGTGCTCGCCATCGGGCTGCTAGTCGATGATGCCATCGTCGTGGTCGAGAACGTCGAGCGCGTCATGGAGGAGGAGCATCTTTCGCCGAAAGAGGCGACCAAGCGCTCGATGGAGCAGATCACCGGCGCTCTCGTCGGCATTGCGCTGGTTCTCTCGGCGGTGTTCCTGCCGATGGCCTTCTTCGGTGGCTCGGGCGGAGTGATCTACCGGCAGTTCTCTGTCACGATCGTCTCCTCGATGATCCTCTCGGTGCTGGTCGCGCTGATCTTCACACCCGCCCTCACCTCCACGCTCCTCAAGCCCTCCGAGCACGGCACGGGGCAGCGGCGCGGCTTCTTCGGCTGGTTCAACACCTGGTTCACGCGCAGCCAGGCGCATTACGGTCAGCAGGTGTCGAGAATCACCCGGCGCCCCGCACGCGCGCTCCTCGCACTGTTCATCGTGGCCGGCGTCGCCGTGCTCGGTTATCTGCACCTCCCGGGTGGATACCTGCCGGAGGAAGACCAGGGCTTCATGTTCGTGCAGGTGACGGCTCCCCCGGGCGCGACCGACTCGCACGCGCTCAGTACGCTCGATGACGTCAGCCATTACTTCCTCACGGAAGAGAAGCAGGCGGTCGAAGGGGTGTTCATCGTGAGCGGCTACAGCTTCGGCGGGCATGGGCAGACCGCAGGGCTCGCGTTCGTGCCGCTCAAGCCGTGGGAGGAGCGCCCCGGCAAGCGCAATCGCGTGCAGCAGATCGCCGCGCGCTTCAACCAGCACTTTGCCGGCACGCAGGAAACGATCGTCTTTGGCTTCCCCCCGCCGGCTGCGCTCGAGCTCGGTAACGCGACGGGCTTCGACTTCGAGCTCATCGACAAGGCCGGCCTCGGCCACGAGGCCCTCATGCAGGCGCGCAACCAGCTGGTCGCCCTAGCGGCAAAGGATTCGCTCCTCGCCCGGGTGCGCGCCAACGGGCTCGACGACGAGCCGCAGTACCGGATCTCGATCGATCGCGAGAAGGCGAGCGCGCAGGGGCTCACCCTGTCCGACATCAACGACACGATTCAGAGTGCGTGGGGCTCCTCCTACGTCAACGACTTCATCGACCGCGGGCGGCTGAAGCGCGTGTACGTCCAGGGCGATGCCCCCTCGCGCATGCTGCCCCAGGACCTCGGGAGCTGGTACGTGCGCAACGGTACCGGGCAGACAGTGCCCTTCTCGGCCTTTGCGAATGGGGAGTGGACGTACGGCTCACCGAAGCTCGAGCGCTACAACGGCCTCTCCTCGGTCGAGATCCTCGGCGAACCGGCGCTCCGGCGAAGCACCGGAGAGGCCATGGCCGAGATGGAGCGGCTCGCGGCACAGCTCCCGCACGGCATCGGCTACGAATGGACGGGGCTTTCGTACGAGGAGAAGCAGGCCGGCTCCAAGGCGCTTTTCCTGTATGCGCTCTCGATCGCAGTCGTGTTCCTATGTCTCGCCGCGCTCTATGAGAGCTGGGCGATCCCGGCGGCGGTGCTGCTCGTCATCCCGCTCGGAATCCTCGGCGCCGTGCTGGCGACGCTGCTCCGTGGATTGAACAACGACATCTACTTCCAGGTGGGCGTGCTCACCACCATGGGCCTCTCGGTCAAGAACGCAATCCTCATCGTGGAGTTCGCCAAGCAGAACCACGAAGCGGGCCTCAACCTGATCGATGCGGCGACGGAAGCCGCGCGGCAACGGCTGCGGCCGATCTTGATGACCTCTCTGGCCTTCATCCTCGGCGTCTCGCCGCTCGTGATCGCCTCCGGTGCGGGATCGGGCGGCCAGAACGCCATCGGCACGGGAGTTGCGGGAGGAATGATCACGGCTACGGTGCTCGCGATCTTCCTGGTGCCCGCATTCTTCGTCGCCGTGCTGCGTCTCAGCGAGTCCCAACGGCGACCTACCCGGATGGCGTCCACTCTGCCGGCCGCACCGGCGGCAGGAGAGTAAGCTTATGAAGCGTATCGTCACTGCATGGCTCGCCGCCACGGCGCTCAGCGCATGCACCTTGATGCCGCACTACCAACGGCCGCAGTCCCCCGCGCCGGAGCATTGGCCGGCGGACGCGGCGGGCCTGACTACCCCTGTGCCCGCCGCTCTTGCGGCCGGGTCCGCTGCCCCGCAGGCGGCAGAACCCGACGCGGGCTCCGCGAATGTCTCCGCCGATCAGATCGGATGGCACGACTTTTTCACCGACCCGCGCCTCGAGCGGCTCATCGACATCGCGCTCGCCAACAACCGGAATCTTCGCGTCGCCGTGCTGAACGTGGCGGCCTCGGAGGCGCAGTTCCGCATTCAGCGTGGCAATCTCTTCCCTGCCATCTCGGCCACGGGCTCAGGAGTTGCCGAGCGGCTGCCTGCGAACGGCGCCCTGCCGCTCGGCGGCGTTGGCGGCTCTGGCAGCAGCGCTCAGGTGCCGAGCGGCCCCACTGCCACCACTCTCCACTACTACAGTGCAGGAATCGGCTTTACCAGTTACGAACTCGATCTCTTCGGTCGCGAGCGCAGCCTTACGACGCAGGCCTTCGAGCAGTATCTGGCGCAGAGCGAGAGCCGCCGCAGCACCCAGATCAGCCTGGTGGCCGAGGTAGCTACCGACTACTTCGCGATGCTGGCCGACAAGGCGCTGGTCGAGCTGACTCTGGAGACGCTGCGCAGCGAGAGCGAGTCCTACGAGCTCACGCGCGCGCTGTACGAGCGGGACACCACGACGCTCCTCAGCGTGCGCCAGGCGGAGAGCACGGTCGATGCCGCACGGGCGAGCCTCGCGCAGTACCAGCGCCAGCTCGCGCAGGATGCCCACGCACTGACGCTGGTGCTCGGCCAGGAGGTTCCCACGGATCTGCCGGAACCGAAGGACATCGAAGCCGACGGGTTGCTGGCGGAAGTGCCCGCGGGCCTGCCCTCGGACTTGCTCACGCGTCGGCCCGACATCTTGAGCGCGGAGCACGCGCTGCGAGCTGCGAATGCCAACATCGGTGCGGCACGCGCGGCGTTCTTGCCCAGTATCCAGCTAACTGCCTCCGGTGGCACCGCCAGCAACCGGCTCGGTGGTCTGTTCGGCGCGGGCACGGGCACGTGGAGTTTCCTGCCAACCATCACTCTGCCGATATTCAACGGCGGACAGAACCTTGCCAATCTGGACCTGGCACATATCGAGAAGAATGTGGCTATCGCCCAATACGAGCTGACGATCCAGACGGCCTTTCGCGAGGTCTCCGACGCCTTGAGCGCGCGCGGCAGCTACCTCGAGCAGCAGCGTGCGCAGGAAGCCCTGGTGGCAGC
>DASYNI010000014.1:0-96128 GCA_036008645.1 Solirubrobacteraceae bacterium
GGATCGAGGATCCGGGGGTCGTCGCTGAACGGGCCAACGAACTCGCCGTCAGCGTTGAAGGCGAGCACCGCATCATGGCCACCACCGTTGGCGCTACCTGCACTGGTGACGAGGAAGCGCACCAAGTCATGCTAACCCGCATAAGCAGCGGGTTCAGACCAGCCTTTCGTCCAATCCGGCAGTCAGGGTGTCGCCGGTCCAGGCTCCTGCTCCCCTGAAAAGCAGAAGTCCGAGACGATCAGCCGAGCGTGCAGTTCCTCCTCAAGAGGGGCACTCTGATGGGCGCTCCTGCGCAGGCCGTAATGGGATTCCGCTCGGGCTGCGGCTTCTGATCACGGCGCAAAGCCGTTGTGTACCGTTGGAAGCCCCGCGCGTTCTATGCGGGTCACCGGACAAATGGAGGTGGGCTATGGGTCTCGGGTACGCAGATGCGTATGAACAGATAAAGAAACTCGAGGACACGGGCCAGCTGACGCTGCCCGAAACGCAGGAGACGATCGAAGTCGGCACAATCGACCCTACAGCGGGTACCTTCGTCTGGTCGGTACCAACCGTCGTACAGACGATCGTGATCCCGCCGATCGATCCGGAGCCGCAGGGGAGCGGACCTTCCCTCGGCGGCGTGGAACCGACGACGCCTTTCGTCGCTGACGTTGGCGAGGGCGGCGGCGCGACGGGTGTTGGAGGGCTGGGGCACCACCCGTTTCGGCCGGAAGGGATACCGCCGACGAACCAGATCATCAACCTCACGGTCGGCGTCGTCGCGACCAAGGCGGTCGATCTGCGTTTGAAGTTCGCAGTGATTCCGCAGCGGAGCCAACCGCCGGCCGTCTCGACTGCCCGCCGGACATCAACGCGTGGGCGGACGTCCGCCCACGTTGCGGCGGCGGCTGCGCCTAGGGAGAGCGTGGTCGGCGGCGTGCTCGCCGGCGAGACGAACGGCGGCGTGACTATCTCCGGCTATCCGACCGTCTCGTCAGAGGCCGACGAGATCACCATCGACGTCGGGCTGGAGTGCAGCACGGCGCTCCAGACGCAGTGGACCACGCCAGCAGTCAGCCGTCTGGAGGTCACGATCAACGTGCCGGGGCACGATCCGATTTTCGCCTCGTTCTTCGTGCTTCGTCCTCCCGTCGTCGGGATGGGAGCGTTCACTATCCCGGCGCTCCCGATGGCGATCATCTACGCGCCCCCGCAGGGCAAGCAGCTGAAGAACATCGCGACCTACTCTGACACAGAAACGATTACGCGTACGGTGACCTCCTCGATCACGTCCGGCACCGGCACGAAGACCGTACAGGCTTACAGCGTGGCCGATTTGATCGGAAAAGTCGCAGGGGCAATAACCGCCGTTGTCGCCGTCGTTGGAACGGGTGGAGCTGGTGCGGCTGGCGGCGCGAGCGTGGCGGGAGCCTTCAAAGAGCTCGGTGAAGCCCTGTTCGGCCAGGCCAAGAAGGACAACGAATCGACCGCTGACGCGACGAAGCAAATCTCGAGCGAGCTGTCGCTTGTGAGCGACATCCTCAACGGAATCGACGCGTCGGCGCCGCCGTCGGAATCCTCTGTGACGACGAACGAGGAAGACCACAGCCTGACGCTTGCCCTTTCGACGATGAGTCAGTATCAGTCGGCCGCGGGTCTCGGCCCGGGACTCGGCGATCGGATCGTCTACCTGAAGAACCTTAAGGTCGTGTGGATGGCCGTGAACGGCGAGGTCGGAATCGTCGTGCTTGGCTACGAGGACGCGAGCAGCAACGCCGTGAACGATCTCCTCACGGAGCGTCAGCTGTTGAACGGAGGCCAGCCCGGCACGCTCGGGTTCGACGTGCCGGCGATTGACGCTCTTCTCGCACAAGATCCCATGGCGCCTCCGGCACGTCCGATTGTCGGTGGCGAGCTGCGGCCTCCGGTGATCGCCCCGCCGCGGTTCGTTCCGGCTGACCCGGCTGAGTGGTCGGGCACCTCGACCGGCCCGAATGGCGATCAGTTCAGCATCACGTACGACTCGACAATCGAGGACAAGCAGGTGACGACGACGTCGCAGGTACACGTCGAGGACGACAAGCCGGGGTGGCTCGCCGTACTGTTCGGGGCTGATGAAGACGTCGAAACGACGACCACAACCACGTTGACGATCAGTCACACCATCGACACGAAGGATGAAGTGAAGCTGACGAGCACCGTGACGTTCTTCAGCGGAGGCCTCGACGATCCCTACGACTCGAAGAACTTCTACGACTACAGGTTCGGCACGTACGCGTACGTCCCACCGAACTCGCCGTTCCTGCAGGGCGTGGCCGTCGTCAATGAGGCCGGGGGTCTTGTACCGGGGAGCTGACGACGACATGCGCACGCTGTCCTTCTAAGCGGCGGCCGCGACGATCTTTCCTGCGACGGTGTCGATCTGACGAGGCGAGTTGAGAAGACGGCGAAACGCTCTCGCGGCTCATTGTCGCCCACGGTGCTCGTGTCACCGCCCCTTGCATCCCGACGCCTCGACTGGAGTGTCGCGTCTCGTCGTCGTTCGCCGTCCTGGGATTGGCTTCAGAGGGAGAGCTTGCGGTAGTTGACCGCGCTGCGCAGCTGGGGTTCGGCGTAGTTGTTAGTCGGTTCGATGCCGGGGTGCTTGGTGAACGTCCACAGCGCGGGGCAGGCCTTGCGCAAGGTTGCGCAGCGTGCTGCTGGGGGCGCTCCTGCCCGGGCGTGCATTCGGCGCGAAGCGGAAGTCCGACACCATCGATCAGCACAGCTTTACAGACCTGCTCCGGAACGAAGGCGGCAGAAACCGCCCCCTGCATATGACACTCCTGCTTCGCCTTGGGCGAAGCAGGAGTGTTCGTCGAGCCCAGCAGCGCTGTCGCTGGGGACGAAGAGCGCACGTACGGCGTTGATCGCCGCTCGTGCTCACGTCTCGCCTGTTGTGAGAGTGGCGTGGGCGGTCATGGGCTGCAAACCAATCGCTGGCCAGATCCGCGGTTGACCGGCGGCTGTTGAGGTGCGAGGGCTTGCTCGGACTTGCCTGGTCTGGGGGTCAGGGTGTGCGGATGTCGATCTCTGTGGCGATGATCTGGAAGTCTTTGGCGTCGTAGGTCAGTGGTACGCTGTGGACGTTCGCGGTTGCGGCGATCGCGAGATCGAGTGCGCGTCGTCGTGGCTGGCCGCCGCGCTGTGCGACGAGTGCGTGCAGGCGGCCGCACTCGCGTGCGGCGGCGGCGTCGAAGGGAAGCGCGTCGAAGTGGTCCTCGATCGCGCCGAGGCGCCGGATGCGTCGCGCTCTGGCCTGCTCATCGCGTGCGACCAGCACCCCGAAGTGCAAGCTCGGTCAGCGAGATGACGCTGATCGCTGCGTCCTCGTCTGGTCCTTGCTCGGCGGCGATCAGCACCGAGGTGTCGAGCAGTACCGCCACAGGGCTATGCAGCCCACGGGTCGGCGAGCTCCCCGCCAAGCAGCTCGAGATCCCGGTCGAGCGTTGGGTCGGGAGGTGCCTCCCACAGGTCCCGCTAGCTGGCTGCTTGGCACCCACTGGCGCGCGCGCAGCGGCCCGAGCTGAGCGACGGGGCGGCCGGATACGGTGATCGTGAACTGCTCTCCAGCCTCGGCGCGGCGCAGCACCTCGCCGACGTGGTTGCGCAGCTCCTTCTGTGGGATCGTCTGCATGTCGGACACGGTAGCAATAGTGCTATCGCGAACGGCTGGCGGTCAGCGGAGATGCCCCGCGCGAGCGCCATCGGCGGATGGCGGCAGCATCGCCTGCTGGCTCGCTGGCTGCCTGGCTCGGTCGGTCGGTCGGTCGGTCGCGCTACGATGTGCATGAAGCGTGCACGAAGCAGCGATCGCCTGTGCACGAGGCGTGCACAACCGCTGCGGAATGCTTGCAATATCTCGAATGGCTTTCTAGAGCCAACCTGAACCTATCTCCCCGATGTAGCTAGTTATCTGCGAAGTAGTAGGCGAACGGGGGCGAAGCGCCCCGAAGGTTCGCGGGATCAGCGTGGGTCGTTGCGTCCGGTGTCGCGTGGTTTCGGCCGTCGGGGTTTGCAGGATCAGCCCGAGACGTTTGCCGGACGTTTGCAAGCGCGGTGCTCGCCCGACCCGAAGGCCCTCTACGCCACTTCTACCCACCGTAACCGCCAGCTGAGGTAGGGCGTGCCTGAGTTCCGCGCGAAGCGTGGGAGCTGTCGACCGGGGTAACGATGCGCGCCCTGCCGGGCAAAGCGAGTGTCCTGATAGCCGATCCTCTAACGAGGCATGGGTCGGCCTGACAGACCGACGGGCTAAGCTCAGCGTCGTGTCGCTGACTGCCCTGACGTCCGCGGAGATCTCGCTGCCGACCGAGGCAGACGGCGCGCGCGTCAGCGACCGGATCGCTGTTCTGGCCGACACTGTCGACGTCGTCGGGTTGACCGACAATCACGCCGGCCAGCCGCGGATGTCGCCGCTGGCTGCGGTGGCGCTCGCGCGAGAGCAGGGCGTGGGGACAATCGTCCACATTTCCTGCCGCGATCGCAACCGGCTTGCCCTGCAGTCCCAGGTCGTGGGCGCGGCGGCGCTCGGCGCTGAGGCGGTCCTCTGCATGCAGGGCGATCCGGTGCCTGGCATCGAGCGTGTGGGCGACATGACCGCCACGCAGCTCATTGCGAGCGCGTCGCCATGGAGCGCCCCGCACCCGCTGGCGGTCGGGGCGGTCGTCAATCCCTTCGCCGAGGACTTCGACCGCGAGTTGCGGCTTCTGCGGCGCAAGATCGCCGCTGGAGCCACCTTCTTGCAATCACAGATGATCTTCGACCTTGGGCGCCTCGAAGCGTTCCTCTCGGCCGCCGAGGACACCCTCGCGGACGTGCGGCTCTACGCAAGCGTCGCGCTGCTCCGCAGCGCGCGCATGGCAGAGCGCGCGTGCGCGCTACCAGGGGTCGCGATTCCTCAGCAAGCCGTGGCGCAGATCAGTCGCGGCGGCGGCATCGACCTAGCGCGCGAACTGGCGGCGGGCCTTGCCAGTATCTCGCGCGTAGATGCGCTTCACGTATTTCCGCTCGGAGCCGAGGCGGCTACACGCGAGGTCGCCGCGGACTTCCGCGTCGCACGGGGTGTCAGCGCCCAACGCCCGTAACCGGAACCGCGACCAGGCCGGCTTCGGCGGGCGTGATGCTCGCGCAGCGCGAGGTCAGGAACGACAATGGATGGACGCAGCCCGCACTCGAACCCACCCACCGTCGGCGCTGAAGGAGGAGCTATGAAGATCATCCGCAGCAGCATTGAGACCGGGAAGGGGCCGGCGGACTGGTTCACCGGCGAGGTGTACGTGGACACCATCGCCGAGCCGTCTGAGCCATACCGCCTCGCCGCCGCCAACGTCCACTTCACGCCGGGCGCCCGCACCGCCTGGCACACCCACCCGCTGGGCCAGACCATCTTCGTGACCGAGGGTGTGGGCCGCTGCCAGCGCGAGGGAGGACCGGTCGAGGAGATCAGGCCCGGCGACCGCGTGTTCTTCGAGCCCGGCGAGAACCACTGGCACGGCGCCGCACCCGACCGCTTCATGGCCCACATCGCTATGCAACAGGTCGATGACCAGGGAAGTGCGGTCACGTGGGGAGAGCACGTCAGCGATGACGATTACAGCCTCAAACTTGGAGAGAGGGCATGAAGACAGTCACACTCAACAACCGCGACGGCAGCCACGGCAGCACCCTTGACGATCCTGTGATCGCAGACATCGCCACGACGCACGGCAAGAGCGCCGCCCCAAGTGATGCTGCGATGGGGCGTGCAGCACGGACGCTCGGTCATCCCAAAGTCCACCAAGCCAAGCCGTATCGAAGAGAACATCGACGTATTCGACTTCGAGCTGTCCGGAGACGAGATGGCCGCTGTCGACAGCCTCGACACGGATCGTCGCGGCGGTCCTGAGCCCGAGGAAATCACCCTTGAGGCCTTCGGTCGCGCAATACCTGAGACCTAGTCCAACCAAGGAGGACCGTGATGCGGAAGCTGATCTATTCGATGACTGTGTCGCTGGACGGCTACATCGCCGGACCCGATGGCGAGATCGACTGGTCGGTGCCCGACGAGGAGCTGTTTCGGTTCCACCATCAGCAGGTGCAGGAAATCGATGTGCATCTCTGCGGACGGCGGCTCTATGAAACGATGGTCTACTGGGAGACGGTTGAGGAGAGTCCGCTGGCCGCGGAGCAGGTCGAGTTTGCGCAGACCTGGAAGGCCTTGCCGAAGGTCGTGTTCTCCACGACGCTTCAGAGCGTGGTGGGCAACACCAGGCTGGCCAGGGACGGTGTCGGAGAGGAGGTCTCAAGGCTCAAGGAACAGCCCGGAAAGGACATCGCCGTTGGCGGCGCCGGTCTCGCCCGCGCGTGCATGGAGTTGGGGCTAATCGACGAGTGGCGGCTGTTCGTCAGCCCGGTCCTACTCGGCGTCGGCACGCCCTACTTCCCGACCCTGGACGAAAGGATCAACCTGGAGTTGGTCGAGACGCAGACGTTTGGCTCTCGCGTCGTTTACCTTCGCTACGGGCGCGTGTCAGACAGCCTCTAGGTGGGCGGCTGGGGGGACCGACGACAGCGAGCCGCGGCGAATCGGCCTCAGGGCCGGCTTCACGATCGAGCCGCCGCGGCTTCGTCAGCTGAGCTTGCCGTTGCTGTCAGCGTCTGGCCGGTCTCGAGTAGCGTCTTGAGGTTGGAGAGGATGTGCGGCCAGCCCTGGCTGATCGTCTCGAGCACCTCGCTCCCGGGCTCGAAGCCGTCGTGGACGATGGTGAGCTTGATCAGCCCGCCTTTGAGGTCGGTGATCTCGAAGAGCACCTTGGAGCGTGGCTCGGCGGCGATGCGCTCCAGGAACTCCTCGCTGAACCCGATCCGGTCGCGGGCGCTCTCTCTCCACTCGGGCGTGAACGTGTGCCAGGTGTAGGCGAGCCGCCGGTAGGGCTCGGACTCGAGCACGACCTGCTCGGGGTCGGCGATGGTCAGCCCCCACTGGCGCAAGGTGATCGTGGAGCCGGCCTTCCAGTCGGAGTCGAACGCGACTCCCCAATAGCGTTCGGTGAAGGCGGGGTCGGTCAGTGCTTGCCAGAGGCGCTCTGGCGTGGTGCGGATGTAGGTTGTGTAGAGGAAAGACGGCTTGTCCATGGTGTGATCCTCCAGGGCTTGCTTGAGGTCCGACAGGGCGTGGAGCCTGTCGCGGTCGTACTGGCCTATCCACCGGTTAGAAATCTCGTTGATCGGCGCCGGGTTCAGGTAGTGGAGCTTCTCCCGTCCGCGTCGTACCGTGCTCACCAGCTGCGCGGCTTCAAGCACTGCGAGGTGCTTGGACACGGACTGGCGAGCCATGTCCATGTCGGCGCACAGCTCACGCAGCGTCTGGCCGCTGCACGCGTTGAGGCTGTCGAGCAGCCGCCGGCGTTTGGGGTCGGCCAGTGCCCGGAACACATCGTCGATCTCGTGGGGATAGGCACCCATATGGCTGCCTATAATACGCAGCCGGTAGGCTGCATGTCAAGGCGCCTATCGTTGGAGCGCCTTTTGCCTTGGTCGCACGCCGTCACGCCGCGGCGTGCGCAGCTCGTCGCTCCCCGAACCGTGCGATCAGTAGGCTGAGCTCGAAGAGCAGGTACAGCGGCACGACCTCCAGCAGCATCGTGACCGCGTCGCCTGGCAGGAATGCCGCGACCGCACCGCATGCAAGCACCGCGTAGCGGCGGTTCTTGGCGAGCTGGCGCACGCTCAAGATGCCAGAGCGGGTCACGGCCAGCACACCGACCGGCACTTGGAAGACGAGCCCCATCGCCAGCATCACGACGGCTGCGAAGTGGTAGTACTGGCTAGCCTGGACGAGCACGTTGAACTGGCCGCTGTTGAAGTTCTCGAAGAACCGCACCGCCGCCGGCAGCACGACGAGGTAGCCGAAGGCCACGCCGAGCAGGAACAGACCTGGGATAGCGAGCATCAGCGGCCTTGCGAGACGTTGTTGGGCGGGGCCGAAGGCCGGTACGAGAAAACCGTAAAGCTCGTAGAGGATCACCGGTAGCGCGAGGATGAACGCGAACATGAGGCTGACGCCGACCGTCGTCGTAAACGGCTCGCCGATGCCAAGCGTGACCGGCTTGTCGCCCTGCGGCGCCTTCGAGAGGCCCGCGATCGCCCCGCTCAGCTTTGGCGCAACTCCACGCAGCGTGCCGCGAACTGCAGGACTCACTCCGTTATGGGGCTGCTCGAGTGCGCCGACGACCACCTGCAGCTGGCGTGCGACTGTGCGCGCGTTGCGCTGCACCGAATACGTGGCGCCGAGCGGCCCCTGACCAGCGCGTACCTGCTTCTGCGTCTGCTGCGCAAGCGGACGATTGACCAGGGTAAGCAGTGCATGGTTCTGCCACATGCAGAGCCCGAACGTGAGCGCCAGCGCGGCCAGGCAGACGATCAGCCTGGCACGCAACTCGTCGAGGTGGTCGACGAGGCTGAGGCGATCCTCGTGCCCGACCCTGCCTATCGCTGCGACAGCCATGACTCCGGGAGTCCTCTAGGCATGCTGCCGATCGAGGCCGGCGGCCGGCGTTGAGGCGGCGGGGGCGACCGGGTCGCCGACGGTGCCTGGCAGCGGTGCATCAGCATTGGCGGCGACCATCTGCGCCGGCTCGTGCAGCTGCGCCGGCGGCATGCCTTCCCCGCTCAGCGACTCCTTGAAGCCGCGCATGCCGGTGCCCAGCGAGCGGCCGAGCTCTGGCAGGCGCTTGGCGCCGAAGACAAGCAGCAGCAGGATGAGCAGGAATGCGATGTGAATTGGATTATCGAGTCCCATCATGTGATCGTCTCCTTTGGAGGCAATGGTGGACGTGCGCCCGTCGCCGTGGCGGCTTTGATGGCCGCCACGGCGAGCAGACGCGGTTGCTAGCCGACGATGAAATGGGTGCCCTTGACGATGCTGAGCACCTGGCTTGCGGTCTTTGGTTTGTCGAATGCGCCCTCGGGCGAGACCGCCTTCGCGGTCGGGTCGTTGTAGAAGCCGATCGCTCCGGCGTGGCGTGCCTCGACGGTGAGGATCGAGATCGCGTCGGCAAGGTAGGCCTTCGAGCTGATGTTGAACCCCTGTCCGAAGTAGGCGGCAACGCCCGTGTTCTCCAGCGCCTGCGATGTCGCGGTGAATGTCGACTGACTGGTGACGGCTGCGCCGAAGTCGAATTTCGGCTTCTTGACGGCGTGGCTGCCGAGCGCTTTCTTCAGGAACGCGACGTGAGTTGCCTCGTCGCTTGCGATCTTGATCGCCAGCGCCTTCAGATGCGGGTCGCTGAAGGAGACGCCTTTCAACGCTTCCGCGTAGAAGGTTGCCTCGAGGTACTCCAGCGTGAGGGCGTAGTTGAAGATGCCCACGTCGCCTTTGCCAAACGAGGCCGGCGGTCGGCCGCTGCCGGCGGCCAGCGCGCCAGGCGCCAGTGCCGAGAGGATTGCTCCCCCACCCATCACCGCTCCGGCTCCAAGGCCGGCCTTGCGCAGGAAGCCAAGCCGCGTGTCGCCGCTGACTGCCTGCGCCGCTTCGCGGACGGCTCCGTCTGTATCGATCTTCTCGAGGTCGAGCAGGTCGCTCATGTGATCCTCCAGCATTTGCTTTACGGGACGGCTCAATCGCGAAACGGCGAAAGAACCTATGTCTTCCTTTGCGAGCGACTTGGCATTCCAGATCACTGGACGCTCGACGATGGCTGTGCTGGGAATGCCTGCGAGCCTGGCCCCGGCGGCGATCGGTGTATCGATTGTGAGGACGGTGCTCTTGCGATCGCGCCGCGCGCCTAGTCATCGTGGTTAAGTGGGGCGATGAGCTTCGTGACCCAGCCCTTGCGCCGCGAGCTCGCACGCGTGTTCCCGTCGCGTCCCTTCGAGGTCCGCTTCTGGGACGGCACGGTGCTTCCCGCCACGCTCGCGCCGGCGCCCTCGTTTGAGATCCGCTCGCCCAGCGCGGTCGCGCACATGCTGCGTTCGCCTGGCCGGCTTGGCCTCGGGCGCGCCTACGTGGAGGGCTCGCTCGACGCCGCGGACCTGGATCAGGCTTTCGCCGTGGTGGACTCCTGGACGCCGCCAACGGTGGGCGCTCGCGACCGTCTGCGGCTGTTTGCAGCGGCGGCGCTGGCGGCGGCGAGGATCGCGCCCTCTCGGCGCCCGTCGCTGGAGCTCGTGCTCAAAGGCGAGCGTCACACCCGCGCGCGCGATGCTGCCGCCGTTCGCTACCACTACGACGTTGGCAACGACTTCTTCGGTCTGTTCCTGGATGCCTCGATGATTTACAGCTGCGCCCTATTCACTCGTGGCGCGCAGACGCTCGAGGAGGCGCAGGAGGCGAAGCTGGGTCTCGTCGCGCGCAAGCTCGGCTTGCGGACTGGCCAGCGCGTCCTCGACGTCGGCTGCGGCTGGGGAAGCTTTGCGATTCACGCGGCGAAGACGCACCAGGTGTCCGTGCTCGGCATCACGCTCTCGCCGGAGCAGGCGGCGTTCGCACGCGAGCGGGTCGCAAGAGCCGGTCTCGCGGACCGCGTGGAGATCAGGGTCGCCGATTATCGGGAGCTGCGCGAGGCCCCCTTCGACGCGATCGCGAGCATCGGCATGGTGGAGCACGTCGGAGAGAGCCGCATCGATGAGTACGCGCTCAGGCTTGCGCAGCTGCTGGCGCCTGGCGGCGCGCTGCTGAATCACGGCATCTCCGCACTGCGGACCGACTACGACGCGAGCGGCGACGCCTTCACCAACCGCTACGTCTTCCCGGACGGGGAGCCCCTGCACCTGTCTCGCATCCAGCTCGCAATGGAACGAGCGGGACTACTCACTGAGCACATTGAGGGCTTCGCCGAAGACTACGCGCTGACGCTCGGTCACTGGAGCAGGCGCCTGGACGAACACCTCGACGACGCGCGCAGACTTGCGGGCGCGCAGCGCACCCGTGTCTGGCGTCTGTATCTGCGTGCGGCGCGGCTGGGTTTTGAGACCGGGTACACGGCCGTCTACCAGGTGCTCGCGCGCCGTCCAGTCTAGGAGGAGGCACGCTTTTCCAGCTGGCGCGTCGAGGAGACCCCGACGACGTCCCAGGCGAGTCCGCAGCGGGCGAGCGCGCCGATCACCCACCAGGACGGATCGAGCTGCCAGCGCGCCTGTCCGTGCCTTGCGGAGCTTGGGAAGGCATGGTGGTTGTTGTGCCAGGCCTCTCCGAGCGTTGGCAGCGCAAGCCATGCGAGGTTGCGCGACTCATCGCCCGTCTGGAAGGGCCGGCGGCCAAAGAAGTGACACAGGGAGTTGATCGAGAAGGTCGCATGATGCAGCAGGAAGATGCGTACCGCTCCGCCCCAAAGCAGCGCCATCAGTGCACCCGTGAGCGTGCCTGTGATTGCCAGGCCAAGGCCGAAGGGCAGGGCCAATCCGGCAAGCATCCACACCAGGAACGTGCGGTCCACGAAGCTGGCGACCGGGTCGGCGAGCAGGTCCTTGGCGTAGCGCTCCGGTGTGGCGCTCGCGTCACCCCTCAAGATCCAGCCGAGGTGGGCGTGATAGAGGCCCCGCAAGGCGCCCTGCACTTCTGTGCCGTGGTGATGCGGGCTGTGGGGGTCCCCATCCTGATCGGAGAACTGGTGGTGCTTGCGGTGGTTTGAGACCCACTCGATCAGCGGACCCTCGATCGCGGCGGAGCCAAGCGCCGCGAGCACGAAGCGCAGCGGCGCCGCGGTCTTGAAGCTGCGGTGGGTGAACAGACGGTGGAAGCCGACGGTGACGCCGAGCCCCGTCAGCGCATAGACGATCGCGAGAACGACCAGATCGCTCCAGCGCAGCGCGCCTCCCCAGGCGCGCCAGGCAGCGAAGCCCAGCAGCGCTGGCGGCAGTGCTGTTGCGAGGATGTTCGCGACATGGCCAATCCGGTCGCTGGACGCCTGTGGACGGTGGTCTACCGCGGGTTGCTGCGTTGTGGCGATGGTGCTCCGAAGGGTCGGTGCCGCAGGATGACGATCCCCACCAGGCGGCTGCGTGCCCACCGCTGCTGCGTCACTTCAGAAGTGTAGTGGCGGTGATGTCTGTGCGCGCAAGCAGGCCCACGGTCGCGTCTGCAAAGCTGGCTGCGGTGGCCGACCGCAAGGATCTCGAGTTCACGTATTCGTTGATCGACAGGGTGTTTCGCCTCAGCATGGGCGAGATGGCGGACTTCAGCGGCGCGAAGTACGACGGCGACTTCTCCCTGTCCCTCGAGCAGGCGCAGCGGGCAAAGCACGAGTACATCGCGCAGCAGATCGGGATTGCCGACGGAAAGCGGACGCTCGACCTCGGCTGCGGTTGGGGCGCGCTGCTGGACTTCGTGCGCAGGCGGGGCGGCGTCGGCGTCGGGGTCACCCTCTCCTCTGCGCAGGTGGCCGCCTGCCGGCGCCACGGACTCGACGTCGAGCTCTGCGATGCGCGCGAGATCGACGTCGAGCGCTTCGGTGCCTTCGACTCGGTTGCGAGCCTCGGCGCCTTCGAGCACTTCTGCTCTCCTGAGGACTACCAGGCCGGCCGCCAGGAGCAGGTCTATGGCGACCTCTTCGCGCGGGTTGCGGGCCTGCTGCCCGACCGCGGCCGCTTCTATCTGCAGACGATGGTGTTCGGGCGCAACATGCCCCCACCGAATGAGATCGATGTTGACGTGCTGCGCGGCATGCCGCCGCGTGAGACCGACGCCTGGTATCTGGCGCTGCTGGGACGGCAGTTCCCGGGCTCCTGGCTGCCCTTCGGCAAGGAGCAGGTGCTCCGCTGCGCCGAGCCTCACTTGCGGTTGATCGCGATTGACAGCGGCAGGCTTGACTACATCGAGACGATCGAACAGTGGAACGCCCGCATGGGCGCGCGCAGCGTGCGCAAGGCGCTGCTGAAGCTCAGGCTGCTGCCACGCTGGCTTTCGAGCCCCGATTTCCGTCTTGCGTTCACCTCCGGGGTCAGCGCCAACAAGGTGTGCTTCGAACGGGAGTTGCTGGACCACTACCGGATCGTGTTTGAGAAGCGCTGAGGGGTTGCACCTCCGGCCGCTCTATCGCGACATTGTCACAGTGAGGTGGCGCAGCAGCCGGATGCGTGCTTCCTCGGCGTTTCGCCCGCCGCCTGCCACGAGAACCCATGCGTCGCCCTCACGCTTGGTGGTGATCGGGCCGCGTGAGGCAAGGCCGCCGGGGCCGTTGTAGAGGCCGGGAGCCTGTGGGATTGGTTCGAGGCCCGGTATCTCGGCCGGTGCGCTTGCGCCGGGATTGGCGGCATCTAGCAGCACTGCCGCTCGCATGTTCCGGCCGGCAGCGTGGTACTCGGTGTCGATGCACGAGAGGAAGCCCCGCCCGACGATCTGTTCGGGATATGGGCGGATGGCTGTCGCCACCTGGCCCCACTCGGCGGTGATCCCGCCAAGCCCGGAGATGTGCAACTGGCATGGCCCTTTGAGCGGGGTTGCCGGGCGATTCCAATCGCGAAACCAGACGGCTCCATGGTCGCGGGATTCTGCGATCGGTTTGCCCAGGGCGTCGAGGGGGACGATGGTCGGTCGCCTGAACGCGAGGGCCGGCCGCCGATCGAGTGATCGATGAAGGGGCGTGTGTATGACCGCGACACGCAGACCGTACGGAGGCCCCGCCAGCGTTTTGGTGGCGACGCGCCGGGTGCCGTTCACCAGGAAGTAAGCGACACGTGGCGCGGTGATGTCGACTGTTGTTATGTCGCTCTCGCCGGCGGCCCACCCTGAGGTGCTCGTCAGGAAGGGGTGGTCTACGGTAGGAAGCGGGCCGCACGTGCCGGTGCTCGCGCCGTTCTTTTCGAGGATGGTCACACACCAGCCGGCCTGGCCGCCTTCCAAGTTGGGGGACAGACTCACGCCGATGGGCTGCGAGGTCGATCCGGCATTGCGTGCCGAAAGGGGCGATGGTTCTGGCGGGAGGTGCAGCGGCGCTTCTGCCGGCTTCGCCCCACCCGTGTTTGCGGCAAGAAGTATTCCAGCACCCGCCAGCACGGCGAGCGACACGCGAAGCCGCCGCGAGCGCTGTCTGCGCCGCGCCTCTTCGATCACGCCCTGGTCGGGCCCAGCGGGCGCGCCTGCCGGCGCCTCGATGGGGGGCCTATCGCTGAGCAGCGCGGGCATGCTTCAGCGGATGCCTTGGATGATCGAGATCAGCTCCTCGGGCGGGTAGCCCTGCTGGCGCGCGAAGCTGACGAGCTCGCGGGCGCGTGCGATGACCGCGCCGCGCTGCGGTGTTCCGCTGACACGCACGCCGAGCCCGCGACGGAACTCCAGGAGACCTTCGTCGCGCAGCGCGCGAAGTGCACGCAGGACCGTGTTGGTGTTGACCGCCATGACCGCCGCGAGATCGCGGGCGGGTGGCATGCGCTCTCCTGGCTTGGCCTCGCCGTCGGCGATCGCACGACGGATTTGCGCGGCCACCTGGTCATGCAGCGGCATGGGGTCTGAACGATCGATGTTCTCCAGCATGGTGCTATTTATACTAGCACTATACTCATCACTGTGGAGATCTCAGCGCACTGCAGAGGTGCTCGCCGGAGCGGCGTATTCAAGCTGATGCGTGCTCGTTCCACTTGAAGTTGCAACTTCCTGGGAGACTGCCTGTTGAGAACCGGGCCACCAAGCGGCGAAGTGTTCGTTGGCGACAGTCGCGGAGACGTGGGTGCCGTCGGCAAGCAGGATGCTCACCCCTGTGACGCCAACGCCAACACGACCTTCGGTGTACGTGAACTGGTTTCCCGCGCTGGCTCTTTGGCTGCCTGAGGAGACGACCTGAGCTTGCCCGGCGGCTGGCGAGGCTACCCGGCCGCCTACTGGCCCTATGGAGATCACCGATGAGGATGGTGAGGACAGGCAGGACGCTTGCGCCTGTCCTTTGGCTGCTTCCAGCATGATCATGGTGAATGATCCCCGCGTGTCTGCGAGGACGGTGCGCCATTCGTCAGGGGCGATCTTCAGCAGCGCTTCCATCACAGGCGCATGTGCGGTGCCGTCATCGCGGGCGCGTTCGGCGTCAGAGGAGCTGGGGACGCGCGCCAAGCATGCAGCTTCGGCGGCCGCCGTCTGGCCGCTTGCCGGCGCAGTTGGCGAAGCGCTCCAGCCCGCAAACGCTGTCTGCGTTCCCGCTCCAAGGCCGATGACAGACACGATTGCCCCTGCAGCCGCGGCCACGCTTGCAGCTCCACCCACCGTCAGCGCGACGCCAAGCCGCGGCGAGCGCGGTCGATAGTCGATCTGGCGTAGGCGTGCGGCCACGGCGTCGGGTACCTCCGCGGCATGTTGTCCGAGCGCGTTGCGCAGGTCCTCTTCCAGTTGGTCGTTCATCGGCTTCTACTCCTTCTCTGTTCCTAGCGTCTCTGTTTGGACTTGACCTTCACTTGGGACCACTTCCAGTGCCTCGCGCATCCGCCAAAGGCCGCGGGAGGTTGTGCTCTTGACGGTCCCCACCGAGCAACCCAACGTCTCGGCGACCTGCGCCTCGGAGAAGTCCCCGAAGTAGCGCAGTACCAGCACCACTCGCTGGCGTGCCGGCAGGAGGCGCAGGGCATCAAGCAGCTCGCTCGTCACGGCGCGTGTCCCGATCGCGTCGTGGTGGGAGTCCTGATCGACTCGAACCTGAGGCGGCTCGCCGTCGAGCGTCGCCAACTCTTGCCAGCACCGAGCTCGGCGCCTGGCGCCGTCGAGGGCCAGATTCACAAGGACTCTGCGCGCATAGGCATCAGGACGGTCCATCAAGCGCACCTTCGGCCAGCGCCGGGCGACCCGCAGGAGGCATTCCTGCACGAGATCCTCCGCCTCGGTCACCTCGGAGGTGATGAGATAGGCAGTTCGCAGGAGCCCATCGAGGTTGCTCGCCACGAATCTGTCGAATTCGGCTCGCGTGCGATCTCGCCGCAGAAAGTCCATCAGCGCTCGTGCCGTGGATGATCGATAGCGCCCATCAACTGCTTAAACCCCGGCCAGGCTCAGAATGGTTGCTTCAGTGCACGGCTGACTTCGCGAGGACCTCGTGGAGTGCGGCGATGTCGCGGTGCGCGTAGCCCATATCGCTCGCCCTGGTGAGCATCTCCTCCGCGACGGCGGCCGAAGGAAGAGGGATCGCCAGTTCATCAGCTGCCTCGCGTGCGAGGCGGATGTCCTTCGCCATCAGCGCCACGTCGAACCACGCCTGCTCGGGGAGGTTGAGCAGGAGCGGGATACGTGCCTTGAGCATCGGCGATCCGATTGAGCTCGTGCTCATGGCTTGCGCGGCGAGCCGCGGGTCGATCCCGCCGCGCTCGGCGAGCAGCAACCCCTCGCTGAAGGCGAGAGTCTGTACCGCGAGGCTGACGTTGACCGCGAGCTTGATCAAAAGGCCCTGACCGTTGCCGCCCACGTGGGTGACGGCCTGGCCGAGCTCGCGCAACAGCGGCTCGACCGTCGCGAACGCTGACTCGCTTCCGCCGACGAAGATCGCGAGTGTTCCGGTCTCGGCCTGGGGGATGCTTCCGGAGACCGGGGCGTCGAGCATCTGCGCGTGCAGCGAGTCGACCCGCTCGGCGAGTTGCCGGCTCGCCCGCGGGCTGACCGTGCTCATGTCTACGTAGATCTTTCCCTCCTGCAGACCAGCGAGGATCCCGTCGGGCCCGGAGGCGATCGCCTGCAGCGCTGCGTCGTCGGTGATCATGCTGAAGATGACATCGGCCGCCTCGGCGACCTCGCGCGGCGTTGCGCGCCACTGCATCCCCCGTTCGATCAACGGCTTCGCCTTTGACTCGGTTCGGTTGCTCCCGTAGAGCTCGTTGCCGGCGTCGAGCAGCCGGCCGGCGATCCGGCTGCCCATCGCTCCGAGGCCGACAAACCCGACCGTGCTCATCGCCCACCCCCTTCGATCTCCGCCACATCCGCGTCGGTGAGTTCGAGGCCCGCCGCGGGCAGGATCGGATCGACCTGATCTGGCCGGCGGAAGCCGACGATCGCGCCGTCGACGGTGGGGTTGCGCAGGGTCCAGGCGACTGCGACTGCGCCTGGCGTAGTGTCGTAGCGGTTCGCCACCGTCTTCAGCCGCTCGACCAGCTGGAGGTTCTGCGAGAGCCGTGGCTCGTTGAACCGCGCATCGCGCTTGCGCCAGTCCTGCTCAGGCATGCGTTGCAGGCGCTCGCGGGTCATGCCACCGCTGAGCATGCCTGAGCCCATCGGCGAATATGCGATCACCCCGATCCCCTGCTGCCGGGCGAACGGCAGGATCTCCTCCTCAATGTCCCGCTCGATCAGTGAGTACTCCGGCTGCAGCGTCTGCACCGGTGCGATCTGCTGGATGACCTGCAATTGGTTGACATCGAAGTTCGAGACGCCGATGTGCCGCACGAGGCCTTGCTCCTTGAGCTCGGCGAGCGCCGCCCAGCCCTCTTGGATGTCAGCGGCGGGGATCGGCCAGTGAATCTGGTAGAGGTCGATGGCGTCGACTCCGAGCCGCTGAAGGCTGTTGGCCGCCTCACGCAGAATCGAGTCCCGCTTGAGGCTGTGCACCTCCCTGCGGCCGGGACCCTCCAGCAGGGAGCACTTGGTGAACACGTACGGTCGCTCGGCGAGACCTTGCAGCGCCCGGCCGACGATTTGCTCGGAGTGGCCGAAGCCGTAGACGGCGGCGGTGTCTATCCAGTTGATCCCCTGCTCGAGCGCGTGGTGGATCGCGGCGATCGACTGCTCATCGTCCTGTGGGCCCCAGCCGAACTCCCAGTCTCCGCCTCCGATCGCCCACGCGCCGAAGCCCACGCGGGTGATCTGAAGGCCCGTCTGGCCGAGCTGTGCTCTCTTCAGTGCTGTCTGGTGCATCGTTGCTCCTCTCAGGTGGCGGGTTCATGTGCCATCGCAAACCAGGATTGCCCACTCAGGGTGCGCAATCAACGCAAAAGATGCCACCGGCGCGCGTGGCCGCTACCGTGCGTGGCCGAAGACCCGAGCTGAGACTTGACGGCGCGGCGTCGAAACCCGAGAGGAGGGCTCAAATGAAGGCTGCGGTCATCTACGAGAACGGCCGGCCGGAGGTGCTGCGCTACGAGGATGTCGCCGACCCCGAGTGCCCCGACGGATGCGTGGTGGTTGACGCTGAGGCGATCAGCATCGAGGGGGGAGACCTGCTCGCTCGCGCGGCAGGGGAGCTGCCCGCGGCCCCGCACATCGTCGGCTATCTGAGCGCCGGCACCATCAGCGAGGTTGCCGCGGGCGTGCAGGGACGCGCCGTCGGCGATCGGGTGGTCGCCTTGAACGCAGCCGGCTCCCATGCCGCCAGGCGAGCCGTGCCCGCGGCGATGACCTGGCCGATCCCCGCCGGGCTGGATGCGGCTTGCGCCGCGTGTGTGCCGGTCGCGTTCGGAACCGCCTATGAGTGCCTGTTCACCGCCGGCAAACTGGCCGAGGGCCAGAGCGTCCTGGTCCACGCCGGAGCCGGCGGCGTCGGCATGGCTGCGATCCAGCTCGCCAAGCAGGCCGGCGCGAGAGTGATCGCGACCGCCTCCCGCGAGGAGAAGCTGGAGCGGCTGACGGCGCTCGGGCTCGACCACGGGATCAACTACGCGACAGAGAGCTTCGTTGAGCGCACCAATCAGCTCACTGACTCGCGCGGCGTCGAGGTGGTCCTCGACTCAATCGGCGGTCAGAACCTGATCGACAGCGTTGGCGTGCTCACCTACCGAGGGCGGCTGATCAGCGTCGGGGTCGCCGGTCGTGCGGGTTCGGCGATCGAAGCGCGCTCGCTCTGGACGCGCAACAACTCGCTGCACGGCGTCTTTCTCGGCGGCGCGATCCTGTCGGAGTACGCCCGCGTTCATCCGATGATCGGCGAGATGCTGGAGCGCGTCGCAAGCGGCGAGCTTCGGGTGGAGATCGATCGCTCGTTCCCGCTCTCGGATGCCGCTGCGGCGCACGAATACGCCGAGAGCCGCAAGGCGTTTGGCCGGGTCATAATTACGCCGTAGAGCGCCGTCAAGCCTGCACGCGATAATGGACGAAAGTCGCGAACTGCGACTGCCGCACTCCCAGCTGCTCCAGATTCAGCGACTGCGAGAAGCCCTCGAAGAGCCGCTTGCCCGCACCCATGACCACCGGGGCGATGATGAGCAGCAGCTGGTCGACGATTCCGGCGGCAAACGCCTGGCGAATGATCTCGGCGCCGCCCATGATGTGCACGTCCTTCTCGCCCGCTGCCTCGACAGCGCGTTGCACCGCCGCCTGCACCCCCGAGACGAAGATGAACTCCTCGCCGGGCGGCTGCTCGTCAGGGCGATGGGTGACGATGAAGAGCGGCACTCCCCAGGGGTTGCGATCGCCCCAGTGCCGGGCCGCCTCGTAGGTTTTGCGACCGCTGACCACCGCGCCGATCTTCGCCGCGACATCCTCGAACCACACCGCATCCTCGCCCTTGGGCTGCGGGCGCAGTTCATCCTCGTAGTGCCACGGTCCGCCGAAGACCCAGTTGTGCAGCCGCTCGCCGTTATCACCGAGCCCTTTGCCCGGCCCGTCGTTTGCTCCGGTTATATATCCGTCGATTGAGGTCGTTATGACTGCAAGGACCTTGGCCATCGCCATTCCACCTCGCTGCCGCTCGCGCCTAGATTTTGGTCACTTTACCCGCGCCGTCTTGGCCTTCCGGCGCTTCGGCGACCACGAGCGTTGCGGGATCGGAGCTCTTGAGCGGGGCGGGTGGCGCCAGGGTGTCGCTGTTGGCGGATGGCCGCACGCGGGCATAAAGGGTGATCTGGTAGGTGCCGCCAGGCAGAGCGTCGTAGAGGAAACTCACTTTGTGCACGCCCGCGGAGTAGCTCTTTTCGGGACCGGCTTCGGTTTCGAAGTTGTGCGAGTTGGTGCTGTCGATCGTGAAGGTGATCGAAGGCGCGGAGTGGTAGAGCTTGATCGTCGCGGTGTAGCGGGCCTGCAGGAAGCCGTCGGAGCCGTCGGTGGTCAGGGGCGTGTAGGTCAGGCTCTTAAGCAGCGGGGCCTTCGTTTTGTGCTTGGCGGCGTGTGCGCCGAACGCTGAGCTCGCGGGTAGCGCGAGCCCGACCCCGAGCAAGGAGGCGGCGAGCAGGCAGGCGGTGGAGCGGTGGATCTTCATGGGCCTTCTCCTTGCGATCGCTGGCGTTCAGAGGCGGCAGGAGCCCTTGGCGGTCCCGCCGACGCTGGCTTGATACTAGCCGCGAAGCGTCGCGGTGCAGCGCAATGTCGGCGAGCAACGCGGCGGGCCGGTGGTGCGGAGGTCGAACTCCGGCCATCCTGGCCCGATCGCGTTTGCCGCGTCTACGCTGCGGGCGGCTGGTCGATGCGCACCATGTTGCCGGAGGGGTCGCGCACGGCACAATCCCGCGTGCCCCATGGCTGGTCGGTCGGCTCCTGCACGATCTCGGCGCCCGCGGCGCGCACCTTCTCGAAGGCGGCGTCGAGGTCGTCGGTGTGGAAGTGGACGCCGTTCAGGGCGCCCTTGGCCAGCAGGGCGGCGAGCGCGTCGATGTCGGCGGGGCTGCCGTTCAGGTAGTTGGTGAGGACGATCCCGACGTCGGGCTGGGAGGCGGCGCCGACGGTGATCCAGCGGAAGTCCCCGCGGGCGACGTCGTTGCGCGTCTGCAGGCCGAGCGTGTCGCAGTAGAAGGTCTGCGCGAGGTCGGGGTCATGGACTAGGACGAAGCAGGTGGAGAGTGTGAGGTTCATGCCCGCAAGGCTAGGGTGCCAGCGCGAGGCGCGCTTCTTCGATCCTGCTCGGCTTGCGGCTCGGGCGAGTGAGGTCCTTGGCGATGCACCCCGGCACGCTTGCGAGCTCGCTGTGGTCGCGCGCCCGGTAAGCCGTCGGTGTCTGCCCCACCAGTTCGGTGAAGCGGGCGCTGAAGGAGCCAAGCGAGGTGCCCCCGACCTCCATGCAGACCTCTGTTACCGACATGTCGCCGCGGCGCAGCAGCGCCTTCGCCCGCTCGATGCGCCGCGTCATCAGGTAGGCGTAGGGCGTCTCGCCGTAGGTGGTGCGGAACTGCCGCGAGAAGTGCGCGGTCGACATCAGCGCAGCGCGGGCGAGTGCGGCAACGTCGAGCGGGCGTGCATACTCGCGATCCATCAGATCGCGGGCGCGACGCAGGTGCGCGAGGTTGGCGAGATCCTCTGGGGTCATTGACGCGAGCGTAGCGGCGTACGTTGGGAGTCGATCTGCAAATACCTGTGCCTTCTAGGATCGGATGCGCACCGATGCCAAGCCCACTGCGCCTATCGATCCTCGACCAGTCGCCCATTGCCGAGGGCTCGACCGGGGCGCAGGCGCTGGCCAACACGATCGACCTCGCGCAGCTTGCGGACAGGCTTGGCTACCACCGCTACTGGGTGGCGGAGCATCACGGCGGCCCGATGCTTGCCGGGCCGAGCCCCGAGGCTCTGATCGGCCCGCTGGCCTGCGCGACCAGCGGCATCAGGGTCGGCAGCGGCGGGGTGATGCTGCCGCACTACAGCCCGTTCAAGGTCGCCGAGACCTTCAGCCTGCTCGCGGGCCTGTTTCCGGGGCGCATCGACCTCGGCATCGGACGCGCGGCCGGCACAGACCCGCTTACGACCTACGCGTTGCAACGCGACCGCTCCCAGGCCGCGCCCGACGACTTTCCGCAGCAGCTCGGTGAGCTGCTCGGCTATCTGAACGGCGCCCTGCCCGCCGAGCACCCGTTCGCCCGGCTGGCACGGACTCTGCCGGGCAGGCCGCATACGCCGGAGCCCTGGCTGCTCGGCTCCTCGCCGCAGAGTGCGATCTGGGCCGGCGAGCTCGGACTGCCTTACGCGTTTGCCGACTTCATCAACTCCGATGGCGCGCAGGCGGCGGATCTCTACCGCGAGCGCTTCTTCGCCTCCGGGCACGAGGATCCGCGCGTCGCGGTTGCGGTATGGGCGATCTGCGCGCAAAGCGAGGCGGAGGCGCAGCGCCTGGCCGCAAGCGGGCGGATGGCTTTCACCCTGCTTCGCCGCGGACAGCTGATCCCGGTGCCGCCGCCGGAGAAGGCGCTGCGATTCCTGGAGGCCGAGGGTCGCGCCGGCAGCACGCCTGCGCGCAGGCGCGTGGTCCTCGGCGAGCCGGAGACGGTGCGCGCGCAGTTGCAGGAGGTTGCGCGCGACTACGGCGCCGAGGAGGTGATCGTCGTCTGCATCACCTATGACCACGGCGCGCGGCGGAGCTCATATGAGCTGCTGGGGGAGGCGTTTGAGCTGGCGCCACGCACGGGGGGAGATCGCCGCGACATAAAAAACCCATAAACCCCATCGGTTTAGTAGAGTATTGGTTGAAGCAATCGAGAGTCGAAGCCTGCGGCCGGGGTCCTCGGCCGCAGGATCGGCCTCTGGAGTTCCGATGCGCAACCTATTCTCCTTTCCAAATCCAGTCAACGAGAAGGCCGCGAGAGTGGTGGCGGCAGTCGTGCTGGCGGAGGTGCTGGCGACGCTGATCACCTCCTGGTATTGGCTGCTGATCCCGCTTGCGTACGGGTTCTGGGCGCGAGTCACGACCGGGCCGACGCTGAGCCCGCTCGGATGGAGCGCCCAGAACCTGATCGCGCCCCGCCTCGGCGCCCGGCGTCCGGTCGCGGGACCGCCGAAGCGCTTCGCGCAGGGCATCGGCGCGGCCTTCTCCACCGCGGCGCTCGTGCTCGCCTTCGCGGTCTCCCATGAGGCCGCCGACGGGCTGCTGGTCGTGCTCGCGGTGGCGGCGGGGCTGGAGTCGATCTTCGCCTACTGCGTCGGCTGCAAGGTCTTCGCGCTGCTGATCCGCGCCGGGGTGGTGCCGCAGACCGTCTGCGAGCAGTGCGCGGACATCGGTGCGCGCCTGGGGACGGCGAGCTGATGCGCCTCGACGTTCACCAGCACATCTGGACCGCGCCTCTGCTTGAGAGCCTGAGCGCGCGCCGCACACCTCCGCTGGTGCGCCGCAGCAACGGCTTGATCGTGCTGCACAGCGCCGGCGAACAGCCCTACGTGATCGACGCGGACGCCGAGGCGGTGCAGCGGCGCGCGGACCTGGTGCACCAGGATGGCCTGGACCTCGCGCTGATCGCGATCTCCAGCCCGATCGGGATCGAGGCGCTGCCGCGCGAGAGCGCGCTGGAGCTGATCGACGCCCATCTGCGCGGCGTGGCGGCGCTGCCGGGCGAGTTTGCGGCCTGGGGCGCGATTGCGCTCGACGGTGCCGACGCATCCGACGTCGACGATCTGCTCGCGCGTGGTTGTGTGGGAGTCTCGATCCCAGCCGGGGCGCTGGCGGGCCCGGATCGGCTGCACAGGGTCGGAGCGATCCTCAAGCGCCTTGCGCTGCGAGGCGTGCCGCTGTTCGTGCACCCCGGCACGGCACCCGGACAGCATCGCCCGGAGGCCGCCTTCGGCGAGCCGCTGTGGTGGAGCGCGCTGACCGAGTACGTGGCGCAGATGCAGGCGGCGTGGCTGACGTTCGCCTCCTTCGGCCGCCGCGAGCATCCAGACCTGCACGTGATCTTCGCGATGCTGGCAGGCGGCGCGCCGCTGCTCAGCGAGCGCCTGCATGCGCGGGGCGGCCCGCCGATCGACCTGCACGACCCGCGGGTCTTCTACGACACCTCCAGCTACGGCCCGGCCGCGATCGAGATGATGGCCGCGCACGTCGGGCGAAGCCAACTGCTCTACGGCTCCGACCGTCCGCTCGCAGAGCCGCAGTCTGGCGCTCTGCACGCAAGCCTTCAGACGCAGGGAGCGAGCCTGTTTGCAAGTCGGGCGGTGGCCGCATGAGCTTCTGCGACTCAGAGCTGACGCGATTCGCCGCCGGTCTGGCCGCTACGTCGGAGCGCTGGCGCCACCTCGTGCGCCACGACAGCGAGTCGCGCGTCTACGAGCAGATCTGGGACGACCAGGACGTGAACGCCTGGGTGATCTGCTGGAGCGATGAGCAGGACACCGGCTTCCACGACCACGACGATTCCGCCGCCGCGATCGTCGGAATAGAAGGCCGGGTGCAGGAAGAGCGGCTGCGATTCGGCGGGGAGCCGCAGGTGCACGCGATCGCACCTGGCGCCACCATCTTCGTCCCCTCGACCGCGATCCACCGGGTGCGCCATCTCGGGACCGCACCCGCGATCACGATCCACGCCTACTCGCCGCCGCTGCGGCGCACCGGCACATACCGGATCGCTCCCGGCGGCGAGCTCGAGCGCGTGGCCCAGTCCTTTGAGCAGGAGCTGCGAGCAGAGCCTGCTCTGAGCTACTCGATCTGAACCGATCCCCAGGAGAAGCCGATGAGCGTCACAGACCAGCTGCTTGCAAACAATGAGGCGTATGCCGGCGCCTTCCAGAAGGGCGACCTGCCGCTGCCGCCTGCCAAGAAGGTCGCTGTGGTGGCCTGCATGGATGCGCGCCTGAACGTCTATGGCGCGCTTGGCCTCAGCGAGGGCGACGCGCACGTGATCCGCAACGCGGGCGGCGTGGTGACAGACGACGAGATCCGCTCGCTGGCGATCTCCCAGCGGCTGTTGGGCACCGAGGAGATCATCCTGATCCACCACACCGATTGCGGCATGCTCACCTTCACCGACGATCAGTTCAAGGGCCAGATCGAGCAGGAGACAGGCATAAAGCCCGAGTGGGCGGCGGAGGCGTTCGCCGATCTGGAGGCCGACGTGCGGCAGTCGATCGCGCGCATCAAGGCGTCGCCGTTCGTTCCGCGCAAGGATTCGATTCGCGGCTTCGTGTACGAGGTCGAGACCGGACGGCTGCGGGAGATAGTCTGAGTGTGCTCCTCGCTGAGCACCCGTCCGTCGCTGATAAGCAACCCAAGGAGCACAACTAGATGAGCTTGCAGATTGGAGACACAGCCCCCGATTTCGAGGCGCAAACCACGGAGGGCCCGATTCACTTCCATGAGTGGATCGGCGACTCCTGGGTGGTGCTGTTCTCCCACCCGAAGGATTTCACGCCGGTTTGCACGACCGAGCTCGGCTACATGGCCAAGATCAAGCCGCAGTTCGACGCGCGCGGCGTGAAGGTGATCGGCCTCTCGGTCGATGCGACTTCTGACCACGAGCGCTGGGCCAAAGACATCGAGGAGACGCAGGGCACAGCGCCCAACTATCCGATCATCGGGGACGCGGACTTCAAAGTCTCAAAGCTTTACGGGATGCTTGCGGCTGACACATCCGGTGAGGCGAGCGCGCGCACCCCGGCCGACAACCAGACCGTTCGCAACGTGTTCGTGATCGGCCCCGACAAGAAGATCAAGCTGATCCTCGTCTACCCGATGACAACCGGGCGCAACTTCGACGAGGTGCTGCGCGTGGTCGACTCATTGCAGCTGACCGCCAACCACAAGGTGGCGACGCCCGCTCAGTGGCAGCAGGGCGACGACGTGATCATCGCCGGCTCGGTCTCAAACGATCAGGCCAAGGAGATCTTCGGGGAGTGGGAGTCGCCGAAGCCCTACATCCGGATCGTCCCGCAGCCGACGGGCAAGTCCTAAAGCGAAGTCGGCGGGCCGACGTGAGAGCGCAATCGCGGCGGCCCGTCACGCTACTCTTCCGGCAGGCACGCCATGTCCACGCCCGTCGACTTCAACGCCCAGGTGATTGATGAGTTCCGCGCCAACGGCGGGCAGGTCGGCGGCATGCTCGCCGGGATGCCGGTGCTGCTGCTGCACCACACCGGTGCGCAGTCGGGCAAGGAGTACGTCAACCCGCTCGCCTACCTGGAGGACGACGGGCGCTACGTGATCTTCGCCTCTGCGGCCGGTGCGCCCAAGCACCCCGGCTGGTGCCACAATCTGAAGGCCAACCCCGATGTCAGGATCGAGGTGGGGACGCAGACGCTCGACGTTCATGCGCAGGAGGCCACGGGGTCCGAGCGCGACCGCCTCTATGCGATCCAGTCGCAGCAGATCCCGCAGTTCGCCGAGTACGAGCAGAAGACAGATCGGGTCTTCCCGGTCATCGTGCTGCAGCCGGTTGGCTCCTCGTAGTTGCGTGCGCCTGCCCAGCGGGTAGTCAAGCGCGCGAGAATGACGATGAGGATGCTGCTGCTCTTCGACATAGACGGGACGCTGGTGCGAAACAGCGCGGGCGCGCACGCGAAGGCGCTGCGGATGGCGCTGCACGAGGTGCACGGTCTGGGATCGGCTGACGGCGATGCCTCGGGGTTGCCGGATGTGCGCGCTGCGGGCCGCACCGACATGGAGATCGCGCGCGAGATGGCGCTGCTGTGCGATGTGCCGGCCAAGCGCTTCGACGAGCGCCGGCGAGACCTGATGTCGGTCTGCCTGCGTGAATATGTACGGCTGGCGCCGCAGGACCTCAGCGATCGGGTCGTGGAGGGCATGGGCGGCCTGCTGGCGGAGCTGGAGGAGCAGCCGGGCGTGACCCTCTCGCTGGTGACCGGCAACCTCGAAGGGATCGCCCGCATCAAGCTCGACCGCGCCGGGCTGGGGTGCTTCTTCGCTTCCGGACAGGGCGCGTTCGGATCGGACTCCGACGACCGTACCGACCTGCCCGAGCTGGCCAGGCGCCGCGCGGGTGCGGTTCTCAATGGCCAGCCTTACCCGCGGCAGCGCACGGTCGTGATCGGCGACACCGACCGCGACATCGCCTGTGCCCGCGCTGATGGGGTGTGGTGCATCGCGGTCACCACGGGGCCGCTCGGCGCCAATGGGCTTGGTGGCGCTGACGCAATCGCCGAGAACGCGAGCGAGCTGCGCGAGCGGCTGCGCACGATCGCGGCCGAGATGCCCGCGGCCCGGCGCTGATCAGAAGCGCCCTGTCGGCCCGATCGCGAAGTGATCCCCGGGGAAATCTTCTCGCGAGAGCTGCGCCACCAGCTTGGCGCTGGCGTTGCTCGGGTCGGGTTGCGGCAGCCCTTGCACCAGCTTGATCGGAATCCAGCGCCCGCTGATCACGTGCCCGCCTGCGCCGAGCGTGACGCGCAGGATCGCACTCTCCGAGAGCACGCCTTCGTCTCCGAGCGTGTGGTAGCCGACGAAGTTGCCGAGCGAGTAGGCGAGCAGGCGCCCGCCGTAGCGCTCGATGCCACGGATCACATGAGGTCCGGACCCGACGACAATCGAGGCGCCCGCCTGGATCGCTGCGTGCGCAAAGGCGCGCGCGTTGCCGCGATTCTCGCCGAGGTAGTACTGGGTGCCGTAGGGCGTGTGCAGCTGGTTGGCGCCCTCGGCGCCGGCGTGGATGATCACGACCACGATGGGCGCCTCCTGCCGTGCTCGTCTGACCAGAGCCTGGGCGGCGGGGATGTTCAGCAGGTTGGCGTCGTAGGAGTAGGGCGCAAAGCCGAGGAAGGCGACTCGTTCGCCGTCGACGTGGAGGATCGTGATCTCGCCGGGTAGGCCGGTCTGGGCGACTTTGGCTTTGCGCAGCGCCGCGAGCGTCTGGCGCCTGCCTGAGACGCCGTAGTCGAGCGAGTGGTTGTTGGCCTGGTTGACCAGCTTGAACCCGAGCGATTTCAGTTCGCCGGCGACGGCGGGCGGTGCCTGGAAGGCGAAGCAGTCATTGCCGCCGATGCCGCCGCACTTGGAGGTTCCGCCGACTGAAAGCGTGCCCTCGAGGTTGCCCGCGGTGATCTCCGACTGACGCAGCAGCGTCTTGACCGGCGAGAGCGCTCGCGCAAGGCCGCCGGGCGGCAGCCCGCGCTGGGCGCTGAGGGCCATGTCGCCCACCCACTCAAGCGTGATCGGGTGCCGCAGCCGCGGCAAGCCCGTCTTCGCTCGGTGCGTGGAGCCGGCAGCCTGGGCAGACAGGGCCCCGGCACACGCGAGCGCGAGCAGCGCGACGCCGATAGGGCTACGTCGCAGGAGGGCACTGCCATCAATGGCCGCCATCTCACTCATTATGCACTTGCTCCTGGAAGCAGCGCATAGACTGGCTTGGTGGCTTGGCGCGGTCGCATCGGCAGGGATGGCGGGCTGGGTGTCGCGCTGCTTGGCCTCGTCTGCCTCGTGCTGGCGCTCGCCGCCGCGGCGCTTTGCGGTGCGTCACGGCTCGACGCCACGCCGGCGCAGGCAGGCCCACACGCATACGGCTGCCCGATCTTGCCGGCAAGCGACCCGCTCAACCAGGAAATCGTGGATGCGCCGGTCAGCCCGCGCTCGGCGCAGTACATCGCGAGCATCGGCCTGGATGCGCACTTGCACCCCGACTTTGGCCGAGACCCCGAATACGGCATCCCGTATGCGGTCGTCCCGGCAAATCAGCCCAAGCTGCCGATGGACTTCACCGAATACCCGCAGGAATCCAACAGGGGTCCCTACCCGGTGCCGCTGAACGCCCCGGTCGAGGGCGGGAGCGCTTCGACCGGCGATCGCCACGTGCTGGTCCTGCAACGTGGAGCCTGCAAGCTCTACGAGCTCTACAACGCTCATCCCACCCGCAGCAGCTGGCAGGCCGGCTCGGGAGCCGTCTTCAACCTGCGCAGCCAACGCCTGCGCCCGGAAGGCTGGACTTCGGCGGACGCGGCCGGCCTGCCGATCTTCCCGTTGCTGGTGCGCTATCCAGAGGTGCACACCGGGCAGATCGACCACGCGCTGCGCGTGACTGTGCCGCGCACGCAGCGCGCCTACATCCATCCGGCCACGCACTTTGCCTCTGGCGACACCGATGCGAGCCTGCCGCCGATGGGCTTGCGGCTGCGGCTGAAGGCCAGCTTCAGCCTGAAGGGGTTCTCAGGGCAGGCGCTCGTGATCCTGCGTGCGCTCAAGCGCTACGGGCTGATCGTGGCCGACAACGGCTCGCCGTGGTACATCACCGGTGCGCCCAGCCCGCACTGGAATGAAGCGAGCATTTTGCAGATGGAGAGCGTGAGCGGCGCGGACTTTGAAGCGGTTCAGAGCGGGCCGCTTATCCGCTGACGGCGCCTCTCAGAACAGGTGATTCAGACGCCAGCCGAAGGATGGCTTGGCTAGCGAGCTGCTTGCGACTGCCGCCGTGCTCGCACCCTTGATCTGCACGCGTGCAAGTTGTTGCCCCGCGTCTACGCTCACGCCGGCGTGGTGGATTGCGACAGTCACGGGCACCCGCAGGCCCGGCCAGCCGAGCACCTGCAGCGGCCGGCTCGTGCGCGCCGCGGCATGCTGCCCGTCCGCCGCGGTGAGCGTGAGCACGCGGGTGCCAGCCGACATCGCGGTTCGCGTGCCCAACGCCGCCGCGGCTGAATTGCCGAGCTGGTGCGAAGCGGCAAGCGCCGCTTCGATCAATTCGCCGTCGCGTTGGCCGAGCACGACCCCCAGCACCATAAAGCGGTGGCCGTCCACGGTCACCCGCTTGGCAAACGCCAGGCAACCGCCCGCGGCCCTGTCGGACCCGGTCTTAACGCCCACATAGCCTTCTGCGCCGACGAGGTCGTCGTAGTTGTGCACGACGCCGGCGACCGGCAGCCGCGCGGCTGAGGTGTCGACGATCTGGGTGAAGGTGGAGATGCTCATCGCGGCCCGCACGAGCTTGAGCTGGTCGGAGGCGGTGGAGAGAGTGGTGTCCAGGAAGCCGCTGGGGTCGGTGTAGGTCGTGGAGCGCATGTCGAGTGCCCTTGCCTGCGCGTTCATCTGCGCTACGAACGCGTCGGTGCTGCCGGCGTCGTGGACGGCAAGCATCGCGGCGACGTTGTTGGCGGAGGGCAGCATCAGCGCCTGTAGCGCTTGGCGCTCGCTGAGGCGCTCGCCCGCTCGAACGGGCACCACCGACTGGCCCTCGGCCGCGCGCACATGCTCTTCGGCGGCCTGCACCGCATTGACGGTGATCACGAACCCGCTCTGGCCTGCCGAGAGCGGGTGCTCGCGCAGCGTCAGGTAGGCGGTCATCATCTTCGCCACGCTTGCGATCGGCACAGGCGTCTGGTCGCCGAAGGTGCCGAGGCTGCCCACGCCCTCCACCTCCACGGCAGCCTGGCCTTCCTGCGGCCAAGCCAGCGCCGGGGGGCGACCCGGCAGCGTGACCTGCGCTGCGATGGTGCGCCGAGCGCGCACCGGGGGCACATGCTCGCTCGCCGCACGCACCAGCGCCGCCGCCAAGACGACCGCCAGGAGCGCCGCTGGCAGCAGCCAGCGCAGCCGTCGGGGAGCCCGCCGTCGGCCAGTTCGGCGCTCTGCTTGGGGCCCTCTGCTCGCCGACACCGGCGGGCACGCTAGCGCAGTGCCCGGATCGCGCGCGCCAGCCGCCTGCGCAAGCGTTCTGCTTTCCGCAGTCGGACCGAGCGGTCCGGCGGGATAGGGTAGATCCAGCCCGTGACTGCCAGACGAGAAGACCGGCACGCGGCCTCGGCGCCGATGCCAGACGAGCTCAATCCTCGTCATCTACTGCGCCGGCTGATCCTGCTTGCGGTGCCGCTGCTGCTGGTCGCGGCGCTGATCCTCTCGCTGCCGGGGCTTGGCATGCTGCGCGCACGCTTCTCGCAGGTCGATGTGTGGCTGCTGGCGCTGATCGGCGTGCTCAAGCTCTGCTCGTGCCTGGCCAACGTGGTCGCCTTCCGCGACGTCTTCTGTCCGGGCATGAGCTGGCGCTTCAGCTACCAGCTCGGGATGGCAGAGCAGGCAGTCAACGTGCTGATCCCGACCGGCGGCGCGGGGGGCCTGGCGCTCGGCGCCTGGGCACTGCGCCAGGGCGGCATGAGCACCGAGCACATCGGCCGCCGCAGCGTTGCGTTCTTCGTGCTGACGAGCATCCCGAACTTCGCCTGTGCCGCGCTCCTGGGGCCGCTGCTGTTGCTCGGAGTCTTCCCAGGACATGTGCCTGTGGCGTTGACGGCGGTGATGACGGCGCTCGCCTGGATCTCGGCTGCGATCGCCGCCGCGCTGCCGCTGATGCTCGGGCGCCTCGACCGCTCCCGGGATGCCGGTGGGCTCCTGGGCAAGCTGCGCTTCGCGGCGATCGTGACCGCGGACGGGATCCAGGACACCGGTCGGCTGCTGCTGGAAGGCCGCTGGCAGGCGATCCTCGGCGCGCTCGGCTACCTTGGCTTCGACATGGCGGCAGCTGTGGTGGCCTTCGCGGCGTTCGGGCCGGTGCTGCCGCTCGGCGCGCTGATCTTCGCCTACGTGATCGGCCAGCTCGGCGGGCTGATTCCTCTCCCGGGCGGAGTGGGAGGAACCGACGGCGGCTTGATCGGCGCGTTCGTGCTCTATGGCAGCCCGCTCTCGCAGGCGGTCGCGGCCACGCTTGCCTACCGCACCTTCCAGCTCGGTGTGCCGACGATCCTCGGCACGATCGCGTTCGTGGGCCTGCGGCGTTCGCTGAACAGCTCCACCGCGCCCGATCTGATGTGCGCACCACTGGCGCAGGAATCGCAGCAGGGCAGCAGCGCGCACTCGGCTGCCTGAGCGTTCGCCAACAGATGGGATAATCCCCGCGCTGTGGCTTCCGCCTACCTTTATGAGGCCGTGCGCACGCCCTTCGGGCGCTACGGCGGCGCGCTCTCACGCGTGCGCCCCGACGACCTGGCTGCGCACTCGATCCGTGCGTTGCTGGATCGTCTGCCCGCCCTGGAGCACGACGCGATCGACGATGTGATCCTCGGCAACGCCAACGGCGCGGGAGAGGAAAACCGCGATGTGGCGCGCATGGCGGTGCTGTTGGCGGGCCTGCCCACGAGCGTGCCTGGGGTGACCGTCAACCGGCTCTGCGGGTCGAGCCTCGAGGCGGCGATCCAGGCCGCGCGTGCGGTCGAAGCCGGCGACGCGTCGATCGTGATCGCAGGCGGGGTGGAGTCGATGACGCGCGCGCCCTGGGTGCTCCAGAAGCCGGAGAAGGGCTTCCCCGCCGGCCCTGAGACGCTGTACTCGACCGCGCTGGGGTGGCGGATGGTGAACCCGCAGATGCCGGCACAGTGGACGATCAGCCTTGGCGAAAGCGCCGAGAAGCTGGCCGGCATGTACTCGATCTCACGCGAGGCGCAGGACGAGTTTGCGCTGCGCAGCCACATGCTGGCGGCCAAGGCCTACGACGATGGCGTGATGAGCGAGGTCGTGCCGATCCCCGACGTCGACCTGCAGCGCGACGAGGGCATCCGCGCGGACAGCTCGATGGAGAAGCTTGCCAAGTTGAAGCCGGCGTTCGTGAAAGACGGGACCGTGACAGCGGGCAACAGCTCGCCGCTCAACGACGGCGCCGCGATGCTGATGATCGGCGACGAGGCGGCGGGCGAGCGGCTGGGCGTGCAGCCGCTGGCGCGCATCGGTGCGCGTGGTGTGCACGGCGTGGACCCCGACGTCTTTGGCATCGGGCCTGTCGAGGCGGCGAACAAGGCGCTTGCGCGCGCCGGCCTGACCTGGGATCAGATCGACGTGGTGGAGCTCAACGAGGCGTTCGCCTCCCAGTCACTTGCCTGCCTTGCCGGCTGGCCCGATCTGGACCCCGAGAAGGTCAACGTGCGCGGTGGCGCGATCGCAGTCGGCCATCCCCTCGGCGCCTCCGGCGCACGCATCCTGGGGCGTCTGGCCCACGAGCTGCGTTCTCGCGGCGGCGGGCTCGGCCTCGCAGCCATCTGCATCGGCGTCGGGCAGGGGCTCGCGGTCGTGCTGGAGGCCTGAAGAGGCCGGCCCGGCCTCTAACTACCGGCGCGCATCTTCGACCACTGCGCCTTGTGCAGCTTCTTGGCGGCCTGGTAATCGAGCAGCGCCTGTGCCGAGTCGACGTCGCCGAGCGTGGGGTGGGGCGGCACGAGATCGTTGGCGGCTTTTACGTTGAAGCGCTTTGCGAGCACGGCCGCAAGCGACTTGACCTTCATCTCGCCGAACCCCGGCAGCGCTTCGATGTTCGCGCGCAGCTGATTAGAGCTGCGCACCCCCTTCCAGACGCGGGCCGCGTCGCCGTCGTACTGGTCGAGCACGTGCGCGGCGAGGTCGTGCACGCGCTTTGCCATGTTGCCGGGGAAGCGGTGGATCGCGGGCTTCTCACGAAAGATTGCATCGAGGTCGGCAGACACGAGCTTCTCGGCGTCCAGTGAGCCGACGCGCTCCTTGAGCGCCAGCGGTCCAGAAAACGCCTTCTGGACAGTGACCTGCTGGTCGAGCGCGAACCCGATCAGCAGCGCCATCGGGTCGGTGGCGATCAGCGCGTTGGCCTGCTCGGAGTCCGTGAAGAACAGCTGCTTTGGCATCGGCGCTCATCCTACTCACGCCGCGCCCTTACGGGTCCGAGATAAGCCGCCGCTTGGCGGCCGCGTACTCCTCGTCGGTGAGCGCGCCGGCGGTGTGCAGCGCGGCAAGCTGTTGCAGCTGGCCGGCCAGGTCGTGGCCCGGTGCAATTGCCGCCGCGGGCGCGCCGGCCGCCGCCGACGCCACGGCTGCTCCAGGGTCCACAGGTGGTGTGACAGGACCGCTTGCACCCTCGCCGCCCGGCGCCGGCCCGTTGGAGTGCCACCGCGCCCGCGCCGCGTGTGCCTCCGAGCGCAGAGATGCCCCCGCACCGGAGAAGCGGCTGCCAATCGCCGCCATCGTGCCGCCCAGGCTGAGCCCGGCGGCTGCCGGCGCGTCGGGGAACTCGCCCGCCGCCTCGCGGCGCAGCATCTCGGTGGCGAACATCGCCAGCAGGATGATTATCAGGATGCCGAGCAGGTCGCGGGTCGCCTGGATCGGCCCCCACGCGAACAGGATGATCAAGAGCAGTCCCATCGCGCCGAAGGCAAGCCCCGGCTGGTCGCGCAGGTAGGGGGCCATCGAGCGGCGCAGGCTCCGTGCCGCCTGTGAAGGGCCGCCCAGCATGCCCGCGATCACGATCGGCACACCGATGAAGATCACCGCGCCCGCGACCTCGACCAGGATGCCGGTGCCGATCGACCACGCCGCCTCCGCGGCGGGCCGCACAGCTTCGGTGCTGGCCAGCGATTCGACCACCACTTTGCCGAGCAGCGATCTGGCGATCAGGACGATTACGCCGGCGAAGATCAGGGCGATGCCGATCTGGATTAGCGTCCGCGGCCGGCGGCCGCGCGCGAGGTAGACCGCGAGCCCGTAGAGCACGATGACCAGCAGCGGCAGCGCGAGCGCGAGATAGCGCAGCACGTTGACCGCGGTCTGCAGGGTCTGCAGCTGTTTGGACTTGAAGACCTGAATTTCGGCGACTTTCGGGGGGATTTTTTCCACCGTGGAGGCGGGCACCCCCACGCGTTCTGCGGCCTGGGTCACGATCGGACGCAGATCCAGGACGACCTGGCCTTTGCCCGGCGTCTTGACCACGCTGCCTTTGTTCTCGACCAGCTTCACGAACTGGGCGTGGGCCACTTCGTTTGACTTGCGCCAAAGCTCCTGCACCAGCGGGCGTTCCAGCGCCAGGTTCACGCCCTTCTGCACGATGCTGCGCAGCGCGCCGGCCGCCGGGCCCGCCAGTGGCTTGAGCTGGCTGGGGAAGATGCTGCGAAGTTCGCCGGTGACGTTGACGCTGGCGTAGATCTCTTCTGTGACGTAGCCGGAGACCGCTTCGCGGATCGGCGGGCTTTCGATTAGCTTGGTGCTGGTCTGCGTCCAGCCGGAGGTGTTCAGCAGCTGACGGTTGGCCCAGACCGCGAATATCGCGATGACCCCGATCAGCGTGGCGAGGCCGATGAGGCTTCTCACCAGCCACCTGTGGGGAGGGTTCGCGACCGTCTCCATCTCGACCACCGACCGTAGTTCCTCCGTAGGGGACGGGATAACCGTGGAAAGCCCGCACCCACCTCGGGGTTTCGCCCCGTTGCAGCCTGCCGTCACAGTTGGGAGGGTCGAGAGGATGCATGCAACGGCTCCTCGAGCATCGCTTCGACGTCGCGCGGCGGCTCTCCTAACAGGCGTGGCGGTCCCGGCGCTGTTTCTCTGCGCCTGTGGCTCCAGCAAGCCGGCCTACTGCGTGAAGGCAAGCGAACTGAAATCGGCGGTGAGCGCGCTGACGCACATCAACCTCTCAAAGGAAGGCGTGGCGGGTGCGGAAGCGGCGCTGCGCAAGGTGCAGAGCAGCGCAGAAGGGGTCGTCAAAGCGGCCAAGAGCGAATTCCCGCAGCAGACCGAAGCGATCTCGCGTTCGGCGAAAGAACTCGCCGCATCGGTGCAGGCCGCCTCCGGCTCTCCCAGCAGTAGCGCCGTGGCTCAGATCCCGGCGGAGATCGTGGCATTGGCCTCGGCGGCCAACGAATTCGCAAGTGAAACCAAATCGAAGTGCGAATAGGCGGCCAAGCCGTCTGCGCTTGGCAGGAAAGGTGAGGCTATGACAGCTGTATCACAGGACACTCAGACCACGCTGGAAAGGATCTCGCTCGGCGAGCTCGATCTGCTGGAGGCATCGATCGGGCTTCGCGAAGTCGATCGCGCGTTCAGCGGCTTGGATGCGCGCGCATTCTCGCTGGTGAAGATCGCCGCGCTGATCGCACTCGACGCGCCCCCGGCCTCCTACGCCTGGCAGATCGCAAACGCGCAGGCCGAAGGAGTCAGCGCCGAGGACATCATCGGCGTGCTGGGCGCGATTGCGCCGCAGGTCGGCGGGCCGCGGTTGATCGCGGCTGCGCCGGAGATCATGCTCGCGCTCGGGCTCGATCTGCCCGACAGCTCGGAGTAGGTGATCGCAATGCCACTCAGAAGACGACGCCCGATGCTCAGGGCGGCCGCTGTCGGCGGCGGCGCCTACTTGATGGGCAAACGGCACGCCGAGCGTTCCGCCGAACAGAGCGCCGAACAGGCGCCCGCGCCGGCTCAGGATACGGGCGGCCTCAGCTCGCAGGACATGGAGCGTCTGCAGCAGCTGGCCAAGCTGAACAAAGAAGGTGTGATCACCGACGAGGAGCTCGCCGAGCAGAAGGCGCGGATCCTCGGCTGAGCCGAGCATATTGGGGTTCCCAGGGTCGGCCGGGAGCGCTACGCGCCCCGGCGGCCCGCATGTCGAAAGGACGGTGCCCATGCTGATCGAGGACTACGGACTGATAGGCGACATGCAGTCGGCGGCGCTGGTAGGCCGCGACGGGTCGATCGACTGGCTCTGCCTGCCGCGCTTCGACTCGCCTTCGTGCTTTGCGGCGCTGCTCGGCGACGAGCGTCACGGCACTTGGCGGCTTGCGCCAAGCGGGCAGGCGCGCTCCACCAAGCGCCGTTACCGCGACCGCACGATGATCATCGAGAACGAGTTCGAGACCGCCGAGGGCGAGGTGCGCATCACCGACTTCATGCCGGCGCGGATCGAAGGTCCCCCGCGCCTGATGCGGATCGTCGAGGGGCTGCGGGGCGAGGTGCCGATGCGGATGGAGCTTGCGCTGCGCCCCGACTACGCCTCGATCGTGCCGTGGCTGGAGCACGCCCCGGACGGCGCGTCTGTGACCGCGGGGCCCGACGCCTTTCGCCTCAGCACGAACCTGCCGCTGCAGATGCGCAGCGGCACGATCAGCACCGACTTCACGATCCTCGCCGGCGCGCGGGAGCACTTCACGCTCTGCTGGCACCTCTCATACGAGCCCACCCCGCCGGTCGAGGACGCCGACTCGGCGCTCGCGCGCACCGACGCGTGGTGGCGGGCGTGGTCGCAGCGCTGCACCTACACCGGGGCTCACCGGGATGAGGTGATGCTCTCCCTGCGGGTGCTCAAGGCGCTCACCTCCCAGCAGACCGGGGCGGTGATCGCGGCGCCCACCACCTCTCTGCCTGAGGACATCGGTGGCGTACGCAACTGGGACTATCGCTACTGCTGGCTGCGCGACTCGGTGCTGGCGCTGGAAGCGCTGCTGGCGGGTGGCTACGGCGAGGAGGCGCTCGCCTTCCGCGACTTCATGATGCGGGCCGGGACCGGCGATCCGTCGAAGATCCAGATCATGTACGGGCTCGGAGGCGAGCGGCGTCTGACCGAGTTCGAGCTGCCGGAGATGCCGGGATACGAAGGCTCAAAGCCGGTCCGGATCGGCAACGCCGCCTCCGAGCAGTTCCAGCTCGACGTCTACGGCGAGGTGCTCGGCGCAGCCTACCTCGGAGCGCACGCGATGGGCGGCGTGGAGCCGCGCTACTGGCCGCGCTGGCGGGCAGCGATCGAACACGTCGAGACGATCTGGCGGGAGCCCGACGACGGCATCTGGGAGACGCGCGGGCCGCGTCAGCACTTCACCTACTCCAAGGTGATGGCCTGGGTGGTCTTCGACCGGGCGATCAAGCTGGCGCAGCAGTTCTCCGCGGAGGCGCCGCTGGATCGCTGGAAGGCGGCGCGCGATGAGATCCACGCAGAGGTCTGCGAACAGGGCTATGACCGCAAGCGGCAGACGTTCACCCAGTACTACGGCTCGCAGGAGCTCGACGCGAGCGTGCTGAACATACCGCTCGTGGGCTTCCTGCCCGGCGACGACCCGCGCGTCAGCGGCACGATCGACGCGATCACCGCCGAGCTTGGCCGCGAAGGCTTCGTCTCGCGTTATTCGACGGCCAAGAGCGACGACGGGCTGCCGGGCGACGAGGGCCAGTTCCTGGCCTGCTCGTTCTGGCTTGTCAGCGCGCTTGCGGCCAACGGCAGGGTCTCGCAGGCCGAGCAGCTCTTCGACCGGCTGGTAGGGCTATCCAACGATCTCGGGCTGCTGGCCGAGGAGTACGACGTGCCGCGCAAACGCCAGGTCGGCAACTTCCCGCAGGCGTTCAGCCACCTCGCTCTGATCGGCGCCGCACGCGCTATCTCGACCGCGGCCGCGCCGGCGCTCGCCGCGGCCGCATAGGGCGGTGGCCGCCAGCCAGAGCCGGGGTCAGGCGGCAGGCTCCTCGCGCATGCTGTTGGCGCCGCTGGCGCTGACGCAGTTCGTCGCGAGCTTCGCGGGCAGCAACATGAACGTGGCGATCAACAGCATCGCCAAGGACCTCGAAACGACCGTGCACGGCGTGCAGACGGCGATCACGCTGTTCCTGCTGTGCATGGCGGCGCTGATGATCCCCGGCAGCAAGCTGACCGACATCTTCGGCCGCAAGAGCTGCCTGGTTGCAGGCCTGGGGGTATACGGCACCGGCGCAGTGATCGCCGCGCTCGCGCCCGGCCTCGGCGTTCTGATCCTCGGCTACTCGGCCTTCGAGGGCGTCGGCTCCGCCCTCATGATCCCGCCGATCTACATCCTGGCGACCATGTACTACGACGATGTGACCTCTCGCGCCCGCGCCTTCGGCGTGATCAGCGGCATGGGCGGCATCGGGGCGGCGGCCGGCCCGCTGATCGGCGGCGTGATCACGACCGCGATCAGCTGGCGCGCCTCCTTCCTGCTGCAGGCGCTGATCGTCGGGCTGATCGTCGTGCTCGCCCTGCGCCTGCGCGATCCGCTGCCTGCCGACCGCAGCCGCAGCTTCGACATGCGCGGCGCGGTCCTCTCCGCCGGGGGGATGCTGCTGCTGATCGTGGGCATCCTGCAGGCGGGTACCAGCACCGCATTGACAGTTGCGTTCATGGCCGCCGGGGCGCTGCTGCTGGCGCTGTTCTTCTGGCACGTCCGCCGCTTCGAGCGCACTGGCAGGGAGCCGCTGCTCTCGATGAGCCTCTTCGGCAGCCACCGGGCCAACCTCGCGATGATCACCCAGAACATGCAGTGGCTGCTGCTGATGGGGATGGCGTTCGTGGTCTCGGTGTTCCTGCAGGTGGTGCGCGGCTACGACGCGATCCACACCGGCCTGATCTTCAGCGGCGCCACCGCTGGAATCCTCATCTCCTCTCTGGGCGCCGAACGCCTGGCCAAGCGGCGCGAACAGCGCACCCTGATTCGTGTCGGCTTCCTAACCACCCTGGCCGGCGTCGGGCTGCTGCTCGGCCTGGCGAAGGTCTCCTCCAGCGTGTTGGCCTTCGAGCCCGGCCTGGTGCTGCTGGGCCTCGGCGTCGGGACGATGCTGACGCCCTCGGTCAACGTGGTGCAGTCGAGCTTTCCCGAGGAGAAGCAGGGCGAAATCTCCGGGCTCTCGCGCAGCGTCTCAAACCTCGGTTCCTCGCTTGGCACCGCGATCGCCGGGACGATCCTGGTCCAGCTGGCCTCCTCGGGCAACGGCGCCTATGTCGCGGCCATCGCGGTGCTTGCGGCGGTTGCGTTCGGCGGCTTCGTGGTGGCGATGCTGATGCCGGCCGAGTCGCGGGAAGGTGAGCGGACGGCGAAGGTGGCCGTCGAGCCTTCGGGCTGAATGGGCTATGCGTGTGCCAGCTCGCGCATCTGACGCACAGGATGGCGGCCCAGCCGGCCTGCATCGCGTAGGTGAGGCGTGTCCGGCGGTGCGATGAGCGACGTTGACGACGATCGAACCTGCGACCTCTTGGGTGTAAAGCCAGCGGTTGCATCCACACCACGGCCTATCGTGCAGTGTTCATGCCCTTCGCGCTCCACGCCTACCTGCAGGATGGAGAGGCGCTGCTGCGCTTCCCCTACGACGACGGGTTGCGCAAGCTGCTGCGAGCGCTTCCCGGCCGCCGCTGGGACCCCGAGCTGCGCGTGTGGCGGCTGCCGCTTGATCCTGAGTCGGCGGAGGCGGTCGGCCAGATACTTGAGAGGCTGCCTGTAGAGCCCGAGATAAGCGAGGAGCTTGACGCCGAGCTTGCCCGCATGCGCCGTCGCAGGCACACGCAGGAGTGCGTCTTGGACGTAGCTCGCCCGGATGAGAGCTGGTGGCTGAGCTTTCCAACGGACCGCGCGCAGGCAGTGGTCGAGGCGCTGCTGGAGCATCCGGGCGCCCACAGGTTGCCGCTGATCGACCGAGGACTGATGCCGCTGGACGAGCAGGCCGCGACGATCGTCGGCGCGCTCGCTCGCAACTCCAGCGGGCTGCGGCTCTCGCGCGACGCGCGCCACGCGCTCACCGAGCTCAGCCGCACCGGCGCGCCGGAGTCGGACGGTTCACAGGCACAGGGCGAGCGGCTCTCGCATGACGTGGAGATGCGTCGCGACCGCAACGGGCGGCGCTTCGTGGTGATTGCCGCCGAGCACGCCTCCATGGGGCGCCAGCTTGCCGAACGGATAGGGCTGCGCGCCCGGGAGACGATGGGCGGCAGCCTCGCACTCGCCGCCGCCGAGCCTGACGCGCACCAGATTGCAGAGCTCCTCGCCACGCTCGACCTCGCCGAGGTGGATGCTCGCGTCAGCAGGTGGCTCGAGCAGGCATGCGCCTGGCGCGGCACGCTGGAAGTGACCGGCGCCGCCGGCGAGGCGAGCTTCCTGCTGCTGGGGGACAGCACGCGGCTGCCCGCCGAGCTGCGCGAACGGGCCGCGAGCGTCCCGGGCGGCGCAGGTCTGCCGCTCAGCATCGAGTCCTGGCACCTGATCGAGCAGGCGCTCGCCGGCAGCCGGTCGCCTGACTGGATCAACCCTGCCGCGCTGCGCTGCATTGCCGCGCTGATCGAGGGCCGCCCGGCGCCGCCCTCGGTGCTTGAGCTATCCGCCGTCCACGAGGAGCCGGCGTTCGTGCTCGCGCCGGGACATGACCCGGGCCAGCAGCTCGCCTTTGCGGCACTGCCGGGCGCGCTGGCACCAAACACTGCGCGCGGCGAGCGCCACGAGCACGCGCTGCTGCCCGCGATCCACGCCGACCCGTTCTGCGTGCCGGAGCTCGATGCCTTCCTGGAGGAGCACGAGGCGTGGGTGGATCCCGACGCGCTGACGGTCCTGCAGGAGATCCGCGAGGAGCACGCACAGGCTGCCGGCCTGGTGGCGCTCTCGCAAGCCACGGACGCCGATCTCGAGGTGCCGGCGCTGGCGGGAGAGCTGAAGCCCTTCCAGCGGGCCGGCGTTCAGTATCTGCTGGAGCGCCGGCGCGCTTTCCTGGCCGACGAGCAGGGCCTTGGCAAGACGATCGAGGCGCTGGCCGCGATCGAGGCCGACGACGCCTACCCGGCGATCGTCGTCTGCCCGGCGAGCCTCAAGCTCAACTGGGCGCGCGAGATCCGCAGATGGCTGCCGCATCGCGAGATCCAGGTCGTGTCCGGCACCGGCTCGGCAGCGCTGCCGGCGGCTGAGATCAGCATCGTCAACTACGACATCCTCGCCGCTCGGCTGGCCGCGCTCTCCGCGCTTGGCCCGCGGGCGCTTGTGTTGGACGAGGCTCACTACTGCAAGAACGCCGCCGCGAAGCGCACCCAGGCGGTGCACAGACTGGCCGCCGCCGTCCCGAAGGAAGGCCTCGTTATGGCTCTCACCGGCACTCCGGTGATGAACCGTCCCACAGAGCTGATCTCCCAGCTGCGGATCATCGGCCGCCTGGCCGAGTTTGGCTCCGGCGCCCAGTTCGGCCGGCGCTTCCGCGGCCCTGACGCGAACCTGCGCCTGCACTGGCATCTGCGCTCGCGCTGCTTCGTGCGGCGCCTGAAGTCCGAGGTGCTGCCGCAGCTGCCCGCCAAGACGCGGTCGATCGTGCCGGTTGAGCTCGACAACGAGTCCGAGTACCGGCTCGCCGAGCGTGACGTGATCGCCTGGCTGCGCACGCAGCCGCTTGACCTGCGCGAGCTGGATGCCAAGGTTGCTGCGGCGTTGCGCGCCGAGCGACTGGTGCGCCTGAACGCGCTGAAGCTGCTGGCCGCGGAGGGCAAGCTGCACGCCGCGCTTGCCTGGATCCACGACTTCCTCGCCTCGGGCGAGCGGCTCGTGGTCTTCGCCAGGCACCGCAAGATCCAGCGGGCGCTGATCGAGCGCTTCCCCACCGCTCTGCATGTGCTCGGCGAAGATGATCACGCTGCGCGCGATGCTGCCGTCTCAGCCTTTCAGGAGCCGGACGGGGCGGACGGGACTCACAACCAGCTGATCGTCTGCTCGATCGAGCTCGCCGGGCATGGCCTCACGCTCACCCGCTCCTCAAACGTTGCCTTCCTGGAGCTCGACTGGACGCCCGCAAAGCTCGAGCAGGCCGAGGATCGCTGTCACAGGATCGGCCAGCAGGACGCAGTCAACGCCACCTATCTGCTCGCCTCAGAGACGATTGACGAAACGATCGCCACGCTGCTTGAGCGCAAGCGCGCGGTGATCGGCGCGGTCACCGACGGGCGCGCGCAGGACGAGGAAGGGGTACTCGATGCGGTTGTGCGTGAGCTGCGCGGCACGCCCTACCGTCACCTCAAGGCGGTGGCGTGAACGCTCCCCAGCGCGTTCCGCAGCACGACGAGATCCTGCTCGGCGAGAACCTCGATCTGCTCCCGCAGTTCGCGGACGGCAGCTTTCAGCTGATCTATCTCGATCCGCCTTTCAACACCGGCACGACGCAGCGGCGCGTGATGTTGCAGACCGTCGCGGATGAGCAGGGCGACAGGGTCGGCTTTAACGGACGCAGGTACACAAGCGTGCCGCTCTCCGAGCAGCTCTACGAGGATGCCTTCGATGATTACCTCGCATTTCTGGAGCCGCGTCTGCGGCACGCGCACAGGCTGCTCGCCGAAGAGGGCACGCTCTACTTCCACATCGACTACCGCGAGGCCCACTATTGCAAGCTGCTGCTGGACCGCATCTTCGGCCGGGAGTGCTTTCTGAATGAGATCGTTTGGGCCTACGACTACGGCGCTCGCTCCAAGCGCCGCTGGCCGGCCAAGCACGACACGATCCTGGTCTACGTCAAGCACCCGCGGCGCTACCACTTCGACAGTGAGGCGGTCGACCGTGAGCCCTACATGGCACCTGGGCTGGTGAGCGCCGAGAAGGCAGCCAGGGGCAAGCTGCCGACAGACGTGTGGTGGCACACGATCGTTCCCACCACCGGGCCTGAGAAGACCGGCTACCCGACGCAGAAGCCACTGGGGGTGCTGCGGCGGATCGTGCTGGCATCCAGCCGGCCGGGGGACTGGTGCCTGGACTTCTTCGCCGGCAGCGGCACGATCGGGGTGGCCGCAGCGCAGGGCGGGCGACGCTACGTGCTGATCGACAGCAACCCGGAGGCGGTGGCGGTGATGCGCAGCCGGCTTGGTGCCTACGCAGGCAGCGGTGAGCCCGAGCCCGCGGCCAACGGCCGCGGCGCAGGCACGATCGTGCGCGGGACCGCGACCGGCAGCGGCGCCGGCGCGATCGGCAGTGACGGCGCGCTGCCGCGCAGCCGGCGGTAGGGCCAGACGACGTGGCAGTACTCGACGATCCTGCGTCTGGTGGCCTCGTCGGCCACGGTGATCTCGGTGCCGATGCGAAAGCCATCTGCGGTCTGGCGGCAGGAGCGCACCTTCGCCAGTAACGAGATCTCGTTCCAGTCGTCGTCGGCGATGCCCGGCAGGCGCAGCGACAGACGCACGAGGCTCCCTTGCGACAGCGGTGCCGCCGTCTGCAAGCCAAGCCCGGAGACGGTGATGTCGCTCACTTTCGCTGGCAGCAGCATCTCCGTTGGCGCCCCGGAGTCGAAGGCACCGAGCGGCTCCACGAACGCCGAGGTCTCAAGCGGCACGCGGTACTCCATGCGCAGCTGCCGCCTGCGTCCAGCGACAACCAGCGTGCGCAGGACGCGTCGTAGCTCCAGCACGCCCAGCAGCGGAACGAACCACGCCGCCACGCCCGGCATCGAGGGCAGGAAGCCCACTCCGAAGTCCTGTGCGATTCGCAGCACGATCCCGGCGCTCAACAGGGCGGCGATCGCAAGCACCGCCCGGAACTGGCGTAGCGACTGCCACCCACCCGGGTCGACCCCTTCCTTGGGGGTGACGCGGAAGGTGCTACGTCCCGGCCTTGCGATGCAGCGCAGCGCCCGGGTGAAGATCTCCGCTGTGCAGAGTTCGAAGTGCGAGGTCTCCGCGGTGCTCTGGACGCCACGGCAGAGTGCGGTGCCGGCGAGGATGCTGAGCAGGGTCGCGGGTGCCCACAGGCTGAGCAGCGCAAGCGGCGCGATCCGCAGCGGCAGCGCCGCGCTCCACAGTGTCGCGATCAGCACGCCCAGGATCAGCAGCCGCATAGGCCCGGCGAGATATCCGGTCAGGCTGGCGAAGTAGCTCAGCCGCTGGGATGGGCTGAGCTCCTTGGCGCGCAGCGGGCTCTCCGAGGTGCTGAAGACCGCAAGATTGCCGCGCGCCCAGCGATCGCGCTGCAGCAGATAGGAGGCCAGGTCGTGCGGGGCAAGGCCCTGGACGACGGTGCGTGGCTCATACCGGCTGCTCCAGCCGGCGCGGTGCAGCTTGATCGTGGTGTGAAAGTCCTCGGCGATCGTCTCCGTGGCAACGCCGCCGGCCTCGATCAGTGCCTGGCGGCGGATCACCGCGCCAGAGCCGCACCAAAATGCGGCGCCGTGCCGGTCCTTGCCACGGCAGATCACCGAGAAAAACAGCGACTGCTCGTGGCGCCCGAGCCCGTAATGCTGGATCGAGTCGTGGTTTGAGAAGTCGTGTGGGCTCTGCACCAGCGCGACCTTGGGATCCTCGAAGGGCTTGCAGAGCACGCTCAGCGCGTCTGGCATCGGCACGTGGTCGGCGTCGAGCACGAGCACGACATCGCCGCCGGTCAGCGGCAGCGCGTGGTTGATGTTGCCGGCCTTCGCGTGGCTTTTGTCGGGGCGAGTGATCCAAGTCGCATCCCATCGCGTGGCCAGATCCGCGACCTCCTCGCGCCGGCCGTCGTCCAGCACGTAAGTCGTGTGCGGCGTGTCGAGCATCGCGCACCCGGCCAGCGTCGCCTCCAGCACGTGCAACGGCTCGTCGTAGGTGCAGATGTAGACGTCTACGCTCAGCGGCGAGCCGTCGAGGACGGGTAGGCCCGCCGCGTCCGCTTCTCGCTCCGGGGTAGCCTCGCCGGCGTCGACATCCCAGGTCATCCACGCAAGCGTCGCCAAATTCCAGAGGCCGTACAGCTCGGCCAGCAGCAGCGCGATCCAGAGCACGGGCTCGGCGCCGTGGGTGCTGAAGCCGATCCGCCACACCAGATAGCCGGCGCTCCAGCAGAGCGCGACCGGAACGAATGCGTGCAGCATCCGTGGGTGGCGCGCCCACCAGGCGCCGAAGCGCTGGCTGGATGGCGCCGTCAGGCGACCGCTGCGAGATGGGTAGGGCAGGCCGAGCAGCACCCTGCCGAGCACCCGTTTGGCTCTTTCCCGGCTGAACATTGGCCCCTCATCGGCAGGCACTGCTGCGATGTCAAGTGTCATCAGGCCGACGCGGACGCCTGGCGGCGAGGATCGCCTACATATGGGAGCCTTTGGCCATGTTCCACATCGAGCTGCGCCAAGCCCCACACCGTCTGTACAGGTTCAACCTGCAAGAGCGCGAGCTGCAGGCGACGGTTCTGGAGCCGTGGGTGAGAGGCGCCTCGATCGAGATGGGCGAACGCATATGGGAACCATCCAAGTCCTCGATCCTCGTGCTCGAAGGGCCAGAGATCGCGGTCGGGAGGCTGACGATGGGGCGCGGCTGGGCCATCGCTCACCGGGAAGGCACCGACGTCACCGCTCAGGCAATCGAGGCGGTCAGGCGGGTGCTTACCGAGGCGGCTGCAGAGGCGGCGCAGGCCAGCGTTGCCGCCGGCACTTCCGCTGCGCCGGCTTCCGCCGGGATCGCTCTTGCCACCCAGGTCGCGCCCGCGGACGCCGCAGTGCTCGCCGACGCGCTCGGCCTGGAGCTGCTGCGCGGACTGGGGGAGACCCCGATGTCGCTGCCCGCCGCCTGGAGGATCGCCGCAGAGCGGCATCCGCAACTGCCGATCGGGGCCGCGCTCGACCTGGCGCGGGGCGCGGTCGCCTCGCTGACACGCTCCCGCCTGGTGCTGCTCGCTGCCGCCGGGGCGGGGGAGGGCGGCGAGCTCGATGGCGAGGATCTGGAGGAGACGCTCGCGAGCATCGACTCCTGGATCCTCGACGCAGGCCCTTCCTCGCTCTGGATCCGACGCGCCTGAACGCGACGCCTGCGCGCCTGTCGGCTCCGCCGAGGCTCGGCTAAACTTCCTTCAGTCAGCTTGGTGGGCGTAGCTCAGCTGGTAGAGCTCCTGGTTGTGGTCCAGGCGGTCGGGGGTTCGAGTCCCCTCGCTCACCCCTTGGGAAGTGCCTGCAAATCGGCGTGTTTTGTGCCGGACGGCAGTCGTGTGTGGGCCGAGTTGGGGCCCAATTGGGGTCAAATTATTTTGGGACGTGTCTGCAATGTCTAAGTTGCATGCCGCAGCAACGGTTCTTCGGGCCACGTTGCGATGTCGGGCGGCAGGGGACCAGCGCGCTGCTTCAGGAGACCTACGCGAGTGAGGTTAGGCGCTCCGGGAGGCTGGCCGAGTGATCTTGGCGGCGTGGACTGCCGGCACGAGAAACAAACGATCTCGTCAACGGCGTCGATGGCATGTGGAGTAGAGTTCGAGCTGCGGTAATTCACTGGCTACTGCTGTCGTTTGCTAGGCTGCGCCGCGTGCCTGTCCGCATTCCAATCAATAGGATTTAGATGTCTGCCGCTTCTCCCAAGACCTCTGACATTTCCATTCCTGATGACCCTGATGAGATCCGGGTGCTGATCAACAAATATTCCTGGCATCATCAGATCGACCTCGGAGATGGGCTTGTGACGCCGGGGCGTGACAAGTCAGCACGCAAGCTTGCTGGCTTGGACTTGCCACCACTCGCCGGCAAGTCAGTGCTTGATATTGGTGCATGGGACGGCTACTTCTCGTTTGCGGCCGAGCGCTTGGGTGCAAGACGGGTCGTGGCGCTTGACTCCGTCATCTGGCATAACGTTTCGAAGGACCCTTTTGAAATTGCTCGCAAGTGTCTACGGTCAAACGTCGAAGATATCGAGCTTGAGGTCCTTGAAATCAGTCCGGAGACGGTAGGAACGTTCGATGTAGTGTTCTTTTTGGGCGTCCTTTACCACATGCGCGATCCGATGGCGGCCCTGGAGGCTGTCGCGAGTGTCACCAAGGATCTGCTTGTACTAGAGACCTTTACCGACATGATCTGGAACCCACGCAAGGCCGTCGCGTTCTACCCGGGCACCTACCTCGGGGGTGATCACTCCAATTGGTGGGGACCAAACCCGGCCGCCGTCGTCGCGATGGTGGAAGAGTTTGGATTTAAAGAAGTGCGGATCATCCAAAAGCCGACGATGCGCCGCCGTCTTTACATGACCGCCCGCAATATCGCCTCGATCATTTACAGTCGCCGGCCAGGCTCTCCCTCTCGGCTGCCGCTCGGGTTTGTAGCCACGGACCGCGTTGTAATTCACGCCCGACGCTAGAGCCCTTGCGTGGCCGATGGCTCGCCTCGTTGCCCTTGCAGAGTCTGTCGAGACGGAAGATCGCAAGCCGCTTGATCAGCCATTGCGGCGCGACTGAGCCGGGCGATCTGCCCGGCTAGACCGGCGTCATTGGCAAGGAGGTGGGGAGGGGGTCGATGGCGACAAGCGGAAAAGAGGTGCGCGCGTGCAAGGCCGACGTGCGCCCTGCGCCCAGCGGCGCCAAGGTAACGTTCGCGCGGAGCGTGAAGTCCGGGCCGCACGGGCGTAGCCGCTCCGACTGACGAGGCGTTTCCTTGTCTTGGGTCGGCTGACGCGCGTGTCCACATCGCGCCGCTGGGTTTGTGGTCCAGGCGGTCGGGGGTTCGAGTCCCCTCGCTCACCCTTTGGGAAGTGCCCACAGGCAAGCGGCCTTGGGTCGGATGGCAGGCAGAAGCGGACTGGGCTGGAGGTCCAGTCGGGGGCCCCAATCGTTTTGGGATCCGCGTCAGGCGGATGAGTGCCGACTGAGCTCGCAATGCGATGCCTCGGGTCACTCCCACGGTGGACGAGGCGCGATCAGCACGCCTATGCGCTGGTTGGCCTCACAGATCTTCGTACGCGCCAGGAGCGCTGCCTGATGGCGGGCCAGGGCCTCGCCGGCGGCTTCGGCGTCATCGCTGCTGGCCAACTGCGCAATCTGCTCGGCGCGGTCTATGACTAAGTCGAGGGCCACGGTGGCAGCCCAGCTATGCCGGATGACATCGATGTCGATCGTCGGCTGCGCATCGTGCGTCGCCATCCAGCCGACGATCTCCACGAGTTCGACGAGCGCGACCAGTCGCGTGCAGCGGGCCCTGGCTTGCGTTCTGTCTCGCGGGTCGCTTGCGGGTTCGGTGGCTTCGGCCAGTGCCGTCGCCTCCTCGCTGATCAGGGCGAGCAGGGCTTGGCGCAAGCCGTCCGCCGGGATCTCGGCGACGCTCACGGCGAGCTGTGCGGCCCGTAGGGTATGACTACAAGAGACGCCACGTCAACGGTTCATCACATACGGTTCATCCCATGCGATGCGTCCACTGCGATTCATCGCATGGACTTCATAGTAGTTGCTGGTGATGCTTTCTACGCAATGCCGCGATCCATAATTCCGATCGATCCCAATCTAGGCGCAGCGCTGCGCCGCCTACGGGAACAGCGTGGCGAGAGCCAGGAACGGATCGCGTTGCGCTCGGGGTTGACGGCGGGCACATTGGTCCGGCTGGAGTCCGGTCGATCCGACCCGGTTTGGAGCACGGTCCGGGCAGTGTGTCAGGCGCTCGATCTTCCGCTCAACGAGCTTGGCGGCATCGTGGAGGCAGAGGAACAGCTGCGGGCGCGGTAGAGCCGATAGAGCGCTCGGCTCAGCAGCTGCCCGGAGGTGGCGCCCGCAAGGATCCCGATCGCCGCGCCGGCAGCGGCATCGCTCGGGTGGTGCACGCCTGTGTGTACACGCGAGTACGCGACCGCGATTGCCAGCGGCGCCAGCAGCGGAGTCAAATGTGGCATCTCGGCGCAGACGCCTGTCGCGAAGGCGAACGCTGAGGCGCTGTGCCCGGAGGGAAACGAGTTGCTGTGCGGCATCGCGATCAGGGTCGGCGAGGAGCTGGGGCTGGGGCGCCCCCGCCGCACGAGCAGCTTGATAGGCCCGTTGGCGATCGTCGCGGCGATCGCGACAGAGGTGACTCCGCGCGCGGCTGCGCGCCTGCCGCGTGAGCCGCCGGTAATCGCCAGCACGCCTGCGATCGCCAGCCACAGGCGCGAATAGCTTGCGGCGCGGCCGGCGTCTATCAGCAGCGCATCGAGGGCAGGCGTGCGGGCACGCGCGCAGCGCTCCATCAGGCGGCGGTCGAGACGTTGCAGGCGGCTCCACATCCTGGCCGGCGCCTCAGAGTTGCCTTGGATCGGCAAGCGTGCGCCAGCTCAGCAACGTCCAGCCGTAGCCCAGCGCGATCCCGGCAACCACGTCTCCCGGGTAGTGAACGCCGAGGTACACGCGCGAGGCCGCGACGGCCAGCACGATCGCCACGCAGGCGAGCGCGAGCGCATGCACGCCCGCGCTGGAGGCTCCCGCGGCGCGCGCCGCGAAGATCGCCGAGAGCCAGAACGCGGTGGCCTGGGTTGCATGTCCCGAAGGGAAGCTCGAGCTGCCGACTGCTTCCAGATGCTGCACCGGCGGGCGTGCACGCTCCACCAGCAACTTGACTGCGTCAGCGAGCAGCGCCGCGCCGGTGAAGCTGAACGCGAACGCCAGGGCAGCCTGACGCATGCCTGCCCGTAGCAGAACCAGGCAGCAGATCAACGTCAGCGGAGCTAGCACCGCCGCGCTGCCCGCCCAGGTCACCACCCGCGCTGCGCCTTCGATCGCAGCCGTGCGCTGCGCCGCTGCATCGCGAATCACGGTCAGATCGGTGGACGAGGCGATCGTAAGCCACAGCGCCCCGGCACCCCAGCCGAGCAGCACGAGCGCTACAAAGCCGATCGCCAGTCTTGGGCTCCGTTGGCTCACCGTCCTGCGACCACCCTTACCAATGCGCCGAGGTTGGCGCTCGTCAGGGGCGTGGCACGCGCGGCTGGCGCAAGGCCGGCGCTGCGAGGCAACCGCACGCGCAACGCGCCGGGCAGAGACTCGAAGCGCAGCGGAGGTCGCAGTATCAGCGCCTCGCCATCCAGGCCGACGGCCAGGCTCTCGCTGGAGCGGACTTCGAATTCGAGGGCGCTCCAGGAGATGAGGCCCGGGAAGCGGCCCACCTGCCCGGCCAGCTCCAGCGCGACGAGCTTTGACACATCTGCGGAACTGCGCACGCGCGCGGCAACCACACCGAGCATGCCGGTGTCGATCCGCTCACGGGTGCCCGCCCCGGCGAGGTGGGTGAGCTGGTAGGGGTTGTTGGAGACCAGCACCAGCGGCGCGTCGCTGCAGATGCTCCCATCCGGCGACTGGAAGCGCAGGTCGATCGGAGTGGCGTCGGTGCCGAGCAGGTCGGGGAGCATGCTGGTCCACGTCGCAAGCTTGGCGTCGCGGTAGGCGGGGGACTGCACCACCTGCGCGTAGACGCCCAGCGAGGCGTTGTTGACGAACACACGACCGTTGACCTTCGCGAGGTCGATGCGACGCTCGACGCCGTCGGTGAATGCCTCCAGCGCGCCGATCACGTCGTCTCGGTCCAGGCCGAGATCGAGCGCGAAGTGGTTGCGGGTTCCCGCCGGGATGCAGACGTGAGCCACGCCGTGCTGCGCGGCGACGCCGGCCACCAGGGCCTGCGAGCCGTCGCCTCCGGCCATTCCGATCGCCTGCGCGCCGCCCGCGATCGCCCTCTGAGCCAGAGTGAGCAGGTCGTCTCCCGGCTGCATCACGATCGGGGTCACGCCGCGTCTGTCCGCCTCGGCAGGCAGATCGAAGCGCTGCGCCTTGCCCCCGCCCGATCGGGGGTTGATGATCAGCGCCGGCGAGCGCGCAGCGCCCACCGCCACAACGTTGCCCGCCAGGCGCCGCCCCGCCGCCGCCCCGCTCCGGCCCAGTGCGTCTCGGGCGCACAGGCCGAACAGCAACAGCAGCGCCAGTAGTGCGAGCAGGAACAGCACGCCCCGCCAGTGCGTCACGATCACTGCGATCAGCCCGAGCACCGCGAGCGTTGCGAGCGCCGCGCTAACCGCGCGCCTTGTGCCGCGGCTGGTCAGCGCCACCCAGATCGCGCCGCTTGCGAGCAGGATCAAAGCGATCGCAAGCAGGGCCACGCCGACGTGACCCACCAGCGCGACCGCCGTCAGGATCGCCATTGCCGGCGGCACGATCAGCGCAAGCAGTGCCGCGCCGCGTAGGTGCCATGACGGTGAACCATCGTGCACCGTGGTCTGATTGCCATTGGACATAGAGGTCCTCCCACAAGTAGGCGAGCGCGTGGGGTTAATCCTCCGTACTCGCCCACAGCCGTTCGCATGCACCCTCAGACGATCACCGGCGCCCGCGGCCCCACCTATGCAGCCTCGATTTGCGAGGATCACCGGATCGATCCCGCACGCACCAACGAGCAGGCCAGTAGCAACGAAGGCCGGATCGAGCCGCCGTCGGGCCGGCAGGTGGAGCTGCGCTTCGGCGATCAGCGCGCGGTGGTGGTCGAGGTGGGGGGAGGGCTGCGCGAATACACGGTCGCGGGGAACCCAGTGCTTGACGGCTATGCCGAAGATCGGCGCTGCCGCTCCGGTCGCGGCCAGATCCTCGCGCCGTGGCCCAACAGGCTCAAGGACGGAAGCTACGAATGGGAAGATCAGACCCTCCAGCTCGCGCTCAGCGAGGCGCCGCGATCCAACGCCATCCATGGGCTCGTGCGCTTCGTCAATTGGGCGGTTGCGCAGCGCTCCGATTGCAGCGTGACGATGACCTACCTGCTGCATCCCCAGGACGGCTACCCGTTCACGCTCGCGCTTGAGGTCGCGTATACGTTGGACCAACAGGGGCTGAGCGTGCAGACGCGCGCCACCAACCTCGGCGAGCAGGCGTGTCCCTACGGCGTGGGAGCGCATCCCTATCTCACCGCCGGCGCGGACTGCATCGACGAGTGCATCCTGCAAGTGCCCGCGGCCGGCTGGATGCCCGCAGACGAGCGTGGAATACCGACCGGGGAGATTGCGGCGACAGCGGGTGGCCGGTACGACTTCGTTGCACCGCGCCCGATTGGCGCCACCCGCCTGGACACCTGCTTCTGCGAGTTGCGCCATGACGCCGACGGCCGCGCGCGGGTGCGCTTGGTGGCGCCTGACGGCGCACGCGCCGTGACCCTCTGGATGGACGGGCAGCATCGATTCCTGATGCTCTTCACCGGCGACACGCTGCCGGAGCCAGATCGGCGACGGCGATCGATTGCCGTCGAGCCGATGACCTGCGCACCGAACGCGTTTCGCTCCGGGAGCGGCCTGAAGTCGCTCCAGGCGGGCGAGTCATTCACCTGCGCCTGGGGCATCCAGCTCGGCTGAAAGGCGGCTGTCTGCGGGTTTGCCGACGAACCGTGGCAATTCCGTCATGCGGGCTTTATGATTAGCCGATGGCCACGATGCGGAGATCGCGGGCTGGTGCTCGCGCGCGATCGGGATCCTCTGCGCGTCTTTGGCTCGGCATCTTCGGCACGCTCGCGCTCGTAGTGGTGGCGTTCCTGATCGCGGTGCTCGTGTGGTCGGGCGCCTCGCTTGGCAGCGACTCAACGGCGCTTGCGCAGCTGAGCGTGGGGCCCTTCGGCGGCACGCTGAAGAGCGTGCACGCCTTCGGCCCTGCTGGCAGGCCGATTCCCATCTCGGTTACCGAAGGCCGCCTGATCCCGCGCGTGCGGCTTGTGCCAGGGGAGCGGGTGAGCGTCGAAGCGGTCGTGCGCCGGCCGGGCTGGAACGCTTGGGCGCTCGGCAGCACGAGCAATGTGCATCTCACCCTGCAGGCGCCGGTCGCGCAGGTGAGCAGCCGCTGGCTGACGGTCGCCGCCGGCGGCGCCCCGCGCGTGCACTTCGATCAGCCGGTCGCAGCGGTCGCCTTCGGCAGCGGCAGCGATCCGGCGCGACGCACGCTGGCAAGCCCTGCGGATTCCGTCGCGGTGGCCTCCCACGCCCAGGCTGGCTCTGTGCTCGTCTTCGCGGCTGCCCGCTCATGGGAGCGCCTGGGGCGGCCCGTCAGGGTCGTCTGGTTCCCCGACTCCGCGACGCCGATGATGGTCGCGACTCCGGCGCCCGGCTCGCAGGTCTCACCCGCCGGCCAGATCCAGCTGATGTTCTCAAAGCCCGTCTCAGAAGTGCTTGGCTCGCAGCTGCCGCGGCTGACGCCCAGGACGCCGGGCCACTGGCGCCAGATAGACAGCCACACCCTTGCCTTCACGCCCTCCGGCTATGGCGCGGCGTTTGCAAGCCACTTGCGCGTATCGCTGCCGCACCCGATCCAGCTGGCCGGCCCGGCGGGCGGGCGCGCAGGCCTGGCAAGCCAGATCGAATGGAACGTGCCCGCCGGCTCCACGCTGCGCCTCCAGCAGCTGCTGGCGCAGGCCGGCTATCTGCCGCTGCAATGGACGCCCGCAGGCGGGGAAGTGAAGCGCACACCTGCGGGCGAGGTCCAGGCTGCCGTGGCGCCGCCGGCCGGCAGCTTCACGTGGCGTTACCCGAACACTCCCTCCGCGCTGAAGGGACTATGGAACCCGGGCGAAGCGAACACGATGACCAAGGGCGCCGTGATGATGTTTGAGAACGAACATGGCATGACGTCGGATGGAGTCGCCGGCAGCCAGGTATGGCGGGCGCTGATCAGCGCGGCCATTGCCGGCAAGCAGCGCACAGCCGGCTACACCTACGTCTACGTGCACCGCGAAATCCCGGAGACGCTCACGCTCTGGCACAGCGGCAGAACGGTGCTGACCACCCCGGCCAACACGGGCATCGCCGGCGCGGAAACAGAACTCGGCACCTTCGCGGTCTTCGAGCACATCCCCGAAGGCACGATGGAAGGCACCAACCCGGACGGCTCCCATTACAAGGACGAAGGGATCAAGTGGATCAGCTACTTCAACGGTGGTGACGCGGTCCACAACTTCGATCGCGCCTCCTTCGGCACGCCGCAGAGCCTTGGCTGCGTCGAGCTGCCGCTGCAGGCCTCTGCGGAAGTCTGGCCCTACATGCCGATCGGCACGCTTGTGACGATCGCAGGCTGAGCGTTAGACAGGCTCCTCTTCGGCGGCCATTAGCGCCCGCCTTGCCAGTCGCTCGTCGGAGAAGATCTGGATCTGGGCCACCAGGCCGTCTCTGAACTTGAAGACCCACGTGGTCGGGACTGCGTCCAGGATCCCGCCCGGCCCCTTCCCGCTGACCTGCCCGAGCGCGACGACGGCCGTGCCCGCTCTTCGAGTCTGAATTGGATTGACCTCCAGCTGCTGCCAGTGCTCGGCGACGTGGCGGAAGTAGAGGCGGATCCCGTCGTGGCCGATATACGGCTTGCCATCGTTCATCACGACGCCTGAGACGGGTTCGAAGACGACGTCCCGGTGCAGCATTGGGAGCAGAGAGGTCTCGACATCTCTGCTGTTGAACGCGTCGAACATCCGCATTACGAGCATGTCGGCGTCAACGCCTGCCTCGTGGGCACCGCACATGCGAGCATTGTTGCAGCTTGTTCAGAGGTGCAGAGCGCTGGTAGTTCCGGCAGTCAGAATTACAACGATCGGCAGCGCCGATGCGCCGGCAGGGCTCGGCCGGTACGGGTCGAAGAACGCGTGGATGGAGTCGGTCCGAGCTGCTGTCCTGCCTCGTCCATGGGCCTCCCTGCTCGGGGGGCTCGATCTGCGCGCGGTGCTGCGACGGCGCACGCCGCTGATAGCTGCGCTTGTGGCTCTTGCGCTTGCGGGCGGCTTCATGCTCTTTCGTGGCTCGCCGTTTGTCGCTGTGGAGCAGGTCCGGATCGTGGGCGTAGGGGGGACGCAGGCTGCGCCTGTCAGCGAGGCGCTGGAAACCGCGGCCAAGCAGATGAGCACGATGAACTACAGCGTGGGTGCCCTGCAGGCGGCGGTGGCCCGGTATCGGGTCGTACGCTCGATCAGGGTCCGCACGAGCTTCCCACACCGGATGACGATTGAAGTGCTCGAGCAGCCGCCGGTAGCGCAGCTCTCAGCGGGCGCGATGCGTAGCGCGGTGGCCGCGGACGGCGTGGTGCTCGGGCCCGCGCTTGCCTCCAGAGCCCTGCCGACCGTGCATACGAGCGTGATTCCCGCGGCCGGCAAGCGCCTGAGCGGCTGGCGCCTACGCTCCTACCTGAGCGTGTTGGGCGCGGCCCCGGCGCCGCTGCTGTCGCTGGTCTCGCAGGTGTTCACCGGCCAGCAGGGGCTCACCGTCAAGATGGCAAACGGCCTTCTCATCTACTTCGGCAACGACTCGCGGCCGCACGCCAAGTGGGATGCGCTGGTAAGCGTGCTGATCGCCCTGGGCACCGCGGGCGCAAGCTATGTCGATGTGCGGCTGCCCGAACGGGCCGCCGCCGGGGTGAGCAGCGGAGGGGTCGGAAGTGGCGAATCTGGCCAGGTGAGCGCGTCCGACCCGACTTCGGCGGCCCTCGCCGCCAGCCTCGCCCGCGCCGTCAACGGCGAATCGAGCGCTTCCAGCACAACGTCTCCTGCGAGCGGCTCCACTCCGACGACGGGGGCGCCATCGCCTTCGAGCACCTCCGCAAGCGAAGAACCAAGCACCCCGGCAGGCGCCGCAGCGACCTCGCCGCAGCCGACCGAAGGCACCGGAACCACGCCAGAAGGCGGCTGAAGGTCAAACCCTCAACCTCAAGTTGAGAGTCACTGCAGGGAGCTTTGGATTCTCAGTGCCAGGTCGAGGGTTCCAAGATCTGCAACGTTTGTTGCGAGAGTCGCGTCGATCGTTGACATGGCGAAGTTCCCTGCATAACGTGCCATCGAGCGGTTTTGGCAGCTAAGCTGCGATCAACCCTTAATTCTTAGTCAAGGCTTCGGACGGAAGATCCACACATGGAGAGCGGCGGTACCTATCTCGCAGTGATCAAGGTCGTCGGCGTTGGCGGCGGCGGCACCAACGCTGTCAGCCGTATGGTTGACGCTGGCCTGCGTGGCGTTGAGTTCATCGCCGCCAACACAGACGCGCAGGCGCTGAGCATGTGCGAAGCCGACGTGAAGCTGAACATCGGCCACGAGTCGACCAAGGGCCTTGGCGCCGGCGCCAACCCCGAAGTCGGATTTTCTTCTGCAGCCGAGAGCCGCGATGACATCAAGGAGGCACTCAAGGGCGCTGACATGGTGTTCATCACCGCCGGCGAGGGTGGCGGCACAGGCACCGGCGCGGCGCCTGTGATCGCGGAGATCGCCAAGACCGAGATCGGCGCGCTGACCGTCGGCGTGGTCACGCGCCCCTTCGAGTTCGAGGGTACCCAGCGCGCCCGGCAGGCCTCAGAGGGCATCGAACGCCTGCGCGAGGTCGTCGACACACTGATCGTGATCCCCAACGAGAAGCTGCTGGCCGTGGTCGAGCGCCGCACCTCGATGCTCGACGCCTTCCGAGAGGCCGACAACGTTCTGCGACAGGGCGTGCAGGGCATCACCGACCTGATAACGATCCCCGGCCTGATCAACCTCGACTTCGCCGACGTGCGCACGATCATGCACGACGCCGGCTCGGCGCTGATGGGCATCGGCGCCTCAAGCGGCGAGAGCCGTTGCGCCGAGGCCGCCAAGGCCGCGATCTCCTCGCCGCTGCTGGAGGAGTCGATCGAGGGCGCAACCGGAATCCTGCTGAACATCACCGGCGGCAAGGAGCTAGGCCTCTTCGAGGTCAATGAAGCGGCGGAGATTATCCAGAACGCCGCTGACGCCAACGCGAACATCATCTTCGGCGCGGTGATCGACGAGAGCCTCGGCGACGAGGTGCGCGTGACCGTGATCGGCACAGGCTTCGACCATCGCCCGGGCCGCTCGGTGCGCGAGGATCGCCGGCGCGAAGGCGAGCGCGGCGGCGAGCGCCGCGAACGGCGCCTGCGCAGCGAGAGCGACAGCATCTCCTCACTTGAGATCTCCGACGAGGAGATCGACGTGCCTCCGTTCCTGCGCTAGCCGCGGACGCGTGTAGCCTGCCGCGGGATGTCAAGCCCGCGCCGCACCCCGCTGTATGACCGCCACGTGGCGGCCGGTGCCAAGATCGTCGACTTCGCGGGTTGGGAGATGCCGGTGGAATATCCGGCCGGCCTGCGCGCCGAGCACATGGCGGTGCGGGAGTCCTGCGGCATCTTCGACGTCTCCCACATGGGGCAGATCGAGACGCGGGGACCGCGGGCGCAGGAGCTGCTGCAGCGGCTGCTCTCCAACGAAATCGCCGCGATCCCGCTGGAGGGCGTGAGCGGCGGGGCGCAGTACTCGCTGCTCTGCCGCGACGACGGCGGCATCCTGGACGACCTCTTCACATACCGCCTCGGGCAGGAGAGCTACCTCACCGTTACCAATGCCGCCAACCACGAGCGCGACCTCGATCGCTTCGTGGTCCATATGCCGGTCAGTGGCGTAGAGGTGATCGACCGCCGCGATCAGACCGCGATGCTCGCCGTCCAGGGGCCCGCCGCGCGGGAGATCGTGCAGCAGATCGCGACCGAGCCGCTGCCAGCGCGGATGCGGGCGCAGCGCCAGGAGCTTGCGGGAGTGAGCGTGCTGGTGTGCGGCACCGGCTACACCGGCGAGGACGGGGTGGAGATCCTCTGCGAGGCGGCGGACGCAGTGCTGCTGTGGGATGAGCTTATGGCCCGTGGTGCGGTGCCCGCCGGGCTCGGCGCGCGCGACACGCTGCGCACGGAGGCGTGCTTTCACCTCTACGGCAACGACCTGAGCGTGGAGCGCAACCCGATCGAAGCGGGCCTTGGCTGGTGCTGCAAGGAGGACACCGGCTTCATCGGCGCTGAGGCGGTGGCCGCAATGCGGGCGCAGGGCCCGCCGCAGAAGCTCGTCGCCTTCGCGATCGAGGGCCAGGGGATCGCGCGTGCGGGCAACGAGATCCTCGGCGGCGGGATCGTCACCAGTGGTACGCTCTCGCCCTGCCTTGGAGTCGCCGTCGGGCTGGCGTACGTGCCCGCCGAGTGCGCGGCGGTGGGCAGCCGGCTTCAGATCGACGTGCGGGGCAGGGTGCGGAATGCGGTCGTGCGGAAGAAGCCTCTCTTCAGCAAAAGCTGATCCCAAGGCCGTCGGCCGTGGGCATTATGTTTCCAGCGATGCCGACCAGCAAGCCAAGGAGAGTCGATGGCTGACGCTAGCTATCCGCAGGACCTGCTCTATCACGCCGATCACGACTGGGCGCGGATCGATCAGAGCCAGCCAGACCAGGCGACCTTCGGCATCACCTGGTACGCGCAGGACTGCCTCGGCGAGGTCGTCTTCTTCGAGCCTCCCGCGGTCGGGACGACGCTCGTCAAGGACGAGCCCTACACGGAGGTCGAGTCGGTCAAGGCTGTATCTGACGTAGTCGCCCCGCTCTCCGGCGAGATCGTGGAGGTCAATGAGGCGCTGTCCGATCACACCCACGCGATCAATGAGGACCCCTACGGCGAGGGATGGCTGGTGAAGGTGCGGCTGACCGAGCCCGCAGAGCGCGGTCAGCTGATGGACGCCGGCGCCTACCGCGCGAGCCTCGGTGGCTAGGCTGATCTCGTTTGAGTCGTTACACCGCCATCACAGACGCAGACCGCGAACAGATGCTCGCGGCGATCGGGGTGAGCTCTGCGCAGGAACTCTTCGACGCCCAGATCCCGCCGGGGGTGCGTCTGGGCAGGGCGCTGGCGCTACCGGACGGGATGGGCGAGCAGGAGGTCTATGAGCACCTGAAGGTGCTGGCGCAGCGAAACGTCTCTGCCGAGGAGCAGCTGAGCTTCCTGGGCGCGGGCATGTATGACCACTACGTGCCGGCGATCGTGGACATGCTCTGCGAGCGCTCGGAGTTCCTGACGCCTTACACGCCCTATCAGCCCGAGGTCTCCCAGGGCGGGCTGCAGGTGATGTTCGAGTACCAGACGGCGATCTGCGAGCTGACGGGGCTGCCGGTATCGAATGCCTCCGTCTACGAGGGGCCGAGCGCGCTGGCTTCCGCGGGCTACATGGCCAAGCTGCATAACGGCCGGTCGCGGTTTGTGGTCAGCGCCGGTCTTCATCCGCACAGCTTGCGCACGCTGCGGACCTACGCCCACGGCTATGGCGCGGAGATAGTGGAGGTTGGCCTGCACGACGGCATCACCGACCTGGACGCCTGGGCGCAGGCGATCGACGAGCAGACCGGCGCCGTGTTCTTCGCGCAGCCGAACTTCTACGGCGCGGTGGAGGATGCGCAGCGGCTTGTGGAGCTCGCCAAGGGTGGCGGTGATCCGGTTGCGATTGCGCAGGTTGATCCGATCACCCTGGCGATTCTGCGCTCGCCCGGCGAATGCGGCGTGGACGTGGCGGTGGGGGAGGGCCAGCCGCTCGGCGGCCGCCTGGACTTCGGCGGCCCCTCGTTTGGCTTCTTCGCCGCGCGGGAGGAGTACCTGCGGCGGATGCCGGGCCGGATCGCCGGCGAGACGGTGGATGCCGACGGGCGCCGCGGCTTCGTGCTCACGCTGCAGACGCGCGAGCAGCACATCCGCCGCGAGCGGGCGACGTCGAACATCTGCACCGCGCAGGCGCTGAACGCGCTGGCGGGCATGGTCCACCTGGCATGGCTCGGGCGTGAGGGGATGGTGCAGTTGGGCGAGCTGCTGCTGGCGCGCACCCACTACGCCAGGCAGCGGCTGTGTGAGATCGAGGGCGTGAGCGTGATGTATGAGCAGCCGGCGATCCGTGAGATCGCCGTGCGGCTGCCGTGCGAGGTCGCGGCAGTGCGGGCGCGTTGCATCGCAGCGGGCGTCAACCCGGGCGTCGACGTGCAGGCGCTGACCGGGCGCGCAGAGGACGAGGGGCTATTGCTGGTTGCGATCACCGAGCGGCGCAGTCGTCAAGACATCGATCGTTTGGCGCAGGCACTCGGGGCGGCGGTACGGGAGTGCGAGGGGGTGCGGGTGTGAGCGCTCCGAGCGTTGGCGAGACGCCGCAGCAGCGCGAACGCGCGGTGACGATCTTCCAGAAGGGCGCTCCCGGCAGAAGCGCGTTTGTATGCCCTGAGATCGACGTGCCGCGGGTTGACCCGCTTGTGCTGTTGCCTGTGCATTTGCGGCGTGAGCAGCCCGCGCGACTGCCGCAGGTCTCAGAGCCCGAGATCGTGCGCCACTACGTGCGGCTCTCCAAGCGCAACTTCGACCTCGACTCAGGCTTCTACCCGCTCGGCTCCTGCACGATGAAGCACAACCCGCGCCTGCACGAGCGCGTGGCGGCGCTTGACGGCCACTCCCGCCTGCACCCGCTGCAGGATGCCGGCCAGTCCCAGGGCGCGATGCGGCTGATGTGGAATCTGCAGCAGTCGTTGGCCGAGATATCGGGGCTGCCCCACGTCTGCCTGCAACCATCGGCGGGCTCCCACGGCGAGCTTGCCGGCGTGCTTTTGACCCGCGCCTACCACGAGGACCGCGGCCAGCAGCGGCTCAAGGTGCTCACGCCCGACACCTCTCACGGCACCAATCCCGCGACCGTGAGCATGGCGGGCCTGGAGGTGGTCAAGCTCGCCACCGATGCGGCTGGCGGCATCGACCTCGACGATCTGCGGGCCAAGGCGGATGAGACAGTCGCCTGCCTGATGCTGACCAACCCGAACACGCTCGGGATCTTCGACCCCAACATCGCGCAGATCGCCGAGATAGTCCACGGTGCTGGCGCCATCCTCTACTACGACGGCGCGAACCTGAACGCGATCATGGGCTTCTCGCGGCCGGGGGACATGGGCTTCGACATCGTGCACTTCAACCTGCACAAGTCCTTTACCCAGCCGCACGGCGGCGGCGGCCCCGGCTCGGGCCCGATCGCGGTCTCAGATCGAATGGAGCCCTATCTGCCGGTGCCGGTGATCCAAGAGCGGCCCCCGCGAAACGGCGACGGGCAGCCCTTTCTGGAGCTGAGCGAAGATCGCCCCAAGTCGATCGGTCGCCTGCGTGGCTTCCATGGCAACTACGGCTGCTTTGTGAGGGCCTACGCATACATCCGCTCGCTGGGAGCCGACGGGCTGAGAGATGCTTCCGAGGCGGCCGTGATCAACGCCAACTACCTGCTCGCGAGGCTTCGTCAGCTCGGTGTGGAGCAGCATCTTCCGCTCGCCTACGGGCAGCTATGCATGCACGAGTTCGTGCTCTCCGGCGCGCCGATGAAGCGCGAGCTGCAGATCAAGACGCTCGATCTGGCCAAGCGACTGCTCGACCACGGCTTTCACCCGCCGACCGTCTACTTCCCGCTGCTGGTCGAGGAGGCGCTGATGATTGAGCCGACCGAGACCGAGACCAGGGAGACCCTGGACGAGTTCGCGCAGGCGATCGCGGACATCCTCGCCGAGGCCAAGCAGGACCCGGAGATCGCGCGCACCGCGCCGCACACCACGCCCGTGCGGCGCCTGGACGAGGTGGCCGCGGCCAAGCGGCCGGTGATCAGACAGCAGATGTAGTCGGGCTCATCAGGCCGGCAGGCGGCGATCGAGGATCACCTGTGTGCCGTGGGAGGGCACCATCGTGACGTTGCGGTGACGCAGTTTTTCGGGGCTCGCGTCGGGAGCGCGCATGTCGGTTCGGGCCGCGATCGCGCGCAGCACGACGCGCTGCTCGGCCATCGCAAGCGTGGCGCCCAGGCAGCGCCTGATGCCTCCGCCGAACGGGATCCAGGTGTAGGTGCCGGGCTTGGTGTCAAGGAAGCGCTCGGGCGCGAAGGCGAAGGGCTGCGGGTAGACATCCTCGCGGTGGTGCAGCAGCACGATGCTCATCACCACCGGGGTACCCGCCGGCACCCTGAAGCGTCCCAGCTGCCACGGTACGCTTACTCGCCGGCCGATCGAGGGGACCACGGGTCGTACGCGCATCGTCTCGTGGATCGTTGCCTCGATGTAAGCGTCGGACTCCACGCGCGCCTGCGAGCCCGATGCCCGCACGAGCTCGCGCAGGTGGTCATAGGGGGCCGGGTTGCGCAGCAGCCGCTCGAAGGCCCATGCCAGCGAGTTGGCGGTCGTCTCATGTCCGGCGAGCACGAGCGTGATGAGCTCGTCTCGCAGCTCTTCGTCGCTCATCTGCACGCCCTCCTCATCGGAAGCGGCGAGCAGCAGCGAGAGGATGTCGGTGCGGCCGTCGTCGGCACCGGCCGCCTCGCGGCGTTCGGCGATCAGCGCGTAGAGCAGCTCGTCGACACGCTGCATCAATCCGCTTACGACCTTGCCGGGGTTCTCGCGGCTGAGCAGCACCATCTCGGCCAGGATTGCGAACGGTCGCGTGGAGAGGCCGACAATGCTGTGGATCTCGTCCCGCAGCTCGCGCTCCAGGGTGCCCTTGGGCGGCAGACCATCCACGCCGAAGATGCCGCTCATGATCACCTCGAGCGTGACGGCCTGCATTTGCGTGCCAAGCGCAAACGGCTCGCCGATCGGCCAGCTGTCGATCTCGCGCTGCGCGGCCCGTTCGATCATCTGGGTGTAACGCTCGATCGCCTCGCCGTGGAAGGGCGGCAGCAGCAGCTTGCGCTGGCGCATGTGCTTGGGACCGAGCAGCGTGAGCACCGAGTTGGGGCCGACGATCGGCCGCAGCGGCGACTCGCCCGTGAGCGAGGGGGCTAGATCGGGGTCGGCCGTGAAAAGCGAGCGGACGTGGTCGGGATGGCTGGTGACCGTGACCCAGTCGTCCTCCAGCACGCCCCGCATCCGAAACGTCTGTCCCAGCTTCTGTGAGGAGCGCAGGAAGAAGGAGGACTGGCGCATGCTGAAGCGCAGCTGCTGAAGCGCGCGCGGCAGACGCACCGCAGGCGGCAGCGCGATCGGCGATCCATCCTTCGGCGCCGGTCCTGCGGCAGAGGGCTCCACGCGGGCGTTCCACTGCTCAGTGGCCGCGATCGAAGGGGACGTCGTGGTCTGCTGTGTCCTCGCGCTCATCAGGCCTCCGGGTTCAGTTGGACCGGACCGACAACGGTGGCGTAGTCGTCGCTATTCGGATAGTGGTTATGATCCTACAGCATCCCGCCGTCGGTCCGCGAAGCCTCCGCTGCTCGCGTCGCGAAGCTCCGTTAGCCTGCCTGCGATGCGGATCTTCTCGGGCATCCAGCCCACCGGCACCAAGCACCTCGGCAACTACATCGGCGCGATCCTGCAGTACGTAAGCGGTCAGGACCGCGGCGACGCGCTCTACTGCATCGTCGACCTGCACGCGACCACCGTCGCCTATGACCCGCAGGAGCTACGGCGCAGCCTCTACGACCTCACGGCGCTGCTGATTGCGGCCGGCCTGGACCCCGACCGCTGCATCCTCTTTCGCCAGAGTGACGTGCCGCAGCACACCGAACTGTGCTGGCTGCTTTGCAGCGTGACCGAGCTTGGGCGGCTTCAGCGCATGCACCAGTTCAGGGACAAGTCGGTGGCGCAGCGCGAGCTGGTCTCAGCCGGGCTGCTTCTCTACCCGGTTCTGCAGGCCGCCGACGTGCTCGCCTACAGAGCGCACGAGGTGCCGGTCGGGGAGGACCAGCGCGAGCATCTGGAGCTGATGCGCGACGTCGCCAGGCGCTTCAACCAGCGCTTCGGCGGCGGGCAGGAGGTGCTGGTTGTGCCGGAGCACAAGATCCCGGAGGTCGGTGCGCGGATCATGGACCTGCAGGAGCCCACGCGCAAGATGTCAACCACGAGCAATTCGGTCGAGGGCACCGTCTACGTGCTCGACACGCCCGATGCGATCTCAAAGAAGCTGCGACGAGCGGTGACAGACTCCGGCAGCGAGATCGTCCGCTCGCCCGATAAGCCGGGCGTCTCGAACCTGATCGAGATCCTTGCCGTCGCGCGCGGGGTCAGCCCCGAGCAGGTCGAGGCGCAGATGGCGCAGGCGCGCGGCTACGGCGACCTTAAGATCGCCACGGCGGAGGCGGTGAGCGAGATGCTTGCCCCGGTGCGCGAGCGCTACGGGGAGCTGCGCGCCGACGAGCAGGCGCTGGAGGCGATCCTGCGGGAAGGGGCGCAGCGCGCGATCGAGATCGCTGCCGACACGCTGGCCGACGTGCGCGAGCACATGGGAGTTGGGGCCCGCAGCGACCCTGGAGCGCACCGTCGGGAGCGCTCGGTACCGTGACGCGATGAGCATCGCCACCCTGGAGCTGGATCTCGAGGTCTTCAGCGGCCCGTTCGACCTGCTGCTCACGCTCGTGCTGCGTGAGGAGGTCGATCTGATGGAGCTGCAGATCGCAGACGTCGTGCTGGCCTACCTCGACCATCTGGAAGCCAGAGGTGAGCTCGACCTGGAGTCGGCGACCGAGTTCATCGTTCTAATCGCGGCGCTGCTGGAGCTGAAGTCGCGGCTGCTGATCGCCGGGGACGACGCCGAAGAGCTGCTGGACATTGAGCCCGCGCAGGCTGCGGAGGAGCTGCTTGCGCGAATGCTGCAGGCGCACCGCTACCGCGGCGCCGCGGGATACCTGCGGCAACTGCTTGCGGCCGAGAGCGGCTTTCGCTATCGCTCTGCGCCGCTTCCGGCACATCTGCGGGCCACAGTGCTCGATTCCGCCGACGGCGCCGAGAATCCGCAAGCGCTCGGCGAAGCGCTTGGCGGCCTGCTGCGGATGCCGCCGGCGATCAGCGTGGGGCACATGAGCACGCCCCGGGTCAGCGTGGCCGAGCGGCTTGCTCATCTGCGCAGCCTGCTGCGTCGCGGCGCCTTCTCCTTCGATGAGGCGGTGGCCGGCGCGGATCGCGTCACGGTCGCGGTCACGCTGTTCGCGCTGCTGGAGCTCTACAAGCGTGGCGAGGCCAGCTGGGAGCAGAGCGAGAGCTTCGGGGAGATCTCGGTCCTTGCGCGCGTGCCGGATCAGCGGCTCGCGGCGGCCGGGAGCGTCGCCGCGTGAGCGAAGAGCAGGCGAGCGACGGGCTCGATGCGGAGGCCGAGCAGGAGCAGGACCAGGAGCGCGGTGTAGCGGCAGAAGAGGCACAGCCGAGGGTCGGACAGGATCTCCCTGCGTTGGCCCGCGTGATCGAAGCGCTGCTGTTCCTCTCCAGCGATCCGGTCTCTCCTGTGGATCTCGCCGAGGCCGCGGCGGTCGAGCAGGAGCAGATCGTGCAGGCACTCGCGCTGCTGGGAGAGCAGCTTGCGCCGGGGGCCCGCGGGCTACAGCTGCGCGAGATCGGCGGCGGCTATCTGCTCGCCAGCTCCCCAGAGGCCGAGGAGGCCGCACGGCGTTTGTTCAGCCGCCCGCGCGTCGCCACCCTCACGCCTGCACAGACCGAGACGCTTGCAATCGTCGCCTACCTGCAGCCGATCTCCAGGCCCGAGATCGGGCGCATCAGAGGCGTCAGCGCCGACTCCGCGACCGCCACACTGCTGGAGCGCGGCCTGATCGAGGAGTCTGGACGCTCGCAGTTCGGCGCGGCCCTATACCGCACTACGACCATGTTCCTGAAGCTGTTCGGGCTGCGATCGATCAAGGATCTGCCCGATATCGCGCAGTGGGATCCGAGCCCCGAGGAGCAGTCGGACCTGCGCGACCGACTGCTACGCGCCGGCGAAGCAAGGGCCGGCGGCGGGCCCTCGGGCGACTGAGAGCCGGCTCAGCCGGCCTTTGCCGCCAGCTGCCCGCATGCTGCGTCGATGTCCCGGCCTCTGGTCAGACGGACCGTCGCAGGCACTCCATGCTCGACCAGCACGGCCTTGAACGCGGCGATCGACTCGCGGCTTGAGCCGCGGAAGCGTGCAAGGGGCTCCTGGCCATCGCCTGGCGGCCGAGTGTCGACCGGGTTCCACGGGATCAGGTTTACCTTGAAGATCGTCTCGCCGCCTGCGGTCAGCGCCGTCCGCAGCAGCCGTGCCAGCCCGAGTGCCTGCTCGTAGCGGTCGTTGACGCCGGCGAGCATCACGTACTCGATGAAGACGCGGCGGTGGCGGCGGGCGTAGAACCCTTGGCACGCCTCGATTACGTCGCTCAGCGGATAGCGCTCGTTGACCGGCATCAGCTCGGTGCGCAGCGCTTCGTCGGCAGCGTGCAGGGAGAGGGCCAGCCGCAGCGGCATCGGCTGCTGCGCGAGCCTTTCGATGCCCGGGATCCAGCCCACGGTGGAGATCGTGATGCGGCGGTGGCCGATGCCCAGGTCGGGCAGCCGCTCGCAGGCGGCGAGCACGTTCTCGACGTTGATCAGCGGCTCTCCCATGCCCATGAACACACAATGGTCGATCGCTTCGGTGCGCCTGAAGTGCAGCGCCTGGTCGAGCATCTCCGAGGCGGTGAGGTTGCGGCCGAAGCGCATCGCGCCAGTCGCGCAGAAGGTGCAGGTCAGCGGGCAGCCCGACTGGGAGGAGAGGCAGATCGAGCGGCGGCCGTCGCGGTAGCGCATCAGCACCGCCTCGATCGGCCGCTCATCGGTTGTATGGAAGAGCGCCTTGACCGTGCCGTCGCGTGCGTGGGCCTCCTGCTGCACGGAAAGGCAGGAGAGCGGGACCTGCTCGGTGAGTGTGTCGCGCAGAGCCGAGGGCAGGTTGCTCATCTGCTCGTAGCTCTCTACGCCGCGGCTGATCCACTCCCAGACCTGCTTGGCGCGAAAGCGCGGCTGGCCGGCGGCGGCAAGCGTCTGGTCGAGCAGAGCGAGATCCATCCCCCTATCTTGCAGCAAGATGCGGCTCGCAAAGCACCTCGCGCATTCCGGCGTGGCCTCCAGGCGCGCCTGCGAGGTGCTGATCGTGCAGGGAAGGGTCAGCGTGGGTGGGCAGATCGTGCGCGATCCAGCACGGGATGTCACCGGATCGGAAGCGATCGCCGTCGACGGACGGCTGCTTGCGGGATTCGAGGCTCCCGCTGTCTACGCACTGAACAAGCCCGTCGGGGTGCTCAGCACGGCCAGCGACCCACAGGGCCGTCCCACCGTGGTGCAGATGCTCGCGCACGAGAGCCGCCGCCTCTACCCGGTGGGGCGCCTGGACCTCGACAGCGAAGGGCTGCTGCTGCTCACCAACGACGGGCAGCTTGCCCACCTGCTCACCCATCCCCGCTTCGAAGTGCCCAAGGCCTACATCGCGTGGGTCTCTGGCGATCCCGTCGGCGAGCCCGCCCTTCGGGCTCTGCGCGACGGACTCGTGCTCGAGGACGGTCCGACGGCCCCTGCAGAGGTCAGGGCGCTTGGGCCGGACCAGATTGAGATCACGATCAGGGAGGGCCGTAACCGGCAGGTGCGCCGCATGTGCGATGCCATCGGCCATCCCGTCACGCGCCTGCAGCGCGTGCGCTTCGGTCCGCTCGCGCTAGGCGATCTTGCGCAAGGTGCCCACAGGCTGCTGGAGGCCGCCGAGGTGCAGGCGCTCAGGGACGCCGCTCAAGCGCCACCTCGCCCCGCCAGGACGCTCTGACAGAATCCGTCGCGATGAGCTCAGCGCCAGGCCGACTCCATGCCCTCAGGGGCGCGATCACAGCCGATCGCAACGAGGCGCAAGAGATTCTCGCCGCGACCACCGAGTTGATGCAGGCGCTGATCGAGCGCAACGAGCTGGCCCCCGATGACATCGTGTCCTGCATCTTCACAGTCACCGACGACTTGGATGCCGAGTTTCCCGCCGTCGCCGCCCGTGCACTGGGCTTCGAGGCGGTGCCGCTGCTGTGCGCGCGAGAGATCCCAGTGCCCGGGGCGCTGCCGCGGGTGATCCGGGTGTTGATTCATTACTATCCATCGGACGGCGATGCTGCCAATCACGTCTATCTCCGCGGCGCGGAGGTCCTGCGTGCCGACCTGCGGGCAGCGCAGTGAGCGCCGCTCAAGGGCGCAGCTCGATCGAGTCGATATGACGTAGTGATGGTGATGCGACGAGGGCTTTCGCTGCTGCTTGTTGCTGTGTTGCTTGCGATGGCGTGCGCTTGTAAGGCGGTGGCCTCGATGGTCAGCGCCCCGCACGCGGTCATGCCGTCGGTGGCCCTGCACGGCGGTCGCAGTCCGTTCAAGCTTGCCCGCAGCGGCGCACGCGGCATCGTCGGACGTCGAAACGGCCGTGGGTCGACGCTTGCGTCCCCGCTGACCAGCCCGCTTGCGCAACCATGCAGCGCGTCCTGTGCAGCTCCGGTTCTCTACCGAGGCGGACCGGTGATGCATAAAGAGAAGCTGTACGTGATCGAGTGGCAGCCCGCCGAACCGAGCAAAAACGGACAGGCAGGCACAACATTTGAACCGTTGCCTGCAAAATACGCCGAAGAAGTCGGAACCTATTTGAAGGACGTTGCCTCCGACAGCGGCAAGCTCACGAACGTATATTCAGTGGACGCGCTCTACGGTGAACCGGAAGCATCCAAGCCGGGTGAATACAACGCGAGCTTCGAGGGGGAACTCCTCGACACGAAACCCTACCCGGCTCGATCGAGCGAATACTGTCCCTCTGGAGAAGGGCTTCCGCCCGTCGGAGAGCCATGCATAGCCGACGCCGAAGGCGCTCTCCAGCTCGGCGAAGAGGTCGCGCATTTTGTCGAAGAACAGCACCTTCCGACGGGACTGGAAGCGATCTACTTCATGCTCATGCCCCACGAGGTCAACAGCTGTGCAGGCCTCGAAGGCGAAGTAGCGGCATGCAATACCAACTCCTACTGCGCCTACCACACCGCGGTTGGCTTCAAAGGCAAAGACATCGTCTACGCGAACATGCCCTATGACGACGTGGAAGGGTGTCAAACGCCCGATCAGCCGCACGAAAGCCCGGCCGATGACGAGATCGACACGCTCAGCCACGAGAACAACGAGGCGATTACCGATCCGCTCGGCAACGCCTGGTTCGACTACGATGGTAACGAGATCGCCGACAAGTGCACCTATCCGTTCTTCGATCCGCTGAGCGACTTCGACCCCGAAGCAGACGACTACGGGCCGCTGGTCGGCGGGACACGAACTGCCACTTATGGAACAGTAGAAATAAAAGGCGTCGAATACGAAACCCTGACGGAGCCGGGCAACTCCTACAACCAGACAATCGACGGCGGTCATTTCCTTTTGCAGCGTGAGTGGAGCAACGCGGCGGGCGGATGCGTGCAGCGGGCTCCGGCAGTGGACGCATCGTTCGCCATCGCTCAGGAATCGGAAACTAAGCTGACGTTCAACGGCGGTACGTCGACCACCGAAGCCGGCGATATCAGCGAATACAAGTGGGAGTTCAGCAACGAAACCGGCAGCAAGACGGGCAAGGAAGTCAGCCAGACATTCGCGGTGCCGGGCAAATATCAGGTGACACTGACCGTCACCAACAACAGCGGAGCGGTCGGGGTCAGCGAACAGGAAATCACAGTGAAGTCGCCGCCGACAACGACGACCGCTCTGACCAGCGCGACGGGCTCCGAAGCGCCGGTGAAGCAGTACACCGCCTCCGAAATAGCCAAGCTGCTCGGCGTGCCCGGCAACGGGGCCAAGCGCTCGGGCGCCGGCGCGATCTCGTTCGGCAAGGCCACTTGCCCGCCCGCCTGCGGCGTGTACGCACAGATTCTCACAGCGGTGCGCGAACATGGGCGCACGCGGCACATCCAGATCGGAGCGCTGCAGGAGGTTGTCGCGGGCAAAGGCTCCAGAGCGATCTCACTGCGGCTCACCGCAAAGGGCAAGCAGTTGCTGCGTGCGCGTCATGCGCTTGCGGTGGCCTTGGATGTGACTGTCGAAGATGCCGCCGGCGCCGATTGGCGGATCGAACGTCACCTGACGCTCACGACAGGCGCGAGCGCCTCCCGCCATTAGCGCAAGTGACCGCTCACCGCGGGGCTCAGCCTGCCCCCGGCTGCAGCGATTCGCCGTGTTCGGCAAGCGCGAGAACCGCGCCGCCTGCGGTTTGAAGCGTGCCTACCGCGACGCATGCGCCGCGCGAGGCGCAGGAGATCGCTTGCAAGTCGGTGTCAGTGGTGGGAGGGCTGACGGGCGTGCGCGCGGACCATTCAGCGCCATTCCAGTGCTCGGTGATCGCGAGCTGCCCGGTCTCTGTGCGGTAGGAGCCCGCGGCGGTGCAATCGTCGAAGGCTAGGCAGGAGACCGCTGAGAGTCGGCCTTCATCCGCGTTCGTCGGCAGCGGCGCGCTCTGCTGAGTCCATCCGATCGGGCCAAAGCTGAGCACGAGCGGCTGGGAGACCCCGGCGGCGGTGCGCATCGAGCCTGCGGCGACGCACTCGTGCGCAAAGGCGCAAGAGACGCCGTCGAGCTCGCTGGCTGTGACGCCAAGCATCGGAGCAGGTTCAGCAGACCAGTCCGAGCCGTTCCAGCGCTCTATCAGCGCAGTTGTGGGACCGCTGCCGATCGCCTGGCTGCCAACGGCCACACATTCCGTCGGCGAGCTGCACGAGACGCCGTCGAGCCGCGCGCCCGCGAGCGGCGGCGACACGTCGCTCCACGCGCCGTCGCTCCAGAGCAGCGCGACCGGGGAGGTGCCTTCCCGCCCGACCGCGAAACATGCCGACGCGCTGGGACACGAGACAGCGTCCAGTTGCGCGTGCGATCGTGCCGGTGGCGACGCCTCGCGCCATTCGGCTCCGTTCCAAAGCAGCGCAATCGGTGCTGATTCCGAGCCCTTGGTCGAGCCGGCATCGGGATCCCCAGCGCCAACGGCGAGGCAACTCTCAGGCGTCGCGCACGAGACCGACTGAAGAGCGCCTGCGCCGCTTGTGCCGGCTGAGCTCGATATCCAGCGTTCGCCGTTCCAGCTCGCGAGCAGGACGCCGCCGAAGGCAGGCCCGCTCGTGCCGTAGGTGCCGACGGCCACGCATCGCAGCGCCGAGAAGCAGGAGACACCGTGCAGCACAGATCTCCTCGCTGCGAGCGGTTCACCAACCGGATCTCTGCTCCACGGCAGCGCGTAGAGGGAGGCGAAGCTCTCGAGCGCTTCGCCAGATGGCGTGAGCCTGCCGCCAGGCACCTGCATCGCCCAGCCGCGGTCGTTGCGTGAATAGACGATCAGCGCCTTCAACCACCCCTCTTCGCGATAGGGCAGCGCTTTTTCGAGCATCTGCGCGAGCGCCGTGGCCGCCTGCTGCCCGGTTTCGCGGCTTGGCGCGTTGCAGGGGTTGCCGTCGTTGAGGTCCAGCGCGCAATATCCGGCCTCTGAGACGATGATGTTGTTCTGGCCAGAGGTCATTTCTGCCTGCGTCGCCGGTAGCGATTCGATGCCGCGGGAGTGATGGAATTCCGTTCCAGAGGGTGGGCCGTAGGGGTGCAGGTACCAGCCCTCGATCTCGCTGCGAAGCTGAGGCTGCGCCGCGTACATCGCTTGCACCCACCCCGAGACGACGTCTTCGGCGGCATTCAGATCGGCGCCGGTGGCGGCCACGTAGATGTCTGTGAGCGGTATGCCTGCCGCCTGTGCCGCCGGCAACAGGCGCGCGATCACCGCGGCGTACTGCGCCGCGTCGAACTCCGGCGTTGTGTAGCCCCATGGCTCATTGATCGGTTCGAAGAGCACTCCGGCGGTCGGATAGGCGTGCAGGATTTCGGTCGCTGAGGAGACGAAGCCTTCGACGTATTCGCTCAGGCTGTGCGAGCCTGAGGCTTCGGTGGGGAAGCGGGGGTCGCTTTTGAAGCCGCCTTCGTAGCCGCGGTACTCGATTGTGATCGCCGGGATCATGCCACTGGCGATATCTCTGGCAATCGCCTTGCCTGCTGCGGTCTGCCTGCTGCCTTCTCGCAGCCGCTGGCCCGCCGTCCAGTCGATCGCGGCGCTGCGGTCGTAGACGACGCCGCGTTCGACGAAGGTCCGCAACGGACCGAGGTAGGTGGAGCTGTTGCCGTTGAGGCCAAGCCAGGGCCCCGAGGGCGGTGAGTCGTACGCGAACTGGTCGTAGGGGATCGCGGCGGAGCGGCCTGAGGAGCCGAACACAACGACGCCGATCGTGCCCGAGCCGGGCGGGCTGAGCGCGGTGATCGTCGTCGTGGAGAGGACGTGCACCTGCGAGGCTGGCGTGGAGCCGAACAGCACCCTGGCGCCAGGCGAAAAGCCGGCACCGGCGATGCTCACCTCCGTGGCGCCCGCTTCAGGCCCGTTGTTCGGCGCGATCGCGGAAACGGTCGGCGTGGCCGCGAGCACTTGGGCGCGGCCTGTGGTCGTGAGCGCGCCAAGGACCACCGCCGCGACGACCATCGCGGCCCAGACGGGGAGGAGTCGAGACTTGCGCCCTCGCACGCTGCAATCTTGAGCGCATCGGCGGTCGTGCGCGCAGGCGCAACGGCGCCAGGTGCGCAGGAGCGCTGCGAGGAGACCGGCGCAACTGCCGATCGGCGAGAATGAAGCAGTGAGCCTTGAGTTCTCGCAGCGCATCCGGCGCATCCCCGTCTATCCGGCCGCCGACGGCTACGGCGCCCGCGCGCCGGACGTCAAGCTTGCATCCAACGAGACCCCATATCCGCCGCTGCCGGCGGTGCAGGAGGCGATCGAGCGTGCGATGGCGAGCCTCAACCGCTACCCGGACCCGACCAACTCAGAGCTGCGGCGCAGGCTTTCCGACCGCTACGGCGTGCCCGCGGAGCAGATCGCGATCGGCAACGGCTCCTGCGACGTGCTGCTCGCTGCCGGCGAGGCACTGCTGGAGCCGGGCGCGGAGGTGGTCTACGCATGGCCTTCCTTCTCGGTCTACCCGCACCTAGCGGCGGCCTCCGGAGCGCGGGCGATCGAGGTGCCGCTTGACGCAGAGGACCGCCACGACTTGCGAGTGATGGCGGAGGAGGTGACCGTTGCGACCCGGCTCGTGATCCTCTGCAACCCGAACAACCCGACGAGCACGGCGCTGCCGCTGAACGAGATCGCGAGCTTCCTCGATCGGATCCCGCCGCATGTCTGCGTGGTGCTCGACGAGGCCTACTGCGAGTTCAGCCTGATCGACGACCCTGATGCCTCGGTCGCGCTGCTGCACTCCCATCCGAACCTCGTCCTGCTGCGCACCTTCTCGAAGGTCTACGGCCTCTGCGGGCTGCGGGTCGGCTTCGCGCTGTGCGGCACCTCGGAGCTGCCAAGGGCGGTCGATCAGGTACGCCAGCCCTTCTTCTGCAACGCGCTGGCCCAGGCGGCGGCGCAGGAGGCGCTTGCCCACCAGGATGTGGTCGAAGACCGGGTCGCGCGCACGATCGCCGAGCGCATCTCCATGCAGGAGCGGCTGCAGGCGATGGGGCTTGCCCCGGCCGACTCGCAGGCGAACTTCTGCTGGTTCGCGCTCGACGGCGGCCCCACTGGCGGAAGGGCGCAGCCTGACGAGCAGGAGCGCGAGCGCCAGGGGCAGATCGAGTCAGAGACGATGAAGGGCCTGCTGGAACGCGGAGTTCTCGTGCGCGCCGGCGGTGCGCTCGGCCGCCCCGGATGGTTGCGCGTCACCTATGGCAGCACAGAGGAGAACCAGCGCTTCCTCGATGCGCTCGCCGCGGTGCAGGCCTCCCACTGAGCCCAGGCGGCGGCAAGATCGCCCTCCTTGCTGGACCATCGCACGCGGTTCTGCTACAAACCGGATAGAGCGATGGTGGCTTCGCACATCACACCGAGCATGGTCGAGTCTCGCGAGATCGCGACGATTTGCGGGCGCGCCGTTGACGGCGCGTTCTTCTACGCCACCTATCGCGCCTGGCGATTTAGCTAGGCGCTTCGGCTCGACCCCGTCTCCGTGAGCGGGGCGATGGAGCCGCGGGGGGCCTTCGGGCCGGGCGCCGCAAAGCGAGCACCACGACCGCAAGCAGCGGGCGGTCTTCACGGAAGAGCGGGCCAGAGCAGAGGCCTGCGCAAGCCGGGCCTTTGACGGGGGCCGGTAAGTGGCGATACTCAATGAAGACTTACGCGAAAGGCAGAGACGATGATGATTGTGATGAAGGAGACGGCGAGCGAGGATGAGATCTCCGCCGTCGTACAGAAGGTGGAGCGAGCCGGCGCGCGCGCCCATCAGAGCAAGGGCGCGCGCGTGACGGTGATCGGTGCGATCGGCGACGTCGAGCAGGACGCCGCCGTTTCGAGCCTGGGGCTGGAGGGTCAGCCCGGGGTCGACCGCGTGGTGCCGATCCTCAAGCCGTACAAGCTCGCCTCCTCCCAGTTCAAGCACGGGGAGCGAAGCGTGCTGGAGATTGAGGGGCAGAAGATCGGAGGCGGGCACTTCGCACTGATCGCGGGTCCTTGCACGGTCGAATCGCGCGACCAGGTGATCTCCACCGCCGAAGTCGTCAAGGACGCCGGCGCTGCCATGCTGCGCGGCGGCGCCTACAAGCCCCGCACGTCTCCATATGCCTTCCAGGGACTTGGGTTGGAGGGGCTGCGGCTTTTGGCAGAGGCAAAGGAGCGCGTAGGGCTGCCGGTCGTCACTGAGCTGATGGACGCGCGTGATCTGGAGCCCGTGCTCGAGGTGGCCGACGTGATCCAGGTCGGCGCCCGCAACATGCAGAACTTCCCGCTGCTGGCCGAGATCGGGCGCTCGGGGCGGCCTGTGCTGCTCAAGCGCGGGCTCTCGGCGACGCTGGAAGAGCTGCTGATGGCCGCGGAGTACATCCTCAAGGAGGGCAACCCGAACGTGATGCTCTGCGAGCGCGGCATCCGCACCTTCGAGAGCTCCTACCGGACCACACTGGACCTGCAGGCGGTGCCGGTGCTCAAAGAGCTCTCGCACCTGCCTGTGGTCGTCGATCCGAGTCATGCCGCCGGCCGTCGTTCGCTGGTGGTGCCGATGTCGCTGGCGGCCGCAGCCGCCGGGGCGGATGGCATCATCGTCGAGGTGCATCCAAATCCCGACGAGGCTCTCTGCGACGGACCGCAGGCGCTGCTGGCAGACGACTTCGCCGCCTACGCGGACGCCGTTCACCGCGCCGCGCAGCTTGCAGGGCAGGCGCTGAGCCCGGTCTGATGGGACGGACCGGGCTTGCTGTGCAGACTCGCCTTCGCCGGGAGATGCGGTGCCCCAAGCGGGCGCTCCTCTGGCGGAGGCGAGCTGCTTGAAGGTTGCGGTCCTGGGCTTGGGGTTGATTGGCGGGTCGATCGGCCTGGCCGCGCGGGCTGGCGGCGCTCGTGTCGTGGGCTTCGATCCCGACCCGCGAACGCGCGAGCAGGCACTGGCGGCAGGCGCGGTTGACGAGGCGGTGCAGCAGCCCGAGCAGGCTCTTGCGAGCGCCAATGTCGTATTCGCGGCCGCTCCGGTTGGAGCGCTTGCGCAGACGGTGAGCCTTGCGCTGCGCGAGGCCCCATCGGACTGCGTGATCAGCGATGTGGGCTCCACCAAGCGGGCGTTGTTGGCAGAGCTCCGCGAGCAGCCGGGCGTGGAGCGCTTCATCGGTGGGCATCCACTTGCCGGCTCGCACCTGGGCGGGATCGAGCACGCCCGCGCAGACCTCTTTCAGGGCTCCTCGTGGTGCCTGATGCCCTCAGCGCAGACGCGGCTTGGTGATCGCTTGCGCGCGTTGATCGCAGGGTTCGGCGCAACGCCTGTGGAGATGGACGCCCAGACGCACGACCGCCTGATGGCGCGCATCTCCCACTTGCCGCACGTGCTGGCCAACGTGCTGGTCGCGGGCGTGGCCGACTGTGGGGAGCGCGAGCGCGCGCTGGCGGGCACCGGGCCGAGCTTTCGCGACGCCACCCGCGTAGCCGGTGTGAGCAGCGCGATCTGGACCGACATCTACCTCTCCAACGCAGACATGCTGATCGAGGCGATCGACGAGGCGATCGGCGAGCTTACGCAGGTGCGAACGCGGCTTAGCCACCATGATGCCGCTGCACTTGACGCCTGGAGTGACCTCGCCCGCGCCCGCCGGAGATCGCTGCTGCCGTAGGGTTCACAGGGTGAACATGCGCTTCGAGCCGGCCGGCAGGCTTTCGGGCACGCTGGTGCCGCCGCCAGACAAGTCCGTCTCTCACAGGGCGGCTCTGCTGGGGGCGATGTCCTCCTACCCGACGCGGATCTCCAACTATCTCGACGCGGCCGACACGCGCTCGACGCTTGCTGCCGTGACCCAGCTCGGGGCTCTGGTGCAGACCCGCGAGGCCTACGGCGGCGGTCGCGACGGGGCGCTGGAGGTGATCGTGCGCGGTACCGGGCTGCGCGAGGCGCTTGCGCCCAAGGAGCCGATCGACGTCGGCAACGCAGGCACGCTGCTGCGCCTGCTGCCGGGCTGGCTTGCTGCCCAGAAGGGCCGCACCTTCACGCTCGACGGCGACGAGTCGATTAGACGCCGCCCCGTCGATCGGGTGATGGCGCCGCTGGCGCACATGGGCGCGACCCTGCAGGCACGCGAGGGACGGCTGCCGCCGCTCACGATCAAGGGCGCCAGGCTGCGCGCGATCTCCTACGAGCTGCCGGTCGCCTCCGCCCAGGTGAAGTCGTGCGTGCTGCTGGCGGCGCTGACCGCCGACGGCGCGACCACCGTGGGGGAGCCATCGGCAAGCCGCGACCACACCGAGCGGATGCTGCGCCGCGCGGGCGTGAAGATCCATCGCTTCGGCCACCACGTCACCGTCGTAAATACCGACGAGCTGGTGCTGGAGGACGTGCACGTCCCGGCGGACGCGAGCTCTGCCGCCTTCATGATCACCGCCGGCCTGATCGTGCCGGGGTCGCGGCTGCTGGTCAGGGGAGTCGGGGTCAACTGGACGCGCAACGGCTTTCTGCAGATCGTGCGCAGGATGGGCGGCATCGTGCTCGGCGATCTGGAGGCCGCCGGCAGCGACCTGGCAAGTGAGGAGCCCATCAGCGACCTGGACGTCGCGGCCGGGCCGCTGGAGGGCACCACGGTGGAGCCCGAGGAGGTGCCGCTGGCGATCGACGAGCTGCCGCTGGTCGCGCTGCTCGGCTGCTTCGCAGAAGGGGAGACGGTCGTGCGGGGGGCCGCGGAGCTGCGCTTGAAGGAGTCCGACAGGATCGCCACGGTCGTCGACGGCCTCGCCGGCCTGGGCGCCGACATCGAGGCGATGAGCGACGGCTTCGTGGTGCGCGGCAGCGGCGGGCTGCGCGGCGGCAGCATCGACGCGGCCGGGGACCACCGCATCGCGATGATGGGCGCGATCGCGGGCCTGGCCTCGCGCGAAGGCGTCGAGGTGATCGGGATGCACGCGGCCGGGATCTCCTACCCGGGCTTCGTGGACGATCTGCAAGACCTGATCCACCGATGATCGTCGCGATCGACGGCCCCGCCGGCTCGGGCAAGTCGACGGTCGCCCGCGCGCTGGCCGCCAAGCTCGGCTTCGCCTACCTGGACAGCGGCGCGATGTATCGCTGCGTGGCGCTGGCGGCGATCGAGCGCTACGGGCCGACGGGCGTGCAGGAGCAACTGGCCCCGCCGTACGACGGCGCCGTCGTGAGCGAGCTGGCGGCCGGGCTGCGGATCGAGCTCGACGGCGGTGTGAAGTTGGACGGGCGTGAGGTTGCGCAGCAGATCAGGAGCATCGAGGTCTCCGAGGCAGCCTCTGCTGTGGCCGCCGTGCCGGGTGTGCGGAGCGCGCTGGTGGCAATGCAGCGCGCTCTCGTGGCGGAAGGCGACTGGGTCGTGGAGGGCCGGGACATCGGCACCGTGGTGGCTCCCGATGCGCAGCTGAAGGTCTTTCTCACCGCTAATCCGGCCGAGCGTGCCCGCCGGCGCGCAGCAGAGCTCGGCGCCGACGCGCGGACGGTGCTCGCCGAGCAGGCGATACGAGATGCCCGTGACACCGAACGCGAGCACAGCCCGCTGGCAGCGGCGCAAGACGCCGTCTTGATCGACACGACGGGCCGCTCGATCGAGCAGGTCGTGGCGCAGATTGCGCAGCTGGCGCGCGAGCGCTCTTAGAAGGTCTTTCAAAAAGATCGGCACGCCCGGATGGGCACCCTGACTCGGCGCTGGATCGCCACGTGACGGCTTGCACGTGCCACCAGCACGCGCTGCGCCGCCCCGCGTCGCCCAGCTTGGTCCAGGCACGCCCCGACCGCACCGCCTATTTTGAAAGACCTTCTTAGGCCGCTCGGTGCGTGTCAACCGGAGGAGACGCCCGCCGCGGGCATACTGAGCCAATGTTGAAGGTCGCGATCCTCGGATATCCGAACGTTGGCAAGTCCTCGCTTGTCAACCGCCTCAGCGGCAGCCGCGAGGCGGTCGTGCACGAGCGCGCGGGGATAACCCGCGATCGCAATGAGGTTCCCTGCGAATGGAACGGTCGCAGATTCGTGCTGATCGATACCGGCGGGGTGGACATGCTTGACGAAGATCCGCTTGCCGGCTCGATCAGGGACCAGGCCCGGGCGGCGCTCGCCGACGCCGAGGTCGCGGTGCTGGTCGTCGATGCGAGCGCCGGGGTGCGGCCGGGTGATGAGGAGCTCGCCGACCTGCTGCGGCGGGACTCCACGCCCATGATCGTGGCCGCGAACAAGTGTGACGGAGTGGGCGACATGCCGCTCGCGGCCGACTTCCATCGTTTTGGGCTGGGCGACCCGATGCCGGTCTCCGCCACTCAGGGGCTCGGCACCGGCGATCTATTGGACCGGATCGTAAGCCTGCTTCCAGATCAGGATCCCCTCGAGGAGGAGCAGGCGATTCGCCTGGCCGTGATCGGGCGCCCGAACGTCGGCAAGTCCTCGCTTGTCAACCGCATGCTCGGTCAGGAGCGGGTGATCGTCGCCGACCACGCCGGCACCACGCGCGATGCGATCGACACGCCGCTGGAGGTGGACGGGCGGCAGCTGATCGTGGTCGACACCGCCGGTATGCGCCGCCAGGCGAAGGTCGCAGATTCGGTCGAGTACTACACGACTCTGCGCTCGCGCCGGGCCGCCGAGCGCGCCGATGTGGCGCTCGTGATCTGTGACGCGACCGACGGCGTGACCTCGCAGGATCTGCGGATCGCGGAGCTTGCGATGAAGGCGGGCTGCGCCACCGTGATTGTGCTGAACAAGTGGGATATCTACGATGGGGACGACGACACTTTGGCTCACGAGCGCGGCGTGGTGGCTGACAAGCTCCGGCTGCGGCCCAAAGTTCTGACCGTCAGCGCCAAGAGCGGACGCAACGTCACGCGTCTGCTGGGCGAGGCGATCGCGCTCGGCGACCGCATGGCGGGCCGCATCCCCACCCCCGAGCTGAACCGCTTCCTGGCCGAGACGGTTCAGGCGCGCCAGCCGCCGATCGGAATGAAGCGCAGCGCCTCCGGGCATCGCCTGAAGCTGATCTACATGACGCAGATCGACAGGCGTCCGCCGCGCTTTGCGATCCAGGTCAACTCGCGGGCGCGCCTGACGCGCGACTACGCCTATTTCGTGGAGAATCGGCTGCGTGCCCGCTTCGGCATGGACGGGGTGCCGCTGGTGGTGGACTACGTGGAGCGGGGCTCTCGCCGCAGCCGAGGGCCGGCTGCGCAGGGCGCGTTGCCGGGATGATCCAGTGCCCCGGATAGACTCCGCGGACCCCGAAAGCGAGTATGGAGTGCAATCGACGGCCATGAGCGACCAGTACGACAGCGAGTTTCTCTTCACATCCGAGTCGGTGACCGAGGGTCACCCGGACAAGATCGCCGACCAGATCTCCGACGGCGTGCTCGACGCCGTGCTCGCGGAGGATCCTTATGGGCGCGTGGCCTGCGAGACGCTGGTGAACACAGGCCTCGTCGTCGTCTCCGGCGAGATATCGACCGACACCTACGTCGACATCCAGGACATCGCGCGCAAAACGATTCGCGACATCGGCTACACCGACGCAAGCTACGGCTTCGACTACGAGACCTGCGCGGTGATGAACACGATCGACAAGCAGTCGCCGGACATAGCGCAGGGCGTCGACGCCGCGTATGAGACCCGCCGCGGCCCTTCCGGCCATGACGAGCTCGACCTCGCCGGCGCGGGCGATCAGGGAATGATGTTTGGCTACGCCTCCAACGAGACGGACGAGCTGATGCCGCTGCCGATCGCGCTTGCCCACCGGCTGGCAAAGCGGCTGGCTGAGGTGCGCAAGGCGGAGGTGTTGCCATACCTGCGCCCGGACGGCAAGACCCAGGTGACCGTTCGCTACCGCGACGGCAAGCCGGTGGCGATCGAGAAGGTGCTGATCTCTACCCAACACGCCGACGGGATCGACGCCGAGACGCTGATCAAGCCCGACCTGTTCGAGCAGGTGGTCAGGCCAGTGCTGCCTGCGGCGCTTTACGACGAGAAGCAGCTGCTACGCAACTTCCTGGTCAACCCGACCGGCCGCTTCGTGATCGGCGGGCCGATGGGCGACTGCGGGCTGACCGGCCGCAAGATCATCGTCGACACCTACGGCGGCATGGCCCGCCACGGCGGCGGCGCCTTCTCGGGCAAGGACCCCTCCAAGGTCGATCGCTCCGCGGCATATGCGGCGCGCTGGGTGGCCAAGAACATCGTCGCCGCCGGTCTGGCAGAGCGCGCCGAGGTCCAGGTCGCCTACGCGATCGGCGTCGCGCGCCCGGTCTCCGTAATGGTCGAGACCTTCGGCACCGAGCGGATCCCGCGCTCGCAGATCGTCGCGCTCGTGGACGCGCATTTCGATCTGCGCCCCGGCGCCTTCCGCCAGCAGCTCGACCTGCACCGGCCGATCTACCAGAAGACCGCCGCCTACGGCCACTTCGGACGCGAGGATGCGGACTTCACCTGGGAGCGGACCGACAAGGCGCAGGAGCTGCGCGAGGCGGCGGGCATTGCGGCCTCGGCCGCGAGCGTCTGAGATCGCCCGCGGCGGCGACAGCGCATCGCTCGCAACAGCCGCGCTAGCGCCGGACGGCGACGCGGTGGGCGCGACGATCGCCCAGGTTCAACCGCTGAACACGACCCGTGCCCTGCGCGGCCCGTTCGACTATCGCCTACCGGCTGAGCTCGGTGACAGCATCGAGGTCGGCTCGCTGCTAGTGGTGCCGTTCGGATCGCGCGAGCTGCCCGGCGTGGTCGTGGAGATCGCCGACCGCAGCGATGTGGCGCAGGAGCGGCTGCTTGTCCCGGTGCGGGCGCTGCAGGCAAGTCTGCCGCGCGAGTTGGTGGCGCTGGCGCACTGGATCGCGGCCGAGTACTGCTCCACGGTGCCGCGTGCGCTGCGCCTGATGCTGCCTGAGCTGACCCGCGCGCAGCTGAACGGAAAAGCCGGCCGCGCGCTGGCGCGACGTCCCGCGCACCGCTCCGTCGGGGTGCTCCGCGGTGCGCCTCCAGCGCTGACCGAGGAACAGCAGCAGGCGGTGGACCGGCTGGTTGCTGCGATGCAGGAGCCGCGGCCGCAGCCGCATCTGCTGCACGGCGTGACCGGATCGGGCAAGACCGAGATCTACCTGCGCGTCGCCGCCGCGGCGCTTGCGCGCCAAGAGGGCGTGATCGTGATGGTCCCCGAGATCGCGCTGACGCCTCAGATCGTCGCGCGCTTCTTGGAGCGCTTCGGCGACACGGTCGCAGTGCTGCACTCGCGCCTTGCGCCACCGGAGCGCCGGGAGGAGTGGCGGCGGCTGCGAAGCGGCCAGGCACGCGTGTGCATCGGGCCGCGCTCGGCGGTCTTCGCGCCGATCGAGCAGCTCGGGCTGATCGTGCTCGACGAGGAGCACGACGCCTCTTATAAGCAGCAGGAAGGCGATCCTCGCTACGACGCACGCGAGGTTGCGGCGCAGCGCGCCGCGCAGGCCGGAGCGCTGCTCTTGGCCGGCAGCGCGACGCCGCGACCCGAGTCGGTGCAGCGCATGAAGCGCATCGCCCTGCCGCGGCGCGTCGATGGACGTCCGCTGCCGCAGGTGGAGCTGCTGGACATGCGGGGCAGGCACGAAGCACTGCATCCGCGTAGCGCGCAGACGCTTGCGGAGCTTCGTGCTGATCGCGGCAAGGCGATTGTGCTGCTCAACCGTCGAGGCTGGTCCAACTTCCTCTCCTGCCGCTCCTGCGGGACGGTGTGGAGCTGCCCCAACTGCGACGTGAGCCTGGTGATGCACCGCGCAGAAGCAGTGCTCGCCTGTCACCACTGCGACCACCGCGAGCCGATCCCCACGCTGTGCGAGTGTGGCTCCAGCACCCTGGCCCGTCACGGCACCGGCACAGAGCGCTTGCAGGATGAGCTTGCCGCCACGCTGCAGACCGGCTCCTTCCCGGTTTTCAGGCTGGACGCCGATACTGCCGGGGCCGACGCCGCGCAGCTGCTGCAGGCCTTCCAGCAGGCGCCGGCCGGCGTGCTGATCGGCACCCAGATGGTCGCCAAGGGTCACGACTTCGCTGACGTCACCCTCGGCGTGGTGCTCGACGCAGATGCCACATTGCGCTTCCCCGACTTCAGGGCCGAGGAGCGCACATTCGCACTGGTGGCTCAGCTTGCGGGCCGCGTGGGCCGGGGTGCGGACGGGCACGTGCTCGTGCAGACGATCACGCCGGAGGCGCGCAGTCTGAGATACGCCGCCGCTCACGACAGCGACGGATTTCTCACCGGAGAGCTAGAACGCAGACGCGCCCTGTCCTACCCGCCATTCTCGCATCTGGTGCGGGTCATCTGCGCAGCCGTCGACGGCGAGCAGGCGCTGCTGGCGGCAAAAGCACTCGCGGACGCGCTTGTGAACGTACGCAAACGCGGCGAGCTGAGCCTGCTCGGTCCCGCCTCACTCTTTCGTCTGCGCGGCCGTGAGCGTCAAGCGCTGATGATCAAGTCAGCTCAGCGAGCGGTGGCGGTGACGGCGATCGATGCCGCGGTCCGCCAGACGTCGGTCGATCGCCGCTTCGCGGATGTGAACTTCTCGGTCGACGTCGATCCGCAGTGAGAGAAGGACTCGGGCGAGCGGGCTCTTCTCAGCCATTCAGTGCTTCAGGACGCAGGCGCGGGTCGGCCTGGTCGAGGTTCCAGTGGCGCGCCGTGGAGCACACCCACAGCCACGGCTCCTGCTCGGGGGCCGAGGCTCTGGCGTTGACGCCCTGGGTGCGAGGTGTGAGATAGAAGCGGGTGATCGTGTGCTGGCCGCCCTCGTGGTCGCCGTAGAGGATGTCGACGCTGATCCCTTTGCCGCTGCGCGCAGACTCGCGCAGCGGGGCGTAGAGCGGGTCGCTTGCGTCGCGGATCGCCGCCTGCCAGAAGTTGATGTCGCCGGCGGGCACATAGAGGTCACGCTGCAGCAGTCGAAACTCACTCAGCGGCCGTGGCGGGGTGGCGCCCAGCGCACGCTCGTTCCAGATGCTCCAGCCGTGCAGCACCGCCAGCCCGGCGCCCACGTTGCGCAGGGGGATCGCGAGGTAGAGCTTCTCCCCGAAGCACTGCACCGCGGCCAGGCCGTCGCGCAAGCCGAGCCAGTGGTCGTCCACGAAGCCGACTTTCTGCGGCGGATCCTGCGGGCGGGCGTTGAAGAGCACCGGGCGCAGGCCGACTTTCAGCGCCTGTTCGGAGACACGTGCGGCGCGGTTGGCCGAGCGGGTCGCCGAGAAGGTCGCGATCGCGAGCACGAGTGTGCCGCCGGCCGTTGCCAGCGAGGCGATCGTACCGGCGTCGAAGCTCGCGATCATGCTTGCGGGCGCCATCTGGACGCAGCCTATCGGCGTGCTTGGTGGGAGCGCAGAGACTGGATCCTCCGGGGGGCAAGCCCCTAAACTGGTCCCGATGAGCGAGCTTGACGTCGCAGAGCCAGAGCAGGAGGAGGAGCAGCCCGAGGAGCTTGACCCCGAGGTCAAGGCGCGTCGGGACGAGGCCCTGGCTCATGTGCGCAAGCTCGGAGATCCGGTGCTGCGCGCCAAGGCGCTGCCCGTCGAGCGCTTCGATCGGCATCTCGCCGAGGAGGCGGAGCGCATGGGCGCCCTGATGGACGATGCGCTAGGGATCGGCCTGGCCGCTACCCAGATGGGTGTCCTGCACCGGCTGCTGGTCTATCGCGCCGATCCCGAGCAGCCGATCAGGGCGCTGGCCAACCCGCAGATCGAGTGGCTCAGCGAGGAGACCGACGTGGCGGCCGAGGGGTGCCTGAGCATCCCCGGCGTGCACGTTGATGTGACACGGCCGGTGCGCCTGCGCGTGAGCGCGCAGGATCCGACCGGAGCCCCGATTGAGATCGAGGCTGAGGGCCTGGAAGCGCGCGTGATCCAGCACGAGATCGACCATCTCGACGGCGTCCTGATCCTCGACCGCGTCTCCAAGGAGCAGCGCAAGCAAGCGATGCGCGAGCTGCGGCAGTCGCTCGCCCAGCGCGACGCCTAGCAGGCGGCGCTCGGCGTTGCGCACCGTCTTCTTGGGCACCTCTGAGTTCGCGGCCGGCGTGCTGGAGCGCCTGGCTGCAAGCGCGCATCGACCGGCGCTTGCGGTGAGCCGGCCGGACCGCCCCAAGGGCAGGGGCCGCAAGCTCGCCTCACCGCCGCTGGCCAAGCGCGCGCAGGCGTTTGGCATCCCGCTCGCCCAGCCTGAGAGCGTCAACACTCCGGAGGTGCTGGCTCAGATCGAGAATCTGCGTCCTGACATGCTGCTGGTCTGCGCCTTCGGCGCGCTGATCAAGGAGCCGCTGCTCTCCAGCCACCCGATACTCAACGTCCACCCCTCGCTGCTGCCGAGGTGGCGCGGCGCGGCGCCGATCGAGCGCGCGATCATGGCCGGCGACGATCGCACCGGGGTCTGCATCATGCAGCTCACTGCGGGCCTCGACAGTGGGCCGGTCTGTTTTGCCGCGCAGGAGCCGATCGGCGCGCAGGACGACTACGGCAGCCTCGCCCAGCGCCTTTGCGTGCTTGGCGGCGAGCTACTCGTGCAGGCGCTTGACCGCTTGGGCGGCGGCCAACAGCTGAGCTTTCAGGAGCAGGACGAGACCCAGGCCACTTACGCGGAGAAGATTGAGGCCGCCGATCGGCTGCTGGATCCGGCGTGCACAGCGATCGAGCTGGAGCGTGTGGTGCGTGCGCTGCACCCGCACATCGGCGCTCGCCTGGCGCTGCCCGACGGATCGATGCTCGGCGTGCACAGAGCGGGGGCCATGCCCGCGTTGGATGAGGTAGAGGTGCGGCAGGGCGAGCTCTCCGTGCATGGCGAGCACCTGCTTTACGGCCTTGCCAGTGGTCAAGCGCTGGAGCTGCTGGAGGTTCAGCCCGCGGGCGGGAAAGCGATGGACGCCAAGGCGTACATGCGCGGGCATGCCTTCTGAGGCGCGCGTCTGCACGTACAGGGTGCTGCGGCGCGTCTTCGAGCAGGACGCCTACGCCGACAGGGCGCTTCACTCCTGTGCCGAGGGTCTAGCGCCACGTGAGCGGGCGCTGGCGATGCGTCTCTCCTATGGCGCGATCCAGCGGATCGGCACACTCGATCCCGCGATCGAGCGTCTCAGCGGGCGAAGCATCGCCAAGCTCGACCCGGCGGTGTTGGCCGCGCTGCGTCTCGGCCTCTACGAGCTGCTCTACAGCGGTGCGCCCGCCGAGCACGCGATCGTCGACGACGCGGTCGAGCTGGCTAAGCGCGCCCGCAGCCGCGGCCATGGCCTGGTCAACGCCGTCCTGCGGCGCGCGGCACGCGAGGGGCAGGAGGTGCTCGGGCCACTTGACGAGATGACGCCACAGGGCGCCGCGGTCGCCCACTCCCATCCTGCCTGGCTGGCGGAGATGTGGTGGCAGCAGCTTGGCCCCGATCGTGCCTGCTCGCTGATGAGGGCGGACAACGAGCCGGCCGAGCACGCGCTGCGGGTCAACACTCTGCGCGCAGACACCGATCGGGTTGCCGCGGCGCTGCAGGAACGCGCAGGCGCCACGCTGCTGCGCACCGATCTGCCGGAGGCGATCGTGCTCGCAAAGCCGCTGGATCTGCGCGCTTCCGAGCTCTGGCGCGAAGGGGCGGTGATCGCCCAGTCGCGCGCGGCAATGCTGGTCTCGCACCTGCTCGACCCGCAGCCCGGGGAGAGCGTGCTCGACCTCTGCGCGGCGCCGGGCGGCAAGACTACCCACATCGCCGCGCTGATGCACGGCCAGGGTCGGATCCTCGCGTGCGAGCGCCACCCCGGCCGCGCGCGGCAGCTGCGTGAAACCGTGGAGCGCCTCGGCGCGGGCAACGTCGAGGTGCAGATCGCCGACGCGAGCGTCCCGCGCCCGCCAGGGGAGAGCTTTGACCGGGTCTTGGTCGACGCGCCGTGTTCAGGGCTGGGGACGCTGCAAGGCCATCCGGACCTGCGCTGGAGGGCGAGCGAGCAGAAGATCCGCGGGCTCGCGGATCTGCAGTGCAAGATCCTTGGCGCGGCTGCCGAAGCGGTGCGTGCGGGCGGGACGCTCATCTACGCTACATGCACGATCTCCATCACCGAGAACGAGCGACAGATAGAGGCTTTCCTCAATTCCCACGCGGAATTTGAGCTGCAGTCGGCGCTGCCGGCGGCGTCAGGGCCTGGCGGCGGAGATTTCCTCATCACGCTGCCAGACCGCGATCGCACGGCAGGATTCTTCGTTGCGAAGCTGAAACGGCGTTGAGGATGAACGGCAACGCGATCGACCTTGGCCCGACCTGCCCCCACTGCGCGGAGCCGTGGCTTCGTCCCACCAACCTGCCGGGACGCTACCGCTGCGTCAACTGCCTGCATCGCTTCGAGCTGGCCTCGGTGTGCCCCAACTGCGGCGAGCACTCCACGATCGTGCGGATGTCCTCCACTGCGATCATGAAGTGCAATAACTGCGGCGACTCAATGCTCATGCCAATTTGAGCGCTCAGACCATGGCGTCCGGGCGCTCGGAGAGGATGCGGCCATGAGCGGCGGTGGTCCGATGCACGAGGTGCGGGTCGCCCCGTCGATCCTCTCTGCCGACTTCTCGCGCCTTAGAGAGCAGGTTCAGGAGGTGCTCGACGCTGGCGCGCGGGTGATCCACGTGGACGTGATGGACGGGCACTTCGTGCCGGCGATCACGGTCGGGCCGCTGGTGGTCGCCGGGCTGCGCGAGCAGGCGCAGAGTGTCGGCGCGATGCTCGACGTGCACCTGATGATCGAGCGGCCGGAGCGCCACGTAGTGGACTTTGCCAAGGCGGGCGCCGGCTCGATCACCGTCCACGCTGAGGCCACGCCGCACCTCTCCTATGCCGTCGAACGGGTACGCGAGCACGGCGTTGGCGCCGGCGTGGCGATCAACCCCGCAACGCCCCCGCAGGCGCTCTCCGAGGTCGCCGAGATTCTCGATCTGGCTCTCTGCATGACCGTAAATCCCGGCTGGGGCGGTCAGCCGTTCATAGAGCGCTCGCCGGCCAAGCTGATGCGCCTGCGCGCGCTGCTTCCCGAGCAGGTCGCGATCGAGGTCGATGGTGGCATCGACCCTGCCACTGCGCCGGTGTGCAGGCAGGCGGGCGCGAGCCTGTTCGTGGCCGGATCGGCGATCTTCGGCAGCGGTGATCCCGCCCAGGCCTACCACGACATCGTGTCTGCTGCGGGCGCAATCAACGGCTGAGGGAGCCGCTGCATTGGCGCAGGCTCGATGCCAAAACGTTTACGCCACGCTCCGTGGCCGCCGGTATCCTTGGTTAGGAGGCATGACCTCGACTACCGATACCGACTTGGGCCATCTCGCGCATGCGATCGAGATCGCCGCGCGTGGGCGCGGCACGGTCGCGCCCAACCCGATGGTCGGAGCCGTGATCGCACAGGGCGAGCGCGTGATCGGAGAGGGCTGGCACGAGCAGCTCGGAGGCGCACACGCAGAGGTCCAAGCGATTATGGCTTGCCGGGGCAGCGATCTTTCGGATGCCACGCTCTACGTCTCGCTGGAGCCTTGCTGTCATACCGGCCACACGCCGCCGTGCACCGAGGCGATCCTGGCCGCGGGCATAAGGCGCGTGGTGGTGGCCTGCGACGATCCGACAGAGAAGGCCTCCGGCCGCGGCCTTGGGATCCTGCGTGACGAGGGGGTGGAGGTGGTGCTCGCAGACGGTGAGATGGCCAGCAGCGCCCGCCTGCTCAACCAGCCTTTTCGCAAGCATGCCCGCGCCGGGCGGCCGTGGGTGCTGTTCAAGTCGGCGATGACGCTCGACGGCAAGGTCGCAACGCGGGCGGGCGACTCGCAGTGGATCAGCGGCCCGGAGAGCCGCGAGCGCGCGCATGCTTGGCGCCTGGCACTTGACGCGGTGATCGTCGGCATCGGCACCGTGCTGGCGGACGATCCGCAGCTGACGGCACGCCCGCAGGGTGCGAAGGCCTCGCCGGAGCGCCAGCCTCAGCGGGTGGTCTTCGACTCGTTGGCGCGGATGCCGATCGACTCGCGCCTGATCGCAGAGGCGCCCGGGATTCCGCTTACGGTTGTGGTCTCAAGGGCTGCCTCGCGGGCTGACACCGAGGCGCTTGAGGCTGCCGGCGCCCATGTGGTGGTCGCCGCCGGCGAGAACGAGCCGGCGCGGATCCGAAACGCGCTCGATCAGCTGGGCGCGATGGGCATCACCTCGGCCCTGCTGGAGGGCGGGCCGCACTTGGCGGGCGCCTTCCTGGATGCGGGTGAGATCGATGAAATCAAGCTCTTCCTGGCGCCGCTTCTGCTTGGCGGCCGCACCGCCCGCGACCCGCTGGAGGGGGAGGGCGTGGAGAAGATCTCCGACGCGATGCATGCGCTCACGCTGGAATGCGAGCGCGTGGGTGAGGACCTCATGATCTCCGCTCGCCTGCGAGAGTGGTGAGCAGCAATGCTCCCGTCCCGCAGCCGGCGCAGACACAGATGTTCACGGGCCTGATCGCCGACCTCGGTGAGGTGGTCGCGTGCGTGCGCGAGACGCGGGGCGCCGAGTTGCAGATCCAGACACCGCTTGCCGCCGAGCTCTCGATCGGCGATTCGATCGCGGTCAACGGCGTCTGCCTGACCGCTACAGCCGTCGGGCGGGCAGATTTCAGCGCCCAGGCGATCGCCGAGACGCTGCGGCGCACATCGCTGGGCGCGCTTTGCGCCGGATCGCGCGTGAACCTGGAGCTGCCGCTGCGCATGGGGGATCGGCTCGGTGGCCACATCGTCCAGGGCCACGTCGACGGCGTCGCCACTGTGCGCAGCGTGCAGCAGGACGGCTTCTCGCGCGTGATCACGCTCGCCCTGCCGGAGGATCTGGCTCGCCACGCGGTGCTGAAGGGCTCGATCGCGCTGGATGGCGTGAGCCTGACGATCAGCGCGCTGGAGGACAGCAGCCTCTCGGTATCGCTGATTCCGGAGACGCTTGTGCGCACCACGCTCGGCGCTGCGCAGCCGGGCGACTGCGTCAACGTCGAGGTCGACGTGCTCGCAAAGCACGTTGAGCGGCTGCTGGCCTCTACTCTTAAAGTCTGATGAGCGTTACGCCCGACCCGCAGACCGGTTCCAGGACCGCCGGCCAGGCCGCCGAGAGCCCTTTCTCCACCGTGGAGGAGGCGATCGAGGAGATCAGGCAGGGCAAGATGGTCGTCGTCTGCGACGACGAGGACCGCGAGAACGAGGGCGACCTGGTGATGGCGGCCCAGTTCGTCACGCCGGAGGCGATCAACTTCATGGCAAAGGAGGCGCGCGGCTGGATCTGCCTGGCGCTCAGCCCGCAGCGCTGCGAGGAGCTCGACCTGGAGTTGATGACCGCCAAGAACGAGTCCGCGCTGCAGACGCCGTTTACGGTCACGATCGAGGCACGGCACGGCGTCACCACCGGCGTATCCGCACATGACCGTGCCCACACGATGCAGGTCGCGATCGACCCCAAGACCCGGCCGGCGGACCTCGTCCAGCCCGGGCATGTGAACCCTTTGAAGGCGAAGGCGGGAGGCGTGCTGGAGCGCACAGGCCACACCGAGGCCAGCGTCGACCTGGCGCGGCTGGCGGGCCTGATCCCCGCCGGCGTGATCTGCGAGGTGATGAACGAGGACGGCTCGATGGCGCGCGTCGGCGACCTGGAAGGCTACTGCGCCACCCACGGCCTGAAGATGATCACGATCGCCGACCTGATCGCCTACCGCCGTCGCAACGACCGCCTGGTCGAGCGCGTGGTCTCCACGCGCCTGCCCACGACCTTCGGCGAGTTCGAAGCGATCGGCTACCGCTCCCTGGTGGACGACAAGCACCACGTCGCGCTAGTCAAGGGCGATGTCGCAGGCCGCCAGGACGTGCTCGTGAGGGTGCACTCCGAGTGCCTGACCGGCGACGTCTTTCATTCGCTGCGCTGCGACTGCGGCGAGCAGCTGGCCTCCGCGCTGTCGATGATTGAGCAGGAGGGGCAAGGCGTGCTGCTCTACCTCTCTCAGGAGGGCAGGGGCATCGGCCTGCTGAACAAGCTGCGGGCCTACCGCTTGCAGGAGGACGGCCTGGATACCGTGGAAGCCAACGAGCGCCTGGGCCTGCCAGCCGACTTGCGCGACTACGGCATCGGCGCGCAGATCCTCTCCGACCTCGGCCTGAGTTCGATCCGGATCCTCACCAACAACCCGAAGAAGATCAAGGGCCTGGAGGGGTACGGGCTGTCGGTCACCTCTCAGATCCCGATCGAGCACGCGCCCAACGAGCACAACGCCGACTATCTGCGCACCAAGGCGCAGCGGATGGGGCACACCCTCCACCACCAGGGCCTCAACCTCGACGCCGAGCTGCTGCACACTGAGCGCGCCAGGGAGATCGAGCGCCGGGAGGAGCAGGAGCGCGGGGCCGCGCCGGAGCCCCGGGACGAGCAGGGGCGCGAGCATTCGTGAGCGGCCAGGGCGGCGGCCATTTCGCGATCGTCGTTGGCGGCTTCTACGAGCAGCTTGCGCAGCGGCTAATCGCGGGCGCCAGCGCCGCATACGAGCAGGAGGATGCGACGTTTGAGATCTTCGAGGTGCCGGGCGCCTTCGAGCTGCCGCTGGCCGCCTCCTACGCCGCCGCCAGCGGCCGCTTCGGCGGGGTCGCCTGCCTGGGCGCGGTGATCCGCGGCGAGACCAGCCACTACGACTACGTCTGCGCGGAGGCGGCGCGCGGCATCCAAGAGGTCTCTTTGCGCACGCAAGTGCCCTGCGCCTTCGGGGTGCTGACCTGCGAGAACATGGACCAGGCGCTGGCGCGCACCGGCGGCAGCAAGCGCGACCAGGGCGCACATGCTGCGCAGGCGACGTTGCGGATGGCGGCGTTGCGGCGTGAGCTCACCGCGCAGACGCCCGCCCTCGGCTAGACTCTCGCGACTATGGCAAAGGTATGTCACAGCTGCGGCAAGCGGCCCGCGTTCGGTCAGAGCAGAAGCCACTCGATGGTCGCCACCAAGCGGCGCTTTGAGCCCAACCTGCAGAAGGTCAGGATCCTCGTCGAGAAGGCGCCGAAACGCGTATACGTCTGCACACGCTGCCTGAAGGCCGGCAAGGTCGTCAAGGCGCTCTGACGGCCACGCCGTGAGCGACAGCGACCTCGCTCGCTTCCGCGCCGCGGTGGCCGGGGGCCTTGCGCATCTGGAGTCGCGCCGGCAGGAGGTCAACGACCTCAACGTCTTCCCTGTCGCCGACGGGGACACCGGCGACAACATGGCGCTCACGCTGCGCGCCGTGCTGGCCGAGCTAGACCGGCTGCAGGAGATTCACGGCGAGAAGGCGATCGACGAGATCGGGCGGGCGGAGATCGTCGAGTCGGTCGCAAGGGCGGCGCTGCTTGGCGCCCGCGGCAACTCCGGCGTGATCCTGTCCCAGCTGATCCGCGGCGCGGCGGAGGAGCTGGTCTCGCGGCCCGGGGAGCTGGTCGACGCCACCCTGATCGGTGCCGCGATCGCAAACGCCTCCGACAAGGCCTATTCATCGGTGCGTGAGCCGGCTGAGGGAACGATCCTCACCGTCGCGCGCGAGATGGCGCGGATGATCGCAAGCGACGTCGCGCATGCGACCGCTAGCCCGCGCCTTGGGCCGCAGACCTCTGCTGAAGCCCAGGACAAGGTGATCGCGGACACGCTGGCGCGCGGGGTGGTCGCCGGCGAGGAGGCCGTCAAGCGCGGCCCAGAGCTGCTCGCGGCACTGCGCGAGGCGGGCGTAGTGGATGCGGGCGGCTATGGCCTGACCGTCATCTTCGCCGGCGTGGTCGCGGCACTGCGCGGGCAGGAGCCGCCGGAGCTCGAGCACCACGCCCCGGCGCGCATCAGCCATCCCCAGCACATCTCCGGCACCTACCGCTACTGCACGAACTTCGCCGTCACCGGCGTCGACCTGCGCCCGGCGGCGTTCATCGCACCGCTGGAGGCGATCGGCGACTCGGTGCTCGTGGTAGGTGACTCCGCCACGCTGAAGGTGCACGTGCACACCGACGAGCCCGAGTTGGCGGCGGCCGTCTTTGACGATGCGGGCGAGGTTTCGCACTTCGACGTGGCGGACATGCGCATACAGGTGGCTGAGCGCGACGAGCGGCTTGCCGGGCAGGAGCACACCGAGCAGCAGATGCCGCTGCCCACCTTCGTCGGGAACGGCAACGGCGCTACTGCGCCCGCGGCGGCCGGCTCGACGCGGATGCGTTGCGGCGCGCTCGCGGTGACCGCAGGCGCGGGGCTCACGCAGCTCTTCGCCGAGCTCGGCGCGCATGTGATCGACGGCGGCCCCACGCTCAACCCATCCACCTACGAGCTGCTTGCCGGCATCCACGAGATCGAGGCCGAGGAGGTCGTCGTGCTGCCCGGCAGCCGCAACGTCGTGATGGCCGCCGAGCGCGCCGCCGAGCTCTCCGACAAGCAGGTGCTGGTGGTGCGGGCGCTGAGTCAGCAGGCTGCGCTGGCGGCGGCGGTGGCGCTGATGCCCGAACGTGGCGTCAACGAGAACGCGCAGGCGATGGACGCCGCGATCGAGCGCGTGCGCATCGGCGCGGTCGCGCCGGCCGCGCGCGACGACGCCCAGGGTCGCTTTCAGCGCGGCCAAGCCGTCGGGTTTCTGGACGGGGAGGTGGTTGCATGGGGCGAGCCGCAGGCGACTTTGCTGGCGGTGGTTGAGCATCTGGCGCAGGAGGCCGAGCTGATCAGCGTGCTGTTCGGCAAGGGCGCGCCGCTTCGCGCCAGCGAGGTCGAGGCGATGATCGACGGCAGCATCGAGGCGGAGCTGGAGCTGCGCGAGGGCGGCCAGCCCGCCTATTGGTGGCTGCTCTCAGCGGAGTGAGAGCGTCGATCCCTGAAGCGACCGCAGTGCGCATCATCATGGGTTGCTGTGCGAGGCGCAGTCACCGCCCAACGACCCTCTGAGGCTGCCCTGGCCGATGCGCCGCCGTGCAGCCTGGGCACGCGCACCCCGCTCTCCCGCGAGCAGATGCTCGCCGCGCCGGTGCGCTGGCCGCGGCCATCGGCGCTGGCCAGCCCGCTGCAGCGCAGCGCCCCCAAGCTCGCCGGCGCGCTGCAGAGCCTCGGGATCGCCACCGTCGGCGAGCTGATCGAGCATCTGCCGCGCGAGCTGCGCGCCAGCCGCAGCATCCAGATGCTGAAGGTGGGCGAGCAGGCCACGATCGCGGTGCAGGTCAGCTCGATCAAGCGCCGCACGCTCCGGCGCCGGGGCGGCAGGAGCCTCACGCTGGTGGAGGCTCAGGTACGCGACCACAGCGGGTCGATCTCCGCCACCTTCTTCAACCAGCCCTGGCTGGTGGACCGCTACGGCGAGGGCACGAAGCTGCTCCTGCACGGCGCTCTGCGCCCCCGCCGCGGGTTCGCGGTCTCCCACCATGCGCTCGCGCCCGAGTCGGAGCCCGTGGCCGGCGAGGGGCAGGACACCGTCGCGCACTATCCGGTCACTGAAGGCGTCTCCTCCACGCAGATGCTCACGCTGGTGCAGCGCCACCGCGCAGCGATCGAGGAGATACCGGAGCCCCTGCCCGGTCGCCTGCGGGCCGCGCAGGGCCTGCCCGACCGCGCCGCGGCGCTCAGCGCGATGCACTTCCCAAGCGACGCGCAGCAGCAGGAGGCCGGCCGCAGGCGGCTGGCGTTCGAGGAGCTGCTGCTCTCCCAGATCGCCCTGCGCCGCCGCCGCGCGCTGCACAGCGGGGCCAAGTCGCCGCCGCTTTCGGGGCCGCGCGATCTGACGCAGCGCTGGCTGACAGAGAGCCTGCCATTTGCGCCGACGGCCGACCAGGAGACCGCGATGCGGCAGATCGACGAGGACCTTGCCCGCGCGCAGCCGATGCAGCGGCTGCTGATGGGGGAGGTCGGCTCCGGCAAGACGGTGGTCGCGCTCTACGCGATGCTGCGGGCCGTCGAGCACGGGATGCAGGCGGCGCTGATGGCGCCCACGGAGACGCTTGCAGAACAGCACTTCGCGACTTTGCAGGCGCTGGCTCCCGAAGGCTTGATCGGCTCGGCGCTGCTGACGGGCTCAACGCCGGCGGCCAGGCGCCGGGATGCCCTTGGCAAGCTCGCCTCCGGCCAGCTGCAGCTGCTCGTCGGCACCCACGCGCTGATCGAGAGCGACGTCCAATTTGCACGCCTGGCCGTCGTAGTCGTGGACGAGCAGCACCGCTTCGGGGTCGCTCAGCGGACTGCGCTGGGCGCGCGGGATCCGGCGCCGCACGTGCTGCACATGACCGCTACGCCGATTCCGCGCACGCTGTGGCTTGCCCAGTACGGCGACCTGGACGCCACGCGCCTGACGCAGCTGCCGGCAGGGCGCAAGCCGATCGCCACGCACGTGGCCAGCAGCTCCGCCGAGCGCGAGCGCGCCTACGAGCGCATCCGCGAAGAGCTGCGGGCCGGTCGCCAGGCGTTCGTGGTCTGCGCTCTGGTCTCCGAGTCCGAACAGCTCGACGCGCGCGCCGCCACCGCCGAGTACGAGCGCCTGTCCTCCGGCGAGCTCTCCGGCTTTCGGCTAGGCCTGCTACACGGCCAGATGCGCCCGCAGCAAAAGCAGGCCACGATGGCTGCGTTCGCTGGCGGTGAGACCGACGTTCTGATCGCAACGACGGTGATCGAGGTCGGGATCGACGTGCCCAACGCGACCGTGATGCTGATCGAGGACGCCGACCGCTACGGCATCTCCCAACTGCACCAGCTGCGCGGTCGGGTCGGTCGCGGCGGCCACGCCTCGCTGTGCCTGCTGTTCGGCACCAAGACCTCCCGCCGGCTGCAGGCGCTCGCGCGCCACGACGACGGCTTCGCCCTGGCCGAGATCGATCTGCATCTGCGCGGCGCGGGCGATCTGGAGGATGCCGGCCAGGGCGTGCGCCAGAGCGGCCAGCGCGAGGGCAGGATCGCCCGCCTGCCGCAGGACACGCCGCTGCTCGAGGCCGCCCATGCGTGGGCGGGCAGGCTGCTGGACGCGGACCCCGACCTGGATGCGCCCGAGCACGCGCTGTTGAGGCATGCGCTCAGGGCCATCCCGGCATGAGGGTGATCGCCGGCCGCTTCGGCGGCCGCCGCCTGATGGCACCGCGCGGCTCGGGCACCCGCCCCACCGCAGACCGCGTGAGGGAGGCGCTCTTCTCGATGCTCGGCCCGGTCGAAGGCGTCAACGTGCTCGATCTGTTCGCGGGCACCGGTGCGCTGGGTATCGAGGCGCTCTCCCGGGGCGCCGCCGCGGTGGTGTTCGTCGAGCGCGACCGCGACGCGCTCGCGGCGCTGAACGACAACCTCGCAGCGCTCGGGTTGCAGGAGGAAGGAGGTGCGCAGGTGCAGGTGCGCTCGCGCGACGCCCTAGCCGCGCTGGCCGACGCCCTTGCACGCCGCGAGACATACGATTTGGTCTTCCTCGATCCACCATACGCGCAGGCGCAGGCGCTGGGGCCAAGGCTCGCCCAGGATCTGCCGAGACTGCTCTCGCCGGGAGGCACCGTGGTGGTTGAGGCCGACCATCGTGCGCCGCTTGCGATCGGGCTTCCGGTGCGCCGGCAACGCCGATACGGAGACACTTCGATAACAATCCACTTCAGCGATGAGCGTCGATAAGTCGATAGCGGTCTGTCCCGGGTCCTACGATCCGGTCACCAACGGCCACCTGGACGTGATCCGGCGCACCGCCGACCTCTTCGACGAAGTGATCATCGCGGTCGTCAACCGCTCGGTGCGCAAGAGCGGCACGCTCTTCTCAACCGAGGAACGCGTCGGCTTCATCGAACGTGCGACCGCGGGTCTGCCCGGCGTGCGCGTGGAGCCGTTCACAACGCTGGTCGTGGACTTCGCAAAGAGCGTCGGCGCCGGGGCGATCGTCAAGGGCCTGCGCGCGATCTCCGACTTCGAGTATGAGCTTGAGATGCACCAGCTCAACCGCAGGCAGGCCCCGGAGGTCGAGTCGGTCTACCTGATGGCCTCCTCGGAGTACAGTTTCCTCTCATCAAGCGGCGTGAAGGAGCTTGCGACCTTCGGCGGCAAGATCGACGATCTGGTGCCCGCAGAGGTTGCGGTTCGGTTGCAGGAAGAGTGCCAGCGCTGACGAACATGCACCGTGCAGGCCCGCAGATGCGGATTGCAACGACTGACCTCGATAGGATCATCGTCACCCTGGAGGTGACCTCAGCATGGACGTTCTCGTCCTGATCGACAAGCTCGACGACCTGGTTCACAACGCAAAGCCTGTCCCGCTCACCGACCAGGTGCGCGTGGATAAGGAGGAGATCTACGACATCCTCGACCAGATGCGCGCGACGATCCCCGAGGAGATCAAGCAGGCGCGCTGGATCGTCAAGGAGCGCCAGGAGATGCTCGCTGAGGCCAAGCGCGAGGCCGAGCGGATCCTGACCGAGGCG
>DASYNI010000015.1:0-1971 GCA_036008645.1 Solirubrobacteraceae bacterium
GTTCTGGTCCCCATCAACCTTACGCTCCGTGAGTTGCACGGCGTAATCCAGGTCGCGATGGGGTGGGAGGGCCTCCACCTCTACCAATTCCGTCTGCGCGCCGCGCGCTATGGCTCGTGGGAGCTGTCAGCGGCGTCGCCCGACGTCACGCTGGCGGCGCTGCGGTTCCGCACGGGCGCACGATTTGTCTACGAATATGACCTGAACATCCCCTGGCGCCACGAAATTCGCATCGAGGATCGGCGGGAGCCGGAAGCCGGCAAGGCCTATCCCGCTTGCTCCGGCGGCTCGGGCGCCTGCCCGCCCGAGGATTGCGGTGGGCCAGCCGATTTCATGAGGCGCCGCGACGACATGCTGTCGCTAGAAGCTCTCGAGGATCTCAGTACCATGGCCGAAATCATCGGCGAGGTTGCGCTCGAGCGCCGGCCGGAAGTCCGCGACAACGAGGAGACGAGATGGCGGCTGGAGCAGGCCGTCGAGCACAGCCAGGCGCGCGAGCGCGCTCAAGGGCGGCCCTTTTCACGGCGCAGGGTGAACGAGCGCCTTCGGTGTGGCGAGCACCACGACCTTATGCACCAGCAGTACTGACGCGCTCTGCCCGGCGCTGCGCCAGCAGATCAGCAGCCAGCAGGGCCGCTTCATCGCCTTGCCGTTGCCGGATCCCGGAGACCAGCGCGTGAGCGGCCGGGTCGGTTAGCTGATCGAACCGGCGCTGCAGCGTGGCGGCTGTCGTCTCCGCGTAGAGGCGGGTGGTGGCAATACTCTCGTGGCCGAGGAAGCGCTGCAGATCGGTAATGTCCATACCGAACGCCAGCAGCCGGGTCGCCACTGTGTGACGCAGCAGATGCGGATAGACGCGTTTGGTGATCCCCGCGGCGCGAGCCACATCTCGGACGACCTGGCCGACGCGCTGGCGGGTCAGCACATGCGGCGTTGGCCCAGAGCCCTGCTGACGGCTGGCAAACAGCGGTCCCGCCCGCCGCGTGCCGATGTGCAGCCGCAGCAGCTGGGCCAGCTCGCGCCGCACCGGCACCTCTCGACGCTTGCCGCCCTTACCGTGGCGGATCGCGACCACGCGCTCGGCGAGACTGACATCCTCTACCCTGAGCTGCACCAGTTCGGAGGCACGAGCGCCGGTCTCCAGCAGGGTCTGCAGCATCACGCCGGTCCGCCCATTTTGGGCGTAGGCCTGATCGAGGAAGCGCAATTCCTCCTCAACGCTCAGCCGGTCGACGCCGCCGCGCCGTTCGGCCGGAGCATGCAGGCCGGCGCGCTGCCGAGCGGCTTTGAACACTTCCTTGCTTTGGGCGTAGTCGACCCCCTCGCGGACGAGGACGGCGGCGACGGCGGTCGCGGCACGCGTAATGGAGACCATAATCCAGTTTGCTCTCGAATATTCGGGGTGCAAACCAGAAGCGGCTGGAACCGGATATGGGCCAGAGTCGAGGGGACCTGGGATGCCGAACGGGCCTCAGCTTTCCACTCCGGCGCTTCTGGAAAGCTCGCTTGCCGATGATCAGCCGCGGAGATTTGCCATGCGCGTGAAGGTCCTTCTTCAGCTCACCGCCGAAGACGGCAATGCCGTCGCCGCGCAAGTTGCGGTATTCGAGAAGCAGACGGAGCGGCCGGAGGATCTTGGTCTGTCGATCGCCGAGGGCAAGGCGTTGATGGCCGCCGTACAGCAGCGGGTCGTCGACGCTCAGGTCGCGTCATGGGCAGAGCGGCATCGCTGTTGCGAGGCGTGTGGCGCCCGCCGACAAAGCAAGGGCAGTTATCCCGTCGTCTTCCTCACCCTTTATGGCGATGTGCGGGTCGCCAGCCCGCGACTACACCGTTGCCCGTGCCAAGGCGCTGACGGTCCAGCGACCGTGTCGCTGCTGCGCAACCTGATCCCCGACTATGTTGCCCCGGAGCGGCTTTACCTCGAGACCCGCTGGGCATCGCTCGTGCCCTACGCCGCCGCGGCCGGGC
>DASYNI010000016.1:0-163124 GCA_036008645.1 Solirubrobacteraceae bacterium
AAGGAGGAGATCTACGACATCCTCGACCAGATGCGCGCGACGATCCCCGAGGAGATCAAGCAGGCGCGCTGGATCGTCAAGGAGCGCCAGGAGATGCTCGCTGAGGCCAAGCGCGAGGCCGAGCGGATCCTGACCGAGGCGCGCGAGCGCCAGGAGCGGCTGCTGGGCGAGGAGGAGGTCACCAAGCAGGCCGAACGCGCCGCGGAGGACATCGTCGAGGAGGCCCGCTCGCGCGAGCGCGAGATTCGCCTGGGCGCCGAGGACTACGCCGATGAGATCCTCGGCACGCTGGAGGTCAACCTCTCGAAGTTCATCGCCGCAGTGCAGCGCGGCCGCGAGCGGCTTGCCGGCAAGGACGAGCCCGCCGAAGTTTCCTAGGGCGATCGCTTCCGACTCGGCTAGCTGTGCTGATCCCGATTGCGCTCACTATCGGGTAGGGTCACGCCCGTGAGCTCGCAGGTGAGGCATCGGCTCGAGGTAACAAGGGTCCTCCTAGGCACGGGAATGATTGCCCCCACTCGCCCCGATCGGGCGGTACGGGCGGTGCGTGCCCTGCGCCAGTGGGGCCCTACGCCCGCGGCCGCATACACCGGCTCTGCGGCGCGCTACCCGAAGCGGCTTGCGATCGTGGACGAGCGCGGGACGCTCACCTTCGAGCAGGTCCATCTGCGCAGCAACGCGCTCGCCCGCGGCCTGGCCGCCGAGGGCATCCGCGAAGGCGACTCGATCGCGATCATGTGCCGCAACCACCGCGGCTTCATCGAGGCGACGATCGCCTGCTCGAAGCTGGGCGTGGACGGCCTATACCTGAACACTGCCTTCGCCGGGCCGCAGATCGCGGACGTGATGCGCCGCGAGGACCCCAAGGCGCTGATCTACGACCACGAGTTCGCCGACCTGGTGCGCGAGGGTGGAGAAGGTCGCACCCGCTTCGTGGGCTGGTGCGACCCCGGCGAGAGCCCGCAGGACCCGACGCTGGAGCAGAGGATCGCCGCCTCCGCCGATGCCGACCTTACGCCGCCCACTGAGAAGGGCCGTGTGGTGATCCTCACCTCCGGCACGACCGGCGCGCCGAAGGGCGCGGCAAGGAAACAGCCCGACTCGCTGGAGCCTGCCGCGGCGCTGTTCTCGAAGATCCCGCTGAAGGCGCGGCAGACGACGATGATCGCGGCGCCGATGTTCCACTCCTGGGGCTTTGCGCACTTCACGCTCGCCCTGCCGCTGGCCTCCACGCTCGTGCTGCGGCGCAAATTCGACCCGGAGGAGACATTGCGCGCGGTCGCAGAGCACGGCGCCAGCGCGCTCGCCGTGGTGCCGGTGATGCTGCAGCGGATGCTGGAGCTGCCGCCCGAGACGATCGCCCGCTACGACGTCAGCTGCCTGCGTGTGATCGCCGCCAGTGGATCGGCGCTGCCGGGAGAGCTTGCGATCAGGGCGATGGACGCTTTCGGCGACGTGCTCTACAACCTCTACGGCTCCACCGAGGTGGCCTGGGCGACGATCGCCACGCCGGCCGAACTGCGCGCCGCCCCCGGCACGGCGGGCACGCCGCCATTGGGGACCGTCGTCAAGCTGCTGGACGAGAGCGGACGCGAGGTGCCGCATGGTCAGACCGGTCGCATCTTCGTGGCCAACGAGATGGTCTTCGACGGCTACACCGGCGGCGGCAACAAGGAGATCGTCTCCGGGCTGATGAGCACCGGCGACGTCGGGCGCCTGGATCCGCAGGGCCGCCTGTTCGTCGAGGGCCGCGATGACGAGATGATCGTCTCCGGTGGCGAGAACGTCTTCCCGCGCGAGGTCGAGGACCTGCTCTCCGACCATCCCGGGATCGAGGAGGCGGCGGTAATCGGCGTGCCCGACGAGGAGTTCGGCCAGCGGCTGAAGGCGTTCGTGGTCACCCGGGAGGGCGCGGGCCTGACCGTGGAGGAGATCCAGGGCTACGTCAAGCAGAATCTCGCCCGCTACAAGGTCCCACGCGAAGTCGTCTTCGTGGCGCAGCTGCCGCGCAACTCGACCGGCAAGATCCTCAAGCGCGAGCTGGCTGCGACGGGCTGAGAACGCCTGCAGCGTCGCTAGCCTGGGGCTGTGCCCCCGCTGACCCATCTCTTCGACCTCGCCAGCCTGAACCTGCGCCCGGGTCAGGGCCGGCGCCTGGAGCTGAGCGTGCCGATGGAGGGCGTGACGCTCGGCGGGGAGGACTACGGGGTGGAGCCGTCCGTGGTGCCCGTGCAGCTGGAAGTCTCGCGGATGGCGGGGCCCGGGTACGCGCTGCGGATGATCTTCGAGGCGTCTCTGTGCGGACCGTGCATGCGCTGCCTGAAGGACGCCCGGCCGGTGCTGCACGTCGACGCCCGCGAGGTCGATGTGCCCGGGGGCGAGGGCGATCTGGACAGCCCCTACGTGAGAGAGGACACCCTCGATCTGGCCTCCTGGGCGCGCGATGCGTTCGTGCTCGCCGTGCCGGTGGCGGTGCTCTGCCGCGAGGACTGCAAGGGCCTCTGCGCGGTCTGCGCGGCCGACCTGAATGAGGAGGGGCCCGAGCACTCCCACGAGAGTGAGCCCGACCCGCGCTGGGCCAAGCTGCGCGAGCTGAAGCTTGAGTAGGCGCCGGTTGCGCTAGCCTTCAGCGACCATGGCCGTCCCTAAGAAAAAGCAGTCCCACACGCGCACCGCCACGCGGCGTGCCCAGCACCGCATCTCCACCCCGACCGTGAACGAGTGCCCGCGCTGCCATAGCCCGCGCCGGCCGCATCGCGTCTGCCCGGTCTGCGGCACCTACGCAGGCCGTGAGGTCCTTGCGGGGGATGAGCACGGCCACGACCACGATCACGACCACTAGCCGGTGGGTGATGCGTTCGTCCGTGTGAGGCGGACGGCGTGAGTTCGAGGAGAGGTCGATGAGCGGGGTTGGTACAGGCGCACCGAGGCAGCCGGTGATCGCCGTCGATGCCAACGGCGCTGATCTCGGGCCCGGCGAGGTGGCTGCGGGCGCGGCGCTGGCCGCAGCGCGGGGAGCGAAGGTGTTGTTGTTCGGGCCCGCAAGCGAGATGGATGCGCCTGGGCCCGGAGTAGAGGTCGTGGACGCGCCGGTCTCGATCGCCAAGAGCGCCGATCCCGCGCGGGCGGCGCGCGCGACTCCCGATGCCTCGATCGTGCAGGCCGCACGCGCGGTGGCCCAAGGCCGCGCCGACGCGCTCGTTTGCGCCGGCGGCACTGGCGCGGCGCTCGCCGCCGGCCTGTTCAACATCAAGCGCGCCAAGGGCATCCACCGGCCGGCGCTCGCGCTGCCGCTGCCCGTGCCCGGGCACACAGTGACGCTGCTTGACGTCGGCGCTAACGCCGAGGCGCGCCGAGAGCACCTGGTGCAGTTCGCGTTCATGGGCGCCGCGCTGGTGGGCAGCGTCTTCGACGTGGCTCGCCCGCGCGTGGCCCTGCTCTCAAACGGCGCCGAGCGCGAGCGCGGCAGCGCGCTGGTGCAGGAGGCGCACGCGGAATTGCTTGCGCGCAGCGCGGGGGCGCCCTTCGAGTTCGTCGGCAACGTGGAGGGCGGCGACGTGCTGGCCGGGGTGGCGGAGGTGATCGTGACCGATGGCTTCACCGGCAACATCGCGCTGAAGCTGATCGAGGGCGTCTCCTCGACCGTGCTCGGCGCGGTGCGCCAGGCAGCGGAAGGCTCGCTGCGTAGCAAGCTCGGCGGCGCGCTGCTGCTGCCCTCGCTGCGGGCCTTTCGCGACCAGATCGACCCGGAGGGCCAGGGCGGTGCGTATCTGCTCGGGCTGCGCAGCCTCGGGGTCGTGCCGCACGGGAAGTTCAGCAGCCGCGGCTTCGCCGAGGCGATCCTGCGCGCAGAGCGGGGGGCACAGGAGCAGCTTGCCGATCGCACACACGCTGCGCTGGAGGCCGCCGGGGCACTGCGCAGCGTGCCGGCCGGTGAGCCGGATACGGCCTTCGAGCGCTCCGCATCCGGGCCGGACGCTAGCCTGCGGACCGAATGACCACAGAGCCGATGACCAAGGACCAGGTGCTGGAGCTGATCAGGGACCATCTCGCCGACGAGCTGGATCTCGATCCGGGCAAGATTCAGGAAGGCACGCGCTTCAAGGAGGATCTGGAGGCCGACTCGCTCGACCTCTACACCCTCGTCCAGGAGCTCGAGGACAACTATGGGATCAAGATCTCCGATGAGGACGCGACCGGGATTCTCACGGTCGGGCAGGCGGTCGACTACGTGCTGGCCCATGCTGTCTGATCGAGCTCCCGCCCGCCCGCAGAACGCCTCAGAGAACGAAGGGGATGGCACCGGCACCGAGCTGCCGGCCCCGGCGAGCCTGGAAGCGCTGCTGGAAGCGCTGCCGGCCGACCTTGCCACGCAGGTCTTCACCCACTCCTCCTGGAGCGAGCGGCGCGGCGCCTCATACGACCGCCTCGCGTTCCTCGGCGACAGCGTGCTCGCGCTGGCTGTGACTTCGCATCTCTACCCGCGCCTGGAGGCCGACCGCTTCGGGGCCGGGAGGCTGACGAAGATCAGGGCGCAGGCGGTCTCGGGACCGTCGTGCCGGGCGGTCGCCGAGCGGTTGGGCGTAACCCGGCGCCTGCAGGCAGCCGCGCCGGCCGAGCTTGCGCACGGCGCGGCCGCGATGCTCAACACAGAGCGGGTGCTGGCTTCAGTGATCGAGGCCGTGATCGGCGCTTGCTTTCTGAACGTCGGCTACGAGCGCACCGCCGCGGCAGTGGTGGAGGCGTTCACGCCCGAGATCGAGCAGGCGCTGGAGCACCCGGTGGACTTCAAGTCGGCGCTGCAGGAGATGCTGGCCCAGCGCGGCGAGGTAGTCAGCTATGCGGTCACGCAGGAGACAGGCCCACCGCACGACCGCATCTTCGAGGTCGCCGCCTGCGTTGACGGGAAGACGATCGGCAGCGGCAACGGTCGCAGCAAGAAGATCGCCGAGCAGCACGCCGCAAGACAGGCGGTCGAGCGGCTGCAGGAGGCATGATGGGCATGCCCAAGACAAACACGAGGAGGACCTGAGCACGTGCACCTGCGATCGCTGACGCTGAAGGGCTTCAAGTCCTTCCCCGACCGCACCCGCCTGGACTTCGGGCCGGGAGTGAGCGTGGTCGTGGGTCCCAACGGCTCCGGCAAGTCAAACGTCACCGACGCGGTGCTGTGGGCGATGGGCGAGCAGTCGCCGCTGGCGGTGCGGGGCGCCTCGATGCAGGACGTAATCTTCGGCGGCGGCAGGGGCGTGCAGGCGCGTAGCGCCGCCGAGGTGGAGATCGTGCTCGACAACTCCGATGGCTCGGTCAGCGTGCCCTTCAGCGAGATCTCGATCGTGCGTCGCCTGGACCGCTCCGGCGAGGGCGAATACCGCCTCAACGGCGCTCGCTGTCGCCTGGCCGACGTGCTGGAGGCGCTCTCTGACACCGGCCTTGGCAAGGAGAGCCACTCGGTCATCTCCCAGGGGCGCGTGGAGTCGATCGTGATGAGCAAGCCGCGCGACCGGCGGCTCCTGATCGAGGAGGCCGCGGGGCTTGGCAAGCACCGTCGCCGTCGCCGCCGCGCTCAGCTCAAGCTCACAAAGACCGAGGAGAACCTGGACAGGGCGCTGGATGTCGAGCGCGAGGTGCGCAGCCGACTGCGGCCGCTAAAGCGCCAGGCTGAGGCTGCGGAGCTGCACGAGCGGCTGGAGCGCCAGATGCTCGAAGCGCGTCTGCGCCTGGCCTGCGAGGCGGCGCGCGTGCGGCGCGCAGAGCTTGGCGAGGCAGAGTCGCAGGTGCGCAGCGCCAGGGAGGCCCAGGCGGAGATCCAGGGGCGCCTGGAGGCCGTCGTCGTACGCCGCGGGGACGCCGAACGCGCGCTTGCGGAGCGCGCCAGCCAGCGTGATGCACTCTCGCGGCGTGTTTATGGCGCCCGCTCTGCGCAGGAGCGGCTGCAGTTGCGCGCCGAGCAGGTCGACAGGACGCGGGAGTCGATTGCGGCGCGGATCGAGCAGACCGGTCGCGAGCTTGCGAGCCTGGAGACGCTCGTGGAGCAAGAGCGCGAGCAGCACGAGGACGCCGATCGGCTGCAGGCGCTGGAGGAGGCGCTCACGGAGCTGCTGGAGCAGCAGGAGCAGGTCTTGCAGCGCGAGCTCGAGCAGTTGGGCGTGGAGTGCGAGCAGGCCGCCAAACGCACCGCCGAGCTGGAGCAGGAGGCACAGCAGGCGCGCGAGGGTCGCGCCGAGGCCGACGAGGCCGCCGAGAGCGCACGGGAGGCGCTGAGGGGAGCCGAACGCGAGGCGCAGGAGACGCGGCGCGCCTCAGCGCAGATCGGCGCGGAGCTGGCGGCGGCCAACCAGTTCCTGCGCAGCCACTCCCATCCGCTGGCCAAGCGTGCCGGTGCTGTTGGCGAGTCCCCCGTGCAGGCGCTCGGTGAGCTGCTCGGCGTAGAGAAGGGGTGCGAGCTCGCAGTCGCCGCGGCGCTCGGCGGACGCCTGGAGGCTGCGCTCGTCGACGACATGGCGGGCGCTAAGCGGCTGCTCGACGCCGCCGGCCCCGACGGCGGCAGCGCGCTGCTAGCTGGCGGCGATAGGCCCGGCGCCGAGAATCTCGCCGGCGAGCCGCCGGCACCGGGGGCGCGGGCGCTCGCGAACACGCTCAGCGGTCCCGACCCGATCGTGGCGCTCGCCCGGCGTCTGCTGCACGGCGCCTGGCTTGTCCAGAGTCTGGAGGAGCTGCCGGACTCCTTCGCGGGAGTAGCGGTCACGCGTGCCGGCAGGGTCTGGTTCGCGCAGCTGCGCGAGGTGCGCCAGGTTGCCGAGGGCGGCGCCGAGCGGGTGCTTGCGATGCGCAACGAGCGCGACACGCTGATCGCCGCAACCGAGCAGGCGGCGCAGGCAGAGCACGCGGCGCAGGGCGCCGTGGAGCGGATGCTGCAGAGTGTGCGCGAGGCGGACGCTGCGCGCGAGCAGACCGAGCGGCTACTACGCGAAGCTGAGCGCGCGCTTGGCGAGGCGCGCGAGGAGGAGCGCCGCGCCAAGTGGGTGATGGAGCGCCGCCGCAGCTCGCCGCAGGAGGGCCCACTCGCGGTACGTCGGGCCCAGCTCGAGGGGGAGCTTGCGGCAGAGCGCCGGCAGGCCCAGCGCGTGGAACGTGAACGCCAGGAGCGCGCCCGGCGCACGCTTGCGCTGCAGGCGATGCTTGCCGCCGATGAAGAGCTGACGCCTGCCGCCGAGCGCCTCGCGGTCGTGATCGAGACTGCGCTTGAGGCCATCGCGGCACGGGTGCGGGAGCTGGAGGAGGTGCTCGCGGCCGACAGCCAGGCGGGCGAGCAGATGGCCACCGAGCTGCGCTCATGTGCCGCCGAGGAGGCCGATATTCAGGCAGGGCTGCGGCGCGAAGGCGAGGCTGTGACTGCGGCTGAGGTTGCGGCGCAGCGGCTACGCGACGCGGTAGCAGAGATCGAGCTGGAGCTTGCCGCGGTGGCGGAGGGGCTGCAGATCGAGCAGCCCTCGCCCGAGACAGAGCCGCCGCTGGAGGCGCAGGAGGAGCAGGGCCTAAAGGATCGCCTGAAGCGCCTGCGCCGCCGACGCGAGCAGCTTGGCCCGGTCAACCCGCTGGCCCAGGAGGAGTATGCGGAGGCGCTGGCGCACGTCGAGGAGCTGGAGGCCCGGCGGGGCGACCTGGAGACGGCGCTGCGCGAGCTGCGCACGGTGATCCGCGACACCGACCGTCAGATCCAGGAGACCTTCCAGCAGACCTTCGACGCCGCCGCCCGCAACTTCGAGGAGCTGGCCCAGGAGGTCTTCCCGGGCGGCAGTGGGCGGCTGCGCCTGGTCAGCGATGAGCCGGGGCCAAGGCAGGTGCTGGGCGGCCAGCAGCCGCAGGATGCCGAGCAGGCGGAGTCCGCGGCCGACGCGGAGGCGGGCGAGCAGGAGCAGGACGACGAGCTCGCCGGCGAGCAGGACCAGCTGCTGGGGGTGGAGATAGAGATAACGCCGGCCGGCAAGTCGGCCAAGCGCCTTTCGCTGCTCTCAGGTGGCGAGAAGTCGATGACCGCGCTGGCCTTCCTGTTCGCAGTCTTCCTGGCCCAACCGTGCCCCTTCTACATCCTGGACGAGGTCGAGGCCGCGCTGGACGACCTCAACCTCGACCGCTTCCTGGCGCTGCTGCGCCGCTACGCCGACCGGGCGCAGTTCATTGTGATCACCCACCAGAAGCGCACGATGGAGGCCGCCGACTGGCTCTATGGCGTCTCGATGGGCGGTGACGGGGTTTCGAAGGTGATCTCGCGGCGGCTGCCCCCGGCCGAGCAGGAGGCGCAGAGCGCCCAGCCGAAGCTTGAGGCGGCCTGAGTGCAGGCCGCGGTTGGCCGCAGGCAGTGCCGAGAGCCGCCTGAGGTAGTCTCGCCCGCCGATGGCAAGGCAGTGGAGCGAGCTCTTCATCACCGGCAACGGCGCGCAGGCGCCGGAGCCCGACGCTGAGCAGCGCGTCGGTTTCCTGCGGCGCCTGCGGTCAAGCCTGTCGAAGACCAGGCAGGCGCTCTCTGGCGAGATCCAGGCCACGCTCTTCCAAAGCCTGGACGACCAGACTTGGGAACGCCTGGAGGAGGCGTTGATCATGGCCGACGTGGGCGTGGCCACCACTGCGGCGGTCGTGGCCGAGCTCGAACGCGAGGCGGGCGAGGGGCGGCTGAGCTCCGGGCCCGAGCTCTCCGAGCGCCTGATTGCGCTGCTGGCAGACACCGCGAAGGTGGGGGAGGGCACGATCGACATTAGGCCCCACCCGACCGTGATCATGGCGGTCGGCGTAAATGGCACCGGCAAGACCACGACGATCGGCAAGCTCGCCTGGCACCTGCAGCGCGAGCTCGGCAAGAAGGTGCTGCTCGGCGCCGCCGACACATTCAGGGCCGCCGCCAGCGAGCAGCTGCAGGGCTGGGCGCAGCGCGCCGGCTGCGAGATCATCACCGGGCCCGAGGGATCGGACCCAGGCGCCGTGGCCTTCGAGACCGTCGCGGCCGCGACGGCGCAGGGCTTCGACGTGGCGATCATCGACACCGCCGGGCGCCTGCACAACAAGGCCGACCTGATGAACGAGCTCGGCAAGGTGGGTCGGGTGATCACCCGCCAGATCGAGGGCGCCCCGCACGAGACGCTCTTGACGATCGATGCGACCACGGGCCAAAACGGGCTGCGCCAGGCGAAGATGTTCGCCGAGACGATCCCGATCGGCGGCGTCGTTTTGACCAAGCTCGACGGCACCGCCCGTGGTGGGATCGCCCTGGCGATCGCCAGGGATCTGGGGCTGCCGGTGAAGCTGATCGGCGTGGGCGAGTCGCTTGAGGATCTGCGGCCATTCGACCCCGAGGAGTTCGCGCGCGCACTGATAACGGCGGAATGATCCCGCGGTGCGATAATCGGTGTCATGGACGCTGGGATCGTCCTCCTTGTGGCAGCTTGCCTTTTCGGTATAGGAGAGATGCACACGGGCGGCTTCTTCCTCGGGCCGTTCGCGATCGGCGCGTTGATCGGCGCGGTGCTGGGCTTCGCGGGCGCGGGGCTTGCGCCCAGCCTGATCGTCTTCGCCCTGGTCTCGCTGCTGACCCTTGCGATGCTGCGCCCGCTGGCACTGCGGCACAGGCGGCTGCCGCCGGCCGTCCGGACGGGCGCCGCGGCGCTGGTCGGCCGTGACGCGGTCGTACTGGAGCGGATCGCAAACCACGAAGGCGTGGGATGCGTGAAGATCGGCGGCGAGGTGTGGACCGCGCGCAGCTATGACGATGACGAGGTGATCGATCCCGGTGAGCAGGTCCAGGTCGTCGAAATTAGGGGCGCGACCGCGCTCGTGATGCATTAGGGGAGCCCCATGAGGCTCCCGCGAGGCGCAGCAGGCGAGCGCTGAAAGAAAGGAACCGGGTCAGAGATGGTCGCATTGATAGTCGCCGCGGTGGTCGTGATCTTCGCGCTGTTCGTCGCGTCGAGGGCAATCAGGATCATCCCGCAGGCAAGGGCTGGGGTCGTCGAGCGCCTTGGGCGTTACAGCCGCACCCTGGAGCCGGGTCTCGCGGTCGTGACCCCGTTCGTCGAACGCGTGCGCCCGCTGGTCGACCTGCGCGAGCAGGTGGTGAACTTCTCGCCTCAGCCGGTGATCACCGACGACAACGTGGTGGTCGCGATCGAGACGGTGCTCTACTTCACGATCACCGACCCGCGCTCGGCCAGCTATGAAGTCGCAAGCCCGCTGCAGGCGATCGAGCAGCTCACCGTCACCACGCTGCGAAACGTGATCGGCGGCCTGACGCTGGAGCAGACGCTGACGGCGCGCGAGAACGTCAACGCCGAGTTGCGCACGGTGCTGGACGAGGCGACCGGCAAGTGGGGGATCAGGATCAACCGCGTGGAGATCAAGTCCGTCGATCCGCCGCAGGACATCAGGGCGGCGATGGAGAAGCAGATGCGCGCCGAGCGCGACCGTCGCGCTGCGATCCTGACCGCAGAAGGCGAGCGCCAGGCGGCGATCCTCACCGCTGAAGGCGAAAAGCAGGCGGCCGTGCTGCAGGCCGAAGGTGAGAAGCAGGCGGCGATCCTGCGCTCTGAGGGCGAAGCGAAGGCGATCGACACCGTCTTTACGGCGATCCACGAGGGCAAGCCGGACAAGGCGCTGCTCAGCTACGAATACCTGCAGATGCTGCCGCAGCTGGCCGAAGGAAACGCGAACAAGATCTTCGTCGTACCCTCCGAGTTCGCGCAGGCCTTCGGCGGCATCGGCGAGGCGCTCTCCGGTCGTCTCGATCGCCAGGAGCAGGGCGCCAATGGCCCCAAGGATCCGCAGCTACCCGCGCCGGGCAAGCGCCCACAGCAGGACTGATCACCGCTTAGATGTTCGAGGCGCTCTCCGAGAAGCTGCAGGCCACGCTTGCCGACGTGCGGCGGCACGGCACGCTGAGCGAGGCGGACATCGACGCGGCGATGCGCGAGATCCGTCTCGCGCTGCTTGAGGCGGACGTCAACTTCAAGGTCGTGCGGAGCTTCACGGCCGATGTGAAGCAGCGCTGCCTCGGCGCCGAAGTCGTCGGCAAGCTCAACCCCGCCCAGCAGGTGATCAAGATCGTCGCCGACGCGCTGGCGGAATTGATGGGGGCCTCCTCGGCCACGCCCGAGGCCAACGGCGAGTCAGCGCAGCCCGAGCGCAAGCTGCGCTTCGCCTCCAGCCCACCCACCGTGATCCTGATGGCCGGCCTGCAGGGCTCCGGCAAGACGACCGCCGCCGCCAAGCTTGCGCGTCATCTGCGTGAGGAGCACGGCTCCGCGGTCGCGCTGGCGGCCTGCGACGTCTACCGCCCCGCCGCAGTGGACCAGCTCGTGAAGGTCGGCGCGCAAGCGGAGGCCACCGTCTATCAGCAGGGCACCGAAAAGGACCCGGTGGAGATCGCCGCCTGGGCGCTGCAGCAGGCCAAGCAGGACGGCAAGGACGTGCTGATCGTCGACACAGCCGGCCGCCTGCACATAGACGAGGACCTGATGGCCGAGCTCGTGCGCATCAGCGAGGCGGTCAAGCCGGACGACGTACTGCTGGTACTGGACTCGATGACCGGCCAGGATGCGGTGGGCGTGGCCGAGAGCTTCTCCGAGGCAGTCCAGTTCGACGGCGTGGTGATGAGCAAGCTGGATGGAGACGCCCGGGGCGGCGCGGCGCTCTCGGTGCTCGCGGTCACCGGCAAGCCGATCCTCTTCGCCTCCACCGGAGAGCGCCTGGAGGAGTTCGAGCGCTTCCACCCTGACCGGATTGCTCAGCGGATCCTCGGCATGGGCGACGTGATGAGCCTGATCGAGACCGCCGAGCGCGAGTTCGACGAGCAGCAGACGATCGATATGCAACGCAAGCTGCGTCGCAACGAGTTCGGCCTCGACGACTTTCTGGATCAGCTGAAGACAATCCGCCGGATGGGCCCACTGACGAACCTGCTGGGGATGATCCCCGGCCTCGGCGGCCATCAGCTGCGCAACATGAACGTGGACGAGCGCGAGCTCGACCGGCTGCAGGCGATCATCCTTGCGATGACCCCGGATGAGCGGCGGCGGCCGGAGAGCATCAACGGATCGCGGCGCTTGCGGATCGCCAAGGGGTCCGGCACTAACGTCCAGCAGGTCTCGCGGCTGATCAAGCAGTTCGCCCAGATGCGCAAGGTGATGCGCCAGGTTGGACGCGGCAAGATGCCCGACATTGGCGCGCTGATGCGCCAAGCGCGCTGAGTCACGCTAAGCTGTTGCGCTTCCGGTAACAAGAGTTCATCAGAGAGGACGACGTGTCAGTCAGGCTCAGGCTCACGCGAGTGGGCGCCAGGAAGGATCCAAAGTGGCGGGTGGTCGTGGCCGACCAGCGCTCTCCGCGCGATGGGCGCGTGATCGAGACGCTCGGCCACTACGACGCGCAGACCAATCCCTCCACGATCGTGATCGACGAGGAGCGGGCGCGCACCTGGCTGGCGCGCGGCGCGCAGCCCTCGGAGGCCGTCGCCAAGCTGCTGCGCATCCAGGGCATCGGGCCAACCGACCGGGCCTGAGAGGGGCGCGCTCGTTGTCTGAGCGGGAGCAGCAAGGGACTGATGGCTCCGCAGGCAGCCGTGCGGGTTCACGCACGGTGGAGGATCTGCTTACTTACCTGGCGCGTGGGCTGGTCGACCATCCCGAGGAGGTGGTTGTCGAGCGCTTCGACGAGGAGCAGGAGACGATCCTGCTTGAGCTGAGCGTTGCCGAGGATGACTACGGCAAGGTGATCGGCCGCGGCGGGCGTACCGCCCAGGCGCTGCGCACGGTCCTGCGCGCAAGCGCCGACGCCCAGGGGCACCGGGTGCTCCTTGACATCGTCGACTGAGAACGCGCCGGAGGCTGGGACGCCGGCTCGCATGTCCGCCGGGCGTGTCGGGCGCCCGCACGGCCTAGACGGCGGCTTTCACGTCACCGGCGCGCGAGCGCGCCTGCTTGGCCCGGGGGTGGCCGTGCAGATCGGTGATCGCGCGCTGGTCATCGAGCGGCGCGGCGGCACCGAGCAGCGGCCCGTCCTGCATCTGTCTGGCGTCGGCGACCGTGATGCAGTCGCGGCGCTGCGGGGCCTTGAGATCACCGTGGCGGTGGAGCACGCGCCGGAGCTCGGGGACGGCGAGTTCTGGGCGCATGAGCTGGAGGGGTGCACGGTCTGCGACGGCGAGCGTTCGATTGGCACGGTCACGCGGCTTGTCGAACTGCCCTCCTGCGAGGCGTTGGAGATAAGCCGTGAGCAGGGGCCGGCGCTGCTGGTGCCGATGGTCAAAGACGCGATCAGGAACGTGGACATGCGGTTGCGCAGGATCGACATCGACCTGGGCTTCGTCGGGGAGGCGCAGTGAACATCGACGTCTTCACTCTCTTTCCAGAGTGGTTTGAGTGGTTCTACAGCCAGCGGCATGTCGAAAATGCGCTGGCGGCCGGCTCCACGCTTTCCTGCGTCGACATCCGCGCGCACACGCCGCTCACTGGCGGCCAGGTGGACGACACGCCCTACGGCGGCGGCGCGGGCATGGTGCTGCGAGTCGACGTGATGGACGCGGCGCTGAAAGGCCAGTACGGCGTGGACCCGGTGGTGCTGCGGGAGCGGCGGCGGGTGATCGCGCTCACACCCGCGGGCCGGATCTTTGACGAGGACTACGCAACCGAGCTTGCGGGCGAGAACGAGATCACGCTGCTGTGCGGCCGCTACGAGGGCTTCGACGAGCGGATCGTCGAGCACTTCGCCACAGAAACGCTCTCAATCGGCCGCTACGTGCTGGCTGGCGGCGAGCTTGCGGCGATGGTCGTCTGCGACGCGGTGTTGCGCAAGCTGCCGGGTGCGCTTGGCCATGAGGACTCGGTGGTCGAGGAGTCCTTCAGCAAGGCGCTTGCGGGCGCGCCGGAGTACCCGCACTACACGCGCCCCGCCGAGTATCGAGGCTGGGGCGTGCCCGAGATCCTGCTGTCAGGCCATCACGAGCGGATCAGACAGTGGCGGGCTCAGCGCAGCGCGGAGCGGGAGATCTCGGCGCCTTCCGGATCGGCTGAGGGCCGGGCAGGCAGCTGACGCTCCGCGCCGAGCCCGCCGTCCGCTACCATTGCGGGCCGCGTCGTCGGGCATGCGCGTCTGCGCGCCCCGGTCCCGCCGGCAACACTTACCCAGACCATGAGCAGCGTCATCGACAAACTCGAGCGCGCGCAACTGCGCCGCGTCCCACAATTCGCCGCCGGCGATCGCGTCCGCGTTCACTTCCAGGTGATCGAGGGCACCAGGCGCCGCGTGCAGGTCTTCGAGGGCGTCGTGATCAAGCGCCAGGGACATGGGGTGAGGGAGACCTTCACGGTGCGCAAGAACTCCTTCGGCGTCGGCGTGGAGCGCATGTTCCCGCTGCACTCGCCGAAGATCGAGCGCATCGAGGTTGCCGCACGCGGCGACGTCAGAAGGGCAAAGCTCTACTACCTCCGCGACCGGGTCGGCAAGCGCGCACGCGTGCGCGAGCGCCGCTACACCGGGCCCGAGGAGGCCGTGGAGCCGGGGTTGCTGGCACAGGCAGAGCCTGAGCCGCAGCAGCCCGAGACCGCCGAGGCCGATCAGTCGCAGGGGACGGCTGAGGACGCTGGCGCTGAGGCGGTCGTAGAGGTGGCGGACACTCCGGAGCAGCAGGCACCGGAGGATGGCACGGAGCAGGCCGGCGAGCCCGCGGCGGATGCACAGGCCGATGGGACAGACGGCGACGATGCGCAGGCATCCTCCGAGGCCGCGGAGTCCGCTGCCGAGCCTGAGAGCGCGTGAGCACCGCGATCAGGTCGCGAGCCGGCTCGCTGGTCGAGCTGGTGGTGATCGTCGCCGTCGCGCTTGGCTTGGCGCTACTGATCCAGGCCTTCATCATCAAGCCATACAAGATCCCCAGCGGGTCAATGGAACCGACGCTGAAGGTGGGTCAGCGCGTGCTCGTGGACCGCATCGGCATGCACTTCGGCGGGCCATCGGTCGGGGACATCGTCGTCTTTCACCCGCCGCAGGGCGCAGAACAGGAGATCTGTGGCGCCGTCGCGGCGCCGCCACACGTGGTCAGCTACGGCGGTGCCCCCTGCTCCAAGGCGGCTCCCAAGGAGGCGAGCGTCAACTTCATCAAGCGCGTCGTCGCTGGCCCCGGGGAATGGATCTACGTCAAGGAAGGCCACGCCTACACATCCAAGAGCCGCCATGGGCCCTTCAAGCGCGAGCACGACCCCTACATCGCCCCCTGCGGATCGAGCCCGGAGTGCAACTTCCGCACCCCGATCGAGATTCCGCCCGAACACTGGTTCATGATGGGGGACAACCGTGGCGAATCAGACGACAGCAGGTTCTGGGGGCCGGTGCCCACGAGCTGGGTCATCGGCGTGGCGTTTGCGACCTACTGGCCGCCTGACCGGGTCGGGCTGCTCTAGAGCAGAGGACTGCTGAGCATGCCTGCCGCCACCTCGCCTAAGCCCGCCGAAGGGGCCAAGGCACGCGCCGCCCGCAAGAAGGCCGCCCGCTCTGGCCGCAGGCTGTTCAAGTTCGACAGGGAGATCGGCACCCGGCTCGTGGCCGGGGCTGATGAGGCGGGCAGGGGCTGCCTGGCCGGACCGCTGGTGGCGGCCGCGGTGCTCTTCGACGTGCAGGAGCTCACGCCGGCGAGGATCAAGGCGCTCAGCGATCTCGATGACTCCAAGCAGCACACGATGGAGGCGCGAGAGCGGATGTACCCGGTGATCCTCGAGACCGCCGTGCGGGTGTCGGTGGTGACCAGGAGCGCTCGCGGCATCGACAGCTTCGGGCTGCACCGGACCAACCTCACCGCGCTTGCCGACGCGCTGCGGAGGGTCTCTGCAGATTGTGGAGAGGGGGAGGTCACCCGGGTTGTCGATGGGTTCTCGCTGCCGGACCTGGAGCTACCGCACACGGCGGTCGTGGGAGGCGATGCGCGCAGCGCCGCGATCGCGGCGGCCTCGATCATCGCCAAGGTAACCCGGGATCGCTTTATGCATCATGCCGACGCGCTGCATCCTGGATGGAGCTTTGCTCAGCATGTCGGCTACTCCACGCCCGAGCATCGCGAGGCGATAATGCGCTTGGGCCCAAGCCCCCTGCACCGGATGTCATTTCAGTCGGTGGCCTACGCGCAACTGGCGCTGATCTGACGTAGGGGTGTGCCCGTGCCAGCCGGCTACGCGGCGAGGGAGTCGGTCAGTGGGAGCCGCCGTGGGCAGTCATCGCTTTCTCACCAAGCGCCTTCGACGTGATCAAGACGCAGAACGCTGTCTGTTGCGTCGACCACGACACCGATCGCGTCAAAGCGCAGCTCTCGCGCGAGGAGAGGAGAGGGGCGATCAGCCAACCAGGCAGCTGCCAGGCGGCGTAGACGCGCTCTCTGGCGAGGCCGCAGCCCGTCCAGCGGGGCGGGCAGATGGCGGCCTGCTTGCGCTGATGCGCGCCTGGTCTTGACCTCGACGAACGCGAGCACGACACCGTCGAACGCGATCAGGTCGATCTCGCCGTAGCGGGTGCGGGCGTTGCGGTCGACGATTGCGAAGCCGCGGCGTTCCAGGTGCGTTGCGGCCAGATCTTCACCGAGACGCCCGAGCGCATGGCGAGGGTCGGGACGGCGCTGCTCGCCACTCGGACGCGAGCGGGATGACTTTTGGGGATCGTGGGAGCGCATGCCATCCCAAGCATCCTCAGCGCTTGGGATGGGATCCGTTGACGTCTGGTGCGCTTCGCCGCGCGCAGAGGACGATCAGGCGGCCACGGTCGCCTTGCTCGACGTTTCGTCGGTCTCCGCCGGAGCACCCGCGCCGACGAAGTCACGCTGACGCACCAGCACCAGCGCCAGCACGGCGCCGACCAGGGCGATCACGCCGCCGATCGTGAGGATCGTGCTGAAGGCCTCTGTGAACCCGACGCGATAGGCGTGATGCAGCGCCGAGCGCGCGGCGGGGGAGAGGCCGCCGAGCAGCTTGCTCACTTCTCCAGACTGCAGCAGCGCGGGCAGCTGGCCATGCGCCGCCGCCTGCACGGCGTGCGCCTGCCCGGATGCCGCCAGGCTGCTCGCGGTCGTATTCACAACCTCGTGCTGGAAGACGGCGCCCAGGCCGGCGATGCCGGTGGCGATGCCGACCTGGCGGAAGGTGCTGTTGATGCCTGAGGCCATCCCACTGCGAGAGTGGTGCACGACTCCGACGGCGGTGGCGGCCAGCGGCGGGTTGATCAGGCCGATGCCGGCCCCGGCGAGCACGAAGCCGGGGATCAACGTGGTCCATCCGCTAGTAGCGTCGATCGCAGTCATCGCCAGCAGCCCGACGCCCACCAGCACGAGCCCGCCGCCGAGCAGGAACCGCACCGGCATGCGGACGCTCATCTTGCCGGCCATCGGCGCGACCGCAAACGAGAGCAGCGTCACCGGCAGGAAGCGCAGGCCGGCCTGCAGCGCGTCGTAGCCGAGCACGTCCTGCACGTAGAGCGTGATGTAGAGGAACATCGCAAAGATCGACGCCGATATGGAGAAGGCGACGATGCTTGCGCCGGTGAAGGCTGGACGGCGAAACAGCGACAGGTCGAGCATCGGCCGCGACTGCATCCGCTCGGCGGTCACAAAGACGATCAGCAGCGCGGCCGAGGCGACCAGGAAGCTGACGATTAGGGTGGAGCCCCAGCCCTTTTCGTTGCCCTGGGAGAGCGCGTAGACCAGCAGGAAAAGGGCGCCCGAGAAGCTGATCAGGCCGATCCAGTCAACGCCTTTGGCGTTCGGGTCCCGCGACTCCTGCACCTGCGAGATCGTCAGCACGACGGCCGCAATGCCGATTGGCACGTTTACGAAGAAGATCCATTTCCACCCAATCCCGGAGGTGATGATGCCGCCGAGCACCGGGCCGATCGCCACGGCCGCGCCGGTCACCGCCCCAAAGACGCCGAAGGCGGTGCCGCGATCGCGTCCTTGGAAAGCGTTGGCGATCAGCGCCAAGGAGGTTGCGAACATCATTGCTCCGCCCACGCCCTGAACGGCGCGCGCAAGGTTCAGCATCAGCGGGCTGGAGGAGAGGCCGCAGACTGCCGAGGAGGCGGTGAACACCGCCAGCCCGATCAGGAACACGCGCTTGCGGCCGACCAGATCGGATATGGCGCCGCCCGTCAGCAGGAACGCCGCGAGCGTGAGCGCGTAGGCGTTTACGACCCATTGCAGATCCGAGAAGGAGGAGTGCAGCTCGCGCTGGATCGAGGGCAGCGCGACGTTGACGACGGTGATGTCGAGCAACAGCATGAAGATCGCGATGCAGACCGCGGTCAGCGTCCACCACTTACGCTCCATGTGCGTCCTTGATCTCTGCCTCGGGGTCCAGGGCCTTGATCTTGCGACGCACCCTGGTCCTCGTCTGCGAGAGCTCTGCTTGCAGCTTCGCAAGCTCCGCTGCTCGGCCGCGGACCAGATCCAGCTGGCGCTCGATGTGTCCGAGCGCCTCTTCGAGCAGCCGCCGCCGGCGCTGTGGCTCGACGTCTTCGCGCCGCAGCTGGACTCTGACGGCGCTGCGGGCCTCCTCTGCCGCCAGCAGCGTCTTCAGTTCCTCCAGCGAGACTCCGAGCAGGTTCTTCAGTCGCATCACCTCGCGCAGACGCTCGACCTCATCATGCGAGTAGAGCCTGTGGCTGCCGGAAGCCCTGTCGGACGATTGCCGCAGCAGCCCGATCTCCTCGTAGTAGCGGATCGTGCGCGGCGTGGTGCCGACGAGCTTGGCGACCTCGCCGATGCGCAGCGTCTGGGGTGAGCTGTCGGCCTCTGGCGCCGATGTCTTGCCCGCACTTTGCTCTAGAACACTCATCTCGATCGTGTCCTGCACCTTACGCGCCCGCTCGCGCGTCGAGCGCCTGCGGCGCCTCGAAGCCTGCTTGCTCTGCGACATGGCGCGGTCTCATCAGGCAGACCAGAACCCCGAGCGCCGCGACACCCGCCAGTATCCAGAGTGCGAGGTGCATGTTGGCGATGAATGGCGCGAGCTTCGCGCTGGAGAGCCCTTTGGTCAACCCCGAGAAGATCGCAAACAGGGTCGGCTTGGGGATCGCCGAGGTGATCACGGCCAGCACGAGCGCGATCGAGATCACCGCGCCGGTATTCTGCAGCAGGGTCCTTGCTCCGGCCGCGATGCCGCGTCTGTGGGCGGGTACGGCGCCCATCATCGCCGAGGTGTTGGGGGAGTTGAACATGCCAGATCCCACGCCGACCACGGCCAGCCACACAGCGCTCTGCCAGTAGGGCGAATGGACCTGCAGCGTGGTCATGGCGGCAAGCCCCGCGCCTGTCAGGGCCATGCCCACAGCCGCCAGTGCGCGGGAGCCGTGCCGGTCGGCGTAGATGCCCGCTATCGGCGAGGCGATCAGCATGCCCAGCGCCAGCGGAATCAGCTCGATGCCGGCCCTGATCGGATCGGCCCCCTGCGCGCCCTGGAAGTAGAAGACGAAGATGAACATCAGCGCGAAGCGAGCGAGCCCGTTGATGAAGGCTGCCGCAGCAGCCGCCCCGAACAGGCGGCTGCGGAACAGCGAGAGATCGAGCATCGGCGCGCGCGCGTGTCGCTCGATTACCACCCAGGCGGGCAGCAGCACGGCGGCGGCGATCAGGCCACCGAGCGCGAGCGGATCGCTCCACCCCGAGAGCCCGCCACGGGATACGCCGAGCACCAGTCCGGTCAAGCCGAGCACGAAGGTCGTGGTCCCCGGCACGTCGTAGCCGCGCAGCTGATCGGGCTTTGAGAGCTCCCGCAGCACGATCGCGCCCCAGGCCGCGCCGACGAGCGCGATCGGAACGTTGAACCAGAACACCCAGTGCCAGGAGATCGCCACCAGGGCGCCGCCGAGTATCGGGCCGAGCACCAGCCCGACGGCGGCGATCATCGTGTTGGCGCCCATCGCCAGGCCAAGCTGCTGCTTGGGGAAGGCGTCTGTCACCAAGGCGGCGGCGTTGGCGAACAGGAACGCCGAGCCGACTCCCTGGAGGATGCGCCAAAGGATCAGGACGGTGGCATCGGAGGCGAAGCCCGCGCCCAGCGAGGCTGCCGCGAAGAGCAAGAACCCGCCCACATAAGCGCGCTTTCGTCCGAACAGGTCCGAGAGCCGCCCGGCGGTGAGGACCAGCACGGTCGCTGCGATCATGTAGGCGAGGATCACCCACACCAGCGCGAGCAGGCTTGTGTGCAGGGCGCGCTCGAGGCTCGGCAGCGCGATGATCAGCGTGCCCGAGTTGGTGGCGGCGAGCAGCATGCCCAGGCTCGTGCAGGAGAGCGCCCACCACTTGTAGCGCGTCTCGGAAATGACTGGCAGTCGCGATTGCGGTCGTGTCTGAAGTGTTTGCGTCTGCACCGGGAGAGAACCTTACGTAAACGTCAGGATGACTATAGCAGCAGCGGTTTGCTAGAACGTGGCCATGGAACAGAGCGGTGTGGACAAGAGCGAGGAGCAGTGGGCAGCGGAGCTCACGCCGGAGCAGTACGAGGTGCTGCGCCGGGCGGGCACCGAGGCGCCGTTCACGGGCAGCCTGCTCTACAACAAGGACTCCGGGATGTACACCTGCGCCGGCTGTGGCGCGGACCTGTTCGGCTCGCAGGCGAAGTTCGACTCGGGCACCGGGTGGCCGAGCTTCACTGAGCCCGCGCTGGCGCAGGCGGTCGAGCTACGAGAGGACAAAAGCTTCCTCATGAAACGCACCGAGGTGCTCTGCCGCCGCTGCGGTGGCCACCTTGGGCACGTCTTCGACGACGGCCCCGGCCCGGGCGGTCAGCGCTTCTGCATCAACTCGGCCGCGCTGCAGTTCTCGCCCGAGAAGCCTGCCTGAGACCTTCTAAGCGCGGCGCCTGCGAGAATCGCCGCATGGTGATGCCGTCGTGGTGATGGTGGGCCAGCACAAACGGCTCTCGGAGCCGCTGCGCTGGACGCGCGGTGGCAAGGTCGCGCTTGCGGGCGCGATCGCCTGCATGCTCGCGGCGGCGGTAGCGGTGGTGATCGTGGCCTCCGCCAACGCGCCAAAGCATCGCGCGGGCTGCATCGAAGTCATCTTCCCGAGCACGCTCGGCGCTGCCTTCACGCATGCCTGCGGAGCCAAGGCACGGCAGATGTGCGCCAGGCCCTCTGAAGACCCAGGCCTGGTCGCGCATGGCGCTCTGAGAGCCGCCTGCGGGCGCTCCGGCTTGCCCTACGGGACGCTCTGAGCAACCCGCAGGGCGTTGGAAACAGGCGCCTTGTACATATGTCGAAACCGTATGGCCAAGTGTTGGCCATGCCTCCCTACCGGCGCATTGGGATGCCGGATTTGATGCTCACGTAGCAGTGCCGTGCCTCTTGGGTCCAAGCCGGAGGCCCGGCAGCATCCCATAGGAAATGGAGGCATATGCCCGTCTTGGCAGTAGCAGAATGGCTCTCATACCCATCGTGGCTGAATCCAGGCGATAACGCCTGGCAGATGACCGCCGCGACGCTGGTCGGACTGATGAGCGTCCCCGGCCTCGCGGTGCTCTACGGCGGGGTCATGCAGAAGCGTTGGTCCGTCAACAGCATGATGCTCACGTTCGTCGCGTTCTCGCTCGTGCTGGTCGCCTGGGTGTTGTGGGCGTTCAAGATGGGCTTTGGTTCCCCGATCGGCAAAGGCACGGGGTTCTTCGACACGTTCCTGGGAGTTCCCGGCAGCATCCTCGGGCACGTTGGAGAGGAGGGACAGGCGCTCGTTCCGTCGATCACGACGGGGCCGCCGTTCCACTTCCCCACCGCGACCCTGGCCTACTTCCAGTTCGTGTTTGCGGCGATCACGCCGATCCTGATGCTGGGATCGGTGCTCGGGCGGATCAACTTCAAGGCGTGGATCCCGTTCGTGCTGATCTGGATCACGGTCGTCTACACGGTCGACGCGTTCCTGATCTGGGGCGGCGGCTACTTCGCCGCGCATGGCGCCCTTGACTACTCAGGTGGGTACGTCATCCACCTCTCCGCCGGCATTTCCGGCTTCGTGGCAGCAGCGGTGATCGGACCGCGACTGCAACGAGATCGAGAGGTCGACGCACCCAATAACCTGCTGATGGTGGCCGTCGGCGCGGGCCTTCTGTGGCTTGGCTGGAACGGCTTCAACGGTGGAGATTCCTACTACGCCGGCGCGAACGCCTCGGCGGCGGTGCTGAACACCAACCTCTGCACCGCGGTTGCGATGCTCGTCTGGATCGCGTGGGACTACATCTTCCGCGAAAAGCCATCGCTGATCGGCTCGGTCAACGGAATGATCACGGGCCTTGTTGCGATCACGCCTGCCGCCGGTTTCATCAACGGCTATGGCGCGATCATCATGGGCGTCGTCGCCTCGACGATCGTCTGGATGTCCATTCGGTTCCTCTCCAGGGCGCCGATCTTCCGAAGCGTGGACGACACGCTGGGGGTGATCTACACCCACGGTATTGCCGGCTTGGTGGGCGGCCTGATGGTCGGGGTGATAGCCGACCCGAACATGGTCGAGTACATCGGCATCCACGGGGCCGCGAACCTGCCGGGAGCCTCCGGTGCGGTGCACGGCACCTGGACGCTGCTGCGCTGGCAGGCCGAGACGGGCGCGTTCGTGATCGTCTTCAACGCGGTCGCGACGTTCATCATCCTCAAGCTCGTGGGCTTGGTCGTCCCGCTTCGTCTCTCCGACGAGGAGCTGGAGATCGGCGATCACGCGATCCACGGCAACGAGGTCTATCCCTCGGACGTGCCGACGCTTGGCGGGCCGCATGCGCCGCCGAGCTTCCAGCCGGCGCCGGCTATGCAGGGAGGCGCCTCCTAAGCAAAGGCCCCAAGGCAGTATCACTTCCCCTCGAAGCGCCAATATGCGGCGGTCGGACAGGATGTCCGGCCGCCGCGGCGCTGTGATGGACCTCAGCCGCCGGTGCGCAAGCCCACGGGGCAGCTAACGCCGGTGCCGCCAAGGCCGCAGTAGCCGGCCGGGTTCTTGGAGAGGTACTGCTGGTGATAGTCCTCGGCGTAATAGAAGGCGCCGGCCTGCTCGATCTCTGTCGTGATCTGGCCGTAGCCTGAGGCTGAGAGCATCTTCTGGTAGGCCTCCTTGGAGGCAAGCGCGGCATCGCGCTGAGCCTCCGAGGTCCAGTAGATCGCAGAGCGGTACTGGGTGCCCGCATCGTTGCCCTGGCGCATACCCTGGGTGGGATCGTGGCCCTCCCAGAAGGTGCGCAGCAGCTCCTCGTAGGAGATCGCCTGCGGATCGAAGACCACCAGCACCGCCTCGGCATGCCCCGTGCGGCCGCTGCAGACCTCCTCATATGTCGGGTTGGGCGTGAAGCCGCCGGCGTATCCGACCGCCGTCACGTAGACGCCGGGCAGCTGCCAGAAGATGCGCTCGGCGCCCCAGAAGCAGCCCAGCGCGAAAATCGCCTGCTCTGTGCCGGCGGGGAACGGCGGGTGCAGTGGCACGCCCAGCACATCGTGGGTGCCTCCAACGAGAACCGGGCGCTCGCGCCCCGGCAGCGCGCTCTCGGCATCGACCATCGCGGTGTGTTTGCGCAAGAAGAAGGACATGCCCACCAGCGTATCCCGACGCGTGCCGGCTTCCGTGCCGAATCCCGCAAAAGGCGCCCTTTGCAGCCTCTCCCGACTCAAGCTGCACAGACCGTCCGCCGACAAGAAGTGCAGGTGCCCTCGATGCGCTTTGAATACCCGAGGCGGCTTGCGAGGCAGCTGCGCCTTGACGATGCTCGCCCGGCGATCGCATGGACGGCATCGCTGCTGTTCCTGCTTGGTGGGGTCGGCGCGCTGATATCGGTAGCCAAGCCCTTCAGCCCACACGCGCCAGTGCATCTGGACGCGGCCTGCGGCGTGCTCGCCTGCCTGATCGCGCTCTGGATCTGGATTTGGGGCGCGCGGCTGCCGCTCCTGGCATTCCAGGTCGTGATTGCGGTGGCGGTGTTGATGGAGAGCGCGGTGATCGCAGCCGCCACGACCCGGGGCGGGATGCTGATGACCGCGTTCATGTACACGTGGATCGCGGTCTATGCCGCGCACTTCTTCCCGCCGAAGGTGGTCGCCGCCGCTGTCGCTTTGATCGTGGCGAGTTTTACGGCCGGCCTGGCGATCGACGGCATCCCCAACGTGTTGCTGGCCTGGCTGATCGTGACCTGCACGGTCTGCGCGCTCGGGTTCGTGCTCTCGCGACTGAATCAGAGCCTGCGTCAGCAGGCGGGGACCGACGAGCTCACCGGGCTGCTGAACCGCAGTGGATTCCTTGCCGCCGCGGTGCGCGAGCGGGCGATCGCCGATCGCTCCAGGGCTCCGCTGAGCGTCGCAGTGCTCGATCTCAACGGTTTCAAGCAGGTCAACGACAGCCTCGGCCATGCGGCCGGCGATCGTCTGCTGGCCGATCTGGCGGTTGCCTGGAGGGCGCGGTTGCGCGCCGGAGACGTGCTGGCTCGCCACGGTGGCGATGAGTTCGTGCTGTTGCTGCCGGGCACCGACAGCGGCGACGCGGCGCAGGCGCTGCAGCGGCTGCATGCGCCCGAGGTGCCGATCACCTGGTCAGCCGGGGTCAGCCAGTGGATTGCAGGCGAGGATCTCGACACCTGCCTGGCCAAGGCCGATCGCGAGCTTTATGCAGCCAAGGACAGCCGGCACATCCGTGCCGCGGTGGGGACTGCGGGCGCCACGCTGGCTCGCCTGGCTTAGCCAGGTCACACCCAGCTCCATACAGACGTTTCCATATTCGCGCAAACATGTTTGGTTTCCGAATCTTCGGGCAACACATGCTGCGAGGAGCATCCCTCCCTCATTCCCTCCCCGATCGGCCCGTCGCCCCCGGCGGGCCGATCTCTGTTTTAGGGCACGGGCCGTAAGAGGGCGTTTGCGGGCTGCGGACTCTCGGTGCCGCCGAGGTGCCTACTCTCCGGGAGTCGCGGCCATCTCTGCGCGGTGCGGTTGCTCGTCTGGCCGCTCGTGTCGGCCTTCGGCATAGGCGAGCCAGTCGCTCAGCGGAGCTGGCCTGCCCAGATGGAAGCCCTGGACATAGTCGACGCCGAGCTCGCGCAACACCGACAGCGTCTGCTCGTCGCCCACGAACTCGGCCACGGTGAGCTTGCCCATGCCCTTGGCCAGGTCGACTACCGCGCCGACGACGAGACGGTCGGTGGGATCCACAGTGCAACTGCGCACGAACTCGCCGTCGATCTTGATGAAGTCGAAGGGCAGATGCTTGAGGTAGTAGAAGGAGCCGAAGCCGGCCCCGAAGTCATCCAGCGCGAATCGGCATCCGAGCGCGCCCAGGCGCTCTGCGCAGCCCTTCGCGGCCGCCATGTTGCCGATTGCGGCGGTCTCGGTCACCTCGAAGATCAGCTGCCTGGGGTCGACTTCGGCGGCGCTCAGCGCGCGCCCGACGTGGTCGGCCAGGTCGGGGTCGCTCAGCGACTGGCCTGAGAGGTTGATCTCCACCACGGGCGCCCTGCCCTCGTCGCGCTGCTGCCCGAGCATTGCGATCGCCCGCTCGATCACCCAGCGGTCGATCTCGCGGATCAGGCCGTAGCGCTCGGCGATCGGCAGAAAGGCGCCCGGCTCGATCAGCGAGCCATCCTCATCGAGCATCCGGATCAGCAGCTCGTGTTGGGTCATCAGACCGCTGGCGGTCTGCACCACCGGCTGGGCGTACAGCACGAGCCGATCTTCGTCCAGCGCCGCGCGAATCCGCTCCACCCACTCAAGGCGGGTCTCGATCCGGGCCTTTGCGGGCGGGGTGCCCTCACTGCGCGCAAGCCCGCTGTCCCCGCCGTAGGTCTCATAGCGGTTGCGGCCCGACTCCTTTGCGTCATACATCGCCAGGTCTGCCGCCGTCAGCGCCTCCTCGGCGCTGATCGACTTGCGTCCGTCAAGGGGGGCGATGCCGATGCTGGCGGTCATCGGGCGCTCTGGCCCGCCGTGCCCGCGGGCCGCACGCTGCTCGCGCACCGTCTCCAGCAGCAGCTTTGCGACGTGCTCGATCTGCTCTGGCCCGCCGTTTCGCACGAGGATCGCAAACTCGTCCCCGCCCAGGCGTGCGATCACGTCGTCGCTGCGCAGTCGCTGCACCAGCGCCTGTGCGACGCGCGCGATCAGATCGTCGCCGGCGCCGTGGCCGAGCGTGTCGTTGACGTGCTTGAAGTCGTCGAGGTCGAGCACGATCACTGCGCCGTCGCGGCCCTCGCGCCTGGAGTCCAGGTGCTCGGTCAGGGTCCGTTCGTAAGCTCTTCGATTGAGCAAGCCGGTGAGCGGGTCGTGATCGGCCATGTGCTGGAGGCGTTTCTCGTAGTGATGCCTGGCCGTGATGTCCTCGATCTGCGTCAGGAGATATGCCGCTGCTCCATGCTCGTGGCGCACGAGCGTCGTGTGCACAGCAGCCCATGCGATCTCGCCGTCGGACTTCAGCAGTCGCTTCTCCACGTCATATACGCGCAGCTGGCCACTGAGCATGAAGGCGATCGCAAGCTCGTCTGCGCGGCGGTCATCGGGATGGGTGAGCTTGGCTGCCGGCAGGGCCAGCAGTTGCTGTTCCTCGTAGCCGCTGATCCGGCACAGCGCTCTGTTGACCTGAAGATGGTGTCCTTGCGGTGAGATCAGGGCGATCCCGATCGGCGACTCCGCGAAGGCAGTCCTGAAGCGCTCCTCGGCTGTGGCCAGCGCGCTCTGCGCGATCTCGCGCTCGGCGCCGCGGGTTTGCACGAGGTTCAGCGCGAACCGCTCCCGGCGATACGCCTGAACGCTGATCCAGCACAACAGCAGCGTCAACGTGCCCCCCACGATGCCGGCATCCAACACCGGGGAGAGGTCTCGCGCGGGCGCGCCGACGGACAGCACCCAGTCGCGGCCGGCGACCAGGATCACGGTCTTCGACGGCTGCGACGGGTGCTCGTGCGCGGCGATCGTGACATCGCCGTCGCGCAGCAGGTAGGCGGCTCCCGGCGGCAGCCGCTGCGCGATCAGCGGGTCGAGCAGGTTGTAGTGGTAGCCGGTCGTAACAAAGCCACGCAGTGCGGCGAGGCGCTCCACCGGGGTGGCCACGGGCATGCGGGCGCGGTAGACCGGCGCGAATATCGCTGTGACGGTCGGGTGCGCAGGCGGTTCGCCGGCAGGCGCTATAGGTGCCGTTGCCTGCGGCTGCCCAGAGGCGGCTGCGGCGAGCAGCGCTATGTGGCGCCGCTGTTCGGAGCCTATGTCGGTGCCGATCGCGGCGCCACCCGGACTACGCTGGACCTCGCTTGCAAGCACGAAATAGCTGGCAGCGGGAGGCGCGCGCTCCAAGGCAGGACGCGGCGGTGCCAACGCCCCAAGCGGTCCGGCGATGCCGCGGCGGCGGCCGGACGGGGGCGGTGCAGGCAGGATGGCGGGGGGCAGGCCGGCGCCCGCGGGCGGTTTACCGCCAGGCGGAGGCGGGGGCGGGGGTGCCTGGGGCATCCGGTATATCTCGCCATGAGCACGTTCGTAGTTGCCGCGTTCGCGGGCGGTCAGATAGCGCACCAACGAGATGCGGTCGAGCGCCTGGCTCTGGAGCAGGCCGTCGGCGAGGCCGTCGAATTGCTCGCTGCTTGGCCAGTGCTCGCTGGCGGCGGCGGCAACGTCCTGCACTCTGCCGATTGTCGTGTCGAGGACATCTCGCAGCTCCGAACGCGCCCTAGAGGCGTCGGCTCTCTGCTGCTGGGTGGTGGAGCTGCTGGCCTGCTGGTAGAGCAGGAAGGCTGCCAGCAGCGTGAGCGCAGCGACGCACGCGGTGATGGTTGCCGGCATGCTGAGCCAAGGCTGAAAGTTCGAGCTATTGGGATTGATGTGCCGGTGCACCGGCTATCTATCGGCTGCGCGCCGCCCGGCCTGAATAGTCGGAAGGGGCTTTGCCGAGGCCTGAAGGCCTTCTAAACGCCGTTCTTGCCGACAGGGGGGCAGGGCACCGTGATGTGGATCAATTTTGTGGCCTGGTCCAGGAACGTGAAGGTGGCTGCGAACCTGAAGCCGCCGTGCGGGCAGCGTGCGGGCAGGTCAATGCCTTGCGGCTGGTAGGCGATCTTGCGTCCGTGGCTGCGCCTGTAATAGGTGATGCCCTGCGGACCGATCGTGGAGCGCATGCTGACCACCGAAGCATATGGCGCTTCCGGCAGCGTTTCGATCGGCGGGATGAAGGTGTTGATCTCCTCGCCGTAGGGCGGATTGGCTTCCACGATTTCCCCACGGAAGACGAGCATCGAGAAGACCGGCGTCAGACCTTCGGCGGCATAGAGGATTTCCAAGTTGCTGCCTTCCGAGGCGGTTGCGGTCAGCCCGATGTGCACCTGCTCGCTGATCAGCTCCGGGCCGATCGGTACGGTCGCAGTCGCGGTCGCACGGCCCAGAAGCGAGTTCTCCGGGCAGCCGCCAAGCCCGTATTCATAGAAATCGTTCGCGGTGCAGTTCGCCAGGCCGAGCTGCGAGGTCGCCGCTCCGAGCTCGTCGGGTAGCGCCAGCGCGATGTCGATCAACGGCTGCGGCACCGTGTGGGGAGGGCTCTGGATGCGAAAGTCGAAGCTGATGCTCGCCGAGGCGCCGAGCTTGTACGGGACGAAGCCGGCCTGCGCGCTCACCTGCTCTGAAGCTCCGCTCGCGATCGGCAGCAGCGTCCTGATCACCGGCGGCGGTCCCGAGGGAAGCTCATGTGAGGACGCTGGCGCAGATGCCGCGGCGCAGGCCGAGCCGGCAAGCGCCGTCAGGCAGGCGAGTGCGCCGGTGCGCAGAGGCCGCTTCGCCGGATTGCACATCGATCTCAGAGCTCCGTCCAGGGCAAGAATCCAAGCATGCCACGCGCGGCGGCGGGCAGCCTGCGCAGCGGTGCCGATGCCCGCAGAGTGAGGGAATGGGGTGGCTTTGGCACCGAGTTTGAGTGAAGTGTTTCCAACTCCAAGCACGGCATTTGCGGGATCGCGACTAAAGCCTTGTGAGCCATTTTGCGACGAGATGTCTGCGCGTTCTGGACCGCGCTTGGATGTGGAGAAAATCGCTGCTCCCTCACGGATGTGGCTTGAATGCTGCAAAAACGCTTACGCTGGCTCAAGCAAGCGAGATTTCGATGCGCTCGCCAGGTATCGAAGATGGATGCGGCCGGCGCATCATATGACATCCGGGTAGAAATCTGTATAATAGAATAATTCTGTGGCTGCCTGTTGCGATTGGTTCGCTTTGCAGTATCGTCTTTGTCATGGCGGCCATGAGGGTGAGTTTAGGTGGCCGCCGTCCTCAGAGCTGCCTTTGTGTAGGTGTCCTGAGGCGTGAAAACGAACGGAGATGACGGGACGGGACGACCGAACATGACAGCAATCGCTCAGATGGCCGGCGAGGTCGCCGATGGGGTGTGGATGCGAGGCAGTGCAGCGCCGTTGAAGGGAGCGCTGCTCGGGCTCGTGATGGAGCGCCCCGGGCATGGATATGACCTTGCGAATCGCCTCAACACAAGATTGGGTCCGGCGTGGCGACTGGAGGCCAACCGGGTCTACAGACTCCTGGACGACCTCGAACGCTCGGGGCTCGTGCGCTACGAGGTGCAACCCAGCAGGCACGGCCCGCGCCAGTTGCGCGCCGTCTACCACCCGACAGAGCATGCCCAGCGAGCGCTCACGAGATGGATCGAGACCGCCGTGCCTCGAGAGGCAGCTCGCTCGGTGCTGCAAGCCAAGATCGCGGTTGCGCGCGAGGAGGATGCACCGCGTCTACTGGAGGCGCTCAAGCGTTATGAGAGCGATTGCCTGGAGCTCTCCCAGTCGCTTGAGCCGCCCACTTCGTTGACGAGATCCTGGCGCGGCCTGGTCATCGACTGCGCCAGAGACGCGGTGGATGCTCAGCTGAAGGCGGAGGTAGACTGGGCCAGGCGTACCAGGCAGCGGATCGGGGAGTATGTCGCCGGCGAATAGCGGCCCTGGCCACTCGGCCGAGCTGCTCAAATTCGAGGAGGTCACCAGCCGTCGTCCAGATGGGCATCGGCATCTGGTCGTGCTGAAGGACGCATCCTTCTCGATTGAACCGGGCACATTCGCTGGGATATATGGAGCTCGCCGCTCCGGAAAGTCGACCTTGCTGCGGCTCGCGGCGGGCATCGAGCTTCCTGAAGGCGGGCTCGTCCGGATCGACGGACGCGACACGTCGAGCATGTCGATGCTGGAGCGAGAACGTCTGCTTCGCGACGAGGTGGGCATTGTGTCGATCGACGATTGGCACCCCAAGCCGCGCGAGAGCCTGCTGGACTATGTGGCGCTCGCGCTCGGCAGCGAGGGGGCGACGCTGCGACAGGCGCGTCACGGGGCGCGGCGTGCGTTGCAGCGAATCGGCCTCGCCGATAGTGCCGGCGAGCTTGCGGTCAACCTGTCGGTCGGGGAGCGCTTGCGCGCGATGCTCGCCAGGGCGCTTGTGCGCGAGCCGCGGCTGCTGCTCGTCGATGAGCCCGCGGCGATCCCGCGAATAAGCGATCGCGAGGACATGGTTGCCTGCCTGCGGCGCGCGGCGGGCGAAATCGGAGCGACGCTCTTGGTCGCCTCCGAAGAGATGGGTCCTCTGCACGGCGCCGATCTAGTGATCTCGGTGGGCGGCGGTGAGATCAACATCACGGTGCCGCGGCGGGGAACGGTTGTGCCGTTTCCCAGCGGCCGCGGTCCCGGCGGCAAGAGCGGCCAGGGCTCTGTCGCCTCCGATGGCGAGGCGCGTTCCTCGTGAGCGCCCTGGAGCTTGACCAGGTTGTCAAGCACTACCAGGGCGGCGGCGAGACGGTCAAGGCCGTAGACGGCGTCTGCCTGCTGATCCCGAAGGGAGAGCTCGTCGCTCTCTACGGCCCGAGCGGCTCGGGCAAGACGACGCTGCTGCTGCTAGCAGCAGGTCTGATGGTGCCGGACAGCGGCACCATCACCTTCGGCGGGCGCCAGGTGGGCAGTATGAGCGAGCGGGAAGGGTCCAAGTACCGCATGCGCGACGTTGGGTTCGTCTTCCAGTCGTTTCATCTGATGGCCGGCGCGACCGCGCTCGACAACGCGACCATAAAGCTGATCGGTGACGGCCACACGCTCGCCGACGCGCGGAAGATGGCAGCGCCATGGCTTGAGCGCGTGGGCCTGCAGACGCGGGCGCGACACATGCCCGACCAGCTCTCGATGGGAGAGCGCCAGCGGGTCGCGATCGCCAGGGCGCTCGTCAACGAGCCCCGGCTGCTGCTAGCCGATGAGCCCACCGGCAGCCTTGACTCCAAGCGCAGTAGGGAGATACTCGCTGTTTTGCGTGACATATGCCATGAAAGGCAGATTCCAGGTTTGCTTGTGACACACGATCCCGAGGCAAGGAAGTTCGCCGATCGTGTGCACACGCTTCGCGACGGGCACCTCTCCGAGGGCCTTGATGCGGAGCTGATGGCGACTTTGTCGTGAACAGAGCGCTCGATCCCAGGATCTGCGGGATTCGGTTGAGCATGCTGTTCCGTCTCTACGGCTGGCGCCTGCGCAGGCACACCGGCCAGGAGTTGCTTGCCGGGACCGGCATCGCGGTAGGGGTGGCTCTGATCTTCGGTGTCATGCTCGCCAACACGAGCATCGTCGGCTCCGCGGAATCGCTTGCGAGCTCCATCGACGGCCACGCGAGCCTTCAGGTTGCCGCGCGCACCGAACAGGGATTGCCCGAAGGGCTCTCCGAACGGGCGGCGAAGCTGCCAGGTGTGCGCGTCGCAGCCCCGCTGCTGCATCAGAACGTCGAGTTGCAAGGACCGCTTGGCCGCCGGGAAGTGAGGATGGTGGGCGTAACGCCGAGCATCGTGCAGCTCGGCGGGGCGGCCACGCAGAATCTGGGTGCGGGTGCATCGCTGGTCGCCGGCGGGATTGGACTGCCCGAATCGGTCGCGCAGTCCATTGGCGCGCGGCCCAACCACACGGTCACTCTGCTGGCCGGCGGCCGCGCGCGGCAGGTGCTGGTGCGCGCGGTGCTGGGCCCCGCCACCATCGGCGCGATCGCGGACAGTCCGGTCGCGGTGGCGCTGCTGCCGATAGCCCAGGAACTGCTGGGTCGCGAAGGCCGTATCTCCCAGCTTCTGATTGAGCCCAAGCCTGGGGCGTCGCATTCGCTGCAGCAAAGCCTGCGGGCGCTTGGCGGTCCAGGTGTCTATGTGGGCGCAGCAGATCAGGAAGTCGCTCTGCTTCGTGCCACTGCCCACCCCAGCGAACAGGCGACGACGATGTTCGCAGCGCTCGGGGGGATGGTTGGGTTCCTGCTCACGTTCTCGGCCATGCTGCTGACGGCGCCCGAGCGCAGAAGATACGTCTCGGACCTGAGGATGCAGGGATATGACTGGCGCCAGGTGCTGCTCGTGCTCGGCTTCGAAGCGTCCGTGCTTGGGATCGGAGCCTCGATGCTCGGAGTCGGCCTCGGGCTGCTGATCTCCCATGCGTTCTTTGAAAACGTGCCTGTGTATCTGTCGTTCGCGTTTCCGATCGGAAACGAGGAGGTGATCAGGGCCACCACGGTTGCGATTGCGGTGGGAGCGGGTCTGGTGGCCACGCTGCTTGCCTCGGCTCAGCCTGCGCTCGATCTGTTGCCGGGCAGGCCCCGGGACGCCGCTGGGCGCAGGCTTGCCGGCAGCGAACAGGGACTGTCGCGTCGCGCCGAGATGGGGCTTGGCTTGTTCGCGGGCGCGTTGATCTTGGTGGTCACAGTGATAGTGCTCGCCTCGCCTGGCCTGACGCTGCTCGCGGGAGTGCTGCTTGCGATCGCGACCTTCGCGCTGATACCGCCCGTGTTCGCGCTCACCTCGCATCTGGTCGGCAGGGCCAGCGAGAACCTGCGCGGCAGCGCGCACGTGCTGGCCGTGCGAGAGCTGCGCGCGACGCCGATGCGCTCGGTGGCGCTGGCCGGCGTGGCGGCGCTTGCGGTGTATGGCAGTGTCGCGATCGGCGGCGCCAGAGCGGACCTGATGCGCGGGCTGGACAAGGCCACGGTGCAGTTCTTCTCCAGCGCACAGGTGTGGGTGACGACAGGGATGAACGATCTCACCACCACGAGCTTTCGTCCGGGGGACGCTGCGGCCAGGATCGAACAGATCAAGGGAGTGAGCTCCGTCCGCCTCTACCAGGGCGGTCTGCTCGACGTCGGTCAGCGGCGGCTGTGGATCCGTGCGCGCCCCCCTGGCGACTCGGTGGTGCTGCAGCGCAGCCAGCTGATCAAGGGCAGCTACGCGACCGCCAGCGCCCTGGTCCGCCGCGGCGGGTACGCAGCCGTCTCACAAGGCTTTGCAGATGAACGGCATCTGCGCATCGGGGAGGCCTTCTCGCTCCCCACACCGTCCGGGGGGGCGACGCTGCGCGTCGCCGCGATCACGACGAACGTCGGATGGCCGCCGGGCGCGATCACGATAAGTACAACCGACTACCGCAGATACTGGAGGAGCTCTGAACCGGCGGCGTTGGAGGTGAGCTTCAAGCCTGGCATCTCTGCTTCGCAGGGAGCGATCTCGGTACGACACGTGCTCGCAGGGATGCCCGCGCTGCAAGTGCAGAGCGTTGCGCAACGGGACGCGCAGTTCGAGACCAACGCCAGGCAGGGGCTGCGCAGCCTCTCGCAGATCTCGACGCTGCTGCTGATCGCAGCGGCGCTCGCGGTCGCCGCTGCGCTTTCCGCCTCCATCTGGCAGCGCCGTCCACGTCTGGCGTCCCTGAAGATCCAGGGGTTTGACCGTCGTCAGCTGTGGCGCGCGCTTTTGGCCGAGAGCGCGTTCGTACTTGGAATTGGCTGCATAGTAGGTGCGCTGCTGGGTGAATACGGGCATGCCCTCGCCGGTCGCGAGCTGCGACTGAGCACCGGCTTCCCCGCACCCTTTGCGCCCGGCGGCCTGCAGGTGCTCATCACACTCGCGCTTGTCGCGGGCATCGCGATGCTCGTGATTGCCGTACCTGGGCTGCTTGCGGCCAAGGTACCGGCCCGCGCAAGCTTCCAGGAGTGAGCTTGGCAGTGGATGTCCTGGCCAGATCACGACGTTCGCGCGAGCGCGGCGTTCGGGCGCTGCTGCCGAGAGCTGCGCCGAATCGCCTTGCTGTACAGGTTCCTCACGGTCGCCGGGCGCTACTGGCTGAGCGCCTACCCCGTGATCAAGGGGGAGCTGCGCCAGTGGCGCGCACGTGCCGGCGCGATCCCTGATCCCGCCCTGCGCAACCTCGCCTTCGAGGCCCATGGCGGCAAGCGCGGCAACCTGGAGGGAGCGGCGGCTTTCGCGATCTTCGTTCCGCGCCAGTTCGCTGTCTGTCTGACCCGTGCACTGGTCGCCTTCCAGGGCGCCTATGACTATGTCGACGTGCTCTCCGAGCAGGACAGCCAGGACGCGGTCGCCAACGGCTACAGGCTGCACCTCACGCTTGTCGCCGCGCTGCAGCCCGGCGGGCGGCGCATGGATGGCTACGCCCACCATCCGGTAGATGACGACGCTGGCTATCTGCAGGCGTTCGCCGATGCATGCAGAGCCGAGATCGACTGCCTGCCCTCCTACGCCGCCACGGCTGAGCATGCGATCGAGGGCGCCCGCCGAATCGCGGTGTATCAGGGACTCAACAACTGGAGCGATGGGGGAGGGCCGGCGGAGTACGCGCGTTGGGCAGGCGAAGAAACGCCGCCCGGCACCGGGCTTGCCTGGTGGGAGACGGGGGCGGCCGCGGGCTCGTCACTCTCGATCTTCGCCGCCATGGCCGCGGCCGCCGATGCACTTGTGGGTCCGGAGCAGGCCGCCGCGATCGACGCAGCTTATTTTCCATGGATCGGGGCGCTGCACACGCTGCTCGACAGCCTCGTGGACTACCCGGTCGACGTGCGCGAAGGCCACCACAGCCTCGTCGGACACTATGAGGGACACTTCGAGACGGCCGAGCGCATGGCCCATATCGCCGAGGTGTCAATGAGCCGGGCGGGCGCTCTGCCCAATGCGCAGGCCCACGAAATGCTGTTGGCAGCGATGAGCTGCTTCTATCTAGTGGCGCCTGAGGCCTCGCTTGAGCATGCGGCGCTTGCGCGCGCCCTGATCGTCTGCGCGATCGGCGATCTGGCCGGTCCCACGATGGCGATCATGCGGGTGCGGGAGCGCTTGGGCGGGGGCGGGGGGTCTACGGCGCGGGTTTGAGCGGGCCTCGGGCAGTCGCTGGATGCGCGCCTGAGGGCTGCGGGCTAGAATGCGGTGCTGAGTGCGCGGATGTAGCTCAGTTGGCTAGAGCGTCTGCTTGCCATGCAGAAGGTCGAGGGTTCGAGTCCCTTCATCCGCTTGGAAGAAAGCCCTGCTAATCGCGGGGTTTTTCTTGCTCGGGGGCGAGGCGGGCGGTAAGTTGAGGGCGCAGGTACCACGCAGAATCTGCAATGAGCGACGAGGGCACCGAGCGGTCCATCACAGTAGAGCAACGGCTACGGCCGTTGCGGCTAGCGTTCCTCATCGAGCATGACAGTCGCAGCCAAGCGATCGCTGCTATCGAGACCTGTTGTGCTCTTTGGGGTGGCGTCCTTTGCCCCATTATTCCTGTTTATCGGCGCACGCCCCGCTGGCTGAGCCGTCACACGCCCCCGTGGCACTCCCCGCGCGCGGACGTCACAGGCGGCTGGATTGAGGCGTTCGAGCCCGACGATCTTGTCGAGGTAGTCTCGGGCCTCGCGGCCGGCACCGGATACGACAGCAAGTTCGTGGTCGCACTCTCCCAAGTGCAGAACCCCACCGCGCACCCCGCCGCTGGCTATGGCGTAAGCGCGGCCGACATCTACGCAACAGCTTACGAGCAGGTATATAGGTTCGCCCAGCGATACCCTGACGACGCCGTGCAGTGTGACCCCGGCCGGCGACAAGACGCGCTCTGGACCGCCGCAGTGTTCGGGACCCTTCCGGAATCGGGGCCTTTTGGGCATCTGGGTGACATGTATCGGCAAACATTCGACCCGAAGACCGTGCGTCTCGATGGCGAGAACTTCGCTCAGTTTTTCCTCACCCGGCGACTTCGCATCACCCCGATCGGAGCCACGATGTGGGGGGTCACCGTCGATCCGATGATCGAGTGGCGCTCGCTTTACCTTGTCTTTGACCCGCGTTCGGTTCTCGACATCGCACACCTGTGGAGCCTACGAGCGTAGCCGATCCCGGTAGCGACAATACGATGCTCGACCCGGTTATCGGGCACATCATCGAGATCTGGGACCCTGCAGCGCTGCGCGAGAGGCGTCTGGCCCGCGTGAGGGCGAGTAGCGGGCAAACGAGTGTCGAGGTTGCCTCTCGTTATCGAAACATCACGTTTGAGTCCTCAGAGCCGGCGCTCCGTCAGAGCTCAAGCGGCTACGATCGCCGCCGATGGGCCGTAGTTGTGCGCCTACGCGACGAGCGCATACATGGTGACCTGGCGGAGGTGTTTCCTCCGGATCTACGCAACGTCAGCGGGTTGCTGCAGCGAACTGACCAGCGCGAGCTGGTCAGTAGCACATCCGAAGGGCTGGTGGTCCGGAGGGACGCTTACGGCACACGGCAGTGGTGGGTCGCGCCTACAGGCACCGACATGTTCATCCATTGGCTGGACACACTTGGAATCTCGGCGCACCTATCGGCGGCCGGGCGGACGGCTACTGAGTTCATAGCGGCGCTCGGCGGGCCGCTGGTCGCGATTCGGGTCGGGGACCCCGAGCTTGTCAGGCTTATCGGAGGCGCCGCGGAGGACTCGTCTACATCCGGGATTATCACGTTTGCAAACCTACGAGCAACGCTTAGCAGAATCCACAAAAACCACGCACTGTCTATGGAACAACACGCAGGGTTCCTGACACGTGCCGTCTTGCAGCTTCACATGGGCGCCAAATGCCCCACATGTGAACACAAGAACTGGTACACGCCTGGCGACCTCGCGAACGAGCTGCGATGCCAGCGCTGCATGCGGAAATTTCTGTTCCCCGCTGCTCATCCGCCTGGTCAACGGGACTGGGGATATAGGCCGATAGGGCCATTTGCAGTCGGTGGTTTTGCTCATGGTGCCTACACAGTCTCGCTTGCGCTTCGCTTCTTCTTGTTGCGCGGGATGATCAACGACGCCCACTCGTGGACGGTCAGTCTTGATGCGTCGGCGCAAGGGGAAGCCTTCGAGGTGGACTTTGGCGTATGGCTCCGCCCAGGCTTCACGAACGAGGAAAAGCCATCCCTAGTGTTTGGAGAGGCAAAGACATTCAACAGCTTCGAGCACGTGGATTTCGTACGTGCAGAGGCTCTATTGCGACGCTTCCCGGAGGCACACATGGTGTTCGCGACGCTAAGACCATCCCTAACGAGGACGGAGCAGCAAGCGTTGACTGCGCTCGCAGGCAAGGGGCCACGCAACGCAAACCGAGGGCGAGTGATTGTGCTCACCGCGATTGAGCTCTGTGATCGCGCCGGATTCTCAGTCCCTTTTACCTGGAATAACCTTCCCGGCCAGCCAGCCGAAGTGGCAGAGAGATACCCGCGCTCCCAGTTTGATCTGGACGCTCTCAGCGACGCGACGCTTGAGCTCTACGCGCATTAGGTATCGGGCGATCGGAGGGAGCACGCCGAATGAGCAGCACGATGCCCGGCCGGCGCGAACCAGCGGGTTCGCGTCGTTAGGTGATCGCGCCGCCACCTGCTCGAACCGGCTTGCACGGCAAGCTCAATCGGCGGTGAGTGATTCGAGAGAAAGACCGGGTACGTCGCGGAAGATCGCGTCGTTGGAGACGAGCGGTATCTCGATTCGGATCGCGGTTGCTGCGATCCATCGGTCGGCGTTGTGCTCGCGTTGCGCGAGCGCGTGACCGATTGCTGCACAATCGGCGCGCAGCTGGGCACACAACGCTACGAGCTCGGGGCCTGTGTGGACGACCTCAACGCGATGGATCTTGGCGTCGAGCTTCCGCATTCGGGCCTCGCCCCAGCCACGGCGGATCGCGCCATAACGCAACTCGGCGACAGTCTGAAACGAGATGAACGCGGGCCTGCCAGCGATCAACGGCCCGTAGCGCTCAGCAAGCCGTGACCCTGGGACCAGGTCGGCGCTGAAGACGTCGGTATCGATGACGATCGCGCCGCGCGCTCGGAGCGTGGTCACGACTCGATAGCCGCGAGGAAGGCTTCACCCTCCTCGATGGTGAGATCTTCGATCACCATGTCATCGTGGTCTGGCAACGGCTGAGCGCGGCGAAGCAGCTCCTCGATGGGAAGCTCCAAGCATTCCGGTCCACTGTTGTCTGCAGGATGCGCTGACACGACTCTTGAAGTGTATTCGGAGTGTCGTCGACACAGCCGCTTAGCTAGATGGCCCACTCGACTGGGGCCGCGCCTGGCTTCCATGCGGTCGTGACGCCTCCGCCCTCCTGGCGGAGTTGCTGGCTGTAGTCGGCGATCTGCGCCTGGAATGCAAGCTCGTGCTGCGGGTCGTCGGCGGCTACGTCGATCCAGTCACGCCACACGACCAAGGCGGCCAGGCGTCTCAAGGTGGGAGGAGTCGTTCTACCCGGATGCCGCACTGCTGTTGCTTCCCGTCTCGACGGTGAAGGACTACGCCCGCCTTGGGGTGCTGCCCTCGATCAAGCTCGGCAAGCACCGACGGTTCGTGCGCTCACAGATGGAGGCGACGATCGAGGTCCTTGTGCGCCATCCAGGTTGACTCCTCGCCGTTGCGTAGGCGTCAAATGACCGAGTGTTCGGCGATGGCGCCGCAGCTTGCGGACATCCTAATGAGGGTACAATCTCAGGCAGCAGCCTTCGTCGGCGGTGTGTCTGATCTCCTCGCCGATATAGGGCTCGTGGGCGTCGATGAGCGCGGCCTTTTCGGGATAGGGCGAGCGTTCGTCGATCGCCAGCTCGATCGCTTCGCCCATCGCCTTCGCGGCGGGCCTATCCGTGCTCATCGGAGCGCCTGTCAGGTCAGCGCTTGAGCGTGAGCTTGGCGATTGGCACTTGAACGAAGTCGAACGCCTTGCCGGCCTCGCCGGCGATCTCTACGAGGACCGGCTCGCCGTAGTCGCTGACCACTGTCCCGATGGTGCCAGCGGGCCAGCCGTGGACCTCCTCGCGGAGGCTCACCACGTCATGTTCCGAGATTGCGTGTGCTACAGCCATCTGTTGAGTCTAGGGGTCGATGTAGGCGGAAACAGGGCGTGGGGCGTCCTCTGATGAGCGGTACTCCCAAACTGTCGTCGTGATTGCGAAGTCGACGGCAGCGTCGTTGATGCCTTGGACAGAGATCGGAACCTCGCAGAGCAAGCCGTGCGGAGGGTTGTCGCGCGCCGCCGAAGCCGGTCTGGCTCAGCCAGCGCGAAGATCATTTGGGTGTAGGTATGGTGGTTTCCCCGACGATGACCTCGCCGGGGCCGGAGGAGAGCCCAGGCCCGGTCCTGCGGGCGGATGGCGTATAGATGACCTGCACTCGCATCTTCGGCCCGCAACGCTGTACGTTAAGTTGGTAGTTGAGCCGCACGTGGAGGATTTCGTCCTTGTTCACGTCTTGGCCGACAGTATGGCCGAAGTCGTAGCACCCAACTGGGGCTATGACCTGATAATCGCTTTCGGCGCTCGCGACCGCGTAGGGAGCACGAAAGCTCACGAGCAATGACGCACCCCAGGCGCCGCGTCCGGTGCTGGCGGTCACTCGAATCGGTTGGTGCAGATAGCGAGTCGGAGCCAAAGGAGCGGTGTGTCTGATCCAAGGCAGGCAGGTGTTCGTGCCTCGCCGGCTCACCAGACAGGTGTGTCCGCGGATGTCGTAGGTGAAGTGCCTCACAGCGCCCTGCGGTGACCCTGGGTTGATCGGCCCTTCTATACCGCTGACCCCACCCGCCATGAGCGCCCTTGAAAGCCAGCCGCTGTGGGCGCCCACGGGAAGCACGATCAGAAACGCACCACTGCCCGCAGCAACGGCGACCGTGTGGAGATGCCCCTGCAATTCGTAGGTTGCGCTGCGAGCGCTTGGGCCGAGCACACCGAAGGCCATCCACCGGACTTTGGCTGCTCCCGGCGTCGGCGCCCGTTCCCCTGGCTTGTGCGAGGCGACATAGCCGGTTGCGGGGATTCCTGATGCCTCCAGCGCAGATGTTTCCCGAGGCAGCAGGCAGCCCCCGATTGTCGTTGGGCCGGGTTGGGGGTCTCCGGGTTGGGCGCTTTCTCGTGGGATCGGCCAGCTGGGCAGCGAAAGCGAGAATGGCCGGAAACGACCCTGCACGAGCGCGCCGATTTCGCCGTCGTAGAGTCGCCCGATCTGCAGGCAGATCATGCCTCGGGTGGTGCGGAAGGAGCGCATGCCCCACGGCAGCCCGCCTTGAGGGTCGGGAAAGCTGATCGGCAGCAGTCGCGCGGAGGACGTAATCGGCGCACCGGCGCCCGACCGCGCTGGCGAGGGGTGGCTCGTCTGCACCGGCGAGCCGGTCAGAACCCCAGTGGCGGCCAGCGCAGCAGCGCTGACGCCCAACAGAGCCAGCACGGAGGCAATCAGGCCGAGCGGCGCGCCACCCCTCCCTCGCGCGCGCCTGGAACGCATGCGGCGCGCCCTGAAGGCGCTTGTGGGCGCTGAGGCTCCCTTTGCTGAGGTCGCGTCTGAGACCCTCGAAAGGTCGGGTTCAGCGCGCCCGATGCTCATGCGGGCTGCGGCTACGAGCTCGCGCTCGAGTCCGTCCAGGTAGGGGAAATCGCTCATCGCTGTCCTCCGATCGCTTCACGCAGGGTCTTCAAGGCTCGGCTGACGCGCTTGCGCACAACAGCCTCAGAGCATTCGAGCTCCCGGGCGATAGTGGGGTAATCGCGCTCGTCCAAGACGCGCGCTGTCAGGGCCTCGAGCTGGTCGACGGGCAGGATCTGCGTCAGCTCGCTCGCCACATCGGTGTTGTCGATCAGATCCGCGATGCGCTCGAACTCATCGTCTGCGAGCTCGAGTGGCGCGATCGCGAGGCGTACGCGAGCCTCACGCTCCACGCGACCACGGCGGAGGCTGTCGAGAAGCTTGTTGCGCGCGATCGTCAGCAGCCATGCGACCGGCTCCGCAGGCAGATCACGGTCGGAGTCCAGCGTCGCGCCAAGCGCCGTCGCAAACGACTCCCCCAGCAGATCCGCCGCAACCTCTGCGCTTCCGCACCGGCGGCCAAGGAAGGCGAGCACGAGCGCCCGCCGGCGACGGTAGAACGTACCAAAGGCCTCCGCCTCCCCCGCCCGGGTAGCCGCCAGCAGTTCTCCATCGAGCCTCGCGTCGATCATCAACCTATTAACGCGGCGGCCATCTTCCTGTGACCAAGCGCCCGTGACGCGTCCGGGTGCAGGGCTATCGCGCGCCCGTGTCGCTCAGGTCACCGCCACCACTATGGGCAGCCTGCCCTCGATAACCCTCATTTATCGCCCCCGCCCCCCGACGTATTGGACGCAGACCCCTAGGCGATCTAGCGTGTGGTGGCGCGGCTGCGCGCAAACGAACCCAAGGAGACGAGATGGCCAAGGTCCTGTGTGTGCTCTACGACGACCCGGTGGACGGGTATCCGCCTGCCTATGCCCGTGACGGCATCCCGACGATCGAGCGCTACCCGGACGGGCAGAGCACGCCGACGCCCAAGGGGATTGACTTCACGCCCGGCGAGCTGCTGGGATGCGTTTCGGGCGAGCTTGGCCTGCGGTCCTACCTGGAGGCGGCCGGGCACGAGCTGATCGTCACCGCCGACAAGGACGGCCCCGACTCGGAGTTCGAGCGCCATCTGGCCGAGGCGGAGATCGTGATCTCCCAGCCCTTCTGGCCCGCATACCTGACCGCAGAGCGGATCTCAAAGGCGCCGAACCTGAAGCTGGCGGTGACGGCCGGGATCGGCTCAGACCACGTCGATCTGCAGGCGGCGATCGATGCGGGCATCACCGTTGCCGAGGTCACCTACTGCAACTCGATCTCGGTTGCCGAGCACGTCGTGATGATGATCCTTGGCCTCGTGCGCAACTACATCCCCTCCTACCAGACCGTGATCGAGGGTGGTTGGAACATCGCTGACTGCGTCGCACGCTCCTACGACGTGGAGGGGATGCAGGTGGGGACGGTAGCGGCCGGCCGGATCGGGACCGCGGTGCTGCGCCGACTGAAGCCCTTCGACGTCGGACTTCACTACATGGACCGCCACCCGCTGCCGGCCGAGGTCGAGGCGGAGCTGGGGGCCACCCACCATCAGAGCGTGGAGTCGCTGGTGCAGGTCTGCGACGTGGTGACGATCAACTGCCCGCTTCATCCGGAGACCGAAGGTCTCTTCGATTCTCAGATGATCGGCCGCATGAAGCGCGGCGCCTACCTGATCAACACCGCTCGCGGCAAGATCTGCGACCGCGACGCGGTCGTGGCCGCCCTGGAGTCCGGCCAGCTCGCGGGCTACGCCGGCGATGTGTGGTTCCCGCAGCCGGCGCCCCAGGACCACCCGTGGCGGACCATGCCCCACCACGGGATGACCCCGCACATCTCGGGCTCTTCGCTCTCGGCGCAGACGCGCTATGCGGCTGGCACCCGCGAGATCCTGGAGTGCTACTTCGAGAAACGGCCGATCCGCGATGAATACCTGATCGTGGCCGGTGGCCGCCTGGCGGGCGCCGGCGCCCACTCCTACTCCGCCGGCGACACCACCGGCGGCTCGGAGGAGGCAGCGCGCTTCGGCAACGCGTAGCGCCGCACGCAGGGCTGGCGCAGGGATAATCGGCGGATGTTCCTGCGCCAGCTCGAGTATCTGGATGCGCTGGCGCGCGAGCGGCACTTCGGTCGTGCTGCGAAGGCCTGTCACGTATCCCAGCCCGCGCTTTCGGTTGCGATTCGCAAGCTCGAGCGCGAGCTCGGAGTGGAGCTTGTTCACCGCGATCGCCACTACGACGATCTCACCCCTGAGGGCAGGAAGCTTCTGCGTTGGGCACAGCAGACGCTGGCGGGCGTCGAGGGCCTGAGAAGCGAAGCGGCCAGCCTTTCGCGTGAGCTGAGCGGACGCCTGCGTCTGGGGGTGATCCCCACCGCGTTGCCGGCCGCGGCACTGGTGGCGCAGCCGCTGCTGCGTGCTCACCCGGGAGTCGACCTGGAGATTCGCTCGCTCTCATCGATCGAGATCGGACGCGAGCTGGAGGCCCATGGGATCGACGCCGGCATCACCTATCTCGACAACGAGCCGCTCGGCAAGGTGCGGGCTACGCGCATCTATGACGAGACCTATGCGCTTCTGACCGCCGACGATCGTCCCGAGACGCAGATCGCGTGGGCACGGCTCGACGGCTATCCGCTCTGTCTGCTGACGCCGGAGATGCAGAACCGCCGGATCATCGACGGCGTGCTTGCCGACCGAGGCGCGAGAGTCGTGGCTCGGATCGAGACCAACTCGATCTCGGCGCTGCTCTCCTTCGCACGCGCCGGCTGGTCCTGCGTGGTCTCGCGCGTCTGGCTCACGCTTTACGGGGTCCCGGAGGGGATGCGCGCTCTGACCCTGGTCGACCCCGAGGTCAGCCACGAGGTGGGTCTTCTCACGCCTAAGTCAGACCTCGTCGCGCCGGTGCTGCGAGCGCTACTGGAGGCGTTGGGCGAGGTCCAGATCCCGTAGGAGGCCCTCGCTTTGAGCGCCGCAGGCGGCCGACTTCGGCTCAGATCCCGCCGATCTTGTCCGGCGGCCAGTAGGTCGCGAACGCTTCGCCGATGATCCAGGAGGTCGGTATCGGGCCCCAGAAGCGGCTGTCCTCGGAGTTGCCGCGGTTGTCGCCCATCATGAACCAGTGCCCTGCGGGGATCGTGATCGGGGTGGGGAAGTTGCACTCCGAGCTTTCGCCACATTCCCGGATGTAGGAGTCTTTCTCGCGCTTGCCGTTGAGATAGACGTGCCCTTCCTTGATGTAGATCGTGTCTCCGGGGCCGGCGACGACGCGCTTGATGAAGGTGACGTTCCCCTTCTTTGGCACTGGGTGATCGCAGGCGGCTCCGCCTGGTGTCACCTGGTGGGGGTTTGGCCCACAGATGCCGTTGGTGGCGCCTTCGGGCGGGTTGAAGACCACGATCTCGCCGATTTTTGGTTCGCTGAAGTCGCTGCCTATGCGGTTGACGAGGATCCGCTGGCCGATGGAGAGCGTGGGTTCCATCGAGCCGCTGGGGATCTTGTAGGGCTTGACGATGAACGCCTGGATCAGGAAGGCGAGCCCCACCGCTACGGCGATGATCGCGACAAGCTCGATCAGCGAGTTGCCGCGCGACTTGCTCTTCTGCTGTTCCTTGGACTTCGCTCTCACTGGCATCCGTGGTCGTCTCCTCGGCTCTGACGCCGTAGCTGTGGTTGCACAATAGGGGGCAGGGCGCTGACCTTGAGCAGGTCCGCTGGGCGGGAGCCTGCCAGCGCGCAGAACGGGCCGGCATCGCCCACGTGCGTGGCATGGTGCTGGACGGCATGGGCGGGTGGGCCGCTGGAGTCGACGGCCGCCCACACCGTCGCGCTGCCCATTCCCATCGCGGCGATCCATGCCAGCCATAGCGCGACCAGGCGGCGCTCGAAGGGGCGAAACCCGCGATCGAGGCGGTTGAACTGGGCGGCCATCTCCTGCGCGTCTCCAAAGCGGGCGATCGCCTCGCGTTCGGCGGCGTGCGGCTCGCTCATTCCTGTTCGCTGGAGGTCGCTGCGCCGTTGGCGCAGATGGGCTTGTACCTCGCAGATGATGCGTCGGCGGCGCAGGCCGCGCGCCCGCAAGTGTGCCTTTAGCTCCTTGATGTAGAGCGCGATCGGGTCCGGGGTGCTCATCGCCCCGCCTCGGGCGCCGGCGTAAGCACCGCGTCGATCGCCCTGCTGAACCGGCGCCAGCTCTCAAGTCGTTCTCCGGCCGCCGCGCGTCCCTGCTGGGAGAGCGCGTAGACGCGCCTGCGCCTACCGTCGACCACCTCCCAGCGACTGTCGAGCAGACCTGAGCCCTCCAGGCGGTGCAGCGCCGGATAGATCGTGCCCTCTGCGAGGTCAAACTCACCGTTGCTGCGTCGCCGCAGCTCCTCGACCAGGCCATAGCCGTGCAGCGGCGTGACTTGCAGCACCGCGAGCAGCATCGCGTCAAGGTGTCCCTGGAGCTCGCTCTGAGCCATACCTAGGCAGATTATGCCTAGACCGTCGATACGTCAAGTGGGTGCTGCGCTGAAGTGTGGCGGCTGCGCGGTGCACGCTGCGTAGGTGCGCTATTCCGTGCTGTGGGCCCGCTGCTGCGAAGGCATCGCGATCGGCGCGGTTGTTTCCTGTCCGGTGCGCAGCGCAAGCGCCTGCCCGATCTGGTCGGCTCCCACTTGCGCCCTGCCGTCCAGATCAGCGATCGTGCGTGCGAGCCGCAACACCCTGTGAAGTCCGCGGACGCTGATCGCGCCGTTTGCGCAGGCCACGTCGAGCAGCCTCTGGCCTGCGGCGTCTGCTCGTGCGTAACGGTGCAGCGCCGCCGCATCCAGTTCGGCGTTCAGGCGCGCCGGCTCGCCTCTCATGCGTTGCGCCTGAATCTCACGCGCGGCGATCACCCGCTCGCGCGCCTGGCGAGAGCTGGTGTGTGCGCGCAACGCTCGCAGCGGGGCACGCTCGCGATGCACTGGGATCAACAGGTCGATACGGTCGAGCAGCGGCCCGCTCAGGCGGCGGCGGTGCCGTGCAAGCTCAGCCTTCCTGCAGCGGCACGGCGCGCCGCCGTGGTCCCCGAGATGCCCGCAGGGGCAAGGGTTTGTGGCGGCCAGCAGCATGAAGCGCGTCGGGTATACGGCCGCACGATTGGCCCTGACGATTGTGACGCGGCCGTCCTGAAGTGGTTGCCGCAGCGCCTCCAGCGCAGAGCGCTGGAACTCGGAGAGCTCGTCCAAGAACAGCACGCCGCGGTGGGCCAGCACCGCCTCGCCCGCGCGCTCGCCGCGAGCGCCGCCAATCAGCCCCGCGACGGTGATCGAGTGGTGCGGGGCGCGAAACGGCCGCCGCCAGAGCAGTTGTGGCTGCGGCAGCGCGCCGAGGATGCTGTGGATACGCGTGACCTCGATCGCTTCCTGGCGCTGCAGCAGCGGCAGAATCGTGGGCATCCGCTGCGCGAGCATCGTCTTGCCGGTGCCGGGCGGACCGCTCATCAGCGCGTTGTGTCCGCCGGCGGCGGCAAGCATGAGTGCGCGCACCGCCGCCTCCTGGCCGCGGATGTCGCGGAGGTCGCCCTCGCCATCTGAGTCCTGCGGGCCTGGCTGGGGCGATTGGGACTCCGGCAGCGGCTCGCAGGCGCCGCCCCTGAGAATCGTGACCGCGGCGGAGAGACTGCTGGCCGGTGCGACCGCGATGCCGTCGATCAGGCATGCCTCGCCGGCGGCTTCGGGAGCAAGGACGATGCGCGAAAGGCCCGCCTGCGCGCTTGCCTGCGCGATCGCCAGGCTGCCGCGGCAGGGCCGCAGCCTGCCGTCGAGCGCAAGCTCGCCGAGCAATGCGTGCGAACGCAGCGCCTCGCGATCCACCTGCCCGCTGGCAGCAAGGATCGCGCAGGCGATTGCAAGGTCGAGCCCCGGGCTCGACTTCGGCAGGTCCCCGGGCGCCAGGTTGGCGGTGATCCGGCGCGAGGGCATCTCTAGCCCGCAGTTGAGGATCGCGGCCTGCACGCGCTCGCGCGCCTCCCGGACCGCGGCGCCGGCCAGCCCCACGATCGTAAAGCTCGGCAGCCCGGGTCGGATGTCGACCTCGACACCGACAGCGCGGACCTGCAGGCCATCGATCGTGAACGTGCGAGCCAGGGCGTGCATGAGCACGCGAAGCTAACGTCCGCTTGGGATGGGAGAGAGGGCCGCCTTTGGGGGCGGCCTGAGCGGGGGTGCGCGGCGGGTCTCTACAGGCCGGCGGGATGCCGCACGATGAAGCCGCCGGTCGCGGCCATCGTGTCCGACCAGCGGTTGCCGGTTTCGGCCAGCGCGACAGTGTCGAAGCGGCGGCCGTCGATCGTCATCCAGGCGTGTTCGGCGTTGGCGTAGATGGTGATGTAGCGGCCGGGGCCCGGTTCGCCGAAGGACTCGAGGCCGGTCGAGTCCTCGGGCGAGCTCAGCAGCCCGCCGCCGTGCAGTGCATAGGAGACCGAGCCGGAGCAGTCGTAACCGTAGGACTCAAAGGAGCCATGGCCACCGCCCCAGACGTAGGGCCTGGTCGCGATTTCGTTCGCGGCTGCGATCACGCGGGCGACGATTGCTTCGGCGGAGGAGTCCGGCGCTGCGCCGCCGGAGGCGGCGGTGCCGCCGGCGCCAGGCTGGCTGTGCGGTAGCGCCCAGGCCAGCGCATGGATTTCCTTCATGCCGTGGTAGCCGAGCGCGGCCCAGGTCGCAGGCCCGACGACGCCGTCGACTTCCAGGCCGTGCTGCGCCTGGAAGTGCTTGACCGCGGCCAGCGTCTGCGGGCCAAATTCGCCGTCAACAGCGACATGCAGGGCTTCCTGCAGCGTCTTTACGTAGCTGCCCGGGTGTGGGGCTGTCCCGCCGGTGCCGATATCCGCGGTTCTTGCATGGCCGTTCACGCTCGCCGCCGCCGCAACGGTGGAGACGTGCGCGGCAGGGCCGGCCTTGGGCTGCGGAAGCGCGGAGGGGGGAGGAGTCAGCATCGCCGCCTTGCCGTGATCTCCCAGCGCGCCCCATGTTTCAGGGCCCACGATGCCGTCGACGTGCAGGCCGTGCTCCTTCTGGAAGCTGCGGATCGCGGTCTCTGTTTCGGGGCCGAAGTCGCCGTCGACGGAGACTTTCAGCGCCGACTGCACCGTCCTCACGTCAGAGACGACTTCGGTTTCGCCACTGACCTCTTCATGCACCTTGTTGGAGGCGATGATCGCGGGCTCGCCGTCTGCGAGCGCGGCTTTGGTCTTGGGACCTACGATGTTGTCGACCGTGAGATTGCGGCTGGCCTGGAAGGTGCGCACCGCCGTTTCGGTTTCCGGCCCGTAGATGCCGTCGACCTTGACGTGCAGCGCCTGCTGCAGCAGGCGCACCTGGCGGCCGGTGCTGCCCGTGGTCAGCACGATTTCGTGTTTGGTGGTCGTGGTCGGAGTGGGCGGGGCGGGGCTCGGCGCGGCGCTGTTGCCAACGCCGTTGGCGTCGCCGAGCGAGGCCGCCGGGCCGGCGGTCAATGCCACGAGGGTGCCGAGCGATATGCGGCGAACGCGTGACTTGGTCGGGACGAACAGCAACTGCTGGGCGCGACGCCTGGCGCGCGAGCGGCCAAGCGAGAGCTCCCACGGCTCAGCGTCGGAGAGATCCCGCGGGCTTGGCTGCTCGCGTGAGATCAGCGGCTTGCGGCGCGTGCCTGCGAACACCGGCGCGTTGTGGCGCGCATGGGCGAGCGCCTCAGCGCCTTGTCTGCGCGCTCGGGCGGGACGGGCCGGCTCGACCACGGATGTCGCGTCGGTGGCATGGGCGTCCTGCCTGCGTGCGGAGGCGGTGCTCACCTGGGGTGCAGTGGATGCGGCGGGCCTGCGATCGCCGCTGCTCCCGCGCCGTGCGCGCGAACGTGCGAGCGAAGCCTGCCATAGCTCAGCGGCAGCGAGATCACGCGTCGTTCCCGACATCTGTAGGTACGTCCTTTCGGTGTTGCAGGGCGCCTACGGGGTTAGCTGTCGGGCTCGCGTACGTACGCTACGCCACAATCGTGGTGGCGATTCGCCCCCGTGACCTTTTCTCTCCGGTCACATTGGGTCCCCCGCTCCACTGCCCCGAAAGGCGGTGGATTCGGCACGAACGGGGAGCAAAGTAACAGGTCTGGCTGCAAGATGCATCACATAGAAGGAATGCAAGATCTCTTGCCGACGGGCGATCACACTTACACTCGGCCTGTGAGCGATGCATTTGCAATGCACCTGCAGCGGCCGGTGGGGATCGGTCACACGCCGCAGCGCGGGCATACCGGCGCTGCCGGCGGCGCAGCCTGCGGCGACATTATCCGAATCTCGCTGGTGATCGATCGCAGCGACCCCGGCGGCAAGATTTACGACGCCGGGTTTGACGTCAGCGGCTGCGGCGCGAGCATCGCGGCGGGCTCTGCGGCGGTCGCGCTGGTGCGTGGCGCTGGCCTGCTGGAGGCTGCACGAATCGGTGCAGATGAGATCGCCTCCGAGCTTGGCGGTCTTATTCCGGCCAAGCAGCACGCGGCTGAGCTGGCCGCGGATGCGCTGCACAGGGCGCTTGGCGCGGCGGCCAGAGAGGCACAGCTTGCGCCGATGGCCGGCAGGGTGCTGATCGCGATGAGCGGCGGCGTGGACAGTGCGGTGGCGGCGCTGATCAGCATGCGTGAGAGCAAGGACGCGGTCGCGGTCACTTTGGAGCTGTGGGCCGACCCTGAGAACGACGCTCAGCGCAGCTGCTGCTCGGCGGAGTCGGTCCGTTTCGCGCGCGGGCTGGCACACCGGCTGGGGCTGCCGCACTTCTCACTCGACATGCGCGCCGAGTTTCGCGCAGGGGTGGTGGAGCCCTGGCTTGCCGACCATGCGGCGGGTCTCACCCCTTATCCGTGCGTGCGCTGCAACGGCAACGTGCGCCTCGACGGCATGCTCGATCTGGCCGGTTGTCTGGGCGCGCAACAGCTGGTCACCGGCCACTATGCGCGCACCTGCGTGGAGAGCGAGGGCGATCTCCCTTTGCTGCGCCGGGCGCTGGACCAGCGCAAGGACCAGAGCTACGCGCTGGCGGCGCTCTCGCGGGGGTCACTGGGACGGATGCGTTTCCCACTTGGCGAGCTGAGCAAGGATGAGGTGCGTCAGATCGCCGAGCGAGAGCAGCTGTCGGTGGCGCGGCGCCCGGACTCTCAGGATCTCTGCTTCCTGGCCGGCACCAACCAGCGCGATTTCCTGGCCCGTCACAGCGAGATGGGCGAGCGGGATGGGGAGATCCTCGACCAGGACGGCACCGTGCTGGGCGTTCACCGCGGCGCGCAGGCCTTCACGATCGGGCAGCGCCACGGCCTTGGCGTCGGCGGGCGCGGGCCGCTCTACGTGCTGGCCACCGATCCGCGCTCCAACACCGTCATCGTCGGAGGGCGCAAGGCGCTGGCCACTGAGCAGGTCTCGATCCGGCAGGCGGTCCTGCACCGGGACGGGGCGCGCGTGGATGCGATCAAGATCCGTTACATGGGCCGGCCGATCGCCTGCTCGCTGGCGGGGACCCCCGGCCCCGGCGCACACGCTGCCCTGGAGGCGCAGCTCTCCCAGCAGATCGAGCGCACAGCGGCGGGGCAGCTCGCTTGTCTCTACAGCGGAGAGACCGTCGTGGGGCACGGCACGATCGCTGCGTAAGATCATCACCTCCGATGATGAGCTCTGATGAGATTCGCGAGCGTTACCTCTCCTTCTTTGAAAAAAAGAGGCACAAGCGCATACCGTCGGCATCACTGGTGCCCTCCTCGCACGACCCTTCGGCGCTGCTGACGGTCGCGGGAATGCATCCCCTGAAGCCATACTTCCTTGGCCAGGAGAAGCCGCCGGCGCCGCGGCTGACCGACTGCCAGAAGTGCTTTCGCACGGTCGATATCGACCACGTGGGGAACACCAACCGGCATCTCACGTTCTTTGAGATGCTCGGCAACTTCTCGATCGGCGACTACTTCAAGCGCGAGGCGATCTCCTTCGCTTGGGAGCTTTCGCTGGAGGTGTTCGGGTTTGATCCCAACGAGATCTGGGTGACGGTCTTCGAGGGCGATGAGCAGCTGGGGATCGGCCCCGACGAGGAGGCGATCGGCTTCTGGGAAGAGGTCGGCGTGCCGGCGAGTCGGATCGTGCCCTGCCCACGCTCTGAGAACTTCTGGCAGGCCGGCCCGACCGGGCCGTGCGGTCCCTGCTCGGAGCTCTACCTCGACCGCGGCGAGCATCTCGGCAAGCCCGATGACCTGCCGGGTGGAGAGAACGAACGCTTCCTGGAGTATTGGAACCTCGTCTTCATGCAGTACCTGCAGGAGCCCGAGAACGTGCTCAGCCCGCTGCCCGCGGCGAACATCGACACGGGGCTTGGCCTCAATCGCCTGGCGGCGATCCTGCAGGACAAGGTCTCGGTATTCGAGACCGACCAGTTCCAGCCGCTGATCGCGCTTGGCGAGAGCCTCTCCGGCCGTGGCTACGGCCAGGAGTTCGACACCGACCGTGCGCTGCGCATCCTCGCCGACCACTCGCGCGCGATGAGCTTTCTGGTCGCCGACGGCGTGGTGCCCTCCAACGAGGATCGCGGCTACGTGCTGCGCCGGGTGATGCGCCGCGCGATCCTGCAGGGGCGCACGCTGCAGCTGGAGCCCGGGTTTCTGCTGCGCTACGCCGAGGTCGTGCGCGAGAGTATGGGCGCGGCCTATCCGGAGCTCGGCGAGCAGTGGGAGTCGATCAGGCGGTGGCTCTCCGCCGAGGAGGAGGGCTTTGGCCGCACGCTGGAGCAGGGCCTTGACATGCTGCGCTTTCACATCGACCGCGCTCGCGAGATGGGCCAGCAGGCGATCCACGCAGACGACGCCTTCAAGCTGCACGACACCTTTGGCTTCCCGTTCGAGCTAACCAGGGAGCTGCTCGCAGAGGAGGGGCTTGGCGTCGATGAGGCGGGCTTCGAGTCGCTAATGGAGGGGCAGCGGACCAGGGCGCGCGCGGCTGGAGCCGGCCAGCAGGCTGGCGGGGGGGCGGGCGAGGTGCGTGAGCAGGCGCTGGCACTCGCGCACAGTGTCTCGGCGCCCACGCGCTTCACCGGCTATGAGACAGAGCGTCAGCGCGTGCACGTGCAGGCGCTGGCCGACCACGACGGCACGCTGCTGCTCAAGCTCGACGAATCACCGTTCTATGCGGTCGGGGGCGGGCAAGTCTCCGACACCGGCACGATCGAGTGCGAGCACGGCGACTGCCGCGCGCAGGTGCAGCGGGTGCTGCGGCTGGGAGACGACCAGGTGATCGAGGTCAAGCTGGAGCGTGGCAGCCTCGGTGCCGACACCGCCGTGATCGCGACGGTCGACCACCAGGCCCGCCACGCCACCGAGTGCAACCACACCGCCACACACCTGCTGCATGCGGCGCTGCGGCAGACGCTCGGCAACCACGTACGCCAGGCCGGCTCCTACGTGGGCCCCGACAAGCTGCGCTTCGACTTCACTCATTCGGCGGCGCTCAGCGAGCAGGAGCTCGCGGAGGTCGAGGACCAGGTCAACGCGTGGATCGCCCGCAACGATCCGGTGCACCCGATCACCACCACGCTCGATGAGGCAAAGCAGCTTGGCGCGATGGCGCTCTTCGGCGAGAAGTACGGCGATGTGGTGCGGATGGTCGAGATCGGCCAGGGCGAGTACTCGCGCGAGCTCTGCGGCGGCACCCACGTGCGCTCCACCGCCGAGATTGGCGTCTTTCACGTCCTCGCGGAGACCTCCAGCGCGGCCAACGTGCGTCGCATCGAGGCGATCACCGGGCCGGCGGCGGTGGAGCTGCTTAGACAGCGCAACCAGTTGCTTGTGCGCAGCGCGCAGGCGCTGCGGGTGCAGCCCGGCCAGGTGCCTCAGACGCTCGCCGCTCGCGAGCAGGAGCGCCGGCGCCTTGAGAAGGCGCAGCGCGAGGGCGGTGGCGCGGCCGGCGCCAGCGGGGAGATCGACGCGCTGCTGGGCGCCGCCGAGCAGATCGACGGGGCCAGGGTGCTGGCCGCGGCGGTGCAAGCGGCGGATGCGAAGGCGCTGCTGGGTATGCTCGACCGGGTGAAGGCGCGCCTGCCAGAAGCGGCGATAGTGCTCGGCAGCGCGGCGGAGGGACGTGTGCACCTGATTGCGAGCGTCGCGCCGCCGCTGGTAGCGCGTGGCGTGAAGGCCGGGGCAATCGTGCAGGCCGCCGCCTCGGTGGCGGGTGGCGGCGGGGGAGGCCGTGACACGATCGCTCAGGCTGGGGGAAGGGATCCGGAGCGTCTTCCGGATGCGATTGCTGCCGCGCGGGCGAGCATCGCGACAGCGCTGGGGGTCCAGGATCAAGGCGAGCCCCAGGCGCAGGCGGAGAGCTCCGCCGAGGGACGTTGAGCCGGGTGCTCGCGCTGGACTACGGCAGCGCCCGCTGCGGCTGCGCGCTGAGCGATCCCACCGGTACGATCGCGACCCCGATCGAGGAGGTGCTGCGGCCGGCTAGCAAGAAGGGCATGGCACAGCTGGCGACGCTTGTTTCCGAGCGCGAGATCAGTCAGGTGGTGGTGGGGCTGCCGCTCTCGCTCAGCGGCGGCGAAAGCGAGCAGACGCGTGAGACGCGGGAGTTTGCGCAGCGGCTGGCCCGGCGCCTTGGCCCGAAGGTCTCGGTGGAGATGCACGACGAGCGCTTCACGACCAGGCTCGCGGCTCAGACCCCGGACCCGCGCAGCAGCGAGGACTCCCGGGCTGCTGCCCACCTGCTGGAAAGTTGGCTCTCTGCGAGGGCGCGCTAGTCGCGTGAGTGGCTCGGACTCTCAGCCTCAGGGGAACCGCACCTCCGCCGAGCGCGAGGCGGCCAGGAAGGAGCGCGAGCGCCGCCGTGCGCAGCGGCGTGGCGTGCAGCCAGAGCAGACGGCGGGTGCGGCGCAGGAGCAGGTCGAGACCGAGGCCGGCACACCGGAGCGCACCGACATTTCCGGTGGGGCGAGCGAGGCGGCGCAAGTGGCCGCCCCGGCCGTCCACGCCGAGGCGCAGGCGGTCGAGGAGACGCATGGAGAGCCCGCCGGCGAACCGACCCAGGCATGGGATCTGGCCGACGACCTGACGGCCGCCGAGCACCCTGCGCACAAGGTCGCTTCGAGCGCTGTGGCGAGCGTTGAGCCAGAGCACCCGCAGCCCGCTTCCAGCCGTCCCGCCTGGCGACCGCGGGGAGCGGCTGACGCGCTGCCGGCTCCTCCGCCGCCCGTTAGCCAGCGCGGTGCGCGAGTGCTCCGGCCGCGCCTGGGCCGAGCGTCCGCGAGCGGTGGCGGCGCTCACAGCCTCCGTGCCCGCGCGGGCGCTGTCGGGGCGCTTGTGATCGTTGCGATCGCGGTGTGGGGCGTGGTGATGCTGATCCAGCACTTCGGTGGCTCCAAAGCAAGTAATGGCCCCCCGATCGCCGCGGCACCGGAAGTCAAGGTGGTGATCCCCGAGGGCGAGTCGCGGCTGCAGATCGCCGCGATCGCACACAAAGACGGGCTCACCGGCAACTACATGCGTGCCTCCACACGCAGCCAGGCGCTGCAGCCAGAGCGCTTCGGCGCGCCTGCGAGCATCCCCAACCTCGAAGGCTTCCTGTTCCCGGCCACCTACAAGATGCCGGTGCACGGAAACGTCAAGGGCCTGGTCGAACGGCAGCTGGAAGCCTTCCAGGAACGCTTTGGCTCCGAAGAGCAGAAGCACGCCCGCGCGCTCGGCCTGACCTCCTACCAGCTGCTGATCGTGGCCTCGATGATCGAACGGGAGGCTTATCTGGCCAGCGATCGCCCGCTGGTCGCCGCCGTGATCTACAACCGCCTGCGCCAGGGCATACCGCTCGGGATCGACTCGACGATCAGGTTTGCCCTCAACGACTACACCCGACCGCTCACCGAAGCCCAGCTGCAGACGCCCTCGCCCTACAACACCCGGCTGCACAAAGGCCTGCCGCCGACGCCGATCAGCAATCCCGGGATGGAAGCGATCGAAGCGGCCGCGCACCCCGCTCACGTCGGTTATCTCTACTACGTCGACGGGGCCGACGGCTGCGGAGACCTCGTCTTCTCCGACACCGAAGCGGAATTTGAAGCCAACAAGGCAGCCTACAACCAGGCGCTGGCGGCAAACGGCGGGCACACCCCGGCCTGCAAACACAAGTGAGCGCATCGGTGGAGCGCCGTCGGCTCGGGGTGCTCGGGTGGCCCGTGGCCCACAGCCGCTCCCCGGCGATGCACAACGCCGCCTTCGCGGCGCTTGGCATGGATGGCTGGCGCTACCAGCGTCTGCCGGTGCCGCCGCCACTGCTGGAGCAGACGGTGCGTGCGCTTGGAGATGCGGGCTTCGCCGGCGCGAACGTCACGATCCCGCACAAGCAGGCCGCGCTCGCGCTCGCTGACAGCGCCGGCGTGGCGGCGCGGGAGATCGGCGCCGCCAACACGCTCAGCTTCGAGGCCGATGGATCGATCGTGGCGCAGAACACCGACGCGCCGGGGCTGATCGACGCGCTCGCGCTCGACGTTGGAGGACTCAGTGCGCTCGTGCTTGGTGCCGGCGGAAGCGCACGGGCTGCGGTCTGGGCGCTGCTGCGGGCAGGGGCGGATGTGATGGTGTGGAACCGCACCGCGCAGCGGGCTGCGCGGATGGCCGCCGAGCTTGGTGCCCGCGCGGTGAGCTCCCCTGAGCCGGCTGATCTGCTCGTCAACTGCACTTCTGTGGGCCTACAGCGGCTGCCCGATTCGGGCGAGCCTGGATCCCCAATCGGGACGGGCTCGCACACCGGCATCACCGATTCGGCCAGAGAGGCGAACGCACTCAACGAACTCTCTTTGAGCGCCGATCAGGTCGGTGGGTATACGCATGTCATCGACCTTGTCTATTCCGACTCCGACACTCCGCTGCTCGCAGCTGCACGCAGGCATGGATGCCGGACGGTTGACGGCGTGGAGATGCTCGTCGCGCAGGGTGCGCTCAGCTTCGAGCTGTGGACGGGACGGCCTGCGCCGCGGGATGTCATGCGGGCTGCGGCTGTGCACACGAGCGAGCCGTAGGGCGGCGCCAGATGGGGTGCCACGATGAGCGAGGCTCGTTCAGAGCGGCCGAACCTGCACGCGATCTTCGGCCTGGATGCACGCGGCTCCACGGCAGTCCAGCCAGAGCCCGAGCACGCTGAGAGTTATGAGCCGGAGCTGCTGTCGAGCGAAGGGCAGCACGAGGTAAATCTGCGCGCCGCGTCGGTTGAACCCACGCTCGACGTGCTCCCGCGCGTTGCGCACGAGGAGCCCGATGATCGTCCCTCTGCGCCCCAGCAGGCAGCAAGGCTGGGCGTCACAGCACCTACGCGGCGCGGCTCCTCCTCGCGCTTCATCACAGATGTGATCATCGAGATGGGCTTGGCGCCGCAGCAGGCGGTGCAGGACGCGGTCGAGAGCGCCCGCAACAGCGGGGCGCGGCCGGAGCGGGTACTGCTGGAGTCCGGCGTGCTCAGTTCGGATGGGCTAGCGCGCGCGCTGGCAGAGCGCTACGGCCTGGATCATCTGGACCTCAGCGTCTTTGCCACCGACATGGGCGCTGCGAACCTGGTCACCACCAACGCGGCCAAGCGCTATCAGGCGGTGCCTGTCTCCTTCGTCGACAAGCGCACGCTGCTGGTCGCGATGGCCGACCCCTCAAACGTCTTGGCCGTCGACGACATCGCGATCATGACCGGCTACGACGTGCGGGTCGCGGTCGCGGCAGCCGAGGACATCATGGGCCTGATCTCACGCCTGGATCGCCTGGAGGACGTGGTCGCGGGCTCTGGCGCCTCCGTCGAGGATCTCGACGACGACCAAACCGAGGTCGTTGACCTGCACGAGTCGGCCGACGACGCGCCAGTCATAAAGCTCGTCAACCAGATCGTCGCCCAGGCGGTGGAGCAGCACGCCTCCGACGTGCACATGGCCCCCGATGGGCGCGAGCTGCGCGTGCGCTTCAGGGTCGACGGTGTGCTGCAGGACGTCACGACCGTCACGCGGCGTCTGGCTGCCGGGGTGATCTCGCGCGTGAAGATCATGGCTGACCTCGACATCTCCGAGAAGCGGCTGCCCCAGGACGGTCGGGTTGGTCTCACCGTCGACGGCCGCCACGTCGACCTGCGCGTGGTGTCGCTGCCGAGCGTTCACGGCGAGTCGATCGTGATGCGCATCCTCGACAAGGACTCGGTCGTGATGCGCCTGGAGCGCCTGGGGATGGCAGACGAAGAGCGCGAGCGCTTCGAGCGCGCCTTCGGCGAGGCGCACGGAGCCGTACTGGTTACTGGCCCCACCGGGTCGGGAAAGTCCACGACGCTCTACGCGGCGCTGCAGGCGCTCAACACCACAGAGAAGAACGTGATCACCGTCGAGGACCCGGTCGAGTACCAGATCGAGGGGCTGACGCAGGTGCAGGTCTCCCCGAAGGTCGGCCTCACCTTCGCGGCAGGCCTGCGAGCCATGGTCAGGGCCGACCCCGACGTCCTGATGGTGGGCGAGATTCGCGACCGCGAAACCGCCCAGATCGCGATCGAGTCGGCGCTCACAGGTCATCTAGTGCTCTCCACGTTGCACACAAATGACGCGCCCTCGGCGATCACGCGTCTGATCGAGATGGGCATCGAGCCGTTCCTGGTCGCCTCGGCCTTGCGCGCCGTGGTCGCCCAGCGGCTGGTCAGGACGCTGTGCTCCAACTGCAAGCGGCGCGCAATCATCCCCGCCCGCGTGCTGCACGAAAACGGCTACAAGGCGCTCGTCGACATAGAGGCTTATGAGCCCGTCGGCTGCCCCCGCTGCGGCGGCAACGGCTACCGCGGCCGAGCGGGCATCTACGAGGTGATGAACCTGACCGCGGAGATCCGCACGATGGCACTCGAACGCCGCCCAGCAGAGGAGATCAGAGATCTCGCGATCCGCCAGGGAATGAGACGACTGCGCGACGACGGCCTGGACAAGGTGCGCGAGGGACGCACCTCGATGGCCGAGGTCGCGCGCGTGCTCGGCAGCTCCTGACGCGGCGCGCCATGCTCCTGTCGCATGACGTCTGCGGGCTGCATTAGCTGGCGTCCACTCTGATCGAACCTTCGTCCACGCCGCTCGCGCTCGAGCTCCGCAGCGCCGATGGGCATTGGGATGGCATTCGACTTCGCAGATCTGCTGATGGAGGTCGTGGCCCGCAAGGCCTCCGATCTGCACCTCACCGCGGGGGCGCGGCCGACGCTGCGTATCCGCGGGCGCCTGACGCAGCTCGAGGAGTACGAGGTGCTCACCCCTGCCGACACGCGCGAGATCGTCTACTCGATCCTCACCGGAGATCAGCGCCAGCGCCTTGAGACAGACTGGCAGCTCGACTTCGCCTACTCGATCCCCGGCCATGCCCGCTTCCGTGTCAACGCCTATTACCAGCGCAGCGCGATCGGCGCCGCGTTTCGCCTGATCCCCTTTGGCCTGACTTCAATAGACGACCTGGGCTTGCCACCGACAGTGCACGAGTTCACGCGCAAGCCGCGTGGCTTTGTGCTGGTCACCGGGCCGACCGGCTCGGGCAAGTCCACCACCCTGGCGGCGATGATCGACGAGATCAATCAGACCCGCGAGGAGCACATCATGACGATCGAGGACCCGATCGAGTTCCTGCACCCGCACAAGCGTTGCCTGGTAAACCAGCGCGAGCTCGGCTCAGACGCGCAGAGCTTCTCCGCGGCGCTGACCGCCGCGATGCGCCAGGACCCCGACATCATCCTCGTGGGCGAGATGCGAGACATGGAGACGATCTCCACCGCGCTGACCGCCGCTGAGACCGGCCACCTGGTCTTCGCCACTCTGCACACGCAGGACACCGCCCAGACGATCGACCGCATCATCGACGTCTTTCCGCCGCACCAGCAGGGTCAGGTCCGCGTGCAGCTCTCGGTCGCGCTGCAGGGAATCGTCACGCAGCAGCTGCTGCCGCTGGCCGACGGATCAGGTCGCGTGGCGGCCTGCGAGGTGCTCGTGCCGAGCCCGGCGGTGCGCAACCTGATCCGCGAGGGAAAGACCCACCAGATCTACTCGGTGCTGCAGACCGGCTCAGCGCTTGGCATGCAGACGATGGACACGGCGCTCGCGGGGCTGGTGCGCTCGGGCAAGATCACGCAGAAGCTGGCCGAAGCGCGCTCCTCCACCCCCGAGGAGCTGCGACGGCTACTCGGCAGCGCGAGCCTGGCGGCGGTCTAATGGTGGCCCACTGGGAGCGAATGTGAGCACCTACGTCTTCAAGGCGATCGATCTGACGGGCGGCAAGGCCCGCGGCGAGGTCGAGGCCGAATCCAAGCAGGCTGTGGCCGACCAGCTCAAGGCCCGCGGCCTGGTCGTGCTCGACGTCTCCGACAAGCACAAATCCAAGGAGATCGATCTCGCCTTCATGAAGCACGTGCCGCTGCCGGAGCTCGCCGTCTTCTCCCGTCAGCTGGCGACGATGATCTCCTCCGGCATGAGCATCCTGCGCGCGCTCTATGTGCTTGAGGAGCAAGCGCAGAACAAGTTCCTGAAGGAGACGATCGTCGCGATCCGCAAGGACGTGGAGGCGGGCCTCGCGCTCAGTGATTCGATGGCTAGGCATCCCAAGGTCTTCAACCAGCTGTTCGTGGCGATGGTCAAGGCGGGGGAGACCGGCGGCGTGCTGGAGAGCTCCCTGGTCCGTGTGGCAGACCAGTTGGAAAAGGACGCCTCGCTGCGCAAACAGATCCGTTCCGCGATGGTCTACCCAACGCTCGTGATCACCTTCGCGCTGGGGGTGCTGGTCGCGATGGTCGCCTTCGTGATCCCCGTCTTCGTCGGCGTTTTCAAGAACTACGGTGGCGAACTGCCAACGATCACGCAGATCTCTGTCGGGGCCTCAAAAGCCGTCACTCAGGATTGGTATTTCATCATCGTCGGCGCGATCGTGGTGGTCGTCAGCTTCATCAAGTGGAAGCAGTCGAGCTGGGGGCGCAAGCAGTGGGACCGCTTCAAGCTGCACGTCCCGATGAAGATCGGCTCGATCGTGCAGGAGGTCGCCCTGGCGCGCTGGTCGCGCACGCTGGCCTCGCTGACCGCCGCCGGCGTGCCGCTGCTGCAGGCGCTTGAGATCGTAGGCAAGACCTCCGGCAATGTCGTGGTCGAGGAGTCGATGGCCGACGTGATCGCCTCCGTCAAGCGGGGCGGAACGCTCGCCGCACCGATCGGCAAGGCTTCGATCTTCCCCAAGATGGTCGCCCAGATGGTCAGCGTGGGTGAGGAAACCGGCGCATTGGACTCGATGCTCGGCAAGATCGCCGATTTCTACGAGGACCGCGTCGATGCCTCGGTGAAAGCGCTCACCTCGATTCTTGAGCCGGTGATGATCCTGTTCATCGGTGGCATCGTCGGCTTCGTGGTGATCTCGATGTACATGCCGCTGTTCACGGTTTACGAACACATCGGAAACTGAGCGGCAGAAGGCGTCCGTCGCGGATCTCATCCCAGGCGGACTGAGGCCCAAGCGATCCTCATCACTCCTCGACGTGCAGGCAGCCGTCGGTCACCGACAGCTTGAGCTCGCCGGCAAGCAGTCGCAGGACCTGTTCGCCGACCAGCTCGCGGCGCCAGCCGCTGAGCAGGCGCACCTCGGGCTCAGTTTCGCCCAGGCGCTTGGCGGCGACGACGGCCTGCAGGTCGGATCGGCTCGCGATCAGCTCGTAGGCCAGGCCTGCTTCCCGTGCCCTGCTGCGAGCTAGCGCCTCGGCCAGGGCCACGATCGGCGCGTCTGCCGGATCGGGGGGACGTGAGCGCTCAGGCGGGCGCAGGGGTGTCACCTCGCCCGTGTCACCTGCACGCACGCGCTCGATGATCTCTGCGCCGCAGCGCTTGACGATCGGCTGGGTGACGCCGCGGATGTTGGCCAGCTCACCGATCGAGGAGGGGCTGCGGCGGGCGATCTCAACCAGCGCGGCATCCGGCAGCACCCCCTGGACCGGGCGGTTCTGACGCTCGGCGGTCTCCTCGCGCCACTGCACCAGGTCGCGCGCCAAACCCTGGGCTGCCGCGGAGGCGGAAGCGATCCGGGGCAGGCGGGCGAAGATCGTCTCGGGGTCGCGCGCGTCGCTGGATCTCGCCAGCGGCGCGCACTCCTGCAGCGCCCACTCCAGCCGTCCGAGCTTTGCAAGGCGGCCCTTGAGCACGTTGGCAGCCTGCAGCAGGTGCACGACGTCCTCGCGTGCATAGGCGAGCTGCTCGGCGCTCAGCGGCCGTTTGTCCCAGCGGGTGAAGCTTGCGCTCTTGGCCAGCCGCAAGCCCAGGGTGTCCTGCAGCAGCGAGTCGTAGGAGATCTGCGCGCCCAGGCCTGTGAAGCCGGCGGCCACCTGCGTGTCGAAGACGTTGACCACCTCGGTGGACAGTGCGCGGCGCAGCAGCGCGATGTCCTGGCGTCCGGCGTGCACGACGACCTCGACCTCGGGGTCTACGAGCAGTTGCGCCAGTGGGGAGGCGTCGAGACCGCTCTGCAGCGGGTCGATCAGCTCGATCCACGAGCCGCCGTCGCGGCCGTCCAGGGGCACCGCGATCTGGATCAGACACAGCAGGGTGCGGTAGCGGCCCTCACCCATGAACTCCGTGTCGATCGCGATCGCTTTCGCGGCTCGCGCCTGGGTGGCGAGTCGCTCCAGCTCCCCGGCGTCCTTGATCATGCGATCGCTACCTCGAGCTCAGCGGGGATCGCGGGCAGACGCAGCGCAAAGCAGGTGCCTGCGCCACTGCGCGTCGCGTCTGCGAGCGTGCCGTTGGGCGAGGGTGCATGCTTACCCGTAGGCGCTTCGTGATCGTCGAGTAGCTCCAGATCGCCGCCCATGCGGATCGCCAGCTCGCGTCCGATCGCAAGCCCAAGCCCGAAGCCGCCGCCGCGGCTGGCGGCGTCGATCCCACGCGTGAAGCGCTCGAAGATCCGCTTGCGCTCACCGGGCGGCACGCCGGGGCCATCGTCACGGACCACGACCTGCGCGAAGTCCCGATCACGGCCGGCGGCGATCTCGATGCTGCTGGACGGCGGCGCGAAGCGCAGCGCGTTGTCGATCAGGATCCGCACGATGCGCGCGACCGAGCCGGGGTCGGCGCTGGTCCAGCAAGGCTCCTGCGGCGGCGTGGCTGCAAGCGTCACTTCTCGCTTGGCGGCAGAGAGCTCGAACTCGGCGGCAACTGCCCTGGCCAGCTCGCCGAGCTCCACCGGCTCGCTGCGGAGCTGCACCTCGGTGTCAAGGCGGCTGAGGTCGAGTAGATCGGTGGCAAGCTGGGAAAGCCTCCTGGTCTGTTCGCGGGCGTGCTCGGTGCGCAGACGGGCGTCCTGCAGGTCCAGGGCCTCGTCCTTGAGGTCTTCTTCGAGCAGCTCGAGCATGCCGTCGAGTGAGGCTAGCGGCGTTCGCAGCTCATGCGAGGCGGTGGCCACGAAGGAACGGCGCGCGTCCTCCTGGCGCCGTAGCTGGGACTGCATGCCCGCAAAAGCGCGTGAGAGGTCGCCGATCTCGTCGCGACCGCTGTCCTTCGGTATCGGAGCATCGAGGCCGCGCCGCTCCAGACGCGCGGTTGCGTCGCGCAGGCGCTCCAGGCGCCGCAGCATCGCGGTGGCGATGCCAATGCCGAGCAGCAGCGCGGTCAGCAGGCCGGCTGCGGCTGCCACCAGGAACGCTTTGCGAACTACGCTGACGGCTTGGGCGACGTACTCGAGGTGCTTGTCGACGACGAGCACGTACCGCTGGCCGTGGATCTTCAGGCGCAGCGCCACGATCGCGGTTTCTGCGATGGTTTTGCGCACGAAGCTCTTGCTGAGGAGCGCGCGTCGCGCCGCCCCGCTTGCGCCCAAGTAGTAGTCCGGGACGTTGAGGTCGCGATATCGCGATGGGTGGACCACTTCCATCTGTTTGTTGAGTAGCGTCACCTCGCCACCGCCGGTGCGGCGGCCGAGCTGATCTTCGACCTCGCGCAGCTGGTGGCGATCGGGCAGCTTGGTAGAGGGTTCGATCTTCAGATGAGTAAATCGGGATCGTGCCGAGAGCATCGCGTACTGCACTTCGCGCACGCCGTCTTCGCGCAGGCGCTGCTCCAGCGGAGAGAGCAGTGCCAGCGCGGCGACGCCGAGGGTGACCGCGCTGACGAGCAGCATCGCGGCCAGCAGACGCGGACGCAGACCGGTGAGCAGCCGCTCGATGCCGGTCAGGCGCGTGCTCACGGCGCCTGGAACCTGTAGCCCGCGCCACGAACGGTGAGGATCAGCTTCGGGTCCTCCGGCTTGAGCTCGAGCTTCTCTCTCAGATGGCGGATGTGCACGTCGATCGCGCGCGGGTCCCTGTAAGCGGAGTCTCCCCAGATCGCGCGCAGCAGCTCCTGGCGGTTGAACAGATGGCCCGGTTCGGACATCAGCCGCGAAAGCAGCTCGAACTCCGAGAAGGTCAGCCGCACGGCCTCGCCGCGCACGGTCACCTCGCGGCGGCCATGGTCGAGGGCCACGTCGCCGATGCTGACCACCTCTCGGCCGATCGCCCGGCCCGAGGCGCGGCGTAGGACTGCGCGCACGCGGCTGCGTAGCTCGGCCAGCCCGAAGGGCTTTGTGACGTAGTCGTCTGCGCCCGCCTCCAGGCCCTGGACGGCATCGGCCTCGCTGTCCAGGGCTGTCAGCATTATGATCGGGACCACGTTTCGCCGCTCGCGCAGCGTTCTGCAGACCTCGTAGCCGTTGGGGCCGGGGCCGAGCGCCACGTCGAGCAGCACGATGTCGTAGTGCTCGCGACCGGCGCGTTCGATCGCCTCCTGGCCGTTGGCTACCGACTGGACGTGATGGCCCTCGCGCGAGAAGGAGCGCGTCAGCGTCTCGCGCAGCGGCGCCTCGTCATCAACTACCAGGATGTTCAGGGACTTGAGCGTGTCTGTCATGGGGTATCTCGCGCCAAACGCTAGCGCGCCCGCTAACCTGCTGGCTCCGTTGGCAAGGCAAGGCACCGATAACACGCAGCAGGCCGAGCAGGCAGGCACGCAGGAGTGCATGCCCTGCGGCGGGCGCGGCACCTTGATCTCCAAGCTGGGCGGGGAGGAGAGCGTCGTGCGCTGCCCGTGGTGTGAGGGCAGCGGAGAGCGGCGCAAGGGCGTCGACGCGCAGGCGCACTGGGGCGACCAGGCCGCGGTGGAGGGGGAGCAGGAGCGGGAGCCGGACGCGACGGTCTGACCGATGCGTCCACTCGGCCTCTTTCAGGATTAAAGATCCGACGGCTGGCGCCGATGCAGGCAATGTTTGATATGCCAGCGCCGAGGTTCATCGGGCAGAGCGTCAGAAGCGACGCGTAGCAAAGCCCGCGACTCTCACTTGGCGAGCAGTGAAATGCAAACCGGGGGAAGCGCCGCCGCAGGGCGGTGAGCTTTGAGCTGGCTCCCTGCAAAGCATCAGTAAGGAGCTCCACCAATGCTGCAAAGACTGCGCCAGCGCGCATCCGATGAGAGTGGCTTCACGCTCATCGAGCTGCTGGTCGTGATCCTGATCATCGGCATCCTCGCCGCGATCGCGATCCCGGCCTTCCTCAACCAGACTCAAAAGGCTAGTGACTCGTCCGGGAAGTCGCTCGCTCGCAACGCGGCGACTAACGCCCAGACGTTTGCGACGGAAAATAGCGGCTCGTTCGCGAACCTGAAAACCTCTTCGATCAACACGATTGAAAAAGGCATCGAAATCTCCGCTACCGAAGGCACAACCCAGGCGTGCCCAAAAAGCGGCAATGCCTGCCTGGTCGTAGCCAAATCCCTTGGCACGAACAACGAAGGCTTCGAAGTGACGGCGAAGTCGCCGTCTACGGAAGATCTATTCACCCTCAAGCGGGAACCCAATGGCGAAACGGTGCGCACCTGCACGCCGACCGGCAAAGGCGGCTGCCCAACCTCAGGCGACTGGTAAGCCATGTATCACTGCCCTGACACATTCGCCGGCCCATCCTGACACGGCGGATGTCTAGGCAGATCGCATCGAGGGCGGCCTTCGGGCCGCCCTCTTTGCGTTCTCGCTGCCGTCAGCCGGTTGCGCGGATGGCTGCTTGCAGGCGCTCAAGGAGCCGCCGGCTGCGGTCGATGAGTCCTTCATGGAGACCGCCTTCGCCGGAGTCTTCGGAGCGATCTTCGGGTCGTTCCTGAACGTGGTGACCCACCGCCTGCCGCGGCGTGAGTCGCTGGTCGCTCCCGCGTCGCATTGCGTGGCGTGCGGCGTCGCGATTAAGCCCTACGACAACATCCCGGTGCTCTCCTGGCTGCTACTGCGTGGCCGCTGCCGTAGCTGCGGCGTGCACATCTCGGCTCGCTATCCCTTGATCGAGGCCGGCACTGCGGCGCTCTGTGTCGCAGTTGTGCTCGTGAAGGGCTCCGCGGCGGGCATCGCGCTGGGGCTGGCGATGGTTCTACTGCTCGTGCCTGCGGCTGCGATCGACTTGGAGCACAGGCGCATCCCGAATGTGATCACGCTGTCTGGCGCTGTGCTTGCGATCGCGCTTGGTCTGGCCTTCGACCCCTCCGGGGAGCCGATCAGGCTGCTGGCTGGACTTGGCGCCGGCGGGGCGTTTCTGATCGTGACGATGATTAGCCCGCAGGGGATGGGGATGGGCGACGTCAAGCTTGCGGCGATGCTGGGGCTCTTCCTCGGCAAGGCTGTGATCCCCGCGATCCTGATTGCTCTGCTGGCGGGAGTGCTCGTCGGCGGTGTTGTGATCGTGCGGTTGGGCGTAGGGCAGGGGCGAAAGACAGCGGTCCCGTTCGGGCCTTTCCTGGCGCTGGGCGCAGTCGTGGCGCTGTTCGCCGGCCAGCCGATCCTGCACTGGTACTCGACTTCGGTGGTGCACTGATGGCGTCTTTGAAGGACATCGCCAAGATGGAGGTCAAAGCGCCATCGCTGCGGAAGCCCTCCGCCAAGATGTCCGCGCCGAAGCTACGCCGCGGAGGCGGCTCGCACGCCCGCTCAAAGCGGAGCTCAGGCTCCGCGACGGTCGGCCTTGACATCCAGCCCGGCTACGTCGCGGCGGTGCAGGCGCGCGCCAACGGCTCGGTCGTTGTGCAGCGTGCCGTCGGTCTCGAACTGCCGCCGGAAACGGTGCGCGAGGGGGAGCTGCTCGATGAGAGCTTGCTGACCGAGGCGCTGCGTGAGCTCTTCCATGACGGCAAGCTGCCGCGCCGGGTGCGGCTGGGGGTGGCAAACCAGCGCACCGTGCTGCGTGTGCTGGAGCTTCCACCGATCGACGACCGCAAGGCGCTGGATGCAGCCGTGCGCTTCCAGGCCCAGGATCACATGCCGATGCCGCTTGCCAATGCGGTGCTCGACTTCCAGCCGCTTGGCATCGTCGGCACGCCGGCGGGGCCGAGGCAGCGCGTGGTGGTCGTGGCCGCGCAGCGCGACATGGTGCAGCGGCTGCTGAAAGCCGTTCAGGCCGCAGGTCTGCGGCCCACAGGGGTTGACCTCTCGGCATTCGCGATGATCCGCGCGCTGCATCAAGCGGATGCCTCTAGCGAGCGCATGCCCAATGGCCTCGGAGAGGGCGAGGTGGCTCCTGTGGCTTCCACGCTTTACCTGAACGTGGGTGGGCTGACCAACCTGGCCATCGCCGAGGGTCTCGAGTGTCGCTTCACCAGGATGGTCAGCGGCGGCCTGGAGTCGATCGCGAGCGAGCTGGCGGAGCGCCATTCGGTCGCGCTGCCGCAGGCGCGGGAGCTGATGAGCACGGCGAACCTGATCAACGATGTAGGCCCGGTCCCCGAGACCGCGGCGGACCTTGAGGTGCCGGTAGACCACGTGGGCGCGGACGTGCGCGCGGTGCTCGCAAGCGGAGTTCGCGAGATCGCCGGCGAGGTGCGCAACTCGCTCGACTTCCACCGCTCACAGGGTGGCGGTGAGGTGGGCAGCGTCGTGCTCAGCGGCCCTGCATTGGAGATCTCAGGCTTTGCGCAGGCCCTGGAGGCCGAGCTTGGCGCTCCGCTCAGCTGCCGGCGCGTGCAGATGGCGCAGGACGCCGAGGGTGTGCCCGCCGAGCGGTTGACGATCGCGGCGGGGCTTGCGATCGAGGAGGTAACCGCGTGAGAGCGGTCAACCTGATCCCTTCCGAGCAACGCCGCGGCGCCGTCAACCTCTCCGGCCGCTCCGGCGGTGCCGCATATATCGTCGTCGGCCTGATCCTTGGGCTGGCTGTGATGGCCGTGCTCTACGGCAAAGCCGACCATGAAATCGGTGCCAAGCAGGCCGAAGCTACCCGCCTTAGCGCTGAAGCGCAGCAGGCAAACAGCGAAGCGAGCCGGCTTGCGCCCTACACGAGCTTCGTGGCGATGCGCGAAGAACGCCTCAAGGCGGTTGAGGAACTGGCCAACACGCGCTTTGATTGGGCACACGCGATGCACGAACTCGGGCGCGTCGTGCCGACCCAGGCGGCGTTGAGCACCGTGACAGGCACCGTCGGAGCTACCACTGTCAGCACGGGCCCGGCCGCGCCAGCTACCGCCAGCGCCTCCAAATCCGTCACCTCGGCAACTCCGGCGGGCAGCACGCCGAGTTTTACGATCGCCGGCTGTGCCACAAGCCAATCCGCGGTGGCGCTGACCATGAACCGGCTGCGACTGATTGACGGCGTCAGCGAAGTGAGTTTGCAGAGCTCGAGCAAGGGCGGTGGCGGCGGTAGCGGCGGTTGTCCCGCTGGCGACCCCTCCTTCTCGATGCAGGTGAGCTTCGACGCGCTGCCCGCGCCGGCTGTCAAGTCGCCCCCTGGGCCTGCCACGAGCAGCGCCTCCGATTCGACCGGCGACGCCTCCTCGAAGGGTCGCACGGGGGTGAGCCTGCGATGACCGGACGCGACCGAATGGTGATCGTTGTGCTGGGCGCGCTCGCGGTGCTGGCGGCGGTCTTCATGCTGCTCGTCTCGCCCGAGAAGCACAAGGCGGCGCAGGTGAGCACTCAGGCTGAAACGGCGCGCTCCGAACTGAGCTCCGCTCGTACCAAGCTCGCCGAAGCTCAGCAGGACGAGAAGGGCTACGCGGAAGCCTATGCCTCGATCGTCAGCCTCGGGCAGGCGGTGCCCGCCGAGCAGGAGGTTTCCTCGCTGGTCTACGAACTCGACCATGCCTCAACGAATGACAAGGTGAACTTCGAATCGATCGCCGCGAGCGCTGGCGGCTCGACTGCCTCCAGCACACCCGCCACGACGGCCGCTGCTAGCGCCGTTGGCGGCTTCGAGCAGCTGCCTTTCACTTTCACCTTCCAGGGCACCTACAAAGAGCTCTACAACCTGATGGGTCGCCTGCAGGGATTCACGGTCAGTGACCCGAGCGGCAGCGTAAAGGTGAACGGCCGGCTGTTGAGCATCCAGGGCGTATCGCTTGACTCGGGAGCGCCGACCGGGGCCGGCGGCGGTGGCGGACTGAAGGCAACCGTGACCGCGACCGCCTACGTGCTGCCGGCGGGGCAGACGCTGACCAGCGGCGCAAGCAGCGCGGCGCCGTCTGGCGCGACCCAGGCGAGCAGCACTGCCAGCTCGACCGGGTCGCCCGCCACCCCTGCGATCGTGAGGCCGCTGCCATGAGTGATCTGCTCGCTTCGATAAAGGCCGACCTGAGCAGCCGCAGAATGCTGCCGCTGCTCGGTCTTGCCGCGATCGCGCTGCTAGGCGCGATCGCTTACGTCGCGCTTGGCGCCAAATCTGGCAACCCATCGCCCCCTTCAAGCGCCTCCACGAATCCCCAGCACGTGGCCTCGCTGCCGGGGCCGGCTCTCTCCAGCGCTCCGGCCAACCCCAACGCGGCCGTCTCGGAGACGACGGTGGGCGCGAAATACCAGCATGGCGGCAAGACGCGCAACCCCTTCACTCCTCTGAAAGACAAGTCGAGCCAGTCGCATAGCGCCGCGACGCAGAGCAGCAGCGGGTCCTCACCCAGCTCCGGATCCTCCACCGGCACGGGCAGCGGCTCATCGACGCCCTCGGGCGGCTCACAGCCCACGAGCGGCGGCGGCAGCTCCACGCCGCCCAGCAGCTCGATCTCGAGCTATCACGTGGACGTGGCGCTGCAGCAGCTCTCCGAAGAAGGTAATCCGGTCGGCAAGGTGCAGACATTCCAGGACGTCGCCGAGCTGCGGCCATTGCCGAGCAAACACAAGGCGCTTGTGGAGCCCACGAGCGTCGTCGGCGGCGGCGCCGAGGTCGCTTTCATCCTGATGCGTCCAGAGATCATTCACGGCAACGGCAAGTGCGTCCCCAGCGCCGCCGATTGCCAGGCGATCGACCTGAAGCTGCACGCCTCTGAGGAACTCCAGTATCAGGAAGAAGACGGCACCGTGCTGGTCTACCGCCTGACCGTGACAAAGATCGAAAAGGTCAGCGGGAGCTCTGCTTCGGCCGCCTCGGCTCACAGCTCGGCTGCAGGCAGCGCGCTAATCACGCGGCTGCATTTGACGATTCCCTCCAGCGCGGCGTTTGGCGGTTCGCTGGGAACGATCGTCGGCGGCGTAGGCGGCGCAAGCGCGCACGCCGCCAGGCATCCCGGGCACCCCTCGAAGTGATCGAGCGGCGGCTGCGGCGGGCGGCCCGCGCTGCGCGCAGGGCGCCGCTTGTAGCGGCGCAGATAAGCTGAGCGCCACGATGGCGCTGCGGATGATCACAGCCGGGGAGTCCCACGGTCCCGGTCTCACCTGCATAGTGGAGGGCCTACCCGCGGGCCTTGCGCTGCAACGCGAGCGGATCGACGCCGACCTTGCGCGCCGCCAGCTCGGGCACGGCCGCGGCGGGCGGATGAAGATCGAGACCGACAAAGCGGATCTGGCGGGAGGCGTGCGGCACGGACGCACGCTCGGCGGCCCGATCGCCCTGCAGGTCGCCAACAGGGACTACGCCAACTGGGAAGAGCGGATGAATCCCTGGCCGGTGGAGGAGGAGGTGCCTGAGGTGCACCTGCCGCGGCCCGGACACGCGGACCTGGTGGGAACCTGGAAGTACGGCCTCTCCGATGTGCGCGACATCCTCGAGCGCGCCTCGGCGCGCGAGACGGCGGCGCGCGTGGCAGGCGGCGCGGTATGCCGCGCGTTCCTGTCGGCGCTCGGCGTGGAGGTTCGCTCCCACGTGGTGCAGATCGCCTCGGTGAAGGCGCCTGCTCGCGAGCGCGAGCAGCTGCGTCTGGAGGACTTCGAGGCGGTCGATCGGTCGCCCGTGCGGTGCCTAGACGCGGAGGCCGGCGCCGCGATGGTGACCGAGATCGACGCGCTGCGCAAGGCCAATGAGTCGCTCGGCGGCGTCTTTGAGGTGCAGGCGTTCGGGCTCACGCCCGGCCTCGGCTCCCACGTCTCCTGGGAGGAGCGTCTGGATGGCCGCGTGGCGATGGCGATCTGCTCGATCCAGGCGGTCAAGGGCGTCTCAATCGGCGACGGGTTCGAGATCGCTGGCAGGCCCGGCTCGCAGGCGCACGACGAGATCTTCTACTCCGAGATCCAGGGCTTTCATCGCTCCACCAACCGTTCCGGCGGGCTGGAGGGTGGCATGACCACGGGGCTGCCGCTGGTCGTGCGCGCCGCGATGAAGCCGCTGCCGACGCTGACCAAGCCGCTTCGCTCGGTCGACACGGTCAGCCACGAGCCGGCGCAGGCGTTGCGCGAGCGCACCGACTCCTGCACGGTGCCGGCGGCGGGAGTGGTGGGGGAGGCGATGCTCTGCTTTGTGCTCGCCGACGCCTACCGGCGCAAGTTCGGCGGCGATCACATAGACGACGTCAAGCAGGCTCTGGCCGCCTATGAGGAGCGGATCGGATGGAGGAGATAGCCGGCGGCTCGCGCGCCGCGCAGAACGGACTCACTGGACCGCGCGCAAGTGGCGCGCTTGTGTTCATTGGCTTCATGGGGGCGGGCAAGTCGACCGCTGCGGGCGAAGTCGCGGATGCGCTTGGTCTGAGCGTGGTCGACAGCGACGCCGAGATCGAGCGGCGGCACGGAGTCACGATCGCCTCGTTGTTCGCAGAGCTCGGCGAGCAGGGGTTTAGGGAGATCGAGGAGCGGGTGGTGCTCGATCTGCTCGGTGCGGCCGGCGCGCAGGGCGCCGTCTCCCTCGGCGGCGGCAGCGTGCTCTCGCCCCGTGTCCAGCAGGAGCTTGCCCGCCACGTCGTGGTGCTGCTCGATGTGGATGCGCAGAGCGCTTGGGAGCGCGCACACGCCCATGAGGTGGATCGGCCACTCGCGCGCGACTGGGAGCGCTTCGCCGAGCTGCTCGAGCAGCGCGGCCCGATCTACATCGCGCTGGCCGACGCGATCCTGCCGGCGCGGGTGCCGGGGGTCGGCGCGCAGGCCGCGCAGGCGCTTGGCCGGCTGCGAGCTGCCCCGGCGGGGACCAAGATGCTGTGGGCCAGCTCCGTCTCGGGCTCCTACCCGGTGCTCGTGCGCAGGGGGCTTGTGACCCAGGGCCTGATGTGTGAGGGCGTGGCCGCTGGCGCATGGCCACTGGATCGATCAGTCTCGTGCGCCTTCTGTGTCACCGATGCGAACGTAGGCCCGCTCTATGGGCAGCGTCTCGGGGCGCTTACGGGCACCTTCACGCTCGCGCCCGGCGAGTCGCACAAGACGCTTGCCAGCGCGCAGACCGTCTGGGAGGCGATGGTGCAGGGTGAGCTCACGCGCGCCGACCACGTGGTTGCGCTCGGCGGCGGCGTGGTAGGCGATCTGGCGGGCTTCTGCGCCGCCACCTACCAGCGCGGTATCCCTCACGTTCAGGTTCCCACCACGGTCGTGGCGCAGGTCGACTCGGCCTACGGCGGCAAGACCGGCGTCGATCTGCCGGAGGCCAAGAACTACGTCGGCGCCTACCACCAGCCAAGCGGAGTGATCGTCGACCCGGACACGCTTGCGAGCCTGCCGCCGCGCGAGCTATCCGCTGGCTGGGTGGAGGTGCTGAAGACCGGGCTGATCGCGGGCGGTGAGCTTTGGCAGCGCGTTCAGGAGGATGCGCCACTTGACGAGCGCACGATCTTGCTCTGCGCGCAGACCAAGGTGGGGATCGTCGCGCAGGACGAGCGCGACTCGGGCGCAAGGCAGACGTTGAACCTTGGGCACACGATCGGGCACGCGATCGAGACGGTGACCGGTTATGAGCGCTACCTGCACGGCGAGGCCGTCGGCCTTGGGCTGCTGGCCGCGCTGCGGCTCTCCGGCGCAGAACAGCTTCGCGAGCAGGTGCAGGAGATGATGCGCGTGCGCGGTTTGCCCGCGCGCCTGGTGGGTGCCTCCGCCGAGGACGTCGTAGCGGCGACCAGGCGCGATAAGAAGCGGCTGCATGGCGAGGTGCCCTTTGTGCTGGTCGATCGGCCGGGAGCGGTGCAGATCGGGCACGCGGTACCAGAGGCGCAGGTGCGTGCCGCGGTGGCCGAGTTGTGCGCCGATGGCGCTGCCGCCGGCAACGGATAGTCTGCTGATCCCATGGCAGCGAGCAACCGCATAGAGGTGATGCACGGGGTCAACCTCGACATGCTCCACCGGCGCGACCCGGGCCACTACGGCGATCTCAGCCTGCTCGAGCTGGAGGGACTGATCGCGGGCTTCGCGGGCGAGCTGGGGCTGAGCACGCGCTTCTTTCAGAGCAACTCCGAGGGGGAGTTCGTCCAGCGGATGCACCAGCTCGATGGACAGGCCGACGCCGTGATCGTCAACGCCGGCGCCTGGAGCCACTACTCCTGGGCGATCAGGGACGCGCTGGAGCTGACCAGGCTGCCGGCGGTCGAGGTCCATCTCTCCGACGTGGAGAAACGTGACCCCTGGCGAAAGATCTCAGTCTTCGACGGGATCTGCATCGAGAAGATCTTCGGCAAGGGCCCCGAGGGCTACAGGCTTGCCTTGCAGCGACTGCAGAAGGCGCTTCAGGATGCCTCCGGCGGGTGAGCTGCGGATCGCGCGTCTGGCGGATGCGCTGGCCAAGCGCGACGTCGAGCGCCTGATCGTCAGCGCGCCGGCGAACATTCGCTACCTCACGGGCTACACCGGCTCCAACGGGATCGCGGTGATCGCCGCGAGCGGCTCTGCTGCAGCTCATAAGCTCCTCACCGACTTCAGGTATGAAACCCAGGCGCAGGCGGAGGTGGGCGCACATGCGCCCTCCTGCGAGCCCGTGATCATGACTGGGGATCTGGTCCAGGCGGCCGGCAAGATGCTCTCGGAGGAGCGCCCGCAGCGCGTCGGCTTCGACGAGCACGATCTTTCGGTCGCCCGGTATGAGCGGCTTGCCGAGGCGCTCGGTGAGAGCTTTGAGCTGATCGCCTGCGGTGGAATGGTCGAGCATTTGCGCGAGGTCAAGGACGAGCAGGAGGTGCAGCAGATAGCTGCCGCCACGCAGCTTGCCGACCGGGCGCTCAGTGAGATTCTGGAGGGAGGCCTGATCGGCCGCAGCGAGCGTGACGTGGCGATCGCGCTGGAGAGCAAGATGCGGATGCTGGGTGCGCAGGCGCCGAGTTTCCCCAGCATCGTGGCCAGCGGCCCCCACGGCGCGCTGCCCCACGCCCAGCCGCGCGATCAGGTGATTCAGGCAGGCACCCTGGTGACGATCGACTGGGGCTGCGTGCTGGACGGCTACTGCTCCGACTGCACGCGCACCTATGCGGCGGGCCCCGTGAGCGAGCGCCATCGCGAGATCTACGCGATCGTGCTGGCCGCCCAGCAGGCCGGGCTGATCGCGGTTGCAGCGGGGCGCAGCGGCAAGGAGGTTGACGCGGTGGCACGTGAGGTGATCGAGGCCGCCGGCTACGGCGAGCGCTTCGGTCACGGCCTCGGGCACGGGGTGGGGATCGAGATCCACGAGGGCCCGCGGCTCTCCAAGACTGCAGGTGACGATCCGCTGCGGGTGGGCAACGTGGTCACGGTGGAGCCGGGGATCTACCTGCCGGGGGACCTCGGGGTGCGGATCGAGGATCTGGTAGTGGTCGGGCTGGATGGCCCGCAGATCGTCACTTCGCTGACCAAGGAGCTGACGGTCGTCTCGTAGCTCGGTACAACGCCGATGCCGGCCGGAGAGCTAGGACTCGGCGAGCGGCGTCTTCCGCGTGGGGGGCGCCGCGGCGCCAAGCGCTGCAGCGACGCTAAAGCCGGGCGCATACAGACGCAGCGCTAGCGCGGCCGCGAGCGGCACGGTCCATGCAATGAAGAACGCGGCTTGCAGGTCAGGCGAGGCGATCGCGGGCATCCACTGGAAGCTCCCCCAGCAGAGCACTGTTGCGCAGAGCGCGATCGCGGGTGGGCGCTTGAAGGTGAGCGCCTCCCAGGACAGCAGACCGATCAGCAGCGGCAGCGTGTAGTAGACGTTGTCCCAGGTGTCGAGCAGGCATCGCAGCAGGCTTAGCAGCGTCAGTAGAAGCAGCGCGTCCGGCACTCCGATCGAGGAGCCTCGTCTGCGCCACCAGAGCGCCAGTGGGAGCAGCACTCCGGTGAGCACGATGAGCGGGTGGCTGATCGGCCCGACCCAAGACGGTGCCGTGCGATAGCCGGGCTTGGCGTTGCCGAACAGGCCGTGAACGAGCGCCCCTTGGTGGCCCAGGAACCAGAACGCCTGCCAGGGCTGAAATATCGTGCTGGTCGTGGAGGCTGCGCTGCCGGTTGCACTGACAAACGAGGAGCTGAGCAAGGCGATTGGCGCGAGTAGCGCTGCGGCTGCCACTGCGGCGGCGGCCAGCATCTGCACGCGTCCGCCGCGGAGTGCGAACAGCACAGGTCCAAGTGCGATCAGCGCCCACTCCTTGCTGCCGATCGCAGCGCCGACGCACACTCCGGCGAAGATCGCGCGTGGCTGGATGGCGAAGCGTCGCGTCTGAGCTTTCGACGTTGAAGCGGCAAGCAGCACCGCGGCCACACACAGTGACGCCTCCAGCAGTTCGTCGGCGTGCCCCAGTTCCAGCGCGCGCAGCGTGAGCGGGTTGGCGACGCAGAGCCCGAGCGCGAGCGCGCGCGCAAGTCTGCTCTGCCCGTCGGCGCGCATTCGCGCACAGAGCCAGAGCCCGAGCAGGGCGGCCGCAAGCAGGCAGGGGATGGAGACAGCCTGATAGACCGCGAGTGAGCCGCCGCCCCAGACGCTCGGCAGAAAGGCAAAGGGGGCGCGCAGCAGCAGCGAGCCGCCGTAGGACGGCGCAAGCTGAGCAAACGAAGCGAAGTGGCCGTGGACGAGCGCTTGCATCGCCGGCAGCGCCTCGGTTTCGTAGTCGTTCCAGCCAAAGCCGTAGAGGCCGAGCCAGGCCATGCTGGCGACGCCGAGCGCCGCCATCGCAGGCGCTGCAGCTCTCTCCAACCTGCCGGCAGACATCGTGAGAGTGGCATCGGTTGGTGCCGGGAATGTCTTGAGAGCGCCAACCGCAACTGCAAAGGATGTGACCGTGTTTGCGGAGTAGATGGGTCTGGTGGCGGCGATCTGCCGCCAAATGCGTCACGATCGATGTGCCATGAGCTCCGATTGGCTACCCCGTGGCTTTGACGAGATCTCCTCTGAGGAGCTCGAGCGCAGCATGGAGCATGAAGTCGAGGGGCTGATGGAGCTTGACGATCTCGACCTGATCCCAAGCACCTCCGAGCACGTCACGGCAGATCCGCTGCGTGCTGAGCGTTCAGGCTCGCGCGGGGCGGATCGTCGGCCCGCTGCCCAGCCGTCGGGTCGGCATCCGCAAGGCTGAAGCTACTCGCCGGCCCGCCCGCGCTGCCGCGCCACCCGCTCGAAGATCTGCGTCACCCCGAAGCGAGGAGCGAGTCTCTCCACCATGCCGGGCGTGAGCTGGGCCAGCGCGAGCATCGGTCGGATCGGCGCGCCGCTCTCCACGATCTCACCGACGTCGTTTCTGATCGCTCTGACTACTGCGTCGGCGACCTTCGCGGTGGTGGTCTCGCCCATTAGGCGGTTGGAGGTGTGGCCGTCGTCTGCCATCCGCTGATACATGCCATCGCCCGCGGTGAAGCCGGGGCAGACGACTGAGAAGCCGACGGGAGCGTCCTTGTACTCGGCGCGCAGCGACTGCGTGAGCGCCACCAGGCCGGCCTTGCTGGCCGCATAGGGCTCGTTGTAGGCGGGGCCGATCTTGCCCGCCACCGATGAGATGAACACGACGTGGCCGCGGCCGCGCTGCAGCATCCCGGGCAGCACTTCGTGTGTGAGCAGCATCGGAACGGTGAGGTTTACCTCAATCACCTCTGCGAGCTCCTGCTCGCTGGAAGCGGTGAACGAGCTGACGCTCTCTATCCCGGCGTTGTTGATCAGCACGTCGATCGGCCCGAGCTGCGCCTCCGCTTTGCCGAGCAGCTCTTTGACCTGCTGGCGGTCGCTGAGGTCTGCTGCGACGGCGATGCAGCGCACGCCGCGGTCGCCCGCCTCGGCTGCAACCTGCGCAAGCGCATCCTCGCGGCGGCCTGAGATGACGAGGTTCGTGCCTTGGCCCGCGAGGCGGCGGGCGATCTCGGCGCCGATGCCGCCCGAGGCGCCGGTGATGAGTGCGTTGACTCCTGCGAGCTGCTCCACGACTGCCTCCTCGGTCGAGCTGGTTGCGCTGCTGGCTGTATGCAGGCTAGCTGAGCTGAGGTTGCTCTAGTCGAGGGTCGCGGGCAGCATCGGAAGTCCGTCGGATGCCGCAGCGGCGCGCAGGCGCCGGTCCCAAGTGGCCAGCACCAGTTCGTCGTCGGGGAGGAGTCGCGCCGCGGCGAGATGGAGGGCATCAAGGCTGCGCAGGTCATGTTGGATCGCAAGCTCGGCCGCTTCCTCGGCCAGCCTGTGATCCACATCGACGATTCCGAAGGCGGCCCACTCGCGTCGAATCGGCTCGGCAGCCCGTCTGCCGGCGCTCAGGCTCACAGCGCGGATCGTCTCGACATAGCCGATGCGGCACATGAACCAACCGTCTGCTCTGCTCATCGCATCGCGGAGCATGTCGCTGCCGGGCTCGGCCACGTAGCGCTTGACCAGAGCGCTTGCGTCGAGGTACAGGTTCAGCGCTCGGCCTCACGGTCGGCCAGCACGAGCGAGGAGGCGCTGGGGGTGCCCGCGACCAGATCGGGCGCTCTCCTGGGGTGCGGGCGGGTTGGTGCGACGAGCCTCCCCTGGCTCACAAGCAGACGAAGCTCGTCGGCGGCTACGGCAGCGTCGGCAGGCACGATGTCTGCTACCGGCTGACCCCGAACGGTTATGCGGACACGTTGTCCTCGACTGACTGAGCGCAAGGTGCTACTCAGCGAGGCCTTCAGTTCACGTACGCCAATCTCCCGCATGTGGTCACCTTAGCAGCGATGAGGTCACTGGAGAGCTCATGGCCGCGGTCGGGGCGTAGCCAGGGCAGAGGGTTGGGAGAGCGCGTGCGCCCTCCCAACGATGTCTGCGCTACGGCTCTACGGTCTGCCCGGCCCGCCGAACCAGCCGAAGCAGTCGCCCTGGTTCTGGAAGGGACCGCCCCACTGGTCGGTGTCCTGCCGCCAGCCGTTCTGTTCGCAGTCGCGTCGCGTCCGTGGCGGGTTGGCTGTGTGGAAGGCGACCGCCGGGACGTATTTTTCCCAGCAGGCGTCGGTGGGGGAGTCAAGTCGGAACACGCCAACCCCTGCGGCGCCGCCGTCGCAATACTCGCCGCCGAGTGGCGACTGCTGGTAGAGGGTTCCCGGCAGCGGCTTTACGCCCGCAAGCACTTCTTCGGAGAGCGCGATGTTGAGCGAGTCGTATCCACAACCCGAGGAGGAGGTGTAACAGGGAGTCGATTCTCCGAGCGGCGCGTGTCCGTAGTGGCTCGTGTTGTAGGTGATCCCGTAGATCAGCCGTTCGGGGAGCGTCACGCCCTTGTAGGCCAGTTCGAAGCTCACGCTCGTGGCCAGGCCATGGTTGCAGGTGCGCGTCCGGCGGTCATACCACTGCTCGCCTTCGCCTTCGGGGCACTGAGAAACCGGGCTGTCCGAGGGCCGGTCCGGGATGAAGAACGTCTGTGTGTCGCTTGTCAGTTGCGCGCCGACCGAGTTTTCGGGTCCGACGGCATAGAGGTTGAGGGTGAGCGGCAGCTTGAAGCCGCTGCCGGGCCTGGTCTGGCAGGCGTTCGGTTCATACCAGCGGCCGGTCTGGCAGGTCCAGTCGCTCAGCGCCACTTCGACGGAGAGCAGCTTGCGGCCACCGTTGGCCAGCTGGACCTGATCGCCGAGTTCGTCAAAGGCGTAAGCCTCGGCGCCGACGCTTGGCAGGTTCGCCGGCAGCGGGTCGGGGATGCTGGAATAGACCAGGGTTGGGTCGTGGCCATTCCCGAGCGCGACGCTCGGAACAGCTACTGCGGCCAGCGCGAGCAGGGCGCAGGCGCAGATGGCGGCCATGCCGCCGATGCGGGACGTCTTTGGCATCTGTCCTCCTCTTGTGATGAGCGAGGGTGGTTTCGCCACTGGCTCCTTGCCGGCGAGGCGACCAGTGATGGCCGGCAGATCGATGCCTCCTCAATAGGTGGACTCGCACTCTACTCGTGGGCGAAGCAAAGCGTCGTTTCGTTGCCAATAATGCGAACTTTTATGCTCTGTTGGTTTTCAAGAAGGCGCCTGGAATGTGTGTCATGGCGCCAAGCATTCCAGCCCCGGAACCGGCAGGAAGGCTGGGTCCGCAGCTCACGATCAAGCGGCATTCGGCGGCGGGTGCATGGGCTGCGTGGAAGGCGTCGCGCGGGCCGAGGCTTGGTCTTGCCATCAGCGCTTGAGCTTGTGGTCGAAAGCGAACACCGGATGCGCCCGCTACCCTGACTGGCCGTGATCTCCACCAACCAATTCAAGGGCGGCAACCACATCGAGATCGACGGCGTCGTCTTCAAGATCCTGGAGTTTCAGCACGTAAAGCCGGGCAAGGGCGGTGCGTTCGTGCGCACGAAGCTGCGCCGGGCCTCCGATGGCGCGGTGATCGACCGCACCTTCAGGGCTGGCGAGAAGTTTCGGCCCGTCCACACCGAGGCGCGCAAGATGCAGTTCCTATACGCGGACGGCAACGAGGCGCACTTCATGGACGTCTCCTCTTATGAGCAGATGGCTATCGCGGAGGACGCGGTGGCCGATGCGCTGCGCTGGATCGAGCCGAGCGCGGAGGTGGACATGCTCTTCATCGATGGTCAGCCCTCGGATATCCAGTTGCCGAGCGCGGTCGACCTGGAGGTCACCGAGACCGAGCCTGGGCTGCGTGGCGACACCGCCTCCGGCGGCGGCACCAAGCCAGCCAAGCTGCAGACGGGCGCCCAGATCAACGTGCCGCTGTTCATCGAAACGGGCGAGCGCGTACGTGTAGATACGCGCACGGGCGACTACGTCTCGCGGGCCTGAGCGGAACCTGTGCGTCGCTCAGAGCAGCGCAGAGCGGCGGTCATAGCTCTCTACCAGCACGATCTCACTGGGCGCGAGCTGGCGCAGACACTTCCCCGGGACGCGTCGCTGTTCACGCGCAGCCTCGCTCATGCGGCCGCCGATCTGGCGCCATCGCTCGACGAGCTGATCGAGCAGCATGCGCACGGCTGGAGCGTGAGCCGCGTGCAGCCGTTGGAGCGCAGCATCATGCGGGTAGCCTTGGTGGAGATGCTGCACCCCGACGCGGTTCCAGCCGACGCCCCGATTCCGGCCGAGGGCGCGATCGAGGAGGCCGTAGAGAGCGCGAAGACCTTCTGCGGCAGCGAGGCGCCGGCATTCATCAACGGCATCCTTGCCGCAGTCCTTCGCGATCTGCGGGAGAATGGCGCAAGCACAGCGGCTTAGGAGGCCTGGCGCGTGAGCACAGAGCAACTGGACGACCTGATAGCGCGGCTCGAGCGCGCGGCTGAGCAGCTTCGCTCCGGCGAGATCTCAGTCGACGCGGCTGCGACCCTGGTGGAGGATTGCGCCGCGATCGCAACGCAGGCCAGCGCGGAGCTGGAACAGCGCGCCCGCAGCGTCGCATCCGCGCCGCCGCCGGGACAGGACTCGCTGCTGTGAGCCGGCGGCGCTAGCGTGAGCGTGAAGGGTCCTGGTCTCAGCGTGGCTGCCAGCAACGTCCTATCGGCGGCCTCAGAGGAGCCGCGCTACCCCGACCATTTGCGCCTTGAGGTCGAGCGCTACCTGGAGCACCTGCGCTTCGCCGATGAGCCGCTCACATCGGGCCTAGAGCAGGCGATGCGCTACTCGCTGCTTGCCGGTGGCAAGCGCATCAGGCCCGTGCTTGCGCTTGCGACCGCCGAGGCGGTCGGCATGGACCATCAGGAGGTGATGCCGCTCGCCGGCGCGATCGAGCTGATCCACACCTACTCGCTGATCCACGACGATCTGCCTGCGATGGACGACGACGAGCTGCGCCGTGGCCAGCCGACCTGCCATGTCGCCTTCGGAGAGGACGTCGCGATCCTCGCCGGCGACGGGCTCTACGCGGAGGCGTTCAAGCACATGCTCAGCGAGCGTCGATCTCCGCCGGAGCGCCTGATCGAGGCGGCAGTGGAGCTTGCGAGCGCCACGGGCGTAAACGGCATGGTCGGCGGGCAGTACGTTGACGTCGCAAGCGTCGCGCCGGAGGGGCCGGCGGGCCTGCGACGTCTGCATGAGCTGAAGACCGGCAGACTGATAGGCGCATCAGTGCTGTGTGTTCTAATGCTCGGTGGAGTCGACGGACCTGCGAGAATGTCCTTTCGGCGCTTTGCCGCGGAGCTCGGTGTGCTGTTTCAGATCGTCGATGACATATTGGACGTCACAGGCACGGATGCCGCGCTCGGCAAGCCCAGCGGCAGCGACGAGCGTCACGGCAAGCGCACCTACGTGAGCGAGTTCGGCGTCGATCGAGCCAGGCAGCTGGCCGCGGAGTCCCACCGGATGGCCAGGCAGGCGCTGGCGGAGGCGATGAGCAGCCTGCCGGGGCAGCGCGTGGCAAGAGACCTAGAGCAGATCACCGACTTCATCTACACACGGACATCTTGAACATCCTCGACGGCATAGACGGCCCGGACGACCTGAAGGCGCTCTCAGAGGAGCAGCTGGCTCAGTTGGCCCAGGAGGTCCGCGAGCACATCATCGACACCGTGGGGGAGATTGGCGGGCACTTCGGCGCCAACCTCGGCACCTGCGAGCTGGCGGTCGCGCTGCACTCCCTGCTCGACTCGCCGACCGACAAGATCCTCTGGGACGTCGGCCACCAGGCATATCCACACAAGGTGCTCACCGGCAGGCGCTCGCAGCTGCACACGATCCGCCAGTACGGCGGGCTTGCGCCGTTCTGCTCGATGGCCGAGTCCGAGCACGACATCATGGGCGCAGGGCACGCCTCCACCTCCGTTGGCTACGCGGTCGGCATCAAGGAGGGCATGAAGATGGCCGGCCAGGATGGCCGGGTGGTGGCGGTGATCGGCGACGGCGCGATGACCGGCGGCGTGGCCTTCGAGGCGATCGGCCAGGCGGGCGGGATGGGCACCCCGATCGTGGTCGTGCTCAACGACAACGGCATGTCGATCGCGCCGAACGTAGGCGCGCTTTCGCGCTACTTCAACCGGGTGCGCCTGAACCCGAAACTCTGGCACGCCCGCGAGGAGGTCGAGGGGGGCCTGGCCAAACTGCCAGGCGGGATCGGTGCTGCCTTTGAGCGGATCGGGCCGCACCTGAAGGAGTCGCTAAAGGCCTTCTGGGCGCCCGGGCTGTGGTGGGAGGAGCTCGACTGGGCCTACACAGGCGTGATCGACGGACACGACGTGCGCGCCCTGCGCCTTGCGATCGGCGAGGCGCTAGCCGCTCAGCGGCCGGTCGTCGTTCACATCGCCACCGTCAAGGGCAAGGGCTTTGCTCCCGCAGAGGAGGGTGGCCTTGAGGGCATGGAGAAGTGGCATGCCGCCAAGCCGCACTCGATCGTCAACGGCTCGCCCGCGAAAGCGGCCGCCTCCAACGGCAAGCCAGCGCCGCCGCCGCAGTACACGACCGTCTTCGGCGAGGCGCTCGTGCGCGAGTGCGAGCGCGATCAGCGGGTCGTCGGGATTACGGCCGCGATGAACTCTGGCACCGGCCTGAACATCCTGCAGAAAGCGATGCCGGAGCGCTACTTCGATGTGGGCATCGCAGAGCAGCAGGCGGTGCTGTTCGCCGCAGGCCTTGCGCTGCAGGGCATAAAGCCGGTTGCGGCCATCTACTCCACTTTCCTGCAGCGTGCCTACGACCAGATCGTGCACGACGTCTGCCTGCAGAAGCTGAATGTCGTCTTTGCGATGGACCGCGCCGGCCTGGTCGGCGACGATGGCCCAACCCACCATGGCGCCTTCGACATCGCCTACCTGCGCTGCCTGCCGAACATCGTGCTGATGGCGCCGAGGGACGAGGCGATGCTCGTCAACATGCTGCACACGGCGCTGCTCTATGACGATGGCCCGGTTGCGTTGCGCTACCCGCGCGGTGAGGCCGAGGGCGTGCCGCTGCCGCAGCAGCCCGAGGCGATCGAGATCGGTACCGGCGAGGTGCTGCGGGAAGCGGGCGCCACGAGCGAGGCCCATGCCGGCCATAGGGTCGCGCTGCTTGGCTACGGATCCGGCGTGGCCAAGGCGTTGCAGGCCGCAGAGCTGCTTGCCAAGCAAGACATCGCGGTCACTGTCGCGGATGCGCGCTTTGCCAAGCCGATCGATGCCGGTCTCGTTGCCCAGCTGGCCGCCGAGCACGATCTGCTGGTCACGATCGAGGAGGGCGTCCTTGCCGGCGGCTTCGGCTCCGCCGTCTGGGAGACCCTGAACGACTTGGGCGCAGCAGCGAGCAGCGCGCGGATCCTGCGTGTCGGCCTGCCCGACTGCTACGTGACTCACGGCAAGCCCGCTCTGTTGCACGCGGAGGTCGGCTTCACCGGCGAGCAGATCGCCGAGCGCGTCAGAGCCGCGATCCTCGATCGCGAGTCCGCGCACGTCGCCTGACGCTTAGCTGCGTTCAATAACGCCGGGCTAGCAGCGAGCGCGTTAGGCGCGATCGTGATAAAAAAGCGGCCCGCTGGGGGGCGGGCCGCTTTGAGGGGAGGAGGGTACTGCTGTGCTTTGGGTCGAACACATAGTGCCTGACGCCAAACAGCTTTTCTGTGACGTTCATCACACTCATCTCATGTGGATTTGCGGGCAGAGGCGCTTGCCCCGGAGAGCCGGCAGCCAGCCTGACCAGCGCCGCTGAGAGCATGCAATCTTGGGTGCCGTGCAAGGGTCGGATCGCTGGGAGGCGATCCAGTCGGCACGCAAAGCCCGCCGCGACCGGCGGGTGACGCCAAAGAAACGGCCCGCTGGGGGGCGGGCCGTTTCTGGGGAGGAGGAGGGTACTGCTGTGCGTAGGGTCAATATCCATAGTGAGGCATCGCGGGGGCGCGTTGTGTGTTGTCGGACACACTTATCCCCCTCGGGCCAAGGACAGAGCGGGCGCCTAACCCCTGGTCGCTAGGAAGACCTGGAACGGAATGTCCCCAACGCTAGAGCCATCAATCGTGATGTTGATGCTGTGCAGCCCCTCGACCTCAACTCGCAACATCACGGTCCCAGCCACCGCGTAGGTGCCGTGACCACCTTCGACGTGGTACGGCGTAAGGTGCGGCGCGATCTCGAAGTTCGTCGGCTGGCCGACGGGCTGAAGTTCAGGATCAAGCGTGGCCAGGACGACCTGAAACGCCTGTCCAGCTTCGACCTCGCGATACAAGAATCGAAGCGCAAATGCCAGAGGGAACTCTTCCGGAAGCTTCGGCACGCCAAATACATCCAAGCCGCCGCCGGTTAGGTTGAGCAAGCCGCCCTCTGGCTCCACCTCCGCATAGCGGGCTAGAAGGGCGAGTGTGAGCTTCACGCGGCGCTAGTGCTGAGCATTAGCAAGTCGCTTCTGTCGGCTTGCCTGCGCGTCGCATCGGCCGCTGCGCGGGCCGTTTCGGCATCGTTAAGAACTCGGGCCTGTCCGGTCGCGAGATTGAGCATCACAGTCAGGAAGTTTCCCCGCCCTGTCGAAAGCTCTTGCGGCTGTGTTTCCTGGGAAGTCATGGTCTCCGCTCCAATGCTAGGGCTTTTTGACGTACATCCAGAAGATTGACTGGGGCGCCAGACGACTCTTTTCCGCAGTGCAGCCGTCGGGCCATCGCCTTCCGCAAAGATTTAAGGTCGCCAGCGCCGGGTCTAAAGTCCAGGGATGGCCGATGATCGCCAGCGACAGGACCAGGAGCCCACGGAGCGACTGCCCCGCAGCGGCCTGCGCGTACCGATCCCGACACGCAAGGACGTGATGGACGCGATCCGGAAGGTCTCTAAGCCAGACGACGAGGACGAGCAGAAGCCCTCAGGCTCCTAAGTCGTCTAGCAGCTCACCGGGCGGCACATCGAGCCCGCGCGCTATGCGCAGGATCGTCGTCAGGCGTGGCTCGCGCTTGCCACGCTCCAGCCGCCCGATCGCAGTGGGATGCACGTCGGTCTTGTCGGCCAGGGCGTCCTGAGACATGTGGTGCTCTTCGCGTAGCTGCCGCATGCGCTGCCCGAAAGCCTTGTTGGCGGCCGCCGCGTCCTGATCGAGGGGTTGATCCATCTCGCCCATGCTCGACGTTGGCTGCCAGACGGTCCAGAGCGGATTGGTAGGGAGCGCTTTGGTCTGATAAGATTCGTGTCATGGAATCCCGGCTATTCGTATGGTTGGCCGCGCTAGCGACGGTCCTCGCTGTGGCGGCGTGTGGGTCCAGCAGCCATCACGCAGCACAGCCGCAGGGCTACCTAAACATGCAGAAGCTCTCGCAGAGCGTCAAGGCGGGCGCTTGGTTTGGACCGCCAGGGCATCGGCACTACCCCGTCTCGGTGACATGCACCAAGACCGGGACACTCGAAGCGGTCTGCGTGCCCATCTATAAGGAAGCTGACGGGCCGGAAGCTGGCACGGGCTTCAAGGAGCAGATCGCGCCTAACGGCGCCTCCTACAAATCCGAAGGCGTAGTAGGCAAAGCTGCAGGCGGTCAGCAAGATCCAAGCTCCCAGACCAGCGACTTGCCCGGCAGCCACGAATACCCGGCTGCCGTCCGTGCGGCCTTCCTGCATGGCTGCGAGACCACCAGCGGCCACGAAGACGCCGCCTGCGAATGCGCGATCAAACGCATCGAAGCCAAGGTCTCGCTAGGGCGCTACCGACAGAACGAAGCTGAAGTGGGCGAGGGCAAGCCGCTGCCCTTCATCTACAACTTCGACTACGGCTACTGCGCAGGCAAGAACGCTGCCGAAGGCGGCGGGTAGGAACACCCCAACTGAGCAGAGATTGCCGATCGACGGTTCCGAGCATAAAGGGGTAGGGCCCTCACTATCGAAAGGAGCCGCAATGAGAGGTGAGTCCTACAGATGCGCGCTGGCATTCGACACTGACAATTCGGAATTCGTCCGAGGCGTGGAGGTTGGGCGTCTCTGGGAGCAGCTGCAATCAGGAGAGCCAGTGGTCCAGGAGATCCACGCCTCTAATGCGGAGATGTTGCTCAGAATGGCCGAGGCAACGGGGCGGTCACTACGCGCTGACGGGCTTGACGATCGATGGCTGCTAGCGCATTTCGATTCCCCGCCTGGACCACCGAACGAAGACTTCTCGCTCGGCGATCCAATCAGCGGGGAGCACTGACCTATTTCTGGTGCACGGTCTCCTGGACCAGCACAAAGCCGTGCTCGCCAGAGTGCACGGTTGGAGGAAAGGTCTCGCCTTCCTCGCAAGTGACCTGCCTGCCGACTGCTTTACCATTAGCGTCTACAACCGCATAGATGCCGCTGACAGGTACCGCGTCTCCTGGTTTATGCATTCCAACCTCCTATAACTTCCTACGTAATTGCTTGTTCCCTCGGCGCGCAGCGCAGCATAGCGTAGGTTTGCGACGGTTCTGGCACTCTTAGGCAAAGAGTGCCAACTGAAGTCGCAATTTGCGGGGAGTTGGGCCTATTTTCAGACCTTTATAGCTGCTCGATCAACGAGCGTGAGGAACATGGCGCGACGGTCGTGCCGGTGGTTGTAGCGCCACATGAACTCGTTGAGATAGCCCTGTAGCCACTTGTGGGAGATCACTCGGTAGGTGCCCTTGATGGATGGCTTGAGGTTGCCGAAGAAGCCCTCGATCGTGTTCGTGTGGACATCGCCAATGACGTATTCGCCTGCGCCGTGCCGAATGCGCTTGTGGGCAGCGAAGTCCTCACCGAGTTTGTTGTAGTAGGGCCACTCGTCGGTGTAGACGATGGCGTCAGGCTGGACCCACTCCACCGCCTGCTGCCGCAGCCGTGGGCCACGCCGGGAGGGCAGCACCGTAGCCTTCACGCGCCCGCCGCGCTCCACCGCAGCGAACACCGTGGCACGGCGGCGTTCGGCAAGCTGCACGGCGTCTGAGAGGCTTTCGCTGCGTGTGCGCCGCTTCCTCGGCCCGTAGGGTTTGCGTGGCTTGCCGTCTACGGAGGTCTCGTCTATCTCGACCTCGCCAGACAGCGGCCCGTCGTCCTCAGCCATGAGCTTGTTGCGGATCAGGTTGAACATCCGCCAGGCCGTCTTGTAGGTCACGCCAAGCTCGCGCTCAAGCTGCTTCGCCGATACCCCGCAACGGGTGCTCGTCATCAAGTGGATCGCGTAGAACCACAGGTGCAGCGAGGTCGATGAGCGATGGAAGATCGTGCCTGCCAGCGGGTAGAACTGGAAGCCACAGGTGCCGCAGGCGTAGGACGGCCGCGCCTGCACGCGATAGAAGCTCCGCTCCTGACCGCACTTCGGGCAATCGGCGTGTTGGCCGTCCGACGAGTAGCGCCGCCGCCACAGGTGATCGAGGCACGTAGCGTCGTCGGGGAAGTCCCGCATGAACTCCATGAAGGAGTAGGTGGAGGTAGAGGCGGAGCCTCTAGTGGGGTTGTTGCGGTCTGACATACGATATTAGAAGATTCCGTTATTTGGAATCTAATCATGCGGATCGGACGGACTCTTTGTGCAGATCGCCACAATCTGCATAAGTCCTATTTGTATATAGGTCTGAAGCAGTCCGACCATCAAGAGAGCCGAAGTGGTTGGATCGAGTGTCTGACCCAGCCAGAGATGCCCCTTACGAGGCGCAGGAAGGACCTCAGACGGTGCCGGGCCCATGGGCAAGACCTCAGCGGGTTCCCGGCTGTGGTGGGGGAAGCGCTATTCCTTGGTGCCTATAAGAGACCGACCGAGGAGCGCCATAGGCTCCCGGAATGCTTGCCTATCTCAGCCGACTGCGCTCAAAGTGGCCGTTCTTGGTCTTCAGCGTTGTTTTCACGGGTCTGGCAATCGCCAATACGGCCTTGCCGTCAAAAGAACAGATTGCTATTCCAGCTTGGGCGTGGGGACTGATCGCGCTGGGCTGCTTGGCCGTAGCTCAGTTTCTTGCCTGGCGCGACCTCTGGATTGAGGATGCAGATCCGACTCATGCCGAGACGCTTCGCGGCTTTGCGAAGGGACTGCATACACAGATACAAGGCGGCCAGGCACCTTCGTATCCCAATCAGGTGCTCGCATCATGGACGCCGCAGCACATCTTTGAGGCTCACTGCCCAAATGCAGCGAAGCTGGTGCGGCGTTATACCGAAGCACATGCGGAAGGCGAGCAGACTGAGAAGGCGCTTGTACAGACGGTCTTCAAGGATGGTGCCTTCAAGCGCTTCGGCAATAAGGTCGGCTGGTCCTGGGCTGCGATCGCGAAACGATGTGAGACCCACATGCAGGACATCCTTCGCGGCGGTGAGATGGACATCGGGACCAGCCCAGAGGGCGACGCCGTAGTTTGGACGACAACGATCGTCTTCAATGGCTATGGCATGGCCGATCCAGTCGGTGCCGCTACGGAGGCCGCGACGCAGTTGAAGGAGTGGATCAGCACCGTGTGGCGCTCGCCCGAGGCCAATGCTTATCGTGAGGCTTCGGAGAGCCAGGCAACGTTCTGCCTAGCCGCACTGCACAAACTTGAGCCCCTTCTCTACGACCAGCGCATCCGCAAGAGTCGAGGCTGCCAGATCTGCTTTCCTCCTAGGCGCCTCTAGTGGTCCTTGGCTCAAGGGGATAAGTGTGTTGTCGGACACACTTGGTCAATCTCTGTATAAGCGGGTCTCAAAGCATTTTTCGTGTCCTAGAGCGGGTTTACGCTGGCCGGCCCAATCCATGAAGTGGCCCCGGCGACAGCGCGAACTGCCCCGGGGCCTGACACCAGGAGGTAACCCTGATGCAGGCTCAGCCTATCCCGCCCATGAATGAGGTCGAGCGGGAGGTGCACACTGACGGCGTGATCCTGTCGGTCCTGCTCGCAGACGACTCGCAGCGCCCGTGGTCTGAGGAGGAGGTCGCCCGCGAGATCGAAGACCGTGTAGCAGCGTCCGACGGCTTGCGACGGCTCGCCAGAGGCGGTCTTGTTCATCGCCTCGACGGCTTCGTGTTCGCGTCGCGGGCCGCTCTGCTCGCGGAGGAAGTCGCGCAGTAGATGCCCTGCCTGAGCGCCACGCTGCCCGGTTAGGGGCGTGGCGCTCGATTCCTAATTGCCGCCGAGCACGAGCCGGAGCTGCCCGACAAGCCCCTGCAACACGCGAGGATGCATGCCCTCCCCGACGGGCGTGAGCGTACCGATCAACTTGTCTTCCGGAACGAGGGTCTTCGCCTGGGCCAAAAGCTCGTTGTAGACATCGGCGAGCGGTTTGCCTACCTGTCCCAACCCGCTCTCGGCTAGCTGGCCAAGATCGACGTAAAGCTGATCGGCGTGGATGTTGAGTTGAGCCATTCGCATAGCCTACCCCTCCGTCTGGTCGGAACTGCGTAAGCCTGCTTGACAAACGGCAGTGCGTAAGGTAGCCTTACACTATGCCTCCGGTAGACCGCAACGCCCCGAGACGGACCGTCTGCTCGGAGTCCACGTACTCGCTGATGGAGTTCCTGCGCGAGTTCCCCGACGATGCGGCGTGTCTGGAGCATCTGTGGCGCGCTCGCTACGCGCCGGACGGCGAACACGCGACCTGCCCCAAGTGTGGGCAGGAACGGATCTTCCGGCGCTACGCGACCAAACAGGGACGCCAGTCGTGGACCTGCACGGGGTGCGGGCATCACGTCCATCCAACGGCCGGGACGATCTTCGCGAAGTCCTCGACATCGCTACACCTGTGGTTCTATGCGATGTATTTGGTCACGAGCACTCGCTGCGGAATCTCCGCCAAGCAGCTAGAGCGGACGCTCGGCGTCTCGTACCGCACCGCGTGGCGGATGCTGAACCTGATCCGCAACCAACTGATGACCGACGATGGCGAACAGCTATCCGGGCAGGTCGAGGTCGATGAGACCTCCGTGGACGGCAAGCCCCGCAAGGGCTACCTGCCGAACGCTCCGATCGCTGAGCGCCGGTCCGCCGCGATGAAGCTGAAGGAACGCAGTAGAGCAACCGTCTTCGCGGCCGTCGAACGCGGCGGCCGTGTCAAGGCAACCGTTCTTCCGTCCCGGCGTGGCCCACGGCTCAAGGAACAGGTGGTCGAATGGGTCCAGCCCGAATCGATCGTCTACACCGACGAGTGGCCCGCGTACAACCGGCTAGGAGACCACTTCGCAGCTCATAGTCGAGTACGGCACGCCGCAGGCGAATACGTCATGGGCGACGTCCACACAAACACCATTGAGGGCTTCTTTGGCAACCTGAAGCCGTCGATTCGGGGCACCTACAAGAAGGTCTCTCACAAATGGCTTCAGGGCTACCTCAACGAGTTCTGCTGGCGCTACAACCTGCGGGACCAGCGCAACCCGTCGATGTTCGCCGAACTCGTCAAGAGAGCAGCAGCGAAGTAGATGAGCACGGAGCAGATCAGCGAGAAGAAGGCCATCGAACGCCTACGGCGCGCGGCAGAGCGCCGTGAGGTTGCCGACCAGGAGCGTCACGCAGCAGCAGCCGAGCTACGACGACGCATCCAACAAGCCCACGCGGCGGGCCTCAGTCCGACTCGGATCGCTCAGGAGGCTCGGGTGTCTCGTCAGGCCGTTTACGAAGCCCTGGGCCAGCAACCTTCTTGACGACGCTCAAGAAGTCCTTGCGCGACGGGATCGGGATCTCCAGATCGCCATCCTTCGCGGGAACCATCTGAGTAGGCTCCCGATCATGCTTGTCAGGGTCCGGCATCACGACGAGGTTAGCGGCCGTTGGGGCTGACAGACCTCGCAGCGGTCATCCCGCACGATCCACTTTTCGATAGTGCTTGGCTCAAGTGGGGGCGCGCAGTAGTTCACGCCCAGACGCTGCAAGCTCACTTGGACACCATCGGCACAGACGGAGGCGACGAACCAACGCTTACGGTGCGGGTTGACTACCAGCCGAAACGTCACGGCTTCGCCATAGTCATCACTGACATCGACCCTATGCCGCCCACGTGGGGCCTGCTCCTCGGTGACATCGCGAACAACCTGCGGAGCGCCCTCGACCAGATTGCATGGGCGGTAGTGACGCGTGGAAGCACTCCCCCGGACAGCCTCTCCAAGGGGCAACGGCGCCAGATCTACTTCCCGATCAGTAAGCACCGAGACGAATTCAACGCTGCCCTCCCGTCCAAGCTGCCCGGCGCCACCCGAGCAGACATCGCACGAGTGCGTCGATACCAGCCGTACCATCATCCCACTCGGCGACGCTGGTCCGCGCTTCTGCAACTGGCAGAGATCAACGCCAGCGACAAGCACCGCACGGTCCAGCCAGTCTGGGCAATACCCATCGCCACGGACATCGAGGTCACGCACCAACGGGACTGCGTGCTGACTCGCGACGAGACGACCAGCAAACGGAAGGCACTGCAAGTCAATACAGAACTCGGCTTTGTGCGCGTGCGGAAGACCGGGCCAGAGCCCTACATTGAGGTGGTACCGCACCTCACCGCGGAGCCAGCGTTCAACGAGTACACGCTGCTCAGGGAGTGGCTTAAGATATCCATCGGGTGGATTCAGCTGCTCCTGTACGAGTTCTCTGAGCTGCCCGACCAAATCGCCGGGATTGGGGTTGATCCTCCGCAGTTGCGGAAGATCGTTAGCTGGAAGTCGCCGCAGTGGGGGTAGCGACGGTCGTAGAGCCCTACCCCAAAGATCAGTAGTTAGGGACGACACGCCTCAGACCCGCTTATACAGAGATTGACCAAGTGTGTTGTCGGACACACTTATACCGGGAGGCGCCTTGACCCTAAAGCGCTACAATGACGCACATGGAGCATGTGGGCATCCGTGAGATGCGGCAGAACCTGAGCCGCTATGCACGCAGGGCAAAGAGCGGGGAGTCGTTCCTCATCACCGATCGTGGGCAGACGGTGGCGCAGCTGACGCCTGCGCCGGAACGCGCATCGGCGATAGACAGACTAGTCGCGCAACGTGGCGGCCAGCGTGGTCATGGGGATCTGCTGGATGCGCTCGAGGAGCTGTCCGAGCCGATCCCAGGCCCGCCATCCGGCAAGCTGCTCGACGAATTGCGCTCCGAGCGCAGCTGACTTGAGCGCGTGCCGGACTATTTGGATACCTCTGCGTTCATCAAGCTTGTCCGCTCCGAGCCCGAGAGCGAGGCACTCAGGGCAGAGCTGGCTGACCGGGAGCTTTTGAGCAGCGTCCTTTTGTCGGTCGAGGGGCGACGTGCCTCACGACGCTACGGCACGTTCGCCCTCAGCCGTGCTCGTGCCGCGCTTGCCACGATCACGCTGTTGCCGATCGACCAGCCGATCGTGGATGCAGCGGGCAAGCTCGATCCCGCCGAGCTGCGTTCGCTGGACGCCCTGCACCTGGCGACCATAATCAGCCTCGGCGAGGACGTCGAGCGTGTCTACTGCTACGACGCCCGCCTCGCCCAAGCCGCCCAAGAACGCGGCATCGAGGTTTCAGCGCCCTCGTAAAGTCGGTCGGACGATTGCGTTGCGCACCGTCTATCCCCTATGTAGACCATCCAGATGACGCGACGTGTTGGGGGACGTCCTCCGAAAGCTGATCCACGGGTACGAGACGTAAATGCTCGACGGATGTCCACTCCGGTGTCCCGCCGTTGTGCTGCGAAAAGAATCTGATTTGCAGTGCAAATCAGATTGTTGCCTGATTTTTGTCCCTGTCAATGTCCGCCTGCATGTCCGTCCGTATGGGCTCTGTTGGGACTCCTTGCGCTGCGATCAGTATGCGCCTACGCTACATCAGCAGGTAGGAGAGTCCAACCTCTGCCGAGAGCGTGCACCTGACGGCCGACGCCTTCTTCGCTTTGGCCTTGTGCTTCTTCCGTTTCGGCTTGCTCGTCCCGCGCGGAGTCGTGCTGGAGGCGGTCTCGGGGGCCACCGCGAACCGTGACCCGGCGGATTCGACCGAGCCGAAATCTGGCTCTGCGCCCTTGTATTCCTGGTATTCGGTCAGTGGACCTTCTGCGGCGGGCAGCACGCATTCGATGGATCCGCCTCGCTCGAGGATCTGCTGGATCGGGCCGATTTTTGCGCCGGTCGAGACGGCCAGGAATTCTGCCTTTTCGTGGCCGTCGCCGATCGCTGCAGCGAGACCCTGGCGGTAGGCGGCATTGGCTTCTGCCTGGTTGGCGGTCTGTGAGATCGCAACGTTTGCCACTCCCTCGACGCTGACTGCGGGCGGCGGCATTTCGGCGGCATATGCCTGCGTTGCTCCACCGAGGCATCCCACCGCGAACAGCACTGCCACGAGTCGCTTCATAGATGGCTCCCTTCTCGACACGGACATGGAAGGCGACCATACCAACGCCCGGTCGCGGCCTTGCAGCGGGGCGGTTAGCCTGTGTGCATGTTGATCGCGATAGTTCTCACCGTTGCTCTGGTGGGTCTTGTCGTGGGCGATGTTGCGCTCGTTCGTGCTGTGCGACGCCGGAAACGGAACACGCCGCGCTGATGCCTTCGACCCGCTTCTACTTCGACCTGGGCTCTCCCTACGCCTATCTCGCCGCCGAGCGGCTGCACACCGTCTTGCCCGAGCCGATCCTGTGGCAGCCGATCCTGCTCGGTGGCGTCTTCGGGCTCACGGGCCGCAGCTCGTGGGCCCTTGGTGACCACGAGCGCAGGGCTGCCGGCATGGCGATCGTCGAGGCTCGCGCGCAGACATACAGCCTGCCGCCGATGCGCTGGCCCGACCCGTGGCCGAGCGACTACCTCTATGCCATGCGGGCGACCACTTACGCATTCAGCATCGGTCTCGGCCGTGACTTCACGATGCGCGCCTTCCGCGATGCTTTCCAGGGCGGAGTCGATCTGGCGATCCCTGCGAACGTGCTGCGGGCGGCAGCCGAGGTCGGCATCGACGCCGCGCAGATCGAGGCAGCCGTCGCTGACCCTCAGATCAAGCAGGCGCTGCGCGATGCGACCGACGCCGCCTTCGAGCTCGGGGTGATCGGCGTGCCGACCTTCGCGATCGGAGAGCAGACCTTCTGGGGCGATGATCGCCTTCCGGACGCCGCCGCCCATCTGAGCGCGAGCGCCGGCTAAGCGGCGCCCGGCGCTCAGCGCTGCTCAGGCGCTGGCCTGCTGCTCGACCTGCGCCGCTCGCGCGGCGGTGATCTTAGCCAGCGCCCCGTCGATCACGCGCCCGAGGAAGGTCTCGCGGTCGTTCACGTGCGGCAGCGGCTCGGCCGGCACGTCCACGCCCAGGAACTCGCACAGCGGCTCGAAGCCTTCGCTTGCTTCCCAGACCAGAAGCCTCTCCGGGGGAACCGTGCGTTTGACCTCCTCCTGGTGGGCGATCATCGCCTCGATCAGCTGCTCCGGGGTCTCGCCGCCGCCCGCGAACGTGCCCTCCGGCGACCAGAACATGCGCTCCACGAAGGCGACGTAGCGCTGCCACTGTGGGTCCACCAGCGCCCTGGCGCTGGAGAGCAGGTTCAGCATCGTCTCACCATGGCCCATGTCCCAGATCGTTTCCCTGAAGCTGGGCTCCCAGGTTTGCGGGTTGCGCACGCTCAGCAGCACCTTGGCGTCTGGGTAGGCCTCCATCAGCTCGCGCCAGAAGAAGCCTCCCGGCCAGTCGGTCGTGGCGCGGCTCTCGCCGAAGACGCTTGGCCAGTCGACGTCGCCGTCCATCGCTTTGTCCCAGATCTGCACCCGATCCAGGTCGGCGAGCACGTCGACCCAGTGGTAGCAGGGGGTGAAGCCGAGCATTTCAAGGGCGGTCTTCTGGGTGAGCGTGCCCGTCCGCGGCAGCCCTGCGCCAATCACTTCGATGCTCATACGTTCTCTCCCTGTGAAAGCTCGATGCTCACTCGGTCTCCTCTGCTTTGAGTGTTCTGAGAACCTGCGGGCGCCATCTGCCCGGAAGGCATGTTCTCATGCCGGCCGGGCACAGCAGGCCCCGGGCGCTAGGTTTAGCGGCACCGATGGCCAAGCAGCGTCTGGACACTCTGCTCGCCGAGCGCGGCATCTTCACCTCGCGCAGCCAGGCGGCCGCCTCGGTGATGGCGGGGGAGGTGCACGTGGGCGCGGGCCGGCGCACGGCCGCCAAGCCCTCGGAGCTGGTCGATCGGGACGAGTTGCTGGAGGTGCGCGAGCGTGCGGCTTACGTCTCGCGCGGGGGCGTAAAGCTCGCCAACGCGCTCGGCGCGAGCAGCATAGATCCAACTGGCCGGCGCGCGATCGACATTGGTGCCTCCACAGGCGGGTTCACCGACTGCTTGCTGGCTCATGGCGCAAGCGAGGTGATCGCGCTTGACGTTGCCTATGGACAGTTCGACTACGCGCTGCGCAGCGATCCACGCGTGCATGTAATCGAGCGTGTCAACGCGCGCGAGATCACGCCGCAGATGCTGCCCTACGCCCCTGACCTGGCGGTGATCGACGTCTCGTTCATCTCGCTGGTCAAGGTGCTGCCCGCGGTGATCGGCGTACTGGCACCCATGCATGACGTGCTCGCGCTGGTCAAGCCGCAGTTCGAGGTTGGCAAGGGCCGCGTGGGCAAGGGCGGGGTAGTGCGCGATCCGGATCTGCGCCGGGAGGCGCTGGAAACGGCCGCGACGGCCGCGATCGACCTCGGCGAGTCGGTGCTCGGCTTCTTCTCCTCGGGCCTGCCCGGCCCCAAGGGCAACCGCGAGAGCTTCGTGTGGCTGGCGCAGGCCGGCAGGCAGGGTGCCGCCCGCACGCAGGAGGATGTGAGCACAATGGCGAAGCAGGTCGAGCCATGAGCAGACAGTTCACCGTTTTCACCCACGGTCGTCTCAGCCAGACGGCGCCCGCGCTCGGTCGTCTGATCGCACAGGCACGCAAGCGTGGAGTGCTGCTGCGCTTCGACGCGCAGGAGACCGAAAAGCATCGCCTCACGCCGCAGGAGGGGGTGCTGCTGGACGCGGAGCCGATCGATGAGGTGGAGCTGTGCTTCGTGCTCGGCGGCGATGGCACGATCCTGCGTGCGTTGCGCCGCTACGGCGCAAGCGACGTGCCCGTCTTTGCGATCAACTTCGGCGAAATCGGCTTTCTGGCGACGATCGAGCCCGAGCACATCGAGGAGGGCTTTGACCGCGCGATCGACGGCGAGTTCGAGCTGCTCCAGCTGCCGGCGATCCTGCTCGACAAAGGCGTGGTCGGGGCGCAGCGCGCCTTCAACGACGTCGCGGTGCACCGCAAGATCGGCGAGCGGGTGGCCGAGCTCTCCTATTCCTTCGACGGCCAGGAACTGGGCAGCGTGCGCTGCGATGGCCTGGTAGTGGCAACGCCCGCCGGATCCACCGGCTACAACCTCGCAAACGGCGGCCCGGTGATGGCCTGGGGCGTGGAGGGCTTTGTGGTCTCCTTCATCGCGCCGCACTCGCTCACAGCCAGGGCGCTCGTGATGGCGCCCGCCGACCGTCTGATCATTCACAACCGCTCGCGCGAGCCACTTGACATCGCCCTGGACGGGCGCCCGGTCGGCGAGATGCCCGCGGATGGCGAGATCTCGGTCAGTTTTCTGGGCCGGGCGGGAACGATCGCGCAGTTGCCCGGAACCTCCTTCTACCGCAGGCTGCGGGAGAAGTTCGGCCGCCTGGCGCGCTGAGCAGTACTAGGCGGCGTGGCGCGCGCCGCCGCCGCTCTGCAGCGAGGTGATGAACTCGTCCAGCTGGCGGCGGGAGAAGCGGCGCTGTGAGCCTGGCGTCCTGTAGCAGCTGATGTAGCCGGCGTCGGCCCAGCGTCGGATAGTTGCCAGCGAGACGCCGAGGTAGCGTGCCGCCTGGGAGCTCGTGAAGACGAGCTGGCGCTCGACCTCGGGCTCCTGCGCCTGCGAGTCCATGACCGCGATGGTGGGTGATAGGTGCATGTCTGCTCCGTGTTCGAGGGGTCTGCGGTTTGGCCTCGGATGAGGCGGTTTCCGCTCGTCTGCATCGAGTTGATCGGCGCGCAGGCCACTTCGGTTTAGGGCTCTGGACGTTTGTGGACGTTTGGCCAGGCGACGGGGCACTTCTTGCGCGCTGGCCCAGACTAGGTAGTCTTGAGCAGGTTTGCGGCTGGTTACTGAACTTTGCGGAGGTTGCTACGCGCACCCTCTACGTCATCAAACCCGCCTGTTCTCCTGCAATCCGCAAGATCTCGTGCAAAATACTCGTTTTCCTCCACAAATCGAGGTAGACCTTTAGTATGCTCGTGAAACCTACTCAACACTCATCGTGTGCTGCTTTCTGGATGGAGGCCGTCGCGGGGAGTCGTTGGGAGCCTTGCGACGGAAGGAGCGTGGACGTGTCTTGGAAAAACTAAATCCACCGTTTGGTCGCTCCCTCTGGAGGATCACGACCTAAGGGGCGGCACCGTTTAGGTGGCGCCTTCGGTCGTTAAGGGCCTGTGGTAAGGGCTCATGAGGGAGCAGTCGAGCCGTCCCTGCGCCCCGTAGCTACGGGGTCGCACGGTGCGGGGCACGGATGCCCTGCGCCGGCTCTCCACGCTCTGATCGAGCGCTGGGGTAGAACTCAGCGTGCGGGCGTGGCGAGCGCGCGGGCGCGATGCTCGAAAGAGAGCTCAGTCTCGAAATCGGCCTCGTCGCTCCGCGTGAAGGCGGCCGGGCCTTCGCGTTCCACCAGCGCGACGAAGCTCTGCACGATCTCGCCGTCGAGCTGGCGTCCGGCTACTCGCCGCAGCTCGGCCAGCGCGTCCTGAGGGGTCATGGGCGAGCGGTAGGAGTCGCGCGCAGTGAGCGTGTCGTAGGCGTTGCATACCGCCAGCACGCGCGCGAGCAGCGGGATCTCGTTGCCGATCAGCCCTGCGGGGTAGCCGCTGCCGTCCACGTTCTCGTGGTGGTAGAGGATGATGTCCGCAACCGGGCCGTAGCCGTCGAGGCGGCCCACCAGCGTCGCGCCGTCCTGCGGGTGACGTCTGATCGTCGCCCAGTCGGCGTCGGAGAGCACCTCGGCGTGCAGGATCCTGTCGGGCAGCGCGAACTTGCCGACGTCGTGCAGCAGCGAGGCGGTGTGGACGACGTCCTGGTCGGCCTCCGGCAGACCCATCTCCGCTGCCAGCGCGCGGGCATAGCGGGCCACCGAGGCGGCGTGTCGGGCAGCCGCGCGGTCTCGCAGCGCCAGGGTCTCGACCAGCGTGACCAGCACGCCAAGCTGCAGCGAGGCGAGGTGCATGGAGCGCGCCTGCAGCTGTTCGGCCCGATCCTCCGATCGCAGCAGCGCGACCGTCAGGTACTGGAAGATGAAGATCACCACGACCAGCGCCACCAAAACCGCGTAGCCGAGGTTGGTGTAGGCGATTGCAAGGATCGCCGATAGGCCGGCGGCCGCGAGCTGGCTTGGCAGGATCGGCAGGAACTGCATGCGGATCTGGCCGATCAGGCTGTTTCCGCGCATGATCTTGGTGTGGACCGCGACCTGCAGGAAGTTCAGCAGCAGCGCGAGCGCGAACACGCCCAGCACCACCAACGCGAAGGGCGCTTCCTTGGTGAAGGACCCCGCGGAATGGCTGTCGCCGATCAGCAGCTGGCAGAACAAACCGCCGAGCAGGATGTATGTCGCGTAGGTGGCGAAGTTTTTGAGCCAGTCCGCCAGCTCTGGGCGGCGGTGCACCGTGTCCACGGTGATTGCGACGATCCCGATCGCCACAGCTGGCGCCGGCCCCATCAGCGTCATGGCCAGCACCAGCGCGATGAAGGAGGCGGAGAGGTTCTGCCCGCCGATCGTCACAGTCACCCACTCGCCGATCCCCGCCAGCACTAGCAGCAGCCCAAGCAGCGGCAGCGGATGCCAGTCCACAGCGCGCGAGCTGAGCACTGCGCCGGCGACCGCGCCGCCCAACAGCAGCACCTGGCTGCCCATATAGATCCCGTACTTGTGTCTTTTCAGGTAGCGCATCGCTGGCCGCTTCAGAACCCTCAGTGGTACTGATCGGCACGTTCGCTGTCGTCCTTAAAGGGAGGCCTCTGCCCGTCGAACAGGACCTGGACGCTGGCACCTCTAGGGAGCTAAGAGCCTGTCGGGATCGGCGGCTAGAACGCGACTGGCTCGGAGGCCGGCTCGGGCGCGTTTTGCGCCTCGCGCAGCGGTCCCCAGAGCCAAAGCCGCAGGAAAGCGGCGGTGGCCAGCGTCGCGACCGATCCCGCGCAGAGCATCGCCACGCGCGTGGAGGTGGTCGCTGCGATCACCCCGCCTAGCGCGAAGCCGATGGCGGGGCAGAGCGCTGTCGTCGAGCCGATCGCGCTCATCAGGCGGCCCTGCATCTCGGCGGGGGTGAGGCGCTGAACGGCGCTGATGAGCGAGGGCCACTGGACTCCATTGCCCACGCCCCCCACGAGCGCGGCCACGCATGCAATGGCGAGCGTTGGCGCTGCCGCCCAGCCGAGGTAGGCAAGGCCTACGCAGAGCGTGCCGACGCTCAGCATCGAGCCAAGCGAGCGGCTGCCGGCGCGAGCGAAGAGCACCGACCCGAGCGCTGCTCCAGCGCCCCAGATGCCGAGCAGAATGCCCAGACCAAGGGTGCCGGCGTGCAGCGTGGACTTGGCATAGACGACCTCGACCGGCTCAACAGAGGCGAAGAAGACCACCGCCAGCGCCTCGGTCGCAAGCAGCGCCCGCAGCGCCGGTACGCCGCGCACGTGTCTGATGGCGGCCCCCAGGCGCGCCCTGATCGATTCGCCGGCGGCGGCGTCGACGTGCACGGAGAGCGCCATCAGTAGCGCGCCGGCGAGCGCGAAGCTCGCGGCGTCGATCAGCAGCGCAACAGGGCCTCCGGCTGCGTGCACGATCAGGCCGCCGAGCGCCGGCCCGACCGCAAAGGAGAACATGAAGACGATGTTCAGGGCTGCGTTTGCCTGTCGTTGCGCGGTCGGCCCTTCGCGGTCGGAGATCTGGGCTGTGCCGGCTCGTACGAGCGCTGTGGCCGCCACAGCCGCCATCCCGTCGACGGCGACCAGCAACAGCACCCCAGGCAGCCAGAATTTCCACAGCAGCACCGCCAACCCAACGGCCAGCACGGCCTCGAGCATGTAGAGCGCGGCCAGGCCCCCACGGCGGCGAGAGCGCTCGATCCTCGTGACCAGCACCGGCGCGAGCACCGCCGGCAGCAGGCCTCTGGCGATGAAGAGGCCCGCAGTCGCTATCGCGCTTTTAGTGTGATCGTAGACGCCGACTGCGAGGGCGACGTAGCCGAACCAGGTGCCCAGTTCGTTTACCGCATACGCAACCAGCAACCGCCGCAGGCGGGGGGACTTGGGCAGCAAGATGACCTCGCGACCTTGTCGCTTGGAGACGGGGGCGAGATCGCGATTCTAGGGCGCCCCGGGGATGGCAGCCGTGCGCGGTATGCGGAACGCTGTCAGGAACGGTCCGTGGGGGAGGGTGGGACGGCCCGGTCGCGAAGGAGGGTGCCCTGCGACCAGGCCGTCCCGGTGGGACGATGAAGGCGCTCTAGCCCTCGCCGAAGGCGAGCACCGGAAGTTGTGGGTGGCGGTTGCAGATCAGGTGCATGACCGACTCCGTGGAGCTGCCCTCGACACCGCCGGCGAGCATCACCATGCGGCTGCTGGGAGCATGCTCGAGCACCTCCCAGGTGGCGGTCGCCTCCTGAAAGATCGTGCCCTCGGGCAGCCGGGCGGTGAGCTGCGCCAGCAGTTTGCCGCGCCGCCGCGCGTCACTGCCTGCCACCAGGATGCTGCGCGCTGCATGGTCGCGCACGAGTCGCAGCGGGGCGCGGCGATCCTCGGGTGCGTCTTGCTCCGGGACGCCGCCTTGCAGCACCTGCAGCCGCGAGGCGTGGGGGGTCTGCGCTGTGGTTGCCATTTGCATGTCTCTCTCTTGCAGTCTTTTGCGGGTGACCGGCCCCCCTATGCGCGGGTCGCGCAACGCTGGTCGGCACATCCGGGGTAGATCATGGGGCCTCTGAGGTCGTTTGTCTGCCGTCCACAGGGTGCAGATCGTGTCGTCCCAAAGGTGCCGATCTTTGTCGTCCTAAGAGCGCCTGAGTTCGAGAGATGACCGTTCGGGGACCTCAGCCGCTACCTTGTCATGTCATGCCAGAAGGGACACCAGGGGTAGACAGGCCGATCGACGTGATCATCGCCGACGATCACGCCGTGGTCCGCGACGGCATCCGCACCGTGCTCGAACGCCAGAACGGCGAGTTCAGAGTGGTCGCGGAGGCAGCAGATGTACCATCGACGATTCGCGAAGTCAAGGCGTACAGGCCGGATCTGCTTACGCTCGATTTGACGATGCCGGGTGGCTCAAGCCTTGCCGCGCTGCCGCAGTGCTTCCTGGCTCACCCGGATCTTGCAGTTGCGATCCTGACGATGCGCGAGGATCCCGAGTACGCGCGCCAAGCGTTGCGTGCCGGGGCTCGCAGCTATGTGCTCAAGGAGGCCGAGCCGGCCGAGCTTTTGCAGGCGTTCCGGCTTGCTGTGCAGGGTCGCAACTACCTGCACCCGCGCCTGGGCGCGCTGATGGCCACTGGCGAGGAGGGCGGCCACGGCGGTCCGGTGCTAAGCGACCGCGAGCGCGAGGTCGTGCGGATGATCGCACTCGGCCACACCAATCCGGAGATCGCCGAGCAACTGCACGTCGCAGAGCGCACCGTGAAGACCTACCGCGCTCGCGCGATCGAGAAGATGGGCGTCTCCTCGCGCGCGGAGATCACCGCGTTCGCGCGCAAGCTGGGGTTGGTCGACTAGTCAGGTCTGCGCCGCTGCTGCGAGCGGCCGGCCGCTCAGCGGGATGGTCAGCCGTACGATCGTGCCCTTACCGGTCACGGGGTCCGCGGGACGCACGTCCATCTCGCCGCCGACCAGCTCCGCGCGCTCGCGCATCCCCGACATGCCAAAGCCGCCGGTCATCTGCTCGGCGCGTTCGCTGGCGACCAGCGCCGCGTCGGCCGGCAGGCCGCGGCCGTCGTCGGTGATCTGCACGCGCATGAGGCCGTTGTTGGCCTGCACCTGCACGATCGCGGAGTTGGCTTCCGCGTGTTTGCCGACATTGGTCAGCGCCTCCTGCACGACGCGGTAGACGGTGCTCTCAAGCTCCGCATCCAAGCGACCGTCCTGGTCGTAGCCCTGCAGGTCGATCTCGGTCTTCACATCCAGACCGTCCATCGCCTGCATGCGGCGGGCCAGAGCCTCCAGCGCTGCGGGCAGGCCAAGGTCGTCCAGCGCAGCGGGCCGAAGCTCGGTGATCAGGTGGCGCAGACCGTCGATCTCAGCGCCAAGGCCCTCCAGCACGTCCTCGACGGCCTTATCGAGCGCATCGGCGTCCTGCAGTTCGCGTGCGCTTGCGAGTTTCAGACGCAGCGCGCCGAGGCCCTGCACGGTCTCGTCGTGGATCTCGCGCGCCCACCTGGTGCGCTCGCGCTCGCGCGCCTGCATGCCGTAGCGCAGCCGTTCGATCTCCACCGAGCGCTCGGCCGCCAGGCGGTGGGCCACGCTCTGGGCGAAGGCCTGCAGTGCGCGCTGATCGGGGTCGCGGAAGCCGGCGTCTGTGCGTAGCGCGATGACGAGCCCCGAGCCGTGGCCCTCCATCACCAGTGGCTCGATCAGCGCGGCGCGGGCCTCCAGGCCCAGTTCGTGCAGCCAGGCCGCGTCGTTGCCGCGCGGCCGGTCGAAGCGCTGTGGCGTCCCGGTAGCGTGCAGCGCTCCCAGCGCGGTGCCCTGCAGCGGCAGGATCCGGCGGCGCACCGAGCCCTCCCCGGCGGTTGCTGGGACACGCAGCTCGCCGCCCTCCTCGATCACCATCAGCAGCGTGTCGGCGTCGAGCAGCGCACGGCCGCGCTCGGCCATCAGGCGCAGCAGCCACAGCTCAGAGCCGGAAAGCATCTGCGTCAGTCCTCCGCGCTTTGGGGGGCCAGACCGGCAGCGCAACGCGCCTCGGCGATCAGCTGGGTGGCGTTCCAGGGCGCGCGCCAGGCCGCGATCCCGATCGAGACGCACAGCGGCCGGCGGGCCCCGTCGACCTCGATCTTGATCTCCCGCAAGCGCTGCAGCGCCCTGCGCGCGACGGTTTCGCCCTGAATGCCGGCTGCACCGGGCAGCACCACGACCAGCTCACTCTGCTGCGGTCTGCCGATCCGGTCGAAGCGGCGCAGCTCGCCGAGCAGCGTTTCGCCGGCGGCCAACAGGGCGCGCTGGGCTAGCTCGCCGCCATGCTCCTGCGCGATCTGCTCGAAGTCGTCCAGGCGCAGCAGCAACAGGCACAGGGGGGTGCGGTGGCGGCCGGCGCGGCCGACCTCCTCCTCGATGCGCTCCTGCAGCTCCTGCGCGGAGAGGCAGCGCATGGTCCTGGCCACGATCGCCGTCGGCGTCTGCGCGCGCCGCACGGGCTCCTGACCTACCAGAGGGCTGTCGAAGGGTTGCGGATCTGTGGCTGCCATGCCGTTGCGATTCTTGGTTGTGCTGAGAGCGCTTCTCATCCGGGTGGGCCGATGGCCTGCGGATATACAGATTATGGGGCGTCGCCGACAGCGGCAATCCGTCGGGGGTCGCTGGTACACCGTGTGCATGCTTGTCGAGCTGCGAGTGGAGAATCTACTGCTGATAGAGCGTGCTGAACTGCGCCTCAGCGATGGCCTGAACGTACTCACCGGCGAGACGGGGGCGGGCAAGAGCGTGCTCGCGCACGCGCTCGACCTGCTGCTTGGGGCGCGAGCCAAGCAGGGGATCGTGCGACCCGGCGCCTCCGAGTCATACGTGGAGGGCTGCTTCGCGGTCCCCCGCAGCGTCCTGCCCGCGCTGGCCGACGGCTGCGCGATCGAGGGGTGCTCAGACCTGGATGATGAAGAGGACGCGAGTGGAGAGGTCGAGCAGATCGCGGAGATTGTGCTGGGCCGGCGCGTGCTGGCCGACGGGCGCACCCGCGCCTATCTCAACGGTCGCTCGGCCTCCGTCGGCGACCTGCGCCGGATCGCGGCCGAGCTGGTCGCCTTTCACGGCCAGCACGAGCACCGTCGCCTGATCGAGCCCTCTGAGCAGCTGGACCTGCTCGATGGCTTCTGCGGATCCCTGCAGCAGCAGCGCCGCCAGGATTGCGCGCAGGCACTCTCGCGCGTGCGAGACGCCGAGGCAGCGCTTGCACGGCTGCAGGATCTGCAGTCCGCGCGCGAGCGCGAGCTCGGCCTGCTTGAGCATGAGCTCTCGGAGATCGACGCGCTCGACCCCAAGCCAGGCGAGCAGGAGCGCCTGCAGCGCGAGCGGGAGCGACTGCGAGCGATCGACGCGCTGCGCGCCGCGGCACTCGGCGGGGCAATCGAGATCGGTGGCGATGAGCAGGAAATGCCCGGCGCGGCGCGCCTGCTCGCCGCTGCGAGCGCGCGCATCGACCAGATGCAGGGGCTCGACGGCGAGCTGGATGCGCTCGGGCAGCGCTGCCGCGCACTGGCGCTGGAGGCGCAGGACCTGGGCGCGGAGCTGCACCGTCACGGCGAGCAGCTCGACGCCGCCGAGGGCGAGCTGCAGCGCCTGGAAGAGCGCCTTGCAGAGGTCGAGCGCCTGAGCCGCAAGCACGGTGGCGGCCTGGAGGGGGTGATCGCCTACGCAGAGCAGGCCCGCGGACGACGTGACGAACTTGTTGGCGCCGAGGTCGCCGCCGGCAGAGCCAAGCAGCAACTGCAGGTGGCGCAGAGCGAGCTCGACAAGCACGTGGCCGCGCTGCGCAAGGCGCGCGAGAAGACAGCGCCCAAGCTGGAGGCTGCGATGCGCACGCAGCTGGCATCACTGGCTATGCCGGACGCACGTTTCGAGGTCAGGCTCAGCCCGCGCGAGCCGGGTGCCACCGGCGGGGACGCGATCGAGTTGATGCTGGCGCCCAACCCGGGCGTGGCGGCTGCGCCGCTGCGCGAGAGCGCCTCCGGCGGCGAGCTCTCAAGAACGATGCTCGCGCTCAGCGCGATCGCCGACACCGGCGACTCCCCGACCGTAAGGGGTCCCGTCACGCTGGTCTTCGACGAGATCGACGCCGGCATTGGCGGCCACACCGCACGGGCAGTAGGGGCGCGGCTGCGCGAGCTTGCGCAAGGCAGACAGGTGATCTGCATCACCCACCTGCCTCAGATCGCATCACTTGCGCGCACACACTTCTCGATCGTCAAGGGCTCGACCGCCAAGAGCACGAGCGCGACGGTCGTAAGGCTCGCCGGGGAGCAGGAGGTCGTCGGCGAGCTGGTGCGGATGCTGGGAGCGGGCAAGGACGATATTGCCGCCACGCGGCATGCCGAGGAGCTCCTAGACGCCGATAGGCGGCGCGAGGCGACGTCCTCGGTCGCTCATGTGCCATGACGCACACTACGCTCTCTGCGTCCTTGCCTCTCGACGCCTAGGACAGTCGGGGTCGCCCTGCGAATCTGCCGGCACGGCGACTAGACTGCTCTGAGGCACGCATGAACCACCACCTTGACGCCAACCCGCAGGCACCGGCCAAGACAAGGTTCATCTTCGTGACCGGCGGGGTGGTCTCCTCGCTGGGCAAGGGCATCGCCACTGCTTCGCTCGGGCGGCTGCTTGTTTCCCGTGGCTTCACCGTTGGGCTGCAGAAGCTCGACCCCTACATCAACGTCGATCCCGGCACGATGTCTCCCTATCAGCACGGGGAGGTGTTCGTCACAGAGGATGGCGCCGAGACCGACCTCGACCTCGGCCACTACGAGCGCTTCACCGACGCCAACACCAGCAGGGCCTCGAATGTCACCGCCGGCGGCGTCTACGACACGGTGATCCGGCGCGAGCGGCGCGGCGATTATCTCGGCGCGACCGTGCAGGTGGTGCCGCACATCACCGACGAGATCAAGCAGCGGATCTCGCTGATCGCAGAGACCGCGGACGTGGACTTCGTGATCACCGAGATCGGCGGCACCGTGGGCGACATCGAGTCGCTGCCGTTCCTTGAGGCGATCAGGCAGTTCCCGGTCGATGTGGGACGCAAACGCTGCATGTTCATCCATCTGACGCTCGTGCCCTACATCAGCCATGCGGGCGAGCTGAAGACCAAGCCCACGCAGCACTCCGTCAACGAGCTGCGCCGCATCGGAATCGCGCCGGACATGCTGATGTGTCGCTCCGAGGAAGCGCTCTCGGATGACATTCGCAAGAAGATCGCGCTGTTCGCCTCGCTGCCTGTCGGCGCGATCGTCTCCGCCAAGGACGTGTCGAATATCTACCAGGTGCCCGTAGGTTTTCAGGAGCAGGGCGTCGACGACTTCGTGCTGGAGCACTTCGGCATGCTGGCGCCGCAGGCCGACCTTACCGGCTGGAAGGTGCCGATCGAAAAGGCCGAAGAGGCCAGCGAGTCGGTGCGGATCGCGATCGTCGGCAAGTACGTAAAGCTCGAGGACGCCTACCTGTCGGTGTGCGAAGCGCTGCGGCACGCTGCGCATCTGCAGGGCGCGAGGGTCCACGTCGACTGGGTCGACTCCGAGAGCCTGGAGGGCAAGGACACCCAGAGAGCGCGCCAGGCGCTCTGCCAGGCCGACGGCATCCTGATCCCGGGCGGCTTCGGCGGCCGCGGGGTAGAGGGCAAGATCGAGGCCGCGCGGATCGCCCGCGAGCAGCTGATCCCCTATCTCGGTATCTGCCTGGGCATGCAGGTCGCGGTTGCAGAGTTCGCGCGCAACGTCGCTGGGATGGAGGGCGCCAATTCGACCGAGTTCGACATCGAGACTCCATACCCGGTGATCGATCTGCTGCCCGAGCAGAAGGAGGTCGCCGGCCTCGGCGGCACGATGCGCCTCGGTGCCGACCCGGTCAAGCTGCATGAGGGCACCCGCACGCGCGAGGTCTACGACGGCGAAGCGGTCGTCTACGAGCGCCACCGCCACCGCTACGAGGTCAACAACCGCTTGCGCAGCCGCCTGCAGAGCGCGGGCTTGAGGATCTCCGGCACCTCGCCCGGCGAACGGCTGGTCGAGGGGATAGAGCTCGACGATCATCCCTTCTTCCTGGCCTCCCAGTTCCATCCGGAGTTCAAGTCCCGCCCCGAGCGACCCGCGCCGATGTTCCGCGGCTTCATCGCCGCCGCACTCGAGCGGGCCCGCACAGGGATCAAGGCGACCGCGGGCGAAGGGCCGGCCGATACCGCGGAGGGGGCAGCCTCCGGCGAGGGCCGCTCGCTCGCCTCGCAGACGTGAGCGGGACCTCGCACGCCGGCGATGGCTCGGCGCCCGCCCTGCCGGGCGCCCGCGCAAGCCTCACTGCCAGCTTCACTCTGCACGCCAATTGCGAGCAGGACGTCGCACAGGCCGCGGCCGAGCTGATTCGCCGGCTGCAGGAGATGGCGAGCCTGCCGGATTGCGCCTACGAGCTCGATGTCGACGTGCAGTGGCCTGCGGCGAAGGCGCTCGCCCCCGGAGGGGCAGGCGCGCCGCCGCCCGCCGGTCCGCCGTCGGACTCCCACTGATCTCGCGGAGGCATGATGAGCGACGCCGTCTCGGTGCTCCTCCTCGACGGGCAGCTGGGTGCACTGGCATGGTCCTTTGCGCAGGCCGCCCCTAGCGCCCGGCTGGGCGTGATCTGCGTGGATGGGGCCGGCAGGCCTGAGCGGGCAAGTATGTTGGCGGTGCTGCGCGGCAGGGGCCTGATCGCCGGCGAGCTCACGGCGGGCGCTCCCGGCGGCTCGGGCGAGGCGCTTAGCGCGGCTGAGGCGCTGGATCGGGGGTTCGGTGATCTCAGCTTCGACGCAGCGGTCTGCCTCGCGGGGATCTGCATGGATGGTCAGAGCGATCCAGCCTTGGAGTGCGCCGGCGCGGCCAGCGCGCGCGAATGCGACACGGTGCTCGTGGCGCAGATACGCAGCACGCTGGCAGACCAACACCAAATGCTCTCCGAACGCACGCTGGCGCTGCTTGACGAGCTGGCCGAGCCAGTCACCGTTGCACTGCCGGCAGGGATCCGCTCGCCGGTGGGACGCGAGCTGCGCGAGGGACTGCGATCGGTCTTCGACTCCTCAGCCCGTCAGTCGCAGCTTGCCCTTGGCGTCGACAGGCCGGCCCGGATCGCAAGGCACGATTGGCGCCGCGCGCCGGTGGACCTCGTCGGCTTCGCGGGCGCGCGCGTTCCTGCTCTAGATAGCGCCGCACCGCTGCTGGTGCAGCCGCTGCTCTACGCGTCCGCACTGGCCGCCGGCAGTGTGCTGGCGGAGCTGCTGCACGAGGAGGAGTGGCAGTGAGGCAGGGCGCCGCCACAGCTCCGCTGCGGGCACAGTCGCTGATCCTCGACTTCCTGGCCCACCTGGAGCTGGAGCGCGGCGCCTCAAGGCACACGCTGGCCGCCTACCGCGCTGATCTGCTGGCGCTAAGCGAGTTCCTGCATGCGCGAGGTGTGGACCTGCTGCAGGCCCGCCACGGCGATCTCGCCGCCTTCCTGGCGATGCTCGCGCAGCCTGTAGAGGAGGATCCCCGCAACGGCCGGCCCGCACGGGCGGCGCTTGCGCCCAGCACGTTGCAGCGCAAGGCCGCGAGCATCCGCTCCTTCTACAAGCACCTGCGGCGCGAGGAGCTGATCGACCACGATCCGACGGCCGATTTGCGCTGGCAGCGGCGCGCGCGCCGTCTGCCTAGAGTGCTCTCGCGCGAGCAGGTCGCGCAGCTGCTCGCCCAGCCGCGCGGGACCGATCCGCTTGCGTTGCGCGACCGGGCGCTGCTGGAGCTGATGTACGCCTGCGGGCTGCGGATCTCCGAGGCGGTCGTGCTGGAGGTCGGCGACGTCGATCTAGAGGAGGGACTTTTGCGGGCGCGCGGTAAGGGCTCCAAGGAGCGGATCGTGCCGGTCGGGCGGCTAGCGGTCGCGGCACTGCGCGTCTATGAGTCGCGCGGTCGCCCGGTGCTTGTCGGCAACGCCGTGCAGAGCAGGCTCCTCGTCAACTCGCGCGGCGGTGCGATCAGCAGGCAGGGCCTCTACAAGGTGATCATGTCTCACGCCGGCAGCGCCGGCCTGGCGCAGCGCATGAGCCCGCACACGCTGCGTCACAGCTTCGCCACGCACCTGTTGGCGGGTGGCTGTGATCTGCGCGCGCTGCAGGAGATGCTTGGGCACGCCGACCTTGCCACCACCCAGCTGTACACCCACCTCACCACCGACCGGCTGAAGGATGCCTACTTCTCCGCTCATCCCCGCGCGCGGCGCTCCCGTTCCGCGGATGGCTAGGCTTGCGCGCCGTGAGGGAGATGAGAGCGGGCCGACGGGCAATCGTGCTCGTGATCGACGCATGCGGCGTGGGCGCTCTGCCTGACGCCGCCGACTACGGCGACGCCGGGACCAACACGCTTGCGCATCTGGCCGATGACCTCGGCGGGCTGTCGCTGCCCTGCCTGCAGCAGCTGGGTCTCGGCAGCATCCTCCCGCTCGCGGGCGTGCCTCCCAGCGAACGCCCCGCGATCCACGGGCGCCTGCATGCGCTCGGGCCCGGCAAGGACTCCACCAGCGGCCACTGGGAGCTGATGGGCACCGTGCTCGATCGTCCGCTGCCCACCTATCCGGAGGGGCTGCCGCAGCCGTTGCTGGACCAGCTGAGCGAGGCGATCGGCGCGCGCCTCATCTGCAATCGGCCGAGCAACGGCATCAAGGCAATCGAGCAGTTCGGCTCAGAGCATCTGCAAAGCGGCGCGCTGATCCTCTACACCTCCACAGACTCGGTCGTGCAGATAGCGGCCCATGTGGAGCGCGTCGGCGAGCAGGACCTCTACGCGGCCTGCGTTGCGGCACGCGGCGTGCTCAGCGGCCAGCACGGTGTTGGACGCGTGATCGCCCGGCCGTTCACCGGGCCGGAGGGTGCCTTCGGACGCACCGAGGGGCGGCGCGACTACACGCTTGCGCCGCCGCGGCGCACCTATCTGCAGGAGATGCATCAGCGCGGAGTGCCGGTGCACGGCGTTGGCAAGGTGAGCGATCTATTCGGCGGTACAGGCATCAGCCGGTCGCACCCCGGGGCCACGAACGTGGCTGCGCTGGAGAGCACCTCCGCGCTGTTGCAAGATATGCAGGAAGGCATGATCTTTGTAAACCTGATCGAGACAGACCAGGTCTATGGGCACCGCAAGGACTTGCAGGGCTTTTATGCTGCGCTGCAGCAGATCGACGCGCAGCTGGCGGGGTGGCTTGCCCAGCTGCGCCCACAGGACCTGCTGGTCATAACAGCTGACCACGGCGTCGACCCGCGCCATCCATCGGGCGACCACACTCGCGAGCACGCGCCGCTGCTTGCGGTCACGGGCGCGATGCTGCGCGATGGCGTCGCCGGCGCACGCCATGACGGGCCGCTGGCCGACGTGGGCGCAAGCGCGCTGTTGTGGCTGACGGGAGATCATGTCGCAACTATGTCGGGCCGCTCATTCCTGGGGGACGGGGATGCCTGAGCTGCCCGAGGTCGAGACGATCCGCAGGCAGCTTGCACCGGTCGTGGAGTGCAGGCGGATCGTCGCGATGCAGGTGCTCGATCCGCGCTGGAGTGCGCCACTGGCTCCGGAGGAGCTCTCCGAGGTCGTGCAGGGCCGGCGTATCGAGCGGCTTGGCCGCCGGGGCAAGTACTTGATCTGGGAGCTTGAGGGCGAGCTGTTCCTGATCCAGCACCTGCGAATGAGTGGCGCGATCCTGCTGGAGCCCAATCCTGAGACCCAGCACGTGCGGGTGCGGCTGCAGCTGCGCGGGCCAGGCCGCAAGATCACGCGGCTTGCGATCGTCGACCAGCGCCGGTTCGGCACCGCGCAGCTGGTGTTCGGCGCCCAGGCGCTGGAGGACTTCTTCGCCTCGCGGCTGGGTCTTGAGCCGTTTGACTCCGACTTCACCATCGACTATCTGTGGCGCCAGATACGGGAGAGAAGGACGCCGATCAAGGCGCTGCTGCTGGACCAGAAGCGGATCGCTGGCGTCGGCAACATCTACGCAGACGAGGCACTGTTCGCTGCGCAGATCCACCCCGCGCGGGCGGCTGGCACGCTGACCAAGGCACAGGCGGCGGAGCTGCGGGAGGGCGTGATCGACGCGCTACGGGCGGGGATCGACGCCAAGGGCGCCTCGATCGATGACTTCAGGCACATCGACGGGGTCAGCGGCAGCTTTCAGGACCGTTTTATGGTCCACCTGCGCGCCGACGAGCCCTGCCCACGCTGCGGCACACCAATCGTCAAGCTCGTGGTGGCGGGCAGGGGGACCTATGTCTGCGAGCACTGCCAGAAGCCGCCGCGCGGGGCCAGGGTGGGCGGTGCTACAGGTGGCCTTGCCGCGCTCAGGCGGCGAGAAGCTCGTCGAGCCGGCCGCTCCGGGCGGCGGCCTGCGTCTCGTTGAACCCGCCGACGAGCTGCCCGTCGACGAGCACCTGGGGGAAGGTCATCATCCCGGTGAGCTTGACCAGCTCCATGCGGCCTTCGGGGTCCCGGTCGAGGTTGATCTCTTCGTAGGCGAGCCCCTTGGAATCGAGCAACCGCTTGACCTGCACGCAGTAGGGGCAGCGATTGGTTGTGTAGACGGTGATCTGGCTGCCGGACATCGCTTTACAAAGTATAGCGACGTCGTTTGGCGGTTCGTAGAGCCCTGCTGGCACCGCCGCAGCGAACCCTAGACTCGGCTTGATGCCAGGTCTGATCAAGACAGAGGCGGTTGTGCTGCGCTCGATTCGCTATGGGGAGGCAGACAGGATCCTGCATCTCTACACCCCCGCCCGCGGCCGCCTGGCTGCGATCGCGAAGGGGGTGCGCCGTACGCACAGCCGCTTCGGCGGGCGCCTTGAGCCTTTCTTTCGGATCGGCATAGAGATGCACGAAGGCCGCGGCGAGCTGATGACCGTCACGGGCGCGCAGACAGTCGATGCCCATCCGCGCCTGCGAGGCGACGGCGCCGCGCTGCACGCCGCCGCCCGCGCCTGCGACGCCGTCGCGCGAATCTTCGAGACGGCCGAGCCCCACCCGCACGTCTTCAACCTGCTCTGCCGTCAGCTGAAGCTGCTGGATGAGCAGCCGCTGGCCGCAAGGCGCGCCGGCTCGCTTGCCTTCCGCCTGAAGCTGCTGCACGCTGCGGGCCTTGCCCCGCAGCTCGGCGCCTGCGCCAACTGTGGCGAGGGCGAGCATCTGACCGGCTTCTCGGGCGCCGCGGGTGGCGTGGTGTGCGGCGCCTGCGAGGCGGGCTCCTTTGCGATCGGCGCGCACGCACACAGTTTCATGACGGGCTCGCTCGGCAGCCCTCTGGCGCAGGCGCCCGACGCGCCCGAGCCGGCGCTCTCTCAGGTCGAGCGGGCGATCTCGCAGATGCTCGAGCATCACGCGCATCTGCGGTTGGCTTCAGTGGGCTGATCCGCAGCCAGTGCGACAATCGGTGTATGAGCCTTGCAACCAGCCCCGATCAGGTGGCCGCCCGCTTCGCGGCGCGGCGACAGGCGTTCGAGCAGGAGTCGCTATCGCCGCTTGCGGCACGCTCCTACCCGGCGCTGCGGCAGCGGCCGGAGGATGACTGCGGGCTGCGCACGCCGTTTCAGCGCGACCGCGACCGGATCGTGCACTGCAAGGCGTTTCGCAGGCTCACACACAAGACGCAGGTGTTCGTCGCCCCGGCCGGCGATCACTACCGCACGCGCCTGACACACACCCTCGAGGTGACGGGCATCTCGCGCACCGTCGCAAGGGCGCTGCAGCTCAACGAGGATCTCACCGAGGCGATCGGGCTCGGTCACGACCTCGGGCACACGCCCTTCGGGCACATCGGCGAGGAGGCGCTGGACGCCTGTCTGCACGAGCGTTTCGGCAGCGGCTTTCGCCACTTCGAGCACTCGCTACGGGTCGTGGACGCGCTGGAGCGCGACGGAGTCGGCCTGAACCTCACCGAGCAGGTTCGCGACGGGATCGCAAACCATTCTGGCGGCGCGCCGCAGCCAAAGACGCTCGAGGGCCGGATCGTGCGGGTCATTGACCGGGTCGCCTACATCAACCACGACATCGACGACGCCGTGCGGGCCGGCCTGCTGGCTGAGTGCGACCTGCCCGCAGAGCCGATCGCGATCCTCGGCGCCACCGGCTCCCAACGCATCGACGCGCTCGTGCACGACATGGTCGAGAGCTCACAGGCCGAGGGTGACATCGTGCAAGGGGCGCAGGCGGGGCAGGCGATGGCGCAGCTGCGCAGCTTCATGTTCGAGCGGGTCTACCTTGGGCCGGCGGTGCGCGCCGAGCGTGAGCGGATCGACGCGGTGATCAGGGCACTCTTCGCCCACTACGTGGAGAGTCCCGACAAGCTGCCGCCTGCGCCGGCAGGCACTTCGCTTGCCCAGCGCGTGACCGACTATCTGGCCGGGATGACCGACCGCTACTGCATCAGGGCCTACACGGACCTGAAGGTCCCGCAAGCCTTCGCGCGCTGAGCATGCTGCCGTGGCCCGTCCTGACCCACTAGCGTTGCCACGATGGCCCTCTATACACCCCAGAGTCGGGATCGCGTGCGCGACGCCGTGGACTTCGTGGAGCTTGTCTCCGCGCGCACGGAGCTGCGCCGGGCGGGGCCGACCCGCTACGAGGGCCTTTGCCCCTTCCACGACGAGCGCTCGCCCTCCTTCGGGATCGACCCGGTGCAGAAGGTCTACTACTGCTTCGGTTGCCAGGCCTCCGGCGACCTGTTCACCTTCGTGGAAGAGAGCGAGGGCGTGGACTTCAAGGGCGCGCTGGAGCTGCTTGCAGAACGCAGCGGCATCGAGCTCGAGCGCGAGCAGGAGGACCCGCAGGAGGCGCAGCGCCGCCAGCGCCGCGAGCGGCTGCTCTCGCTGCTGGCAAGGACTGCCGTCTATTACGAGCGCGTGCTTTGGGACGCCGGCGAGGCGAAGGGCGCGCGCGGGTACCTGCTCGGCAGGGGTCTCTCCGAGCAGGCGCTGAAGGATTTCGGCGTCGGCTACTCGCCGAGCGCCTGGGACAAGGTGCTGCTCGCATCCCGCCGCGCCGGCTTCAGCGAGCAGGAGCTGCTCCAGACCGGTCTTGCCCAGCGCTCACGCGAGGCCGGCCGCAGCGCATATGACCGCTTCAGGCGACGGATCATGTTTCCCCTTGCCGACATGCGCGGGCGCGTGCTCGGGTTCGGTGCGCGGGAGATCGCGGACGCTTCGGAGAGCGGCAGACGCGGCCCGAAGTACCTGAACACCTCCGACAATGAGATCTACCACAAGGGGATGCACCTCTACGGCTCCCATCTGGCGCGCGCCCATGCCGCCAAGGCGGGAAGCGTGATCCTTTGCGAGGGCTACACCGATGTGATCGCCCTGCACCAGGCGGGGATGCCCGCGAGCGTGGGGCTGATGGGCACGGCGCTGACCGAGAGCCAGGTCGCCGAGCTCTCGCGGATGGCGCAGGTCGTGCTGCTCGCGCTGGACGCCGACACCGCCGGGCAGGAGGCGATGCTCAAGGCGGCGCGGCTTGCCGCGGCACGGAAACTCGAGCTGCGGGTGGTGCAGATGCCCGGCGGAATGGACCCTGCGGAGCTGATCCAGCGCGAGGGCGCCGAGGCGATGCAGGCGGCCGTGCAAGCTTCGGTGCCGTTCGTGCGCTTTCGGGTCCTGCGGGAGCTGGATGGGGGTGATGAGCGCAGCCCTGAGGGCCGCGACAAGATCATCGAGGCGCTGCGGCCGATCTTCGCGAGCATGCCCCAAAGCGCGCTGCGGCTCGACCTGGCGCAGCTTGTCGCGGGGCGCCTTGCGCTGCCGCAGAGCCTGCTTGAAGGGCTGCTCTCCGGCTCCGCTGGGGCTGCGAGCGGCTCCGGCGGCGGGACCGGTGGTCGTGGCAGCGCAGGACAGGGCACGGCGGCGGCGCGCACCGGCGTGAGCGCCGGCGCCGCTCAGGTCGAGCGCGCCTTCCTGGCACTGTGCATTGGCTCGCCGGAGGCGGGGGGCAGGGCGCTCACGCGTCTGCGCCCGGAGGAGCATTTCACCGACGGCGCCTTGCGCGGAGCCGCGCAGCATCTGATCGCCGGCGACCTCAGCGCCCCGCTCGCCGGCGTCGACGAGCGCGATCCGGAGCTGCAGCGGCTGCTGGCCGAGCTCGTGGTGGAGGCCGGCAGGGAGCCGGCCGGCGAGGCGATGCTCGAGGTCTCCTGTCTGCAGCTCGAGCTCTCGCTGCTCGAACGTGAAATCCAGGTTGCCCGGGCCCAGGCCGAGGGTGAGGTGACCGAGCTCGCGCACCGGCGGGTGCAGATCAAGCGCGACTTGGACGCGGCGCTGGAGCGGGCGATGGAGCAGAGCGGGGAATAGAGGAGAAGTCACACTCCTGGCACAAAGCTGTCACACGGAGGGCACATTACAGGACGGCTGTTACGGTCTTATCGCGGAGACTTCGGCGCATGGATCGCGCCGAGCTGCAAGCGCTTCTGGCCGAGGGCCTTTCTCTGGCGGAGATAGGCCGCCGCCACGGCCTGCACGAATCGACGGTCGGCTACTGGGCAAAAAAGCACGGCCTCAAAGCGGCACAGCAGGAGAAGCATGCTGCGCGGGGCGGGCTGATGCGCGAGGAGCTAGAGGCGCTGGTGGAGGCGGGCGCGACGATCGAGCAGATCGCGAAAGCGGTGGATCGCAGCAAGTCGACGGTGCGGCACTGGCTGCGCGAGTTCGGGTTGCAGACTCAGCAGGCCCGGCGCATCCCCCATGACGAGCGGGAGAAGCGAATCCTGCGCAAGTGCGTGCGGCATGGGCTCACGGAGTTTCAGCGTCGCGAGTCAGGCGGATACCGGTGTCTAAAGTGCAGATCCGAAGCGGTGTCGCGTAGACGGCGGCTAGTCAAGCTGTTGCTCGTCCGGGAGGCTGGTGGCGCATGCCGGGTCTGCGGCTATGACCGCTGTGCGAGGGCGTTGCACTTCCACCACATAGACCCTGCGCACAAGCTCTTCAACCTAAGTCTGCGTGGGGTGACGCGTTCCCTGGAGCAGGCGCGCGCCGAGGCGCAGAAGTGCATCCTGCTGTGCAGCAACTGTCATGCCGAGGTGGAGGAGGGAATCATCGACCTCGACTTGTAGAATCTGGTGCTCGCGATATCGTTTTCGTGGTAGCACGATCCGGGGTAGCTCAATTGGCAGAATGCGCTCGCCTGTTAAGCGAGAGGTTGTGGGTTCGAGTCCCACCCCCGGAGCTTTCTTGCCAGCGCTCTGCGTGCGCTGGCTCTCAGTGGGCGGTCGCTGAAAGAGGACCTGAAGCAGGTGCGGTCGTCTCTGCGAGCTGCTCCACAAGTGCTGCAGCCTCATCCGCAGGGTCGCGCTCGGCCGCCCAGGCTGCGATCTCTTGCGCGCTCGCACGCATTGCCTCGTCGCCAACAGCGCGCTCGACCGCTAGCCTCAGCGGCCGTGGCGCTATGAACCGGCGCGGCAGTCGCATACCCGCGCCCGACCAGGCTACGCGGGCCGCGTTCTCGTTCATGTCGCCAGCGACCGGGCAGGCGATCACGGGGCATCCGTTAGAGAGCGCGCGTGCCAGCGTGCCATGGCCGGCGTGGCAGACGACCAGGTCGCACAGCGGCATCGTCTTGGAGTAGGAGACCCAGTCCACCACGGTTGCGTTCTCCGGCACGGGCAGCGGCCGTGGCGGCAGACGCTTGTTCCAGGTTGCGATCACGCGCACAGGGGCGTCGGCGAGGCCCTTCAGGGCCGCCAGCAGCAGTCGGTGCTCGGGGTCCTGTGAGGTGGAGGGTGCGATCAGTACGACAGGGCGTTCAGTGTCGCTCCCGTCGCGGCTCGATCGTGGTGGGGTGGGCGGGACCACCTGCTCGCCCGGGGGCTCCCACATCAGCGGTCCCACCACGTGCACATGTGCCGGCCAGCGCCGCGGGTACTCGAGCTGCGGGAAGCTGCCGACCAGTGCCAGCTGCTCGCTGGTGCCACCGTGGAAGCGGGATTGGGGCGGAAGGCCAAGCTGCTCCCGCGTCCTGTTCAGTGCCGCGCGCCCGCTTTCCAGACCTTTGCGCACGGGCCAGTGCGCATGTCTCCAGAGCGCGCGGCCCGCGGCAGTGCGGGGCAGGCGGGCGCCGAAGGAGTAGATCGGAAAGCCGGCCGCCGACTCGGGGAAGATGTGGGGGATCAGTGTGGCAAGCGGCACCCCGTGCAGCTCGGCGCACAGCGCCGGCGCCAGCGTGAGGATGTCCGAGACGACGACCTCCGGTGCAAGCTCCCGTAGCAGCGGCTCGGTGTCCCGGGTGGCGTAGATGACCGCCTCATAGAAGTCCAGGGGCTCTGGGCCGTTTGGGAAGACGTGGTACTCCGGGGCGGGTGCGAAGGCGAGACCCTCCGCCTGCACATGGGTGCGCCAGCGCTCCCAGGTCTGCAGCGTGACTTGGTGGCCACGACGCCGCAGCGCCACGCCGAGGGCGATCATCGGGAAGGCATGGCCCGGGTCGCCAAATGCGCCCAGCAGGATCCGCCGCGGACGCACCGCTGCGCTCAGGCTGCGAGCTCCGCGAGAAGGCGAAGCTGCATCAGGCGATCCTCCTTGGTGAAGGCAAGCGGCGTGACGCCGAGCGTGCCGACGCCCGCATCGCGATAGACCGCAAGGCGCTCGCGCACGACTTCAGCAGGGCCGCACAGCGAGACCATGTCGATCAGCTGGTCGGGGATCGCCGCCATCGCCTCCTCGCGCTTGCCTTCCAGGTAGAGGTCCTGAACCTGCGCGGCGGCCTGCTCGAAGCCGTAGCGCTGGACGAGGTTGTTGTAGAAGTTTTGCTTGCGCGAGCCCATGCCGCCGACGTAGAGCGCGATGAAGGGGCGCATCGCATCGCGCGCTGCCTGCAGATCGTCGGTGATGAAGACGTTGACGGTGGGGGCAATGTCGAAGTCATCCAGCGAGCGACCGGAGCGGTCCGCGCCTTCTTGGAGCAGCGGCCGCAACTGCGAGACGTGCTCGGGGGAGAACAGCGTCGGAATCCAGCCGTCTGCGATCTCACCCGCAAGCGCGGTGTTCTTCGGGCCGATCGCGGCCAGATAGATCGGGATTTTCTCCTGCACGGTGCCGATCGTCAGCTTCAGCGCCTTGCCGGGGCCGTCAGGCAGCGGCAGCGTCAGCGTCTCCCCATGGAACTCGACCCGTTCGCGCGCCAGCGCCATCCGCACCACCGCGACCCACTCACGCGTGCGTTGAAGCTGCTTGGCGAAGCGCTGCCCGTGCCAGCCCTCGGCGACCTGAGGCCCGGAGGAGCCGATCCCGAGGATCATGCGCCCGCCGGAGAGCTGGTCGATCGTGGCGGCGGTCATCGCCGTCATCGCGGCGGAGCGGCCGGGCATCTGGAAGATGCCGGAGCCGAGGCGGATCTTGCTCGTCTGGCCGGCGAGCCACCCGAGCACCGTTGCGCCGTCTGAACCGTAGGCCTCCGCGGTCCAGACCGAGTCGTAGCCCAGACGCTCGGCCTCCTGCACGATCGCGAGCTGATCCTCGGAGGTCAATCCAAGACCCCAGTAGCCGATGTGGACCCCTAGCTTCATCGTAGGCAACCCTATAGAGAATCCCCGGGGCGCACGAACATGATCTCGGGCACCACGCATGCGGGTGAGGTCCGCAGCAGGAAGCGCACGGACTCCGCAATGTCCTGCGGCTGGATCATCTCCTCCGCTTTGACGTGCTCCTTGATGAAGTCGGTCATCGGGGTGTCGACGAAGGCCGGGCAGAGCGCGGTGGACTTGATGCCTTGGGCGCCCAGTTCCTTGTTCATCGCTTCGGTCCAGCCGACCACGGCGTGCTTGGTTGCCGAGTAGACCGAGAGCCAGCCCTCCGCGCGCTTGCCTGAGATAGAAGCTGTGTTGACGACCAGCGCGTTGCGGTGCTCGCCCGCGGCCTGCTGGAGCAGGGGCAGGCATTCGCGGTAGAAGAGCACGACCGCGCGGAAGTTGATGTCCAGCTGCATGTCTAGGCGCTTGGTCTGGATCTCGCCGAGCAGCGCGCCGACGCCCACGCCCGCGTTGTTGACCAGCACGTCCAGGCGCCCGTAGCGCTCCTTGTGCGCGGCCACGACCCGTTGGATCTCCTGCTCCTCTGCGACGTTGGCCGGCACGCCATGGACGTCCAAGCCCTTGCCTTGCAGCTCGGCGACCGCCGCGTCAAGCTTCTCCGCTCGCCGGGCGCTCATGGTCACGCCGTAGCCTTCCTGCCCGAGCATCTGGGCGACGGCCAGCCCGATGCCGCTCGATGCTCCGGTGACGATCGTTGCTCGCTGCGCCATCTCAGGGATTCCTCCTCGGGTTGCTCGCTTGGACCTAAGAGCGGGAATCAAACCAGGGCAGAGCAGGCGGCGCTGCGCGGCACGGCACGCACCGAAGGCCAAGCGGCTTGCGCGCGGCCGATCGGCGGGCCGATGTCTCCAGCGCTCGGATCGAGAAGAGCCTCTGCGCGAGCGGCAACTGAGTAGGCCATACACTGGCGGTCGTGTCTGAGTCGGGCAAGCATCGAGCTGGCGGCACGCAGCCGGGAGCTGGCCGGCGGCCTTCCGCAAATGGTCGAGCGCCCACGGTGATCGACGTGGCTCGTCTTGCCGGCGTCGGCAAGACGACCGTGTCAGCCGTGGTGCACGGTCGCGCGCACGTGGCCCCCGAGTTGCGAGAGCGCGTGCTGGCGGCGATCGAGAAGCTTTCCTACAGGCCCAACATCTCCGCGCGCAATCTGAAGCTGCGCCGCACCGACGTGATTGGGGTGGCGATGGGTGACCTGCTCGACCCGTTCAATGCGGAAATCACTGCCTACATGGAGCGACGGGCCGCGCACCACGGCCTGAAGATACTGCTCACGACGAGCGGAATGGACCAGGCTCACCTCAGGGCGGTGGGGGATCTCATGAGCCACCCTGTCGCCGCCGTTCTCTTCATGGGCGCCGTGGTGCCCACCGACCTGGCGAAGCTGTCCGATCCGCGTGTGCCATTCATCTTCGTTTCCCAGCGCAACAAGCTGGGCCCTTCGATCACCGTCGATAACCTGCGCGGCGGCGAGCTTGCGACCTCGCATCTGCTGGAGCTGGGTCACCGCCGGATCGTGTACTTGAGCGTGGGCTATGGCCCGGTCTCCTCTCAGGAGTACAGGGCTCGCTTGGCTGGCTACCGCCGAGCGCTGAAGCGATCGAAGGCATCGATCGCCGAGCAGGTGGTGCGACTTGCGCCTTCTCTTTCTCTAGAGCAGCGCCGTGAGGCGCTGGTCGAGATTCTGACTTCGCGGAGGCGACCGACCGCGATCTTTGCGGCAACAGATCAGACGGCCCTCGAGCTGATGCAGTTGGCGCGCGATCTGCACCTTGATGTCCCGGAGGACATCTCGATCGTGGGCTTCGACAACATCGCCTTCGCCGCCTACAGCACGGTCGCTCTGACCACGATCGCTCAGCCTGTGGAGGATCTCGCGTGTCGCGCGGTTGACATCGCCAAGACGATGCTGGACGGCGGCGCGCCCGTCCCGGGCACGGCTGCGCTGGAGCCGACGCTCGTCGTCCGTCGCTCCACCGCACCACCGCGCTCTTTGCGCGCGTAGTCGCGGCAACGCACCGCGAAACCGGCAGCGCGCGCGATGGGAACAGCGGCTCGCCGCGACGGCTCTGAGGTGAGGCAGCAAATCGCAGGGGTTGACAGCAAACATTCCCAGTGCTTTAATCACGGAACGTTCCGCGGCCTATGCCTCGCTCCCCACGAGCAGGACTTCCAAGGGCGGCTGACAGTCAACGAAGACGGGCGGACCTGCCGTCCGACGCACTGCATCTGGGAGGAGCAGCGAAGATGAGGAAGTATCTGAGCGCCGGCATGGCGGTAGTACTCATGGTCGTCGTCGTCGCAGGATGCGGCGGCACCAGCGGGCAGAGCACTGGCTCTAAATCAGCGTCCTCTGCGCAGTATCCCGAACTCCGCGTGGGGATGGCTGCATTCCCCGGGACCATCAATTACACCGTCAATCCGTGGGATATTGAGGTTTCGGTCGAGTCACTGGCAGTGCAGGGCCTGGTTGAAGTCGGGCCTCACTTTGAACTCCGGCCGCTGCTGGCCAGCTCTATCGAACACCCCAACGCGACCACCTATATCTACAACATCCGTTCGGGCGTGAGGTTTTCCAACGGGAAACCACTCACTGCCGAAGATGTCGCCTTCTCGCTTCAGCAAAATAAGATTACGAAGGAAGGCCAGTGGACGGCGTTCTACGCAGACGTCGCTTCGATTGCGGCTCATGGAGAAGCCGTGGTCGTCCATTTGAAGAAGCCCGACGCGATATGGCCGGTCGTGCTCGCTGCCAGCGATCAGATCGTCGAAAAGGACCAGGTCATGAAAGTGGGGGAGCGCATGCTGGGTACGCCGCATGCGTTGCCGATCGGCACTGGACCGTGGAAGCTCGACAGCTACACGCCTGAAGTGGGCGTGCAGCTCTCGCGCAATCCCTTCTGGCGCGGACCGCGTCAGCCAGCGCGCAAGATAAGCGTGACGCTCTTCAAAACCGAAGCGGCGATGGAGTTGGCGATGCGGTCTGGCGGCATCGACGCGGCATTCTATTTCGAGTCGCAGCACGCGTTTGCCGCTATTCCCAATGCGCACCTGCAGGCAGGGCCAGAAGGCATGGAGGATTTCCTATCCGTCAACGTGGCAAGCCCGCCGTTCAATGACGTGCATGTCAGACGAGCGATAGCCTATTCCGTCGATACGCATGGCATCGCCAAAGCGCTCTTCTCGGGTGGCGCAGCGCCGGGCGGCCCAACGATCGTCTCGCCCACTGCATTCAGCGGCTTCTCAAGCAGCCAGGTGAAAGCGATGCTCGCCTCGCTGCCAAAATACAGCTTCGATCTGGCGGCCGCAAAGCGCGAACTGGCAAAGTCTGCCTACCCCCATGGCTTCAGCACCGAAGTGATGGCAGCGACCAGCGAACCGCTTCTGGTGACGGCCGCCCAGATCATCGCGGCCGACCTGGCAAAGATCGGCATCGTGGCCAAGGTCCGCCCGATCACGCCCGCGGAGTACTCTGACCTGTATGGCAAGAAGATAAAGATACTTCTTACTGAAACAACTCCCGAGTTTGCGGATCCTGACGGAGTGTTGCCATTGTTGGTCAGCGCCGCCTTCATACGGCCGCCGGGCAACGGCGTCAATGTCGCGGAGTACAGCAATCCGGAAGTTGAAAAACTGCTGGTTGAAGAGCAGGGCGAAGCCGCAAGCTCAACTCGACGTCTCCAGATGCTTGCAAAGATATTCAAGATCGTCGGCACGGAAGCGCCATACCTGCAGGTCATCACGCACGGTCTCTTTATGAGCCTGTCCAACGAATACATAAATAAAGAGTGGTCGATCAATACCGCGCTTTACTCACCCTGGGCGATGAACATACATCTGGCCCACTAGCTGCTTGCTGTAAGCGCATGTGCGGCATGGATGCGTCCATGCCGCACACGACAGCTATGTTGATGAGTTAGTCGCCGATCAGCTCGGTCCTGCACGAGTCGCCCGGAGCTCTCGGCAGGCGTTTCACCTGCGAGCCGCCCACGACGTGCTCGCTGCCGTCCGCCAGCCGTACCCACGCCTTGTGGGTGTCGTCGTAGTCGGGTCCCCACAGCAGCAGCTCGGCGGACTCACCCCGCACGGTGCAGGCTTCGTGGATCACCGAGCCGCCGTCGCGCCATGCGAGCACGAACGGGTTGGCGGCCAGCTCCTGCACCACCGTGGTGGGCTCACGGTGCCCCGGGTGAAGCGTGGTCTGCGGCGGTAGTGCGAGCAGGCGATCGATCGAACTCCGCAGCTCGGTGAGATTGCTGCCTCCCGGTCCACGGGTGCCGCCGACGGTGCCGCGGAAGATTACGTCGGCCGTGAAGCAGTGGTCCTCGACCAGAAACGCGATGTGGTCGCGCGCGTGTCCCGGCGTGTACAGCGCTTCGATCTGCAGGCCGGCTGTGCTCACCACCTCTCCGTCGAGCAAACCGCGGTCTACGCGCTCCAGCCCGGCGAGCTGCGCTGTCTCGGGGTGCGCCAGGATCGGCGCGTCAAATCGCCGGTAGGCCTCGATCTCGACATGGTCTGCGTGGTGGTGGGTCAGCAGGATCGCCGTGATCGCGATCTGCTCGCGCTCGATCCGCTCGATCAGAGGACCGCTGACTCCGTTGCCGTCTATCAGCACGCCCTCTTTCGTGTCGCCGTTGACCACGAGATACGCATTGGAGAGCCAGTCAGGGTGCTCGGTGCGTTGGATGTCCAGGCTTGCCATCGTGCTATCCGAAGCCGATCACGCTGCGGATGCCGTCCTGAGCCTCCATCAGCTCGAACGCGCGGTTGACTTCCGGCAGGGTGATGCGATGGGAGATGAATGAGTCCACGTCGATCTCGCCTGCCATGTAGCGCTCCACCAGCTGCGGCACCTGGTCGCGCCCTTTGACTCCACCAAACGACGAGCCGGCGATGCGGCGGCCCTGGATCAGCCAGCGGGGGATCACGTCGAGAGTCTCGCCCTTGCCGGCGACGCCGGCGACGGTGCAAAGGCCCCATCCCATCCGCGCTGACTCGACGGCCTGGCGCATGACGTCGACCCGTCCGGTCGCCTCGAAGGTGTAGTCGGCACCGAAGCCGCGTGTCTCCGACTGAATTCGCTGCACGATGTCAGGCCCGGCCTGCCATACCTCCGTTGCGCCCTGTGCGAGGGCCATCTCCAGGCGCTGGGCGGAGAGGTCGACGCAGATGATCCGCTCGGCGTTCTGCAGCCGGCAGCCGGCGACCGCGCCGAGGCCGACCATGCCGGCGCCGAACACCACGCAGGTCGAGCCGGCTCGAACGCCGGCGGTGTACATCGCTGCACCCAGCCCGGTCGAGAGTCCGCAGGCGAACAGGCATGCGGCCTCCAGCGGCGCCTCCGGGCTAACCTTGGCCAGCGCGATCTCGGGCATCACCGTGTACTCGGCGAACGTCGAGGTGCCCATGAAGTGGCGGATCGGCTCGCCGTCGCGAGACAGGCGTGTCGTGCCGTCGGGCAGATAGCCCTTGTTCTGCTGCTCGCGGATGGCCAGGCAGATGTTGCTCAGGCCGCTGCGGCAGTGCTCGCACTCGCGGCACTGCGGGGAGAAGAGCGTGACGACGTGATCGCCGACGGCCAGCGACTGCACGTCCGGCCCGATCGCCTCCACAACGCCTGCGCCCTCATGGCCGAGCACCGTCGGTGCATAGCCGGAGGGGTCGACCCCCGAAGCGGTGTAGAGGTCGGTGTGACAGACGCCGCAGGCCACCAGGCGCACGAGCGCCTCGCCGGCCTTTGGCTCCGCCAGGTCGACGCTGCTGAGAGCAAGTGGCTTGCCGAACTCCTCCAGAACTGCGGCCTGCACGCGCATGGTGGATCCTCGCCTTGGTGTTAGCCGATATCGCTTGCCAGCCAGCGGCTAGGCGGGTGGATTCTCCGCGAATTGCGGAGCGTCGTCGCCGATCGCCTCCCACCCGGCCTTGTAGGCGACCTGCAGGTGGAAGCTTGGCGTCAGATCCAGCTCGCGCATCAGCCCGGCGGCGACGAAGTACTTCTGGCCCAGGTCGTCGTAGAGGCTTGAGCCGCAGTTGCTGCAGAACTGGCGCGGCGCGAACTCGCTTTCGTAGCGCTTGACGAGATCGGCGCCCTTGGTGATCTTGAAGTTCTCGCGATCGACCAGCACGCCCGCCAGGCTCGAGCCTGTCCACCGCTGGCAGCGAGTGCAGTGGCACACGCCCATGCCCTCCGGGTTCTTCGCCTCATACTCCACGCCGCCGCACAGACAGGCGCCCTTGAGCGTCTCAGCCATCGCGATCCTCCCTCGAATCTGCCTCGGTCATCCGCCTGCGCATCGGCGGCCGGCTTGCACCCTAGCTGCGGCGGCGCGGCAGGCCCAGCGAAGTTGAGAGGCTGCATCCAGGCTGCATGCTTGCGACCCTCAGCGCAGCTGGAGAGCGGGCTCTACGGTGAGTCTGGGTCAAGGGCGCTTGCCAGGCGCTCTCTGGCGGCCACCACGCCGGGCGCGGCGGACGGCGGCAGCAACGGGCCGGCGTAGTGGCGTACGGCCGCCGCGTAATCGTCGTTGGCGAGGTCGCGCAGGACCGCGGCAAGATCGATCTGCACGCCGACGTCGAGTCGATACGGTCGGCTGCGCAATGCCTCGCCCAGCAGCGGACGCAGGCGGGCGATCTCGGCCCGGACCGTTGCCTGGTGCTCTGTAGTCCCATACAGCTCCAGTGCAAGATCGCGCACCGTCATGCCCTGCGGGTGCAGTGCCAGCAGCGCGACGATCTCGCTGTGCCGCAGTCGCAGCTCGAAGCGTCTTCGATCGATCGAGACCGCCGCTCGATTGCAGCCAAGCACGGCGACGCTCGCTCGCCTGCGGCGCGGCTGCGGGCGCGCGCCCCCTGCGCGCCAGACCACGAAGCCGCCGTTCAGCGGCTCGGCGTGGATCGTGCTGCCGTCGGGTTGAGGCCAGCGATCCTGACCGGGCACAGCGTCGACATGCGCGCCCAGCCACCCTGGCGGATCGCAGGCCAGCACCCGCCCCGAGGATGTCACCACCGCGGTGAGGCACCGCTGGGAGCCCCACCGCTCGCGGTATAGACTCAGCAGCTGTTCGTCGGCGCCCTGGCGCTCGGCTGCAAGCCAGCCCTCCGCGCACCTGGCCACGGAGGCGACCAGCGCGAGGCTGTGCGCGTGGGCGGTGCGGAACTCGCCCGAGATGTCGATCGCGCCGAGCAGCTCGCCGCTATGCGGATCGTGGACCGGCGCGGCCGCGCAGATCCAGCCGTGCAGGAGGTGGTTGAAGTGCTCCGCCGAGAAGATCTGCACCGGGCGGTCGAGCACGAGCGCCGTGCCGATCGCGTTCGTCCCGATCCGCTCCTCGCTGCAGAGGCATCCCGGCAGGAATCGCGGCGCGACCGCGCTGCGCAGAGCGCGCGCCGGACCCTCGGTCCACAGCAGCACGCCGGTCGCATCGCTGAACGCCGCGAAATAGCCCGACTCGACCATCGTCTGCTGCAGCAGCTCTTGTACGCGGGGCAACACGCTCGCGAGCGGATGCTCAGCCAGGCGCTGCGCGGTACGCCGCACGTCGAGCATCCTTGGCGCGGGGCGGGCGGGGTCGACACCCGCCTCGGTTGAGCGTCGCCACGAGTCCGAGACGACCTGTCGCACCATGGCGGGCGCGACGCCTGTGTCGATCGCGACTGCGTGCGCGCGTCGCAGCAGCCTTGCCAATCGCAGGTGATCGACATCGGCGCCGAGCGCCAGCTGAAGGCTCTCAGTCATTGCCAAGCTGGTCGCCTCAGCGGCTTCTCGACCACCACGACTGTTGCCACGTCCTAGATCTTACGTCGAGTATCAGCACGTCGCCCGACGTCCGTCGCGGGCCCCCACTGGCCTTCATGTGGGTATGCCTGCAAAGCAGATCGGGGCGTCCGGCGTTCGTGCGGCCGCCATCGCCGCTTACGGCGATGGAATCACACTCCAGATCAGAAAGACCTCGTCATCGCCCACGTTCTCGACGGAGTACACACGCCCGGGCGGAAAGTAGAAGGAGTCGCCGGGGCCGATCTCGATCTCGCCCTCAGTTGCCAGCACGATCGCGCCGGCCGGCCAAGTCCGCTCCTGCGCGGGGTACTCGATCAGATGCCCCCGCGCTCCCTCTGGCGAGATCTCGTCGATTGCATGACCCACCACCATCTCGACCTCCAATTCGTGTAATCGCGGAATCATCATCTGATGCTCCTCGGTCCACTGCATGTAAGGCGCAGGGGTGGCAAACGGAGTGATCAAAGTCACCGACCTGCCCTCGAGCGCAAGTCGCTCGGCGAGGCTCACGCCCATGAAGTAGCCCTCGCAGTCGTAAACCACGACGCGATCCGCGGTGATTGGCTTCCCCTCGACCATTATCTGCTCGGGTGTGAACACATGAGCCTCTGCGGCGTGGGCTCCGGGAATCGGCGCGTTGGTCACCCAGCTGAGGCCATCGCGCGCCCAGTGAGAGCCGGTCGCAAGGATCACTCGATGGGCGCCGTAATCGAGAACCTCCTCAGGGGAAAGTCGCTTATTTGATCCTGTCAAACAAATTCGTTGCTTCTCGCTGGTCGCTCTATTCCGATCTCTACACGCCATGGGCGATGAACATACGTCCGGCCCATTAGCTGCTTGCCATGAGCACGAGTATGCGGTAGCTGGTAGGCAGCCCTAGAAGGCGGATGTCGATAAGCACTTCGGCCGGAGGCTCGTGATCCTGGTGGCGCAAAGGCCGCCAGGATCAAGTGTTGCGGCGATGGGCCCGGCAGGACTCGAACCTGCGACCTACCGATTATGAGTCGGCAGCTCTAACCAGCTGAGCTACGGGCCCTCCGGCGCCTTTGCGGCGGATAGAGACGCTACCAGTGTTGTGCTGCTCGCCACAATGAGCAGGCGGTCCAGCAGGTCCTCCGGTCGAGTGCGTGCCCGTGCAGAGGATCGCGTCGATCGGTCGAGCGTGGGCTGGCAGGAGGATCTGGCGGCTGGTAGGTTCGCATCGTGCGCGGCGAGGTTTCGTTTGCGGTCAGGCAGGAGCGCGAGAGCAGACGCGCGCCAGCGGCGCCTGCGGAGCGTGCCGAGATGGGGATGGGCAGCCTCCAGCGCTCGGCCGGCAATCGCGCGGTGGCCCGGCTGCTGAGCATGTCACGCGTCTCGCTGGCGCGGGAGATCACGATCGGCGCCGAGCGTGTGACGCATGGGTCAAGGAGGGTCGGAGAGCTGTTCGACACGGTGATCGTGCCCGTGCTGGAGCGCACGGGCCATAAGACTTACGGCGTCAAAGCGCAGCTCGTCAAGTTCGTTCGACTGGGGGGTCCTGCTCCCGGAGCGCCTCCCTATGGCGACATGGGCGTGTTCGGTCAGAAGTTCATGCTGTGGTTGGCCGGGCAGCAGCGCCCGGTGCGCGGCGGCGGCACCTCGCCCGTGCTGAAACCTTTCAGCGTGATGGGGATGTCTCGCCCACGCTGGTCTGAGGGATTGAGGGCGCTAAAGGGCGCACAGCCGGGGGACGACCTGCGGCACGTGGTGCGCAACGCAAAGTTGAAGGAAGCGCTGAGCGCCGAGTTCGACAGGCTTTCGCCAGATGCGCGAAAGCCCCGCTTCACCACGATGGCGCACGAGCTCGGTGTCGCGTGGAGGCCGAACATGCCGCTCGACCGGGTGGTCGAGGCGATCTACAAGAAGCTCTACCTGAACTTTGAGAACCTGTTCGCCGGTCCGGGACCGATCAACAAGCTGATCGGGTTCGCGGCGACTCCGGTGCGTGACTACGGTGAGCAGCTGGTCGCCATGGGCGATCAGGAGATCAAGATCGCGGAGGTCCATGGGCAGGTGATGGCGCTCATCGTCAAGGCCGCCAAAATCATCTCGGACGCCGGCGAGCGGGTCCAGTTGGTCAGCCAGGTCGAGGAGACGATCAAAGAGGCGATCGACAGTCTCGCGGAGGACGGGAGCGGCGAGGCGCCTGCCGAGGAGGCGGGCGAACTGGTCGCGGACATCGGGCTCGACTTCGGCTTCGATCTGATCTCGGGTCGCACGCCCAAGGACAGCGGCGACATCAAAGCCCGGCAGGAGCGTCTGCTGGCAAGCGAGACTGATCTGGAGGCGTTCATCACATACGGGAGTGGCGACCTGCTGGCCATCCTCAGGCGGTTCCTGGAGCCTGTATAGCAGCCGGCCTGCGGATGTAACCGTGCGGACCCTTCTCCACCTGCGGGTGAAGAGAGCCTTTCGACCTGTGCGACGATGACGCGGCGCGCCCGAGCGCGTACCGTGTCGGCCATGCTCACAAACTCGTTCGATGAAAAGGGGGCGGACGGAGAGTCCGCGGCAATCGTGCAGGCAATCGATCTCTGCCGGCGCTTCGGCGAAGGCGAGGCGGCCGTCGACGCTCTCGTGGATGTGAACGTCAGCTTCCCGACTGGGCGCTTCGCGGCCATCATGGGCCCCTCGGGCTCCGGCAAGTCGACGCTTATGCACCTGCTGGCCGGTCTTGACCGCCCGACCTCGGGGACCGTGATGCTCGCCAGCGTGGACCTGACCAAGCTGGACGACCGCGCGCTCACGCAGCTGCGCCGCGATCGGGTCGGATTCATCTTCCAGACCTTCAACCTGCTGCCGGTGCTGAGCGCGCAGGAGAACATCCTGCTGCCGCTCTCGATCGCGGGAAAGCAGGTCGACCGCGCTTGGTTCGATCAGCTCGTGGAGACGGTCGGGATCGGCAACCGGCTGCACCACCGTCCCGCCGAGCTCTCCGGTGGTCAGCAGCAGCGGGTGGCGGTCGCGCGGGCGCTGATCTCCCGGCCGGCGGTCGTGTTCGCTGACGAGCCCTCCGGCAACCTGGACTCCAAGTCCTCGGGCGAGGTGCTGCGGCTGCTGCGTCAGGCCGTCGACGAGTTCGGACAGACGGTGGTGATGGTCACCCACGACGCGCACGCAGCGTCCTTCGCCGATCGTCTGCTGGTGCTTGCCGACGGCCAAATCGTCCACGACGGCCACGCGGCCAGCGCAGAGGAAGCGCTTGACCTGATGAAGGCGGTTGGCTAGTGGTTCATCCCGGAAATTCGGCGTGTGTTTGCCGAGGGTATTCGCGTGATCTGGCGGTTCACGGTGTCCGTGCGCGTGCTGGTAGCACGTGTGCGGACGGCGAGGGCCGTCAGGCGCGTGCAGACGCCGGGAAACGCCGGTGGATTTCCGGGATGGGCCGCTAGATGGGCAAGCTGGTGCTGCGGGGCTTTGCACAGCGAAAGGTGCGGGCGCTGCTGACGGGCATCGCGATCGCGCTTGGCGTGGCGCTGATGGCCGGCACCTACATCCTCACGGACACGATCAACAGCGCGTTCGCCGAAGTCTTCGGTACTGCCTACAAAAACAAGGCGGTCGTGGTCACCGAACGCGAAACGCTGGGTCGCGGATCAGGCTCTGAAATATCGACCCTGAATGAATCGACGCTTGCCAAGGTGCGTGCCGTGGCCGGCGTGGCGACCGCGTCGGGGTCGGTCTCCACAGGCGCCGCGCTGCTTCACACGAACGGCAAACGGCTCACGAGCGGGGGCGCGCCGGGCTTGGTCGACGGTGTTCAGCCGGCGCGCTTTGAGTCTTTCAAAGCCAGCAGCGGGCATCTGCCGAGCGCCGCCAACCAGGTCGCCATCGACCAGGCCACCGCGCAACGTGAGCACCTGAAGATCGGAGGGCAGATCGTGATCGCGGGCCGCTCGCCGGCCAGGACATACACGATCTCAGGCATCGCGAAGTTCGCGGGCAGCGAATCCTTCGGCGGCACCACCGTCGCGCTCGTGACGATTAGCCAGGCGCAGTACGTGGCAGGCGAACCGGGCATCTACGACGGCATCAACGTCGCCGCCAGCCCGGCTGTCTCTCCCGAACAGCTGGCCTCGCGTGTGCGTGCGGCCTTGCCGAGCACGCTGGTAGTGCGCACTGGCGCTCAGGAAGCGGCCAACCAGACCTCTGAACTGGAAGAACAGCTCGGCTTCCTGCGCACGTTCCTGCTGATCTTCGCCTACGTCGCGCTCGTGGTCGGCGCCTTCATCATCTTCAACACCTTCTCAATCACGGTCGCGCAGCGCACGCGCGAGTTCGGGCTGCTGCGCACGCTCGGCGCGTCCCGCGCCCAGGTGATGCGTTCGGTCGTATTCGAGGGGCTGCTGCTCGGAGTCGGCGGCGCCGTCGCCGGCCTGTTCATCGGGATCGCGCTCGCGCCCGCGCTCGACCAGCTCTTCAAGGCATTCGGCGCCGACCTGCCCGACAACGGGACGGTGCTTGAGACGCGCACCGTGATCGTCTCGCTGGCGGTGGGCATCGTGGTGACGGTGATCGCAGGCTTCTTCCCGGCGCTGCGCGCCACGCGGGTGCCACCGATCGCGGCGATGCGCGAGGGCGTCAGCATCCCACCGCGTACGCTGCCATCCAGGCGAACGCTGATCATTCGCGGCCTGGTCGCGCTGATCGCGGTGCTGGTGGTCTCCGCGGCGACCAAAAGCAAGGTGGTCCTGCCGGTGCTGCTGGTGGTCTGGGCGGTGCGCGGCGCGATGCTGATCTCGCGCGTACGGCGCGCCGGTCAGCCCCGTCATTACCGCATCATCCCGGCGCTCGGGCGCGGCCTTGGCCTGATCGTCAGCTGGCGCGGCATCATGGGCCGCCTGGCGCGCGAGAACTCCGTGCGTCAACCCGGCCGCACGCTGGTGACCGCGCTCGCGCTGACGGTCGGACTCGGCCTGGTCGCCTTCATCTCCGTGCTGGCCGCAGGCACCAAGAGCACGATCGACAATGCCGTGGGCCGCTCCTTCGCGGGCAGCCTGATCGTCCAGAACACCCAGAGCGGACAGGGCATCCCGCCTGAGGTCGCGCCTGCGGTGCGCAGCGTGCCGGGCGTCGGCTCGGTGACCGCGGTCGCCTTCACGAAGGGCAGGGTGCGCGACCTCTCAAAGCCCGGCGCTCCGGTGATCGACGAAAAGAGCACGGTGACCGCGATCGAACCGCAATCGTTCACGAAGATGTACAAGGCCGAATGGGAACACGGCTCGGCCGCGACGCTCTCTGCGCTGCGCCAGGACGGGACGGTGATCACCAAGAAGTTCGCGAGCGCGCACGGCCTGCACGTCGGCGACCGGCTCTCCGTGCTGACTCCCTCCGGGCACCAGGTGACCCTGACCGTGCGGGGGATCCTCAAGGAAGAAGTGCTCGGCCTGTTGACCAACCTCACCATCACCCGCGCGCTGGCGAGCGCTGCCTTCGGACAGCGCGAAGACGGCGTCGACTTCGTCTCCTACTCCGCCGGCGCCAACGCGACGAGCGTGCGCGGCAGCATCAACACGGTGCTGAAAGCAAGCTTCCCACAGGTGCACTCGCAGACCGCTGCGCAGTACACCAAAGAAGTCAGCAACAAGGTGGACAAGTTCCTGCTGCTTGTCTACGTGCTGCTGGCGCTCTCGGTGCTCGTCTCCCTGTTCGGGATAGTCAACACTCTGGTGCTCTCGATCTACGAGCGCACCCGTGAGCTCGGCATGATGCGCGCGATCGGCACCTCGCGCCGCCAGATCCGCCAGATGATCCGCTACGAGTCGCTGATCACCGGCCTGATCGGCGGCGTGCTCGGCCTGATCATCGGCGTGGTGGGAGCCGTGTTGGTGACCGAGTTTGCGCTTTCGGGCGCCGGATACGTGCTCTCGATCCCGGTCGGCACGCTGATCCTGCTGGTGATCGCCGCCGCGATCGCAGGGCTAGGGGCAGCGATGTTGCCGGCGCGGCGTGCAGCAAAGCTCGATGTGCTGCAGGCGCTGGCCAGCGAGTAGGCGGCGCCGGCGTCTCGGCCAGGCGAATCGCTACGCCGCGGGCTCGCTCCAGAAGTCATCTTGCAGGATCTCGCCATCGCCGGCATGGCGTGGGCCGAAGACCAGCAACTCCATGCCCTCGGGGCCGGCCTCGAAGGCACGCGCCACCGTTGGGGAGACCCTGAGCGCGTCCATCGTGCGTAGGTCCTCCACTTCGGCGTCGAGCTTCACTCGACCGCTGCCGGAAAGCACGACGTAGACCTCCTCGGCCTCTTCGTGACGATGAGCGAAGCTCTGGCGCTTTCCCGGCTTGACAACGTGAAAGGCGAGACCAATCGTCTGTGCCTGCAGGTCCTCGCGGGGAAAGTGGGCTTCGCCCATCTCGGAGAGCCCGAACTTGGGGGCGAGGTCCTCGGTCTGCCTGAGGTTCTTGATCGTGTAGCTCATGTGCGCAGCGTATCGCCGGCGCGTGTGGCGGCACAGGCGAGCATCGGCGCCGGGACGACGCCAGGAGCCCGGCCTGCCGGCGCGAGGTCGTGTGCCTCGCGCGCTACCGAGTCGCTGCCGGCAGTGCGCCGCTTGCGTGCCGCCCGGGTCAGCATCGCCCCGCTAACCAGCACGATCACGACCTGGACGCCCATCGCCACAGATAGAGCGTGACCGTAGGCGAGCGGGCCGGTGCGGGTACCGAGCACCGAGAAGAACACTGTGCCGAGGATCGCGATCCCCAGGCCGTTGCCCACCTGCTGGGAGGTGCTGAAAATGCCCGCGGCCGTGCCGGCGTCGGAGGAGGGCACGTCGCGTACCGCGAGGTGGATCAGCGTAGGGACGGCGATGCCCATGCCGCTGTTCATCACGGCCATCGTGACGATCAGGGTGACTCCGATCGTATGTACGTCGAAGACTTCGATCGCAAGGATCGTCGCGATCAGGCCGGCGGCGATCGTGAAGGCGCCGATCTGGGGCAGGCGTTCGCGCCAAGGCGCTCTTACCCGCGGCCCGAACAGCGACGCGGCGGCGTACGCGATGGCCAGCGGCGTGAAGGCAAGGCCTGTTTCGATCGGGTCCAGCCCGAGGCCGCTCTGCATGTACAGCGAGAGCAGCAGGAAGAAGGAGGGGATGCAGTAGAGCAGGAACACCGAGGAGGTCGCGGTGCGAAAGCCGCGCGCGCGGAAGAGCCGCAGTTCTGCCAGCGGCGAGCCGCCGCGCGCCGCGATCCTGCGCTCGAGCGCGACGAATCCGATCGCGGCCGGCACGGCGCACGCCAGCGCGACGAACACCCACGGCGGCCAGCCCGCTTCGCGCCCCTCAATCGCGGGGACCATGATCAGCGCCAGCGTTGTCGTGGCCAGCGCGACGCCGGGCAGGTCGAGCTTGCGGGCGCTCTCCGAGCGGGACTCCGGCACCACCCTGCCTGCGGCGGCCAGCGCGAACAGGCCGACTGGGACGTTGATCAGGAACACCGTCCGCCAGCCGAGGTGCAGGAAGTCGAGCGCGATCAGCCCGCCGCCCACGATCTGGCCGGTGACCGAGGCAAGGCCCTGGATGCCGCCCTGCATCGCGAGCACTTTGCGCCGCTGAGAGGGTGCGAAGTGCACCTGGATGATCGAGAGCACCTGCGGCCACATCGCCGCGCCCGCGAAGCCCTGCAGCAGGCGGCCGGCGATCAGCGTGCTCGCGCTCGGCGCCGCTGCGCACAACGCGGACGCGAGCGTGAAGCCGGCCACGCCGATCCTGAACATCCTGCGCCGACCGAAGATGTCGCCGAGCCGGCCGGCGGTGACCAGTGAGATCGCGTAGGTCAGCACGTAGGCGCCGACCACCCACTGCACCTCGCTGGCGGTGGCATGCAGATCGGTGCGCAGCGAGGGCGCCGCAACGTTGACGATGAAGACGTCGAGGATGACCATGAACACCGGCGCGAAGAGCACCGGCATCAGCAGCCGCTCGCGCATGCCGCGGGTGGGACGCCCGCTGGTCTTGGCCCGGGCGCCATGCTGCAGCCTGCGTCTACTGCCCGGGAGTCTGACGATGTAGGGGTTGGTGCTCATCGGTTGCCTTTCCTGCTGCCTGCCGTCTGTTGCGCTTGACCCTGCGCACCACACCCCGCAGACAGTGTGCAACGATGTTTATGCAGGTAGAAGAGAGGGATTTATCCTGGTATGAGCACCACCACTGCAGAGACCACCACAAAACCGTCCGTGCTTCGCGACGGCGAGCGCCGGCGCGCGCAGCTGTCCGAGTTCCTGCGCATCCGTCGCGAAGCGATCGAGCCGCACGAGGTCGGGCTCGCCGGGGGCGGACGCAGGCGCACGCCTGGGCTGCGTCGCGAGGAGGTCGCCCAGCTGGCCGGGGTGGGCACCACCTGGTACACGTGGCTTGAGCAGGGGCGCGACGTGCGGGCCTCGCGCTCGGTGCTGGAGGCGATAGCCGACGCGCTGCGGATGACCCCCGCCGAGCGCTCCCATCTGATCGTGCTCGGCCGCGGCGAGGAGATCATGGCCGGGCGCGCTCCACGGGAGCAGGCATCGCAGACGCTCGTGCGGCTGATCGAGAACCTCGGCAGCAGCCCCGCCTGCATCCTCGGTCGCCGCTGGGACTTCCTGACCTGGAACGACGCCTACGCCGTCGTCTTCAGCGACCCGTCGCAGCTGCCGCCTGAGCGGCGCAACATGATCTGGGCCACCTTTATGGAACCTGCTCGTCGCGTGCTGTTCACCGACTGGACCGAGGGCGCCCAGCAGGTCGTCGCGCGCTTTCGCGCCGACAGCGCCCGGCACGTCGGCGACCCCGAGTTCGACGAGCTGATCGAGGAGCTCAAGCGCGGCAGCAGCGACTTCAACCGCTGGTGGAGGCGTCACGAGGTGGTGCGCAGCGGCATCGGCCGCAAGCTGCTGGCGCACCCGGTCGCCGGGGAGATGGCCTTCGAGCACGCGGTCTTCAAGCTGGAGGAGAGCCCGGAGCAGCGGCTTGTCCTCTACACGCCACTGAGCGACGATGAGACCGCCGAGAAGGTGCAGCGCCTGCTGACCCGCCGTCAGTGACGCAGGTCGCGCAGCGCGGCCTGTGCGGCGCCTGCCCCGCACATCCCGTGCACGCCGCCGCCGGGAGGGGTTGAGGAGGAGCAGAGGTAGACGCTGGGCAGCGGCGTGCTGTACGGGCGCAGGCTGACGGTGGGGCGAAAGAGCGTCTGTGCCAGGGTCGCGGCGCCGGAGTTGATGTCTCCGCCGATGTAGTTGGGGTTGTGGGACTCGATCTCGGTCGCCGTCGTGACGGTCTTTGCCAGCACCAGGTCCCGGAAGCCGGGGGCGAAGCGTTCGATCTGCGCTTCGATCCGATCGCTGACGTCCATGCTCGAGCCGGCGGGCACATGGCAGTAGGCGTAGAAGGTCTGCCGTCCCTGCGGCGCGCGCGAGGGGTCGACCACGCAGGGCTGAACTGCGATGCAGTAGGGGCGCTCGGCGTGGCGTCCTGCGGCGATCTCCGACTCGCTGCGGGCGATCTCCTCGAAGGTGCCTCCGAGGTGCAGCGTGGGGGTGCCGCGGCAGACCTCTGCCTGCCATGGCACCGGGCCGCTCAGCGCCCAGTCCACCTTGCAGATGCCGGGGCCGTAGCGGAAGCGGGCCAGCGCGCGCCGGCTGCGCGCCGGCATCCGCTCTCCCGCGATCTCGAGCAGTTGTTGGGGCGTGAGGTCAAGCAGCGTGATCCCGCTGCTTGGCAGATCTTGCAGGTCGCTGATCCAGCGGCCGGTGTGAACGTGCCCGCCCGCCGCCTCGATCTCTGCGGCAAGCGCATCGACCACGCGCACGCTGCCTCCCTCGACGACCGGCCAGCCGACGGTGTGGGAGAGCATGCCCAACAACAGCGCGAACGCACCAGTGCCGGGAGCGCTCAGCGGCTGCATCGAATGTGCGGCCAGGCCTGCGATCAGGGCCTTGGCGGGCTGGGTCTCGAACAGGCGCGCAAGGGCGCTGGCGGGCCAGAGGCCGCGCAGCCCGAAGCGCGCCATCGCCAACGGATGCGCTGGCCGGCGCAGCATCGGGGCAAGCACTGAGGGCAGTATCTGGTCGAGCGAGTCGGCCAGCGGACCGAGCAGGCGCCGGTAGCGTGTTCCGTCGGCGCCGAGCGTGGCGGCCGTCTGTGCGACCGATCCGGTTACGGCAACCGCGCGCCCGCCGTCGAGTGGGTGCGCGAAAGCGACCTCCGGCGTGCGAAGCGTCACATCCAGGTCGGCGTCTCGAAAGAACGGAGAGGCGGCAAGCAGCGGGTGGACGGTCGAGCAGACGTCGTGGGTGAATCCCGGCAGCGTCAGTTCCTGCGTTCGGCAGCCGCCGCCGAGGCTCGGGGCGCCCTCGTAGACCTCGACTAGAAGGCCTGCGCGGACGAGCGTGAGCGCGGCTGCTAGCCCGTTTGGGCCGGAGCCGACCACCACTGCGTCAACGTGGGAGTTGCCGGTGTGGCTGGCCATCGCGCTCACAATGGCAGCACTTGGTCCTGCGCGGCCACGATCACGTTGGGGGGGGCGGGGTATCGCGTTGCGAGCTCATCGAGCGCGTGATCTGTGCGGTCGGGCCGGTGATGGAAGAGCGCGACGGTCTTCACGCCAATTCACCACGAAGGGCAACTACGCTGCCGGGGCGGTGCAGGGCACCGAATGGTTGACCGAGGATCTCTGCGAAGGCACGCTGATCCGCGTTACGCGGGACAAGGTTGCCGTCAGCAATCTTGTGACTCACAAGCACGTGGCGGTGCGCACCGGCCACCACTATCTGGCCAAAGCGCCGCTGCGGAAGAAGCATCGTGGTTGAATCGGTGTCCGGCACGCCAAGGCAGATAGAGACAGTGGCGTCGTTGTATTGACGGGATCTCGTGCAGAGGTTATACCTGCGCGAGGCGGAAACTGCCGCCGATGGCCGGAATGTTATCTAAGGCCGGCCGAGGGGGACTATCAGGCCGATGCGCATGCCTTCCTTGAGCCGGTCGAACTTGTGATCGAGAGGAATGCACGATGAAGAGACGTATGAGCATCGCGGTTTCGTTGGTGGCGCTGGCGTTTGCCGTCACGTCCGCAACGATGGCCAGTAGCGCGCTGGCAGCGAATGGCCCAACATGGGGCGCCGCGGAATGGACAGAAGGTTGCGTGGAAAAAACTTTCGCTTACTATGAGACGGTGGCCGAATGCCTGAACCACGGCGTATTATTTATTACAATCAATGGTTGGGACAGAACTTTCGGCGCTGCAAGCACGCTCACCACTCTGACCTCGCGGGAAGCCAGCATCGCCAGTGGGGAGGCGGAAGGTTCCAGCGCCCAGAAGTTCCTCGACAGCCTGGCGAGCGTGGAATGCTCGGCTGTCACGGGCAGTGGCACGCTTCAAGGAGGTGAACCGGGCACAAGCTCGGTCACACTCAAATACACGGGCTGCAAGGTCCTGGTGAAAGAAACCAGCGAAGAAGCCAAAGGCTGCTCGGTGCGAAGCAAAGGCGCGTCGTCGGGCACGATCGAAGCGTCCCTGAAATCTAAGCTGGTCTACATAGGGACCAAAGCGCAGGCGGAAAAAGAAGAAGGCCCGGTTGGAGATCTGTACACGCCGGCGAGCGGCAGCGTGTACGCAGCGCTGGAATTCCTCGGTACCTGCCCGACCGGCGTCGAAGGCTCCCACAACCTCGAAGGCGATGCTGTCGCCGAAGAGCCCACCGGCGTGCAGCAATGGAGCAACCAGAGGTTCCCAACGAGTGCGATCACGCACTACTTCGCCTGGGAAGGCGGCAAAATCGTCGAATCGTCGGTGACCAGATTGAAAGTTCTCCTATTCACCGCCACCGAGACCGGCACGGTGGGCACGTCGATCAAATCGATGTTGGAAGGCCTCGAAGCCTCGCCGAAATAGACCAGTGCAATCAGGCTCGGCACGTCGTCGGTCGGCGTGCCGAGCCGCTGCATGTGTGTGTCCCGCGAGGGGAGGTCTGCGCGATTGCATCCGGCTTGCCCTCGGGGGTGCGATCATGAGACGCGATGGCGATAACGGAGTCGACGCTCGCGAGCACCGAGGCCGCAGCCGGCGGGGAGGACCGCGAGGCTGTGATCAGGACCCGGGAGCTGACCAAGGTCTACGATGGTGCCGACTTCGCGGCAGTCGACCAGCTCACGCTGAACGTCGCGCGCGGTGAGATCTTCGGCCTACTCGGCCCCAATGGCGCCGGAAAGACGACCATCGCCGGAATGCTGACCACGCGCGTGATCCCGACCTCCGGGGATGCTTGGGTGGGCACCGTGGACGTCGTGGCCCAGCCCGCGCTGGCCAAGCAGCTGATCGGCGTGGTATCCCAGCAGAACACGCTCGACCGGCAGCTGACGGTGTGGGAGAACCTCTACTTCCACGGACGCCTGTTCGGCATCTCCGTCCAGGAGTCGCGCGTGATCGCCGATCAGCTACTCGAGCAGTTCCGCCTCTCCAAGTGGGCCAAGGCGTCGGTCTACGCGCTCTCCGGCGGGATGGCGCAGCGGCTGATGGTCGCCCGCGCGATCTTCCACCGCCCCGCGGTGCTGTTCATGGACGAGCCGACCGCCGGCCTCGATCCCCAGAGCCGCCTGGCGCTGTGGGAGATCCTCGAGCAGCTGCACGCAGACGGGCAGACGATCCTGCTCACCACCCACTACATGGAGGAGGCCGACCGGCTCTGCCAGCGCGTGGCGATCATGGACCACGGCAAGATCCTCGCCCTCGACACGCCGGATGCGCTCAAGCAGTCGGTGGGGGCCGACACGATCGTGACGCTGAAGGTAAACGGCGACGCCGAGGCGCTGAGCATGGGGATCGCCGCTGAGATCGATGGCGTCACCCGCACGCGCACGATTGAGGGTGGCCTGGAGGTCCACGTCACCGGGGTGGATCGGCTGGCGCCGCGGATGGTGGCTGCCGCGGAGGCCGCCGGCGTGGACCTGGTCGATCTCTCAGTCTCCGAGCCGAGCCTGGAGACCGTGTTCATCCACCTGACGGGCAAGGAGTTGCGCGACTGATGGCCTCCACGACGATCTCGATCTCACCGCAGCGCACCAGCGCGGCCGCCAGCTGGTCGGCGATGAAGGGCCTGGTGGCGCGCGACCTCGTGGTGCTGCGCAAGCACTTCGGCGAGTTCGTCGTGCGCACGGTGATCCAGCCGTTTCTGCTGGTGTTCGTCTTCCTCTACGTCTTTCCCAGCATCGGCCAGGGCGTCGGCGGCGGTGGCGGAGCGGTGGCCGAGTCCCATTTCGCCACGGTGCTGGTTCCGGGAGTGGTGGCGATCTCGATCATGTTCCAGGGCATCCAGGCGGTTGCACTTCAGCTCTCCACCGAGTTCGGCTACACCCGCGAGATCGAGGATCGCGTGCAGGCGCCCTGCCCGATCTGGCTGGTAGCCGCCTCCAAGGTGCTCTCCGGCGCGGTCCAGGGTGTGATCGCGGCGGTGATCGTGTTCCCGATCGCGGCGGTTATCCATGCCGGCGGGGTGGAAGCGAACCTCGACGTGCACTGGCTCGTGACGCTGACGCTGATCCCGCTGGCCTGCGTGGCGATGACCTCGCTGGGGCTGCTGCTCGGAACCACGTTTGAGCCGCGCAACATCGGCCTGATGTTCGGCTTCGTAGTGCTGCCGCTCACCTTCCTCGGCGGCACCTACTACCAGTGGACCCGCCTTTCGCCGGTGCAGGTGGATGGCATCCACTGGCTGCAGATCATCGTGCTGATCAACCCGCTGATCTACGTCACGGAGGGCATGAGGGCGGCGCTCACCGACGCCTCGCACATGCCGCTGTACGCGATCTACCCGGTGCTGATCGCATTCTGCGTCGGCTTCCTGGCGCTGGGGCTGCGCAACTTCCGCCGCAAGGTGCTGCTATGAGCTGGTCGGCACCGTACGCGGGTTTGGCAGCGGCGTCAGTGCCTGCTCCAGGCGCGATCGCAGCGGCTCGAAGCTCGGCGGCAGCGAGAGTCGCTCGCCGAGGTGCGCTGCGTCCTCGTCTGAGCTGAAGCCGGGCCCGATCGTGGCGATCTCGAAGAGCACGCCGCTCGGCTCGCGGAAATAGATCGAGCGGAAGTAGAAACGGTCGATCACGGGTGTGGGCCGCTGCCCGGCGGCTGCGATGCGCTGCCGCCATGCCTCATGGTCGTCCATCGTGGAGGCGAAAGCGATGTGGTGCACGCTGCCAGCGCCCTGGCGCGGGTGCTCGGCCGGTGGGGAGCCGTAGCGGTAGAAGCCGTGGCGATTCTCGCCCTCTATCAGCCAGCGATCCTCGCCATCGTGCTCGAAGCCAAGGGTCTGCGCCATCAGCGCCTCGCTGGCGGCCGGGTCCTGCGCGTAGGCGTGCACGCCCGCAAAGCCACGCAGCGCATGCTCGGCGGGGACGCCGGGGGTGTCGGCGATCAGCGGCGCATCACCGCTGTTGTCGATCGAGAGCTCGTGGTCGAGACCCTCGTGATCGCTGAAGCGCAGGCTCTCGCCCTCGCGCCGGCTCGCGGTCCCGTGTGCTGACAGACGCTGCTCCCAGAAGTCGAGCGCTGCGGGGTCGGCCACGCGCCAAACGATGCGGTGAACCATCCCGGCGCCCGGCACGCCGCGCGCAGCGTGCGGATACTCGAAGAAGGTGAGGTCGGCGCCCGGCGAGCCTTTCTCGTCGGCGTAGAAGAGGTGGTAGACGGTGGGGTCGTCCTGGTTGACCGTCTTCTTGACCAGGCGCAGGCCCAGCACACCGGCATAGAACTCGACGTTGGCGGGCGCATCGCCAGTGATCGCGGTTATGTGGTGTATGCCGTCCAGCTTCATACGCTCCTTCACTGTACCCTCGCCGGGGTCCGAACATGCGAGGAGCGGAGGAGGCGGCGATGTCGCAGTGGAACGGGGTTGCAGGCAAGCAGGTGCTGATGACCGGCGCCACGAACGGGATCGGGCTGGCGGCCGCCGAGGAGCTTGCGCGACGCGGCGCAAAGCTCGCGATCGTTGCTCGCAGCGAGCAGCGTGCGCAGGCGGCGGTGGCTGAGATATCGAAGGCTGCCGGCGGGTCTGCGGAGGTGCAGGTGCTGAACGCGGATCTGGCGCTGCAGAGCTCGGTCAGAACGCTGGCGCAGGAAGCGCTTTCACGCCTTCCCCGCATCGACGTGCTGATCAACAACGCCGGCGCGATGTTCACCGAGCGGCAGCTCACCGCCGAGGGCTTCGAGCAGACCTGGGCACTCAACCAACTGGCCCCGTTTCTGCTGACCAACCTGCTGATCGATCGGTTGAAGGAGAGCGCGCCGGCGCGCGTGATCACGACATCCTCCGACGCGCACAAGGGCAGCCGGATCCCGTTTGACGACCTTGGCGCCGAGCGCTCCTACGGCAAGCTCGGCTTCGAGCGCTACGGGCAGACCAAGCTTGCCAACATCCTCTTCACCGCCGAGCTGTCCAAGCGCCTGCAGGGTACAGGCGTGGGCGCCTACTGCTTCCACCCGGGCCTGGTCGCCAGCGGCTTCAACCGTAACAACGGCGCACTGATGGGCCTCGCGATGGTCGCGATCAAGCCGTTCTCGCGCAGCACCGAGCGCGGCGCACGCACGCTGGTCTGGCTCGCCGACACACCCGAGATCGACGGCGATGGCGGCTACTTCGTAGACGAGAAGCTCGGCCGGCCGACCCGGGCGGCCCAGGACATGGAGGCCGCGGCGAAGCTGTGGGAGGTCAGCGAGCAGCAGACGGGGCTTGCGGAGCCGGCGCTCGGCTAAACCGGCTCGATTATGCGCAGCCGCAACGGGCTTTACGCGTCGCGTTCTTGATCGCGGCTATCCGGCAGCTCGCCATGCGCGGTCTGCAGGTCATTGAGATCCAGGGTCGCGGAGCGCGTCCTTGATGAGTCGGTAGCTACGCCACGCCTCAGAAGCCACTGTCTCATCGCCGGCATCTTCAGCTGCATGCGCGGCTGAAGCGGTGCGCGCAAGTCGCGAGGACATACGCCGATCGTACCGAACCGTGCTCCCGGACAGTCCACGAGAAGCCTTCTAGGATGGGCAGCCGTGGCCGCAAGCATCGACGTCACCTGCTTCACCGACCCGGGCTGTCCGTGGGCGTACTCGGAGAACCCAGCGGTGGCGGTGCTGCGCTGGCGCTACGGCGATCAGCTGCGCTGGCGGTTTGTGATGATCGGGCTGATGGAGGACCCCTCCGGCTACGTCGCACGCGGGTACACGCCGGTGCGCGCCGTGCAGGGAAGCCTGCTCTTCCGCGACCGCTACGGCATGCCCTTCGGCGCCACGCCGCGCGCACGGGTGCTGGCCACTGCGCGTGCCTGCCGCGCGATCATCGCCGCGCGGCGGATCGCGCCCGACCGCGAGCTCGCGGTGCTGCGGGCGCTGCAGTTCGCCTGGTTCACCTCGACGCTGCTGCTCGATGAGGATGGAGACATAGCCCAGGCGCTGGCGGATATCCCCGGCCTGGACGCAGATGCCGTGGTCGCGGCGATCGACGATCCCGAGGTGATCGCTGCCTACGAAGCCGACAAGGATGAGACGCGCCGCGCTGAGGGCGGCCCAACGCACTTCCAGGGCAAGGCGCGCCAGACCGACGGCCCGGTGCGCTATTCGGCTCCCTCGCTGATCTTCGTCTCCGGCGAGCGCCGGATCGAGGCGGGTGGCTTTCAGCCCGTGGAGGCGTACGACCTCGCAATTGCCAACCTCGACACCTCGCTTGATCGCCGGGAGCCGCCAGAGTCGCCGCTGCCCGCGTTGCAGAGCTCCCCGGATGGCCTTGTCACTCAAGAGATCGCCGCGATTATGGCGCCCAACAACACGCCTCCCGACAAGACTGCTGCCGAGGCGGCGCTGATCGCGCTGCTCGGCCAAGGAAGCGCACGGCGCGTGCCGCTGGGCAATGACGCGCTTTGGGTAGCCGTCTGAGCGCAGCTCGCAACAGGTAGCCTGCGCGTCGATGTCGCTGAAGGCCACACTCCCCGACGGAAAAGAGCTAGACCTGCAAGACGGCGCCACGGGCGCCGACGCGGCCGCGGCGATCGGACCTGGGCTTGCCAAAGCGGCGCTCGCGGTGCGCGTCAGCCACCCCGAGGTGGGGGAGCAGCCGCAGACGCGCGACATGGCGCTACCGCTGCCGGACGGCGCGCAAATCGAAATCCTGACCGCAAAGAGCGGCGCGCCGGCGCTGGAGCTGATCCGCCACGACGCCGCGCACGTGCTTGCCGCCGCGGTAATGGAGCTCTACCCGGGCGTGAAGATTTCGATCGGCCCCGCAATCGAAGAGGGCTTCTACTACGACTTCGACTTCCCCGAAGGCGTGAGCCTCTCCGAGGACGCCTTCCCGGCGATCGAAGAGCGGATGCGCGAGCACGTCAAGGCGGCAGAGCCGTTTCTTCGCAGCGACGTGTCGGTGACCGACGCGCGGGAGCGGTTCCTCTCTGAGGGACAGGATTACAAGGTGGAGCTGATCGACGATCTCGTCAGGAACGCGGGAACCGAGGCCGTTTCGCTTTACCAGAATGGTCCCTTCACGGACCTGTGCCGGGGCCCGCATGCCCCCAGTACCGCGAGCATCGGCGCCTTCAAGTTGCAGTCGGTCGCTGGCGCCTACTGGCGCGGGGACTCCTCGCGCCAGATGCTCACTCGCATCTACGGCACCGCGTTCTTCACCAAGACGCAGCTTGCGGAGTACCTGGAGCGCCTGGAGCAGGCGCGCACCCGCGACCACCGTCGCCTCGGCCGCGAGCTCGGCCTCTTCTCCTTCTCAGAGCTCTCTCCGGGGAGCCCGTTCTGGAAGCCGGCCGGCATGGTGATCTGGAACGAGCTGACCGACCTGTGGCGCACCGAGAACCGCCGCCGCGGCTACCGCGAGGTAAAGACGCCGATCATCTACGACGTCGATCTCTGGAAGCAGTCGGGGCATTGGGAGAAGTACAAGGAGAACATGTACTTCACCGAGGTGGAGGATCGGCCCATGGGCCTGAAGCCCATGAACTGCCCCGCTCACATCCAGATCTACAAGGACGAGCGCCACTCCTACCGCGACCTGCCGATCCGCTACTCCGAGGCAGGGCTCGTGCACCGCCACGAGGCCAGCGGCGTGCTGCACGGCCTGCTGCGCGTGCGCCACATCACCCAGGACGACGCCCACATCTTCTGCACCCAGGAGCAGGTCGAGCGGGAGGTCGTGGAGTGCCTGAAGTTCGGGTTTGCGATCTACGAGATCTTCGGCTTCCAGCCGCGCCTTGAGCTCTCGACCCGTCCCGAGAAGCGAATCGGAGACGACTCGATGTGGGACCTGGCCGAGCAGGCGCTGGCCGACGCGCTGGCCTCCCAGGGCCTGGAGTACGAGCTCAACCCCGGCGACGGCGCCTTCTACGGCCCCAAGATCGACCTGCACATGACCGACTCGATCGGGCGCTCATGGCAGTTGGGAACGGTTCAGCTCGACTACATGATGCCGGAGCGCTTCGATCTCGCATACACCGGCGCCGACAACGCAGAGCACCGTCCGGTGATGATCCACAGGGCGCTGCTGGGCTCCTTCGAGCGCTTCATCGGGATCCTGATCGAGCACTACGCGGGCCTGCTGCCGCTGTGGCTCTCGCCGGTGCAGGCGAGCGTGCTGAGCATCTCAGAGCCCGCCGCCGCCTACGCCCGCGAGGTTGCAGATCTGCTGCGCTCACAGGGATTGCGGGTGCATCTCGACGACCGCGGCGAGTCGCTGGGGCGAAAGGTGCGTGACGCTGAGATCTCCAAGGTGCCTTACATGCTGATCGTCGGCGAGCGCGAGGCGCAGCAGCGCGCGGTCTCGGTACGCGAGCGCCAGCATGGAGACGAGGGCATCGTCTCGCTAGCCGAGATCTCCCAGCGGATGCTCGATCAAGTGTCCAGCAGATCGTGAACGCCGGGAAAACCAGGATTGCGCGCTCATGGCGGCCCGCTATACTCCGCCGCCTTGAGGTCTCGGATCCGATCAATGCGCCGCGCATAGCGTCAGCTTGAAGCGCGCCTTCCACAGCTAGTGCCGGTCCCACGCAGATTCGACCGGCGCCCGCCTGAGCGGGACCTGACGAGGGTAAACGAGCGCATCCGCGTGCCGGAGGTGCGGCTGATCGACGACGAGGGCCAGCAGGTCGGCGTGATGAAGACCCCAGATGCCCTGCGCTTCGCCCAGGAGCGCGACCTCGATTTGGTCGAGGTGGCCCCCGACGCTCGTCCTCCCGTCTGCCGCGTGCTCGACTACTCCAAGTACAAGTACGAGCAGGCCCAGAAGCTCAAGCAGGCGCGCAAGCACCAGCAGCAGATCACGGTGCGCGAGATCAAGTTTCGCCCCAAGATCGCCCAGCACGACTACGACACCAAGAAGGGCCACGTCGAACGCTTCCTGCGCCACAAGGACAAGGTCAAGGTGACGATCATGTTCCGCGGCCGCGAGGTCACCCACCCCGAGCGCGGCGTGGCGATCCTCGACCGTCTGGCCGAGGAGCTCGCCGAGATTGGCGTTGTCGAGCAGCGGCCGCTGCAGGAGGGGCGCAACATGACGATGCTGCTTGCGCCGTCGAAGGCTGTGCTCGCCGGGCACGCCGATGCGTCCTCGCACGAGGACGTGGAGGGGGCAGAGGAGACCACAGAGGCAACCGCAACTGAGTCTGCACCTTCTCCCGACGGCGCTTTGGAGCAACCCGCCGCGCAGTCTGAGGAGCCCTCGGCAGATGGGCCCGCAGGCGACGCTGCAGAGGCCGTCGCGCCCCAGGCAGCCGCCGGCGGCGGCGCCGTGTCATAATCTTCGGCTCCGATGCCAAAGATGAAGACCCATTCGGGCGCGAAGAAGCGCTTCAAGGTGACCGGTTCCGGCAAGGTCCGCGCCAGGCACGCCTTCTCCAGCCACATCCTTGAGAAGAAGTCGCCGAAGCGAAAGCGCGCGATCGGCAAACCGGCGATCCTCTCCGATCACGATCAGCCGCGCGTGAAGAAGCTGCTGAGGGTCTCATGACCAGGGTCAAGCGTTCACTGCATGCGCGCAAGAAGCGGCGCGCGACACTAGAGCTGACCAAGGGCTTCCGCGGCGAGGCAAATTCGGGCTACAGACGCGCCAAGGAGGCGCTGATGAAGGCCGACTCCTACGCCTACCGGGACCGCCGCAACCGCAAGCGCGACTTCCGCAAACTGTGGATCACGCGCATCAACGCAGCCGCCCGTATCAACGGTATGAGCTACTCGCAGTTCATGCACGGCCTCGACAAGGCCGGCGTTGAGCTCGACCGCAAGGTGCTTGCCGACATCGCCGTGCGCGATGCTGATGCGTTTCGACGTTTCGCGGAGATCGCCCGCGAGGCGTCGGCTGCCTGATCCTCAAGACCAGACATCAGCCGAACCCTTCCCGGGCGCCGCTCCATGCAGGAGGGCGCCCTTTTTCGTATGACGACCACGATCACAAGCCCCCACAACCCCAAGCTCCAAGCCCTGCGGCGCCTGCAGCGCCGGCGCGAGCGCGAGCACAGCGGCCATTTCCTGGTTGAGGGCGAGGACCTGATCGATGCCGCCAGCGCGGCCGGCATCGCGCCGGTCGAGGGCTACCGCACACCAGATTCCAGCATCCAGCAGGCTTGTGGTGTCGCGTTCACCGAGGTGGAGCCGCAGGCGCTTGCGGCGGTAAGCGCGCTCGGCTCCGGCGCCAGGGTGGCGGCGGTCTATGAGCAACGCTTCGCGCCGGCGCCGGTCGGGCCGCTGTGCCTCTACCTGCACGGGCTCTCCGACCCGGGCAACGTCGGCGCCTGTCTGCGCAGCGCACACGCGTTCGGCGCCTCCTGCGTGGCACTTGGCCCCGGCTGCGCCGATCCGTACTCGCCCAAGGCAGTGAGGGCGAGCATGGGCGCGATCTTCGCCACCCCGCTCGCGAGGGCCTCCGCGATCTCGCAGCTGCCGGGTCGCACGCTTGCGCTGGCCGCGCGCCGTGGCGCGCCCCTTGCGCAGGCGGTCGGCAAGCTCGCCTCCGAGGACCTCGCTGTGCTGGTGGGCGCTGAGCGCGAGGGCCTGCCGCAGGAGCTGATCGCAGCCTGCGATGTCGTGGCGCACATCCCGATCGCTGCCGAGTCGCTGAACGCGGCGATGGCCGCGACTGTGGCTCTATACGAGATCGACCGTCATTTCACTAGGGTGCGGGCGTCGTGATCGAGCGCATCAAAGAGCTACAGAGCGAGGCCGAGGCCGCGATCGTCGCTGCTGGCAGCAGCGAGGCGCTGGAGGAGCTGCGGGTGCGCTATCTCGGCCGCAAGGCGGAGCTGCCGATGATGCTGCGCGGAGTGGCATCGCTGCCGCCCGAGCAGCGCTCGCAGGTGGGACGCGAGGCGAACCTTGCCCGCCAGGCCCTAGAGGCGCTGATCGACACGCGCTCTGCGCAGATGCGCTCAGCTGAGCTCGACCAGCAGCTAGCCCGCGACACAATCGACGTGACGCTTCCCGGCACGCCCGCCCAGCCCGTCGGGCGGTTGCATGTTCTGAGCGCGATGCAGCGTGAGCTCGAAGACATCTTCCTCGGGCTCGGTTTCACCGTGCTGGAGGGACCGGAGGTCGAGACCGTTCACTACAACTTCGATGCGCTGAACCACAGCCCGACGCATCCGGCGCGGGCCAGGACCGACACCTTCTACATCTCAGATCAGGTCGTGCTGCGCACCCACACTTCGCCGATGCAGGTACGGGCGATGGAAGCGCACCCGCCGCCGCTCTACGTCGTGATCCCAGGGCGCGTCTACCGGCCCGACAGCGACGCGACGCACACGCCACAGTTCCACCAGATCGAGGGCCTGGCGGTGGACGAGGACATCACGCTGGCCGACCTGAAGGGGACACTGCTGGCATTCGCCAAGGCCGTCTTCGGAGACGAGCGGGAGGTGCGCCTGCGCCCGCACTTCTTCCCGTTCACCGAGCCCTCGGTTGAGGTGGACGTGTCTTGCTTCAACTGCTCGGGCAAGGGCTTCACGCGGGACGGCTCGCGCTGCAGCCTCTGCAAGGGAGAGGGCTGGCTGGAGGTGCTCGGCGCCGGCGAGGTCGACCCCAACGTCTACGCCTATGTATCCACCACCGAGAGCAACGCGCCCGGCTATGACCCCGAGCGGGTACAAGGGTTTGCGTGGGGGATGGGCGTCGAGCGGATCGCAATGCTCAAGCACGGCATCCCCGATCTGCGGCTGTACTACGAAAACGATCTGCGTTTTCTGGAGCAGTTCGGATGAGAGTGCCTTTGGAGTGGCTTACGCAGTACTGCGACCCGAAGCTTGACGTCGCTGCGATCGAGGAGCGGCTGACAATGACCGGCACGAAGGTCGAGGCGATTCACCACCACGGGGTGATGAGCACCGATGGGTTCGTCGTGGGCGCGGTGCTGAGCGTGGAGCAGCATCCGAACGCTGATCGCCTGCGTGTCTGCCAGGTCGACCTTGGCTCCGCCTCACCCGACGGGCCGGCAAGCATCGTCTGCGGGGCGCCGAACGTGGCCGCCGGCCAACGCGTTGCGGTCGCGCTCCCGGGTGCGGTGATGCCTGACGGCACCAAGCTGAAGGCAGCGAAGCTGCGGGGCGTGGCCTCTGCCGGGATGATCCTGGCCGAGGACGAGATCGAGATCGGCCCCGGGCACAAAGGAATCGTGGAGCTGGACGCGCTGGCAGCGGCGGGTGCGCTCGGACCCAACCCGCAGATCGAGCCGGGGGCGCCGCTGGCGGAGGTGCTCCCGATCGCCACCGAGGTGATCGAGCTGGAGGTGACGCCAAACCGGCCCGACTGCCTCGGCATCTACGGCGTGGCGCGCGAGCTGCACGCCGCGACCGGCGCACCGCTTACTCGCGAGCCGTGGCTGGATGACCCCGGCAGCGCCGGTGCGCTGAGCGGCGCCGAGGTGGAGGTGCTTTGCCCTGAGCTCTGCCCCCGCTTCACCGCGCGGATCTTCGAGCAGGTCAAGATCGCGCCCTCGCCCCCGTGGCTGCAGGCGAGGCTCACCGCCGCCGGCCAGCGGCCGATCAACAACGTGGTCGACATCACCAACTACGCGATGCTGCTGACCGCGCAGCCGCTGCACTCCTTCGACCTGGATCGGGTGGTCGGCGCCAAGATGACGGTGAGGCGGGCGCGCGATGGAGAGCAGGTGCTCACGCTCGACGGGCAGCAGCGCACGCTGGACTGCGAGATGGTGCTGATCGAGGACCAGGAGGGCCCGACCTCGATCGCGGGCCTGATGGGCGGCAGTCGCTCGGAGGTGCACGAGGGCACCACGCGCGTGCTGATGGAGGTCGCCAACTGGCACGGGCCGAGCATCCACCACGCCTCCTGGGGCCTCGGCCTGCGCAGCGAGGCGTCATCGCGCTTTGAAAAGGGCCTTGCGCCCGAGCAGTGCATGCACGCCCAGGCGATCGCTGCGCAGCTGATGATCGAGCTCTGCGGCGCGAGCCTGAAGCCCGGCACGATCGACGTCGGTGGCCCCGGGCCGGCGCCGGCGAGGATCGCGCTGCGCTCCGCAAAGGTGCGCTCTATTCTCGGCGCCGCGGTTTCGCTGGAGCGCGAGCAGGAGATCTTGCGGGCGCTGGATTTCGAGACGACGGTGGACGGCGATGACTTGCTCGTGAGCGTGCCGCCGCTGAGGCGCAACGACGTCACGCGCGAGGCCGATCTGATCGAGGAGGTCGCGCGCATTGACGGGCTGGAGCGGCTGCCGGTGACGCTGCCCGCGCGCCGCGGCGCCTACGGGATGCTCAGCCAGACGCAGCGTCTGCGGCGGCGCGCAGTCGACGCACTGGTAGGACGCGGCCTCTTCGAGGCGGTGGGCTGGACCTTCTGTGCGCCGACGTTTGCCGACCGCCTGCGGCTGGGCGCCGAGCACCCCTGGCGCACGCACGCGGTGGCGCTTGAAAATCCGCTCTCCGAGGAGCAGTCGCTGCTGCGTCCCACGCTACTCGGCTCCCTGCTCGACAGTGCCGCCCGCAACATGGCACGCGGCGCCGGCGACCTGCGGCTCTTCGAGGTCGGCACCGTGTTCACGCGCGATGGTGCGGGCGGCCACGAGGTGGATGCCGTCGGCGTCGATGTTGCACGCATCGCGGCCGAAACGGGCGTGGTGGAGCGCCAGGCGCTGGCGGTGCTGCTGCACGGCGCCCTGCTGCCGCGCACCTGGGGTGCAGGCGAGCCGCCGAGCGCGGGCTTTTTCGCGCTGAAGGGCGTGCTGGAGGCGCTCTGCGACGCGCTGCGCATAAGCGTGGAGTGCGTGGTTGCGGAAGGCGAGAGCGAGCTCGAGTTCCTGCATCCAGGCCGCCGCGCGGTGCTTCACGCGGGTGGTGAGCCGATCGGGTGGCTGGGGGAGATTCATCCGCTCGTGGCGGAGGGCTTCGAGTTGCGCGTTGACGGTGAAACGCCGGCCGCGCTGGAGCTGGATTTGAACCGGCTGCTGCGTCTCGCCGAGTCCCAAGCTGCGAGCCGCGCATACGCAGACCTGATCTCCTTCCCGGCGCTGCGGCGCGACCTGGCCGTTGTGTTGCCTTCGCAGGTGCAGGCGTCGCAGGTGCTTGCGGCGGTCAGACAGGCAGGCGGCGCGCTACTGGTCGACGCGCAGGTCTTCGATGTCTACAGTGGCCCGCAGGTGGGCGCGGGCCGCCGCTCAATCGCGCTCGCGCTCAGCTTCAGAGCCGGCGACCACACGCTCTCCGACGAGGAGGTGGCGCCGGTGCAGCAACGGATTGTGGCTGCGCTGGAGGACCTTGGAGGGCAGCTACGTGGCTGAGAGCACACAGACATTCGCGTCCGGCTCGCCGCGGGTGCTCGTGGCCGGTGCGACGGGCTTTGCCGGCGCGCTCGTGGCCTATCTGATCTGGCGCCACCCGCGCATGGAGCTGGCTGCCGTCACCGGCCGCTCCGAGGTCGGCAGCGAGTTGCAGGAGCTCTATCCGCAGTACCGCGTGCCGCTGGTGATCCAAGAGCTCGATGACGCGCTGCTCGACTCCCTCGGCGAGCTGCAGGCGGCCGTGGTCGGATATCCCCACGCGGCGGCCGCGCCGACCGTCGGCATTCTGCGTGCGCGGGGGATGCGGGTCGTGGATCTCAGTGCCGACTTCCGGCTGGCCGACCTGGGCCTCTACGAGCATTGGTACGGCCCGCACCCGCGCCCCGACCTGCTCCCGGACGCGGTCTACGGCCTGACCGAGATGCACCGCGAGGCGATCGCGCAGGCGCAGATCGTCGCCAACCCGGGCTGCTATCCGACCGCCTCCGTGCTCGCATTGGCGCCGCTTGCGAAGGCGGGCCTGATCGCGGATGTCGTGATCGATGCCAAGCAGGGCGTATCCGGCGCGGGGCGCACGGCGCCCGTGGAGACAATCCACCTCTCCTATGCCGCAGAGAACATCACCCCCTACAAGGTTGCCGCGCACCGCCACACCCCCGAGATCGAGCAGGAGCTTGCGCTGTTGGGTGCATCCCTTCCCGTGCAGTTCCAGGCGCACCTGGTGCCGCTGGACCAGGGCGAGATGGCCAGCTGCTACGTGACTACGACCCGCCGCGTGGACGGCGCCGAGCTAGCAGAGCTCTATGCCGCTGCGTATGATGCCGAGCCGTTCGTCGAGGTGGTCACGCGGCCACCCGGGGTCAGAGAGGTGCGCGAGACCAACTACTGCAGGGTCTTCGCCGCCGCCGATGAGCACACCGGCAAGGTGATCGCCTTCGGCGCGCTGGACAACCTCTGGAAGGGAACCTCCTCCCAGGCCGTGCAGAACCTCAACGTGATGTTCGGCCTGCCCGAGACGGAAGGGCTTCTGTGAGCAAAGAGCTCGACCTCAGAGGCGATCGGACTGCGGCCGGCCCGCCCTCGCCGTTCTTTCATTCGCGCTGGGTGCCGCGGCCCGAGCACGTCCATGAGCTACCGCCGGATTCCGGGCTGCCGCAGGGCTTCCGGGCTGCTGGTGTCGCCTGTGGCATCAAGCCGAGCGGCAACCCGGACGTGGGCCTGCTGATCTGCGACTCGCCCAATGCGACCAGCGCCGCGCGCTTCACCGCCACCGGCACGCCCGCCGCACCGGTGATCGTCTCGATGGAGCGCTGCGATCTGCGCCGCCTACGCGGAATCCTCGCCAACTCCGGCTGCGCCAACGCCGCGACCGGACGGCGAGGCCTCGAAGACGCTGCCAAGACGCAGGGCGCCGCCGCGGCTGTGCTAGGAATCGACTCTGATCTTGTCGCGCTCGGCTCCACCGGCGGCATCAGCCAGGAGCTGCCCGTCGAAAAGATGCTGCAGGGGATCCTGGAGGCCAGCAGGCAGCTGCGGCGCGAGGGCGACGCCGACTTCCAGCAGGCGATACAGACGACAGACGCCTTCGAGAAGCGGGCGAACCTCGAAGTGGAGCTCTCTAGCGGCGCCGTGCAAGTCAGCGCTCAGTGCAAGGGGGCGGGCATGATCTCGCCGAACTTCGCCACGATGCTCTGCTACGTGCAGACAGACGCCGCACTCTCCGCCGATACCGCCGACCTGCTGCTCGGCGTGTGCGTCAAGCGCTCCTTTGACCGCTGCACAGTCGACGGCCAGCTCTCCACCAACGACATGGCGGTTCTGATGTGCTCCGGGGAGAGCGGGGTGCAGGTGGCACCCGAAAGCGAGGACGAGCGGCTCTTCGGCGAGGCGCTCGACTGCCTCCTGCGACAGCTTGCGATCCTGATGGTGGCTGACGGCGAGGGCGCGGGCCGGATTGCACGAGTGCTCGTCCGCGGTGGGCACGCCGAGACCGTCGAGCGCGCCGCTAGGGCAGTGGCCAACTCGCCACTGGTGAAGGCTGCTCTGAACGGCGGGGACCCCAACTGGGGCCGGATCGTGCAGGCGATTGGCGGCGCGCTGATCGGCACCGCGCCGCTCGCGCTCGATCTGCACATAGAGGGCACGCAGGTGTGCGCCGCAGGCGCCGCGATTCCCTGCGACGAGGATGCGCTGCGGGAGGCGGTGCAGCGAGCAGAAGTCGAGTATGAGGTGACGCTGCCGGAGGAGGGCGCCGAAACAGAGGTATTCTTCTCCGATCTTTCACACGATTACGTGACAATCAACGCGGACTACACGACATGAGCGACCAGAAACCGCAGGCGGATGTGAGAGACGTTGCCACGCTGCTGGAGGCGCTGCCCTACATCAGGGAGTTTCACGGTAAGACCGTGGTGATTAAGTACGGCGGAGCAGCGATGGAGGACCAGCAGCTTCGCGAGGAGTTCGCGCGCGACGTCGTGCTGCTGAAGTACGTCGGCCTGAACCCGATCGTCGTGCACGGCGGTGGCCCTGAGATCACCTCATACATGGAGCGTCTCGGGCTGCCCGTCGAGTTCGTCGGCGGCCTGCGCGTCTCTGACCAGAGCACCGTCGAGGTGGCGAAGATGGTGCTCGTTGGAAAGGTGAACAAGGAGATAGTCCTGCGGATTAACCGCCACGGGCAGCCCGCGATCGGGCTCTGCGGCGACGACGGCTCGTTGTTTCGGGTATCCCGGCGCTCGGCCCCCGATGGTCAAGACATCGGCTACGTCGGTCGGATAGATCGGGTGAACGTCGATGTGCTGGCCCACGTCGCAAGCGACTACATCCCCGTAATAGCCTCCGTTGGCGCTGATCGGGAGGGCAACTCCTACAACATCAACGCCGATGATGTCGCGGGCGCGGTCGCACGAGCGATGCGTGCCTACAAGGTGATTTTCCTCACGGATGTGACGGGTTGGCTGGGGGACGCTGGTGACCCGGAGAGCCTGATCGCCACCGCCACAGAGGAGGAGGTGCGCGGGGCGTTGGAGAGCCAGCAGGGAGGCATGCGCCCGAAGCTCGCCGCCTGTGTGGAAGCGATCGACGGCGGCGTCTCATCCGCCCACATCATCGACGGGCGCATTCCCCACTCGCTGCTGCTCGAGCTGTTCACCGACGCGGGCATCGGCACCAAGATCGTCGCCGGCACATGAGCCTCGCAGAGCTGCAGGAAATAGAGCGCCGTAGCGTGGTCGGCTCCTATGTGCGCCTCCCGGTGCAGTTCGTGCGGGGAGAGGGAGCGCGGCTCTACGACGAGCACGGCGAGGAGTACCTCGACTTCCTCTGTGGGATTGGTGTGACAAATCTTGGTCACTGTCACCTGCGGGTGGTGGCGGCGGTGCGCGAGCAGGTCGGAACGCTGATGCACGTCTCCAACCTGTTTTACACAGAGCCCGCAATGCGGTTGGCGCAGCGACTTTCGGAGAGCAGCCTCGGCGGCAAGGTCTTTTTCTGCAACTCCGGCGCGGAGGCCAACGAGGCAGCGATCAAGCTCGCGCGCAAGGCGCGTAACGGTGGGGATCTGGTCGTCGTTCACAACGCATTTCATGGGCGCACCTATGGCGCGCTATCGGCGACGCCGCAGGAGTCAAAGCAGGCGCCGTTTGCGCCGTTGGTGCCAGGGTTTCGTGTGATTGCACCAGAGGCCCGCGCGCTGCATGAATCGGTGAACAAACGTACCGCGGCGGTGCTACTGGAGGTTATCCAGGGCGAGTCGGGGGTGAACGTGCTCTCCGATCAGGTGCTGAGCGCGGCCCGAGAGGCGTGTGACGCGCACGGCGCGGCGCTGATTTTCGACGAAGTGCAGTGCGGCATGGGCAGGACGGGGTCGCTGTGGGCTTATGAGCAGACTGAAGTCGTGCCGGACGCGATCACGGCTGCGAAGGCGCTAGGTGGCGGGCTGCCGATCGGCGCGCTCATCACGGGCGCGCGGCTGGCCGAGGTTTTCCAGCCGGGTGACCATGGCTCGACGTTTGCCGGAGGGCCGGTGATCGCCGCGGCGGCGCTTGCTGCGATGGAGCTCACCGACGACGAGGAGCTGCTGGCGCACGTGCAGGAGACGGGAGCCCGGATGCTCACAGAGCTTGCCGACTTGCCGCACGTGGTGTCGGTTCGCGGCCGTGGCCTGATGCTCGCATGTGAGGTGGATGTGAGCGCGCCAGATGTCGTGCGACGGGCTCTTCTGGAGCAACGTTTGATCGTTAACGCGACCGGACCGACCACGATCCGGCTACTGCCGCCGCTGATTGTGCAGGAGGCGGAGGTCGCCGAGGCGTTGCGCCGGCTACGGCTGGCGCTGAGCATCTGAGGCACGATCGGGCAATCCTCCGGGCCGTGCGCCGCTGGGCGCCATTTCCTCCAGCCGGTCGAGTATCGCTTTCAAGCCGCCCTGCGTGTGGATGTCGAGCCGGTCGAGGATCGTCTCGGCGTCATTGAAGGTCTTCACCGAGCGCGCATCCGCGGCGGCGCTCTGGACGTTCTGCCCGACCATGATCACGGACAGCAGCACGAGTTGCAGGAACGTCTGGGCGATCCAGGAGACGATTCCCTCGCCGCCCGGTTTGAGCGCCGTCGGCAGGCCGATGAGCGCTATCGCAGTGAACAGGTAGGCACACCACATCGTGCCGACGAGGCTCGTGATCAGCACGGCGATCTTGGCATTGATGCCTTCCACCTCGCCCATCGCCTCGCGCAGCGCGCTGGGCGTGGGATGCAGCACCTTCGCCAGGTGATGTCTGGTCCTCACCGGACTTGCTTGGCTCATCTGGTCTCCTTTGGTGGGTCGTGGGTCGCGGCTTGCCGCTCGACTGCGGCAATTCTCGCGGTGTCTTGCAGCAAACGGTGCAGCGTTTCGCGCATCCAGTCAATTCGTCCAGTCAGGCCGTCCTGAAGCACAGATGCCCTTGCTCGCACCCGATCAGGCGTCGCAGCGCAGCGCAGTGATCGCAGGGACGCGAGATCGCGATGAAAACCGAGACCCCCACGCCCGATACATCTTCCGAGTCCCCCGCTGAGGCAGCCGCCGTGGTGGCGTCGAAGGCGGGCGCCATCACCGTTGGGCGTGCGCTGCTGGCGCTGCTTTGCGTGCTGGCAGGCGTCGCGGGGTCGCTCCTGGTTGCGCACTCGCTTGCGGCTCGACAGAAGACCGATGAGCGCAGCAGCTTCGGTCAGGGCTCCTCGGCGATCGCGTCGAATCTGAGCAACGCTCTTCATCATCAGGAAGACCTCACCACTGCCGTCGGCACCTTCCTGGCCGGCGACTCGAAGGCCACACTGGCGCAGTTCACCGCTTGGGCCCAGTGGGCTCACATCATGCCCGAGTATCCGGCGTTGCGGAGGATCGCGCTCCTGGCCGTGGTCAAACATGCGCAGATCCGCTCATTTGTGGGGCGCACGAGTGCCGGGCGCGCAACCACGCTTCGGGTGATGCCCGCCGGTGCGCGACCCGAATACTGCCTGACAGCTGCTGAAGTCGTGCGAGGTGGTGTGCCCGCGCCCGCCGGGTTTGACTACTGCGCGCGGGAGAAGCACCTGCTGGCCTCCCGCGGTAATGGAGCGGCGATCGTCAGAGCGATCGGAGGCCCGGCTGGGACTGTTGAAACTCAGACGCCTGTCTATCGCAGCCTTGCGATACCCGCGAGCGTGAGCGCGCGCAACGCCGAATTCGTCGGCTGGGTGAGGCAGGTCGTGAGCCCCTCCGTGCTGGCGCAGCAGGCGCTGATCGGCCACTCTGGCTACGCCGCCACGCTGCATTACGGACCCAGCCCAGTCGACGTCGTCTCCGCCGGTGTCGCGCTCACCGGCGATCAGAGCGTCAGCACTCGCCTGGTCGGCAACTGGACCCTCACAAGCTACGGGCCCGCGGTAAAGGCACCTCTGCTGGCCAGCGGACGGATCTGGGTGCTGGTTGCCGGGGTCTTGATCGGCTTGCTGCTTGGCCTGCTGGCTCTTCTGGTTGGCAGAAGCCCAGGCCAAGAGCCTGCCACGGCGCCCGCTTTGCCTGCACCAGAGCCACCCGCCGAGCCCGCAGAGCCGCTTTACGACGTGCTCACGGGCCTTCCAAACCGCGCGCTGACGCTCGACCGCGCCTCGCTTGTGCTCGCGCGTGCTGGCAGGCAGTCTGGCCTGCTCGCGGGCGTGCTGCTGATCGACATAGATTGGTTCAAAGATGTCAACGACAAGCTCGGTCGCGAGGCGGGCGACCAGTTGCTGAAAATAGTGGCGCAGCGGCTTCAGGGCGTGATGCGCACCGAGGACACCGTCGGGCGCCTCGGCGCGGACCAGTTCGCTGTGCTGGTGGAATGCACAGCCCGCAGCCTGCGGCTTGACGCGCTCGCGCAGCGTGTTCTGGAGGCTCTGCACAGGCCGCTGGAGATCGAGGGCTTCGGGCCCACCTTCTCGATGACGGCCAGTGTTGGCGTCGCCTTCGGCCGCTACGAGTCCGCGGAGGATCTGCTGCGAGATGGCGGCGCGGCGCTGCAGAGCGCGAAGGCCGACGGCAAGGGCCGCTACAAGCTCTTCGACTCGAGCGCACGCTCGGTGGTCGAGGGTCGCGGCGGCCTTGAAGCGGACCTCAGCGCGGCGGTGCAGGAGGGAGCCCTGAAGCTGCTCTATGCGCCGATCTACGACCTGCAGACCCACAGTGTCACTGGCTTTGAGGCAAAGCCCTGCTGGGAGCACCCGGAGCGTGGTCTGATCGCAGCCGAGGAGCTGCTCCAGTTGGCCGAGGATTGTGGGCTGATCGTGCCCGTCGACCGCTTCACGCTCGAGCAGGCATGCGGCCGCGCTGCCGCCTGGGAAGTCGAGCGCAGGCGCGTCGGAGTCAGCGTGAAGGTCGGCGCCGAGCAACTGCACCGCGAGGGCCTGATCACCGACGTCCGCCGCGCGCTCCAGCAATCCGGGGTGCAGCCGGATCTGCTCACGCTGGAGGTGGCAGAGAGCGCCGTGATGAGCGATGTCGCAGAGGCCGCTGAGCGGTTGCAGGAGATCAAGCGCCTGGGCGTGCACCTGGCGATCGACGACTTCGGCGACAGCGGCTACGCCTACCACTCTGACCTACGCAAGATGCCGATCGATTGCCTGCGCGTGCAGCGGAGCGCGCTGGCCGCCTCCGACGATCCCGAGTACCGCAACTGGCTCTTCGAGGCGATCCTGATGGTGGGACGAGAGTTGTCGATTGCCGTCGTGGCCAAGGGCGTTGAGAGCGAGGAGCAGCTTGACGAGTTGCAGGCGATGGGCTGCACGGTCGCCCAGGGGCCGTTTCTGGGTGAGGCAGTGGCGGCGGAGGCGGTCGCGGAGCTGTCGGGCGCGCCGGTTCCGGCGCACGCGTAGCCAACACGCCACATTTAGTCTGTAGTCTGAGAGCGTCGAGTGCCGGCATAGAACCGCCCTGCATCGTCTGCGGTCCGGTGTCAGCGCTCGCTTTGAGGCTCTTCAGCAGGAGTTGTCGCCGCTCGCCAGCGCTCGAAACGAGCATCGCTGCGATCGACGAACAACTCCAGTGCAGACTCCATGTATCGCTCGTCGAGCTTTACCTGAGCGTTCGCGACCACAGCTTGCACGTCGAGCCAGTCCTTTGGGCGGTCGAACAGCATCTTGCAGACGAGCAGGTCCTCGGGAGAGAGAACATTGATCTCGGTCTCGAGAAACGGCTTGCGCTGAACTCGGCGAGCCATTGCCTCGTGAAACTGAGTGTCGGCAAAGAACAGGTCAATAAAGGTGGCGCCCCACAGGGAGCGAGCTTGACCTGTCGTTGTGACATCGGCAGCCACCTTCTCGACGTCGATGTCGTAGAGACTCTGCAACAGCGTGGTGACCTCGGGTTGGCGCTCCGGCGGCAGGAAGACGTTGACGTCAATGTCTATCGTGCTGCGTGGATCACGGTAGTAGAACAACGCGATCGCGCCACCGAAGGCGTAGGGCACGTGGTTGGTCTCAAAGAGATCACGCAATGCGATGATCTTCTCTGAGGGCAGCGGCCCAAGCTCAGGGGACGTTGGCTGCTCCACTGGGCTCATCGAGATGTCCGCGCGTGCGCCCTCACGAAGCTCGATAGGCCCGGGAACATCTCGTGTGGGCTCTTGCTGCAGCCGGTCTGTACTGCCAGCTGGGCAGCCATGTCAGAGAGCTGGGCGCCTGCTGTGGCATGCGCTGCTTGGGTTTGGCCGCTCCAGAACTGAGCTTGGGACTCGTCCTCATGTGCCAGCGGCCCAAGGAACCGGCGCAGCCGACTTGCCTTTGACTCTGTGTCCAGGGACGCGCCGGCGAAGTCGGGATGAGCGCTTACAGATGAGCGCTCTGGCGACGATATCGATACGGATGGCTGCTGTTTCGGCACATCCCTGAGTTTACGCGCTAGCCTTCCCGGCCCATGAGTGCCGAGGAGCAAAGCCTGCCCCGCCCAACCGCAAGCTACGAGGCCGACCCCGAGCAGGTCGGCCGGGTGCTGCTGCTCTACTCGGGCGGCCTGGACACGAGCGTGATGCTGAAGTGGATCCAGGAACGCTACGGGGCCGAAGTCGTCACGCTCACGGTCAACCTTGGCCAGCCGGGCGAGGATTACGCGGTGATCGAAGGCAAGGCGCGCGATCTGGGCGCGCTGCAATGCCACACCGTCGATGCCCGCGAGGAGTTCGCGAACGATTTCCTGATGCCCGCGATCAAGGCCAACGCGCTCTACGGCGATAGCTATCCGCTCTTCACTGCGCTTGGCCGGCCGCTGATCGCCAAGCTCGCCGTCGACTATGCCAGGCGCAGCCGCTGCGACACGATCGCCCATGGCTGCACTGGCAAGGGCAACGACCAGGTCCGCATCGAGGCGACGATCGCGACGCTTGCGCCGGAGCTGAAGGTGATCGCGCCGGTGCGCTCGTGGCAGATGGGCCGCGAGGAGGAGATCGCATACGCCCGCGAGCACCGCATCCCGGTCAAGGGCGGGACAGAGGTCGCGCCCTACTCGATCGACGACAACTTGTGGGGGCGCTCCTCAGAGGGCCGCTGGATCGAGGACCTTGATCATGCGCCTGAGGAGGACGTCTTCCAGCTCGTGACTCCGCCTGAGAAGGCGCCGGATGAGCCGCAGGTCGTCACCGTGGAGTTCGAGCGTGGAGTCCCGGTGGCGCTGGACGGGCACCACATGGGGCTCGTGGAGCTGCTCGAAGCCGCAGCGGCGATCGGCCAGCGCCATGGTGTGGGCATCGTCGATCACATCGAGGATCGGATCGTGGGCCTGAAGGTGCGCGACATCTACGAGGTGCCGGCCGCCGCGATCATCCTTCCTGCGCACAAAGAGCTCGAGCGGCTCGTGGGCACCATCCACCAGAACCGCTTCAAGCTGGCGCTCGACGAGCAGTGGGCCTACCTCGTCTACGCGGGGCTGTGGTGGGAGCCGCTGCGCAGCGACCTCGACGCCTACATGAACGCCGTCAATGAGCAGGTCACTGGCACGATCGGCCTGAAGCTCTACAAGGGCAGCGTTCGCGTCGTGACGCGCTCCTCGCCGAACGCCGTCTACGACGCCAGCCTGGCGAGCTTCTCGGAGTCCGGCGGGCTGTTTTCGCAGACCGCCTCGCCGGGCTTCATAGAGCTCTTCTCGCTGCAGTCGCGGATGGCTTGGCGGCTGCGCAATCGCTCATAAACCTTCTGGGCTCGCGTCCGAGCGGCCTCGTAGGCTGGTTGGACGTGAACGCCCAGGAAGACGACACCCCGAGCGGGCTGCCTCCTCACGATCCAGAACGCGACGTGCTGGCCGAAAGGCGTGCGCGGCGCGGGGAGCCCGTCGGCGATCCGATCCTGATTCGGCGCGCCGAGACCGCTGAGGCGACGGCCCACGCGCTCGAAGAGCGGCTTGCGGGCATCCAGGCGCGCCTGCAGGAAGCCGAGCAGGCATCCAGGGAGACATCGCAGCGGCTCGCCGAGCGCGAGCAGGAGCTCACTCGCGCATCGCAGCGCCTGAGCGAGGGCGAGTTGCAGCTACGAACGATCTCAACGCGGCTTGCCGACCGGGAGCGCGAGCTGCACACCGTCTCAGAGCGTCTAAGCGACCGCGAGCGTGACCTCAGTGCCGTCTCCGAGCGCTTGGCGCAGCGCGAGCAGCAGTTGGCGCGCGCCGAGCTTGAGATCAGGGGGCGCGTCGATGCGCTCGAGCGTCGCGTCGAGGAGGTCCAGGAGGACCTGGCGCGCGAGCGCGCAGCCCGGCTGGCGGCCGAGAGCGAGTTGGAGGCGCTCAAGGCGGCCCAGGCGGCGGTGCAGCCGCTGGTCGGTGATCTGCGGCAGATCGCCGGGCGCCTGCGGGTGCTCGCCGAAGCTGGCGGGCCGACAGCTCAGGCAGGCGCGTCTTTGACGCCGAGCCCCACGGCCTGGGCGGAGCAGCCTGCCTCTCCCGAGGAGCTGGCAGGCATCGTTGCGCCGTCGACTGCTGTGGCCCCGTCCGCTCAGGCGGAGGCGAGCAGCGAGCAGATGGCCGAGGCTCTTGCCGCCGCGATCCAACGTCTGCGGGCGCGTGTGGTTGCTGTCGGCGAGCTGCAGGAGAGCGAGGCCGAGCCGGGGCGGCCTGCGATGGAGTCGTCTGCTGCTCCCGTCGCCTCGGAGCCCGCCATCGAGCCAGCAGTCCCAGCCAGTACGTCCTATGTGCCGCCCCCTCTGATCGAGCGGGCCCCGCCACGTGCATGGCTTGCGCCAGCGATCCGCCGGGTTGCCGAGCGCAGAGATCCCCGGCTTGCCGCCGAGCTGGTGCTCGAGCTGCTGCCGGCCCAGGCGCTGAGCGTCAAGAAGCCGATTCGCTACCTGGCCAAGATCGCCGAGCTCGGCGCCTACGAGGTTTCGCTGACTGCCGGACACGGCTCTGTGCGCGACTTGGCCGGCGCCGGCCTGATCGACGCGCACACGTTCTTGCTCGAAGGGCCTGCCGCCGCCTTTGCCGAGGTCGCCGCAGGAGGGTCGCGCATCTCGCCGTGGCGGCCGCCTGCGGGCCTGCGCATTCGCGGCGGGCGCCGTCGGGCCAGGCTGTTGCTTGGGAGTCGTCGAGCTCCACTGGCGCTCAGCGACCTCGAGCGGGCCGGGGTGACGGTCTGGCCGGGCCTGCTGCTGCTGGCGCTCGCGGAGGCGATCGACCCCGCCTCGACCGCGGGCCACTCTTTCACGGTCGCCTTCGCAATCGAAGCTCAGCAGAGCGCGGTGCTGCAGGTCCAGGCGCTGCAGGGCCGGCCGCTCGCGGTCACGCGTGGCGCCGCCGACGAGCAGGCGCTAGGCGCCCTGAACGTCATGCCCGGGTCGGCTCAGAGCACCCTGCATCTCAGCGAGCGCGCGTTTACGCGCCTGCTGACAGCGCAGGATCTGGACGGCGAGACGGTGATGCTCGAAGGGGAGCCAGGTCCCCTGGAGACGCTGCTCTCATGGACCGACAGGGTCCAGAGCATCCGCCGCTTCGGCGCCTAGTATCCCTGCCGTGAGCACGTCCGGCTGCGCCCACCTCCACGTCCACTCCGAGTACTCGCTGCTCGACGGGGCATGCAAGGTCGACGCGCTCGCAGCCCGCGCCGCCAGCTTCGATCAGCCCGCGCTTGCGCTCACAGACCACGGCGTGATGAACGGCATGATCGAGCTGCAGAAGGCGTGCGCAAAGCACAACATCAAGCCGATCTTCGGCTGCGAGGTCTACCTCGTGGACCCAACGCCCAGTGGCGGCATGACCGAGGCCCGCCCGTCCAAGGTGGAGCGCAACCACCTGACGCTGCTGGCTGCCACCGACGCCGGCTACCGCAACCTGGTGCGACTGACCTCCGCCGGTTTCCTGGAGGGGCTGCAGCGCGGCAAGCCGACCGTTACGCTCGATCAGATCGCCGCCCAAGGAGACGGCGTGATTGCGCTCACCGGCTGCCTTGCCTCCCGCTTCTGCCAGCGCCTGGCCGATGACCGCCCAGACGACGCGCGCGAGCACGTCGACCAGCTGCGCGGGGCGCTGGGGCCCGAGAACGTCTACTTCGAGGTGCAGAAGAACGGCCTGGTGCTGCAGGACAAGTGCAACGAGGGGATCGTGCGGATCGCCCGGGAGATGGGCGGGACGCTGGTCGGCACCGGCGATGTGCACTACCTGCGGCGTGAGGACTACGACCATCACACCGCGCTGCTGTGCGTGCAGACCAAGAGCACGATCGCCCAGCCGAAGATGACCTTCGAGACAAACGAGTTCTATCTACGCGACAACGCCGAGATGGCCAACGCGTTCGCTGACTGGCCCGAGGCGGTCGCGAGCACGCTGGAGATCGCCGAGCGCTGCAACGTCAAGATCGAGCTCGGCGGGCAGCTGATCCCGCGCTTCCCGACGCCGGACGGCTCCCTCGAGCGCGATTACCTGCGCGCCCGGGTGATGGCCGGCCTTGCGGCCCGTTACGGCGATCCCGTCCCAGCAGAGGCGCTGCAGCGCGCCGAGATGGAGCTGTCCGTGATCGACCGGATGGGCTTCAGCGCCTACTTCCTGATCGTCTGGGACTTCGTGAAGTTCGCCAAGGAGAACGAGGTCGCGGTCGGCCCCGGGCGCGGCTCTGCAGCCGGCTCGATCGTCGCTTATTGCCTGCAGATCACCGACATCGATCCACTGCGCTACGACCTGCTCTTCGAGCGCTTCCTGAATCCTGAGCGCGTGTCAATGCCGGATATCGACATCGACTTCTCGGTGCGCGGACGCGAGCGTGTGATGCGCTACGTGACCGAAAAGTACGGCCGCGAGTCGGTCGCCCAGATCGTCACCTTCGGCAAGATGTTCCCTCGCGCGGCCACGCGCGACGCCGCCCGCGTGCTCGGCTACGAGTACGCCACCGGCGATCGCCTGGCCAAGCTGATCCCCGATCCGATCATGGGCAGGGCGCCCTCCTTCGAGGAATGCCTGAAGTCCGGCGAGCCGCTGCGCAAGGCCTACGAGGAGGAGCAGGACGCCAAAGCGATCATCGACGTCGCCAAGGGCCTTGAGGGCATCGTCCGCAACTCGTCCATCCACGCCGCCGCGGTAGTGATCGCCGATCGTCCGCTGACCGACATCGTGCCGCTGCAGCTCGCCGACGCAGGCATAAGCGAGGACGGCGAGCGGGTCTATCGCACGGTCACGCAGTTCTCGATGAAGCCGATCGAGGAGATCGGCCTGCTGAAGATGGACTT
>DASYNI010000017.1:0-22257 GCA_036008645.1 Solirubrobacteraceae bacterium
CCGACCCGAAATGGAGAGCGTTCCCGCACTTGAGCAGCCATGGCGCTCACGCCCGATGCTCCGGGTGCCACACCAGGCTCCGTAGCCAACAACGCTGGGCCACTCCAAGCCATCGACGCAAGGACCCTCCAAGCTGGTGGCTCGCGCGCCTCAGCCGTAAAGCAAAGCTTACGTTCACGTTCGATATGGTGTAGACGCATGTTCCGCCGAGCGACGCATGAGACCGTGAAGGCGACCACCGATCGCGGCTTGCTGGGCAAGAATCACGGCGCAGTGGATCGGAGCCGCGGCTCGGTGGACGAGAAATACAAGTGGATCGCGCTTTCCAACACCACGCTCGGCGTGCTGATCGTCACGATCGACTCCTCGATCGTGCTGATCTCGCTCCCTGACATCTTCAGGGGCATCAAGCTCAACCCGCTTACGCCAGCGAACACGAGCTACCTGCTCTGGATGATCATGGGGTTCCTCGTCGTGACAGCGGTGCTTGTCGTCAGCCTCGGGCGCCTCGGCGACATCTACGGGCGGGCGCGGACATACAACCTCGGCTTTCTCGTCTTCACGATCTTCTCGATCCTGCTGTCGGTAACGTGGCTGAAGGGCTCGGCAGGCGGCCTGTGGCTGATCCTGATGCGCATCGGCCAGGGTTTCGGCGGCGCGATGCTGTTCGCGAACTCTGCGGCAATCCTCACTGACGCCTTCCCGATCGAACAGCGAGGGATGGCGATGGGCTTCAACATGGTCGCTGCGACGGCCGGCTCGACGATTGGGCTCGTGCTCGGTGGGGTCCTCGCCCCCGTCTCCTGGCGGCTCATCTTCCTCATCTCGGTGCCCGTTGGCATCTTCGGCACCGTCTGGGGCTACATGAAGCTGCGCGACCTCCGCGAGCGCCAGCCCGCGAAGATCGACTGGTGGGGCAATATCACCTTCGCCGTCGGCCTAATCGCGATCATGGTCGGCATCACCTACGGGATCCAGCCCTATGGCGGCCACACGATGGGCTGGACGAGCCCGGCAGTGCTTTCCGAGATCGGCGGCGGGATCCTGCTCCTGCTCGCCTTCTGTGCGATCGAGACGCGCGTGGAGCAGCCGATGTTCCACCTCGATCTGTTCAGGATCAGGGCGTTCACCGCCGGCAACATCGCAAGCCTGCTCGCCGCCATCGGCCGCGGTGGCCTGCAGTTCATCCTCATCATCTGGCTGCAGGGCATCTGGCTGCCCCAGCACGGCTACAGCTTCCACGACACGCCACTGTGGGCGGGCATCTACATGCTGCCAATGATCGCGGGCTTCTTCGTCGCGGGACCGGCCTCGGGCATGCTCTCCGATCGCTTCGGCGCACGCCCCTTCGCGACCGGCGGGATGATCGTCGCGTGCTGTGCCTTCATCGGGCTCGAGCTCCTGCCCGTCGACTTCTCCTACCCGGTCTTCGCGGTGTTGCTGTTCCTCAACGGTGCAGGCATGGGCCTGTTCGCCTCGCCGAACAGGACGGCGATCATGAACAGCCTCCCTGCGCGCCAGCGCGGCGCCGGCGCGGGCATGAGCACGACCTTTCAGAACTCCGCGATGGTGCTCTCGATCGGCATCTTCTTCTCGCTGATGATCATCGGCCTCGCATCAGGGCTACCGGGCGCGCTGCAGGCGGGTCTCACCGCCCACGGGGTGCATGCGGCCACCGCCGCAAAGCTCTCCCACCTCCCGCCGGTCGCGACGCTGTTCGCCGCCTTCCTCGGCTACAACCCGATCAGGTCGCTGCTCGGTGGGCACGTGCTGAGCTCGCTTCCCCACTCCCAGGTCGCGATGCTCACAGGCCGAAGCTTCTTCCCCCATCTGATCACCGGCCCCTTCTCCTCAGCGCTTGCCACAGCGTTCACGTTCGCGGCGGCCGCCTGCCTCGTCGCGGCGGTCGCCTCGCTGCTGCGCGGTGGCAAGTACCATCACGTCGATCGAGAGGCGACGCCCAGCCAGCGCGACGTCGACCCAGACGCGACGTCCGGCGAGCCCGAGCTCGCGACGGTCGCAGAATAGAAGCAGACGCGGCCAGGCGGTGCGGATAGATCGATCGGTCCTGGTGCCGGTCTAGCCCTGAGCCGTGTGCGAGGACACGCGCCGCCAGAGCTGCCCGTCCTCGACGCCGTGCCATTGTGCATCGGGCGCCAGCATTTCGCCCAAGCCCTTCGGGCCGCCTTGGATCAAGGCATCCCACGCCCAGCGCGCCAGCTTAATCTCGGGACTCTCGCCCACCCCGCCTCACCCAGAAAATGCGCCCGCCAGCCCGTTGGTGAGCAGGCCGGTCAGGTTGACCACCTCTCCTTCGGGCGGCGGTGTCACGGCCGGGACGGCGCCGTATTCGGTGAAGCCGACGGTGACGGTAGCCGATCCGCTTGCGGTCGGGCCCGCGATGTTGAGCGACATCTGCATTCTGCGCACCCTGCTCTTGGCGTCCACCCAGACGTCAATCGGGATCGTGCCTGCGTTGCCGATGTGCTGCAGCAGCGGCTGGGCGGCGGTGCGCTGCTGCGGCGGGAGCTGCCTCAGAACGGCGGCCAGTTGGAGCGTCGCCCGGTAGTGGGTGGTGGAGACGCCGTAGAGCTGCTCGGTGCCGAGCTTCTGGATGTGTCCTGCGCTTGCCTTGAGGTACTGCAGCAGCTGATTGGGGTCGACCTGGCCGATGTCGAGCGCCTGGGGCACCGCCGCTCCGTGGGTGGCCTGGGCCACCTTCGACATGTCGATCTTCAGCCAGGACTTGCCTTCAGGCAGCTTGTCGGCGAGGAACGGAAGACGCATGTAGACCGTTGGGTAGAGGAACACGGCTTCCACGCCGCGGCCGCCGGTCGGCATTCCGGTCGCGCCGGGTATGCCTGAGAAGTTCATCGCCATCCTGGTGCTGTGTCCGCCCTGGCCCGTGTAGCCGCTGCCGGTGATGGTGAAGTTTTGAGCAAGGCTCGCGGAGGACAGATGCAGGTTGAGGGTGAACCTCATGCCCGCTTCCTGGCTGCTGACGTAGGCGGCCCGTGCCACCGCGTCCATGGCCACCGAAGGGGAGGACGAGGAGCCGCATCCGCCCAGCAGGAGCGCTGTGCAGAGCATGGCGGCACTCAGGCCGAGTACGGAGGCAATTCGATTGCGTCTTGCTGCAAAGCGAGGTGGGCGCACGTCAATCATCTCGACCGAGGCTGGCCGGGACTTGAGTCGCGGCAGGCGCCCGACAGCTCCCCTGTCTGCGGATGACGCACAATTGTCTGCGGGGGCGTCAAGTCTGGCAACGCATCTCAGCGTGCGAGCTGCTCGATCCCACAGTCCTTTGGGTCCTTGTCCTGACGCCAGCGCAGCAGGCGGGCGCCGTGGCGGATGCGACCGGCAGAGACGTGGTCAAAGCTCACCTCCAAGACCAGCTCTGGGCGAAGCTCCACCCACTGCAGATCTCTGCCCGCTGTCCAGCGGCTGGGCTCGGCTGACCCGCGCTGACCGGTCTCATACGGGGCGAGCCGATCCACGAGCTCGCGCTTCTCGGTGGCGCTGAGCCCAGAGCAATGGCCGACCGTGCGCACCTGCCCGCCGTCGTAGAGGCCGAGGATCAGGGCGCCCACCGTGCCGGGCTCCTTGCCGGGGCGCCAGCCGACCAGCACGGCGTCGATCGTGCGCACGCGCTTGACCTTCACCATCCCCTTGCGCTGCCCGGGGAGGTAGGGCGCCTTGCGTTCCTTTGCGATCGCGCCCTCCGCGTCGCCGAGCCATGCCTGCGCCCGCTCCGGGTCGGCCGTTGAGACCATCAGCTCCACCGGCGCCGAGTCGAAGTGCGGCTGCGCAAGCAGTTGCTCCAGCGCCGCCCGGCGCTGATCGAAGGTCCACTCCAGCAGCGTCTCATCATCCAGCGCGAGCAGGTCGAAGGCCATGTACACACTTGGCGTCTCAGTTGCCAGCCGCTGCACTCGCGAGTCGGCAGGATGGATGCGCTGGCCGAGCGCGTCGAAGTCCTCGCGCCCGTCGGCGTCACGCACGACGATCTCCCCGTCGAGCACGTAGCGGCCGGCGGGAAGCGCAAGCTCAGGGAAGTAGCGAGTCAGCGACCTGCCGTTGCGCGACTGCAGCTCTATCTGCTCGCCGTCGACGAAGGCGATGCAGCGGAACCCATCCAGCTTGATCTCATACGTCCACTGCGGACCGGTGGGCAGCGCCTTGCGTGAGAGCGCGAGTTGCGGCGCGAGCGGTGGGGTGAGCGGCAGGGTCATGGCTTGCGGGCGCGGCTTGGCTGGGCGCGGCGGCCCTCGCCGGGCTGCTTACGGAAGTGTGGTGGCCACGGAGCGTCGCCGAGTCCTTCGCGCTCATCTCGCGCTGCGAGCTCGAGCAGAGAGTCCAACGAGCACGCTTGCTCGTCGATGCCGGCGCTTGGATCGCCGCGCTCGCGCAGGCGTGCGGGCACCGTGTCCAGACGCAGCTCGCGCGGGTCGACGTCTGCGACCTCATCCCAATCTAGCGGGCAGGAGACCAGAGCGTCTGGCACCGCGCGCACAGAGTAGGCGGAGGCCACGGTGCGATCGCGGGCGTTCTGGTTGTAGTCGATGAAGACGCCCGTGCGCTCCTCCTTCCACCACTTGCTGGTGGCGCGTCCGGGCATCCGCCGTTCGACCTCGCGAGCGAGCGCCAGCGCGGCGCGGCGCACCTCGGTGAAGTCGTGCTCCGGCTCGATCCGGATGAAGATGTGGATGCCGCGGCTGCCGGAGGTCTTCGGGAAGCCCACCAGCCCGTGCTCGGCCAGCACTTCCTGGACGCCGAGCGCGACCGCCCGCACCTCCGCGAAGGGCACCTCGGGCTGCGGGTCCAGGTCGACGCGCAGCTCATCCGGGCGATCGAGATCGGCGCGCCGCACCGCCCAGGGATTCCAGTCGATCACGCCGAGGTTGACGCCCCAGACCAGATGGGCGGCATCGTTGGGCACGAGCTCGCGCGCGTGGCGGCCGCTGGGGAACGTGACGGTCGCGCTCTGCAGCCACTCGGGCACTCCCGCGGGCACCCGCTTCTGGAAGAACGGGTCGCCATCGACGCCATCGACCCAGCGCTTGAGGACCGTGGGCCGCTCGCGCAGACCGCGCACGACTGCCTGCTCACACTCGACGTAGTAGTGGACCAGATCGAGCTTGGTGTGACCGCGCTGGGGGAAGAAGACCTTCTCCGGTTTGGAGACACGCACGCTGCGGCCACAGACCTCCAGCACGACGTGGTCTCGATCGGACATGTGTGAAGCATGCCATCGCTGGCTGTCGTGCAGCGGGAGGCAGCTTCTGCGCCCACTAGCATGTGGATGGTGAAGAGCCGGTTCATGCGGGCGCTCGCTGCGGGCGGGCTCACAACTGCGGTCGCGCTTGGCGCCCCCGTGGCGGCGAGTGCCACGATCGCCTTCGTCCGTGGCCTCGAAAAGCCATCCGTGTGGTTGGCGGCGAATAATGGCTCGGGCCAGCGGCGGCTCAGCCTTGGGACCAGTCCGCATATCGCGCCCGATGGCAGCACCATCGCGTTCATGTCCTTCACCGGCTCTGGCCCGGCCACGCCACGCCTGATGCTGATCGGTGCGGGCGGCGGCACGCCCAGGTTGCTGGCAAGCGGCTGGCGCGCTCCTTACGTCTTTGCCTTCTCGCCGGACTCCGGCATGATCGCGACGGTGCTGGGTCCCGAAGTCGGCAAGGAGCACCTCGTGCTGATCGACGTGGAAAACGACTCGCAGCGCACGATCGCAACCGGCTACTTCGGTGGCGTGAGCTTCTCGCCGAACGGTGAAAGCCTCGTCTACTCCATCTCCCCGAGCGAACGCTATCCGTCAAACAGCGACATCTACCGCGCCGCCGTCGCGGGCGGATCGCCGGTCGCGCTCACCCACAATCATCGTTCGCTCACTCCTCTGTGGGGCCCGTCGGGGAAGATCGTCTTCGTCGAGCAGCTGGACGCTAAACGTCGGCTCTACGGGCCCAAGAACGAGCTGTTCACGATGAATCCCAGCGGCGGCAGCGTGCGTCAGCTCACCCACACGGTGGTGTCTGCCCTGCTGCAGGGTCTGACCCCGACTCAGTTCTCGGCAAATGGCTCCCGCCTGCTGGCCGAGTTCGGCGGTCAGGACACTAGCTACGCCGTGACAGTGAACCCGGCAACAGGTGCGCAGCGGCCGGTCGGCATGGCGAAGGGGTTCGTCGCCACGGCGCTCTCGGCCAACGGGCGCACCATCCTCGGCTTCACCGGCTTCCTCGGCTCGGGTCTGCACAACATCTGCACTGCCGCCTACGCCGGCGGCCCGCTCAAGCGGCTGATCCGCAACGGCTACGAACCGTCCTGGAACGGCTGAGCCGCGGCCCAGCTGTCTAGGCGGCCCCGACGCGATACGCCGGGCCGGGTAGACATCCATCCATGAGCAACGCTCTGGACCTGATCAAGATGTTCGGAGCAGATCCGTAGCCCCAAAGAAAGGGAGAGTGAAGTGAGCGCTGCAGCCGCAGTCTCCGCCCCAACGGCCATCTCGCGCACGCTGCCATCTCGGCTGCTCGCGCTGACCGTCACGACCGGCGTGATCGACGCCGCAAGCTACATAGGCCTCGGCCACGTCTTCACAGCGAACATGACCGGCAACGTCGTGCTGCTGGGATTCGGGCTCGCCGGCGCCGGTGGGCTGCCGGTGCTCGCGCCGATCATCTCGCTTGGTGCGTTCATGCTGGGAGCTCGCGCCGGGGGCATCTTCGCTTCCTCGGCAGCCGCGGCCGGCGGCCCGCGCCTTGACCCCGCGCTCTCGTGCGAGGGGGCGCTGGTGCTGGTCGCGGCGGTGCTTGCCGCTGTGATCGAGCCGAAAGTCGGCTCGCTTGCCGCCTATGTGGTAATCGGCCTGCTGGCGCTCGCGATGGGGGTGCGTAACGCGGTGGTGCGCAAGATCGGCTTTCCCGACCTGACCACGACGGTTCTGACGATGACCATCACGGGTCTTGCCTCAGAACCTCTGCGCGGCGAGCATCGCATGGCCCATCTGCGCCGGCTCTTGGCGGTGGGCGCGATGCTCATCGGTGCGCTCATCGGTGGCTTGCTCGTGGAGCGTCAGCTCGCCGCGCCGCTGTGGCTGGCCGCTGCGATCGCGCTGGGGTGCAGGGCCTCCAATACCGTGATACGGCGTAGACATCCGCGGGAGAACGTGGCCTGATGCTCGCCGTGCTTGGAGGCGCGGACGCCACGGTGTAACTTGAACCCATGTCGAGCAACTGGCCGGCGCTTGCCTACCGCGACTGGAGCACGACGTGCGAGACGTTGCACGCCCACACTCAAGTGCTCGGCAAGCTGGCCGCCACGCTTGCACCGGCTGAGCCACAGCTCCAGCACGCCGCGCTGAAGCTCACGGCTCGCGGCTGGGAGACGCTGCCGCTGCCGGCACCCGACGGCTCGGGCGCCTTCGTCGTGGCGCTCGACCTGCACGGCCATGAGGCGCTGGTCGAGCACAGCGATGGGCGCGCGCAACGGGTGCCGCTGACGCCGAATCGCAGCGTGGGTGCGGTGTGCAGAGACCTGCTGGCAGCCGTGAGCGCCCACGCCGGTCCCGTCGAGATCGACCCGGCGCCGCAGGAGGTGACCTGGACGGTCCCGCTCGACCAGGACGAGCAGCATGCGAGCTACGACACTGCGGCCGTCGCCGACTACTTCGCAGCGGCAACGCAGGCCGCGCTCGTGCTCGCCGCCTTCCGGGCGCCCTATCGCGGACGATCGACGCCCGTCAACGCGTGGTGGGGCTCCTTCGACCTAGCGGTCAACCTCTTTTCCGGAGCGCCTGCGAGGCCGCCCTCACAGGACTTCATCATGCGCAACGCGATGGACGCCGAAGAGGTGGCGGTCGGCTGGTGGCCGGGCGACGCTCGCTACGAGAAAGCCGCCTTCTATGCCTACGCGCACCCGGCCCGCGAGGGCTTTGTCTCCGCGAGCGTGCAGCCCGAGCAGGCACGCTTCGAGGAGACGCTTGGCGAGTACATCCTCGACTGGGAGGACGTCTGCGCCGCCGCCGACCCTCACGCCTTTGCTTTGGGCTTCGCGCGCTCGGTCTTCATGCACGCCTGCTCGGTCTGCGAATGGGACCCGGAGCTGGCCGGCAGCGCGGAGGGTCATCCTCCGCCGGTGGTCTGAGCGCCCGTCGCCCCAGATAAGAAGACCACAAAAGGTACGTCCGCGAGCGTTCGTACTGTTCTGCATCTGCGCACGCTCGAGGAGATCACCTACGAGGCCGGTAGGTCGGCCCTTGCCGACCAGGAGTCGGTGGTCGCCGGGGTGCGACAGCGGACTGGCACGCTGCTCGCCGCGCACGCGCTCGTGGCGTCATTTCTGGGTGCCACTACGGTTCGCGCTCAAGGACTCGACGCCCTTGGTTGGGTGGCGCTAGTTGCGCTAGTGCTCGGGCTTGTGGCCGCTGCGGTGCTGCTTGCTCCATGGCGTCTGAAGTTTGCGGTGGACGCAGGCGAGCTTTACGAGGAGCTATACGACGAGGCGAGCGCCGAAGCTGAGCACGACACGCTCGGCTGGCTGGCGGCGGCTGGCTTCGGCTACCAGCGGCTGAGGGAAGAGAACACGCAAAAGGTGCGTGTGATGTCGTTGCTCTCAGGTGCACTGGGCGTGCTGATGGTCATGCAGACGCTCGCTTGGTTGGCTGCGCTGGCGATAGACTGAGCCCTGATGGCACCACGACCGCTACCTCCTGAGCAGATCAAACCCCCCTCCACCTCGATCGGCATCGAAGAGGGAAGAGGCGGGTCGCGTCCGGCGCCTCGGCCGAGCTCCGGGAGCTGATGCCTTGCTGAGGGCGCTTAGCTCGCGCCCTCGTCAGTCCAGCTGGAACTGCCCGTCGCGATAGATCACGCGTTCGCTGCCGTCTTTCAGGGTCGCGGTGACCGTCCGATCGGCGGTGGAGACAATGTCGGTGTGGACGCTCGACTCGTTGAAGCCAAGGCGCTCCCACTCGGCTGCGGCAATCCCGGCCGGTTCCCCCGCGTAGCAGTCGTGGTAGGACTTGCCGACCGCCAGGTGGGTGTTGCCGAACGGGCCGCCGACGTTCTCGTCGAAGAGCGTCTCGGCCATGAACTTCGTGATCCGCGAGAAGCGCTTGTCGGTCAGCGAGTACTCGCCCACCTTGTCCGCGTTCTCGGTCGCGATCATCTCGGTCAGCACCTTCTCGTTGGTGTCCGCGCTGGCTTTCACGACGTGCCCGTCGGCGAACTCCAGGCGGATGCCGGTGATCAGGTTGCCGTAGCGGTAGAGCGGCTGGTTGAAGGCGATCCAGCCCTCAGTGCCGCGCCAGTCGGGGCTGGTGAAGATCTCGAAGCTGGGGATGTTGCGGCCGCTGCCGCCGACCCATTGGCGCCGCTCGCCGAGCGTGATCCAGAGGTCCGCGTCTGCTCCCACGACATGCAGGCGATCGATGTCCAGGGCGTTCAGGCGCTGCACGTAGTCGTTGATCTGGCCGCTGACCTGCTTCCAGCGCGCGATTGGGTCCTGCTCGTCAAGGAAGCAGGCGCCGATGATCTGCTCCCAGTACTCCTGCTCGGAGAGTTTCGCCTCTGCAGCCATCGCAGGCGTGCCATAGAGCGCGAGCGTCCAAGTGAAGTTGCCGGCGTTCTCCTTCTCGGTGCGCCAGTCCATCCACGGCTTCATCGCCTTGCCCACGCGCATGATCCGCGCGGGGTCGACGCCCTCCAGCGCGTGCATGTCGGTGTCGCAGAGAATCGAGACCTGATGGTCGATTTCGTCCACCAACCCGCGCATGTATTTAGCGGCAAAGAAGTCGATCTGGGAGTCATCGGCGAGCTCGAAGAAGTCGCGCGAGAGATTGAACTGCTGATCGTCGCTTGGCAGGTAGCTGCCGATCGGATGCGCGCCCGCGCGCAGCACAGCCTTGCGCAGCTCGACGTAGAGTGGCTTGGCGGCCTCGGGAGCGACTACTCGCACGACATCGCCCTTGTTCACGCCGCTGCCGCTGCCGAGCGCGAAGTTGACCAGCACGTCGGCGTATGCCTCGAGGATGGACTGGGGTGGGTGGTAGGCCATCGCGCGAGAACGATATGACGTTCGTGGCGCAGACGTGGTGGCGGGTGGTGCGCCCGCCGCGAAACTGTTGTGCACAGCCGGACATATGCGGCTGAAAGGAGTGAGCTTTTGAACGACGATCGCGATCCAGATGCCGCGCTGCGCCAACGCTTGCGGGAGATCTATGAGGCAAACCACGCCACACTGGCCGCCTACGCACTGCGGCGCGCTGCGAGTCCCGAGGATGCGGCCGATGCCGTGGCGGAGACCTTCTCGGTCGCCTGGCGGCGCATCCGACAGGTCCCGGCCGGCCACGATGCCACGCTCTGGTTGTTCGGCACCGCGCGTCGGGTGCTTGCCAATCAGCGGCGTAGCGAGCGCCGGCGCTTGCGACTGTCGCTGCGTCTGAAGACCGAGCCCGCCGGCGCGCAGACCGCGACTGAGGAGCGTGCGGGGGAGCTGGATCTTGCCAGAACGGCACTGGCGCGTCTGCCCGAGCAGCAGCGCGACCTTCTCGGGCTGGTGGCTTGGGAGGGACTCTCCAACGCCGAGCTCTCCGTCGTCCTTCGCTGCTCAGAGAACGCAGCGAAGATCCGCCTGCACCGTGCCAGGCGTGCGCTGCAGCGCGAGCTGGAGCAGGCGGGACAGTGGCCGACCCCGACACGCGTGCCACTTGACGGACATGAGGCAAATGCATTCTCGACCCCTTCGCCGATGCCAGGAGAAACACGATGACCGACCACCTGAGTACTTTGCTGCGCGATCTGGACCCGCTGCGCGAGGATGAGCTCGCGCGCGTCCTGGAAATGGGCGCAAAGCGCGGAGGAGCTGAGCGGATCTCGGCCACGCAATGGCGGCGGGCGCGGGCGTCGGGGAGAGGAGCGATCGGCCTCGCGGTGGCCGCTGCCGCCGCTGTGAGCCTGGCCGTGGCGATAGCGATCTCGCTTGCCTCCTCATCGGCTCCAACCGCCTACGCGCTGTCGTTCAGCGAAAAGAATGGCTACGTGATCGCCAGGATCGTGAACTCCTACGCGAGCGTCAGGGAGTTCAGTCGCGAGCTGGCGGAGAATCATCTCCACGTCACTCTGCGCCTGCTGCCGGTGCCCGCGGGATCGGTGGGCAATGTCCTGGAGTACCAAAGCGAACCTGCGGACGGCGTGCAGCCGCTGCAGGAAGGCCACTGTGTGAACGGGCCATGCACTGTCGGCGTGAAGGTGGCTCGTGGCTTCACCGGCAGCGGCTTGGTGTACATCGGTCGCCCGGCCCGCCGTGGCGAAAGCTACGCGAGCACCCCGATCGGTGGCGCCTTTGCGCCCGGCGAAGCGCTGCACTGCAGCGGGCTGCAGGGGGCGAGTGTCGCGAAGGTACTGCCGGCGCTGGCAGGCAAGAAGCTCGGCGTGGTGGGCTGGCGGCTGATGGGAAGCGGCTCATCGACTACGGGCAGCCGCGCGCCGTCGAGCGATCTGGTGGAGGAAGTCATGCCGGTCGCGCCCGGCAAGGTCGAGCTGTGGGTCTCCGTCTCCGGGGGCTCCGGCTTTACGCCCCTGCATGAAGCGTCGATGCGCGGCTGCGGCTCCTCCTGAGTCGCCGCCGCGCCTCAAGCGCGGCATACTCAGCGCGATGGCGAGCGATGCCGCCGCGTCCCGTCCCGAACGCACCGCCTGGGCGCGCAACCTCGGCGCACCCGTGCGCGACTTTCTCTCCACCGAGACCGGCGGCGCGGCTGTGCTCGTGGCCGCGATCGCGGCCGCACTGATATGGGCGAACCTGCCTTGGTGGCACACCTATGAGCGCTTCTGGCACACCACGCTCGCGATCCGGCTCGGCGGCCACGTGCTCTCGGCCGATCTGCGCTCCTGGGTCAACGAAGGGCTGATGACGCTGTTCTTCCTGGTCGTCGGCCTGGAGGCCACGCGTGAGCTGGCGCTTGGGGATCTGCGCGAGCGGCGGCGGATCGCGATCCCAGTGCTGGCGGCGTTCGGTGGGATGGCGGCCGCGGTTGGAGTGTTCCTTGCTCTGAACGCCGGCGGTGCGGGGGCCAGTGGCTGGGGCGTGGCGATGTCGACGGACACCGCGCTGGCGCTTGGCGCGCTTTCGCTCGTGGGGCCGCCTGGGGGCGCGCGCCTGCGCGTGTTCCTGCTGACGGCAGTCGTGATTGACGATCTCGCCGGCCTGGGTGTGATCGCGTTTGCCTACTCGCACAAGGTTTCGCTCGCCGCGCTGCTGGTCGCGGTCGGGCTCTTCGGCGTGCTGATCCTGCTGCGTTACCTGCAGCGAGGCCGCGGGCCCGCCTCGGTGGCGGTCGGGGTCGGGATTTGGCTGGCGATGTTCAAGTCTGGCATCGACCCGGTGATCGCAGGGCTTGCGATCGGTCTGGTCACAAGCGCCTACCCGCCCGCGCGCAGCGACCTGGAGCACGCGATCGAGCTGACGCGCGCATTCCGTGAGCAGCCAACGCCGGAGCTCGCGCGCTCGGCGCAGCGCGGCCTCGGTGAGGCGATCTCGCCCAACGAGCAGCTCCAGCATCGCCTGCACCCGTGGTCGGGCTTTCTGATCGTGCCGCTGTTCGCGCTGGCGAACATGGGGGTGCACATCACCGGTGCGGTGCTGAGCGCTGCCGCCACCTCGGCCGTGAGCATCGGCATCCTGCTCGCCTACCTGCTGGGCAAGCCGCTTGGCATCCTTGGCGCGTCCTGGCTGGCCAGTCGCAAGGTCTTCGGTGCCGGCAAGCTGACGGTGACCTGGCCCGGCCTCGCCGGCACCGGGGCGGTGGCGGGCGTCGGCTTCACCGTCTCGCTGCTGGTCGCGGGCCGCGCGTTTGGGCCCACGCTGTTCGAGCAGGCCCAGCTCGGGCTGCTGGCTGCCGTGCTGCTCTCGCCGCTGCTTGCGTTTGCGATCTTTGCGGTGACGGCGATGCTGCCAACCCAGGTGCGCATCCGCCAGCTGCAGCGCACGGCTGCCCAGCTTGTCGATCTCTCAGACGACGTGGACCCGGAGCGCGACCACGTCCGTGGCCATGACGACGCCCTGGTCACGCTTGTCGAGTACGCCGACTTTGAATGCCCATTCTGCGGGCGCGCCGAGCCTGCCGTAAGGGAGCTGCTTGCCGCCGAGGGCGATGAGCTGCGCTACGTCTTTCGTCATCTGCCGCTGAGCGACGTGCATCCCTTCGCGCAGCTGGCGGCCGAGGCCGCTGAGGCCGCGGGCGCCCAGGGCCGTTTCTGGGAGATGCACGACCTGCTCTTCGAGCACCAGGGGGATCTGCGACCGCGCGACCTGCGCGAGTATGCGATTGGGCTCAGTCTCGACTTGGACCGCTTCGAGTCCGACCTGCACGATCGCAGATACAAAAAACGGGTCAGCGCCGACGTCGCCAGCGCCGATTCCAGCGGCGTCTCTGGCACCCCCTCCTTCTTCATCAACGGCCGCCGCCACCACGGCGCCTATGACCTGCAGACATTGACGGTGGCGGTCAAGACCGCCGCAAAGCTCGCGCAGCGGCCGACGCTGCAGAGCGTCTGAGTCGGGCGCTCAGCGCTCACCCGGCGGCTGCTCGCCGACCCGGTGCCCGGCGCGCGCCTCGATCCGGCGCAGCATCGCCGAGTGGTCCTCGTTGCCGAGTCCTTCGGCGATCAGCTCTTCCAGCAACTCATCCGCGGTCTGCGCGCCGGGGAGCGGAACGCCGAGCTGGCCGGCGGCGGCCAGCGCGTTGCGCAGGTCCTTGTGGTGGAGGCTGGCCCGAAAGCCGGGGGTGAAGCGGTGGGTCAGCATCTTCTCGCTCTTGAGCTCGAGCACTCTGCTGGCGGCGAGCCCGCCGCTCAGCGCCTGCAGGAGCGCCTGCGGGTCGACGCCTGCCTTGGAGCCGAGCACGAGTGCTTCGCTGACCGCCTCGATCGTGCCGGCGATCAGTACCTGGTTGCACGCCTTGGCGATCTGGCCTGCGCCCGCGCTACCCACGTGCACGATCGTGCGCCCGAGGCAGCGTAGGATCGGCAGCGCCCGCTCAAACGCCTCGGACTCCCCGCCGACCATGATCGAGAGCGTGCCTTCCTGCGCGCCCACGTCCGCTCCCGAGACTGGCGCGTCGAGCGTCTGCACGCCAAGCTCGCCGGCGAGGGCGGCCAGGCTGCGCGCGACCTGCGCCTCGATCGAGCTCATGTCGATGAAGAGCTGACCGGGCGTCGCGCCCGCGAGCAGGCCCTCCTCAGCAACGTAGACGTGTTCGACGTCGGGCGAGTCGGGCACCATCGTGATCGCGACCTCGCTGAGCTGTGCGACCTCCTGCGGGCTCCCGGCCACCCGTGCGCCGAGCTGCGCAAGCGTCTGCGCCTTGGCGGGCGTGCGGTTGTGCACGACTAGCGAGTAGCCCGCTCTTATCAGGTTGCGCGCCATTGGCGTGCCCATCACGCCAAGGCCGATGAAGCCGATCGTCCTGTCGGTCATCCAGTTACGAGCGCGAGCGTGAAGCCGTCGTAGCCCTTGGCGCCGACGGTCTGGATCGTGGTGGCGCTGACGCGCGGCTCTGCGGCCAGCAACTCGTGGAAGCGGCGCATCCCTTGCGCGCCCGCATCGGCGGTGTCGGGGTCGGCGAGCTCGCCGTGACGCACGACATTGTCGGAGATGATCAGGGCGCCGGGGCGTGAGAGTGCAAGCGCATGCTCGAAGTACTCGGGCGTGGCTGGCTTGTCGGCGTCGATGAACGTGAGGTCGAACGGCTCCGCGCCCTCTGCCTGCAGCGCCTGCATCCCCTCCAGCGCCGGGCCCACTCTCACTTCCACACGGTCGGACAGGCCAGCGGCCGCGATACTCGCACGCGCCGTCTGCGCGTAGCTCTCCTGCAGCTCGAGGCTGATCAGGCGGCCATCGGGTGGCAGCGCCCTGGCGAGAAAGATCGTGCTGTAGCCGCCGAGCACGCCCAGCTCGAGAATCCGTCGCGCGCCGTGGATCTGGGCGATCAGCTGCAGCAGCTTGCCCTGTGCGGGCGTGACCGCGATCGGCGGCAGTCCGTCTTCCTGCGCCCGCTGCGCTGCATGCCGCAGCGGCTCATCCTCCAGGTGCAGCGTGTCGGTCAGGTACTCATCGACTTCCGTGAAGCGCTTCTGGTCCATGCCTCTGCCTCTCTACGTGCCGGATGCGTGCTCGATGTGAGCGCTCAGCTAATAGCATCGCGCTTGGCAGGGCGAGCTGTCGTGAGCCGGCGCTGCCGCTGCAAACATGTTCTCGGTGCTTCTCGCTTACATCCCAAGCCCGCCTGATAACGGCTTCTACATCGGGCCGCTGTTCATCCACGCCTACGGCCTGGCCTATGTCGTCGCAGTCACGGCCGCGATCATCATCACCGTCAGGCGCTGGGAGGCGATCGGCGGGCACCGCGATCTCGTCTACGACGTGGCGCTGTGGGGTTTTCCCGCGGGCCTGATCGGGGGGCGGCTCTACTTCGTGATCACGACGCCGAGCCAGATGCCAAACCACTGGTGGGGTCCGTTTGCGATCTGGGACGGCGGACTTGGCATCTGGGGCGGGATCGCGCTTGGCGCCGCGGTCGGCATCTGGCGCGTGCACCGCCACGACGCCGACGTGCCGCGCTTCATGGACGCGGCCGCGCCGGCGTTGCTAGTCGCGCAGGCGATCGGCAGGGTGGGCAACTACTTCAATCAGGAGCTCTTCGGGCTGCCGAGCAAACTGCCGTGGGCGCTGGAAATCGCTGCCGCGCACCGGCCCGCGGGGTACGGCAGCTACGCCACCTTCCAGCCAACCTTCCTCTACGAGATCATCTGGAACCTGTTGCTCGCGGTCGCGCTCGTAAAGCTTGGCAAGCGTGCTCGGATCAAGCCGCCGGGCCTGTTTGCACTCTACGTGGCCGGCTACTCTGGCTTTCGCATCTTTGAGGAGACGATCCGGATCGACTACTCGAAATACATCCTCGGGCTGCGCCTGAACTTCTTCGTCGCGCTGGTGCTCTGCCTTGCGGGGCTGCTGTGGTTTGTCGCGATCCAGCTGGGCTGGTCATGGTCGCGCAGAGGCGGGGGGCGCAAGGCGCTCTCGAGCGCTCAGCCGCCGGACCACTTGCCCTTGCCGTAGGCGGCCAGCTCCAGCCGCGCGATCACGCCGCGATGGACCTCGTCGGGGCCATCTGCCAGCCGCAGTGCCCTGGCCACCGTCCACGCCGCAGCCAGCGGGAGGTCGTTGGAAAGCCCGCCGCCGCCGTGCAGCTGGATCGCCATGTCCACGACGCCCTGGGCCATGTTTGGCGTGGCGACCTTGATCTGGGAGACGGCGCCAAGCGCGGCAGGGGAGCCTTTGTCCAGCAGCCATGCGGCGTGCAGGACGTGCAGGCGTGCCTGGTCGATCGCGATCCGCGCATCGGCGATCCGTTCGCGGTTGCCTCCGAGGTTGGCGAGCGGCTTGCCGAAGGCGACCCTCTCGGTTGCACGCTCACACGCGAGGCCGAGCACCATCTCGGCCATCCCGATCAGCCGCATGCAGTGGTGCACTCGCCCGGGACCAAGCCGCGCCTGCGCGATCGCAAATGCCTGCCCGGGGCCGCCGATGATCGCCGAGAGCGGCAGGCGCACGTCGGTGAAGGAGACTTCGCCATGACCGCCCGGCGCGTCCAAAAAGCCCATCGCCGGCAGCATTCGCTCGACCTTCACGCCGGGCGTCTCTCGGGGCACGAGCACCATCGAATGCTGGTGGTAGCGGTCGGCCTGCGGGTCGGTGAGGCCCATGAAGATCAGCGCCTCGCATCGCGGGTGCCCGACGCCGGTGCTCCACCACTTGCGCCCGTCGAGCAGGACTTCCTCTCCCTCGATCCTGGCTGTGGCCTGCATGTTGGTCGCATCCGAGGAGGCGACATCGGGCTCTGTCATGCAGAAGGCGGAGCGGATCTCGCCGGCCAGCAGCGGCGCAAGCCAACGCTGCTTCTGCTCCTGCGAGCCGAAGTGCCAGAGCACCTCCATGTTGCCGGTGTCCGGCGCGTTACAGTTGCAGACCTCGCTGGCGATGATCGAGCGTCCCATCCGCTCTGCCAGCGGCGCGTACTGCACGTTGCCAAGGCCAGCGCCATGCTCCTCGTCGGGCAGAAACAGGTTCCATAGCCCCTGCTCTCTCGCCTTGGCCTTCAGCTCGTCGATGACGGGCAGCACGACCCAGGGATCCTCGCCTGAAAGCAGCTGACGGTGGTAGGGCTCCTCCCTGGGGGCGATCTCCTGCTCGATGAATGCGTCAAGACGCGCAAGCAGCGTCTTCGTGCGCTGCGAGTGCTCGAAGTCCATCCGGTCCCTCCTCGACGTGGGGGCGCGAGCCTATCGCGGCTTCGCGTACGCCGACAGGACCGATTGCTCGATGAACGGCGCCAGCAGCCGCACGGCGTCCTGCGTGGCCTGTCCGGACGGGAAGGTCGGCACGGTCAGGTAGCTGATCGCAAGCCGTACGAGCGTTTGTGCCAGTAGCAGCGCATCGTCGGGGGCCGCCGCCGGCCAGCCCTCTGAGATCGCCTGCGCGATCTGCGCTGCCGCCCAATCGAGCACCGGGCGGCTGCGCGTGGTGATCAACGGCAGTAGCCCGCCGGTCCCGTCGTCGTCGAGCAGCATCCCCACCATCGGGTCCATGCCGGCTGTGTCCAGGAACAGCTGCAGCGCCGCCGCCAGCGCCGCCGTGGGATCGTCGAGGTGAGCCTCGATTGCCTGCCGCACCGCCTCGATGAAGCCCTCGGCCTCTCTGAGCACGAACGCCTGCGCGAGCTGATCTCGGGAGCCAAGCTCGTTGTAGAGCGTCTGCCTGCTGACGCCCGCGCGGCTGGCGATGTCGGCCATCGTGATCTGCGCCCACGGCCGCTCCTCCAGCAGGCTGCGCGTCGCGTCCAGCAGCGTCTGGCGCAGCAGCTGCCGGGCGGCCTCGCGGTAGGGGACGGCGCTCATGCTTGCGCCTGGTCTCCCGCGGGCTCGAAGTCAACCTTGTCGCGCACGCCGCAGTCTGGGCAGGCCCAGTCGTCGGGGACCTCGCTCCAGGGAGTGCCGGAGAGGAAGCCCTCGTGGGGGTTGCCTGTGGCCTCGTCGTAGAGGTAGCCGCAGGAGGGGCAGACGAAGCGGCTCATGCCTGCCCTGCCGCCGTCCCGTATCTGGCCAGCACGCGCTTGCGCGCCCGTGGCGAGATGTTGGCTCTGGTGAGGTCTCCTTCGTAGTGCGCGACCACGCGCCTGTCCATGGTCGCCCGCCAGAGCGGGGGGATCGCCGCCAGCACGATCATGCCCGCGTAGCCGGTGGGCAGCTGCGGCGCCTCGTCGACGTGGCGAAGTGCCTGGTAGCGGCGGGTCGGGTTTGCGTGATGGTCGGAGTGGCGCTGGAGGTGGTAGAGCAGCAGGTTGGAGGCCACGTTGTTGGAGTTCCAGCTGTGCTCGGGGCGGGTGCGCTCGTAGCGGCCGTCCTCCCGGCGCTGGCGCAGCAGGCCGTAGTGCTCGAGATAGTTGACGACCTCCAGCAGGCAGAAGCCGATCACGGCCTGGATCGCCAGATAGGGCGCCACGCCGACGCCGAAGACGGCGATCAGCGCGCCGAACAGGACCACGCTCATCGCCCACGCCTGGAGGATGTCGTTGTGGATGGAGATCGTGGACTGTTTGCAACGCGAAAGCCGCTCGCGCTCCAGGTGCCAGGCCGAGCTCAGGCTGCCGCTCACGGTGCGCGGCAGGAAGGCGTAGAAGCTCTCGCCGAAGCGCGCGCTTGCAGGGTCCTCGGGGGTGGCGACCCTGACGTGGTGGCCGCGGTTGTGCTCGATGAAGAAGTGGCCATAGCCGCTCTGCGCGAGCGCGACCTTGCTCAGCCAGCGCTCTAGGCGGGCGCGCTTGTGGCCAAGCTCATGCGCGGTGTTTATAGCGATTCCGCTGACCATTGCGACCGTGAGCGCAAGGCCGATCGAGTCCAGCGTGGAGAGCCCGCCGTAGGTCCACAGCCAGCAGGCGAAGATCAGCCCCGCGTACTGGACGGGCAGGAACGCGTAGGTGCACCAGCGGTAGTAGCGATCCTGCTCAAGCCACTTGATCACCTCATCCGGCGGGTTGCTCGGGTCGGTCCCGCGCAGCACGTCGATCAGCGGGAAGAGGCCGAAAACGAGCATCGGCCCCATGAACCAGAAGACGGCGAGGCCGGTGGCGTGCACGAGCCCCCAAGCGATGAATGGCAGCAGCGGCACGACCAGCCCCAAGAGCCAGGCGTAGCGCTTGCTGTCGCGCCATGCCGGCGCGTCCTTCAGCGTGTCGGGCTGCCCGGCGAGGCCGGGGTGGCCTGTTGCGGATGCCATGTGCGTCCTCCTCGGGGTCGCTTTGGCCGTCGAGCGACGGTTGCGGTCAATCTAGACAATGTTTGAGACTTTGTCAAGCAACCAGACGCGGGTGCAGAATCTGTAAGGGAGAGGGATATGCCGCGCTCCCTGAGACGGGCGTGCGCTTGCGCGCGCTGATGCCACCGCCGGTGGATCATGGACGGATGATCGAGGCGCAGCTGCTCGGCATAGGCGCCCGCCGTGCACGCTGTGCCGAGAAGTGAATGCTGGCAGAGGGTGCTTACGCCGGCAAGGGTGTCTAATAAATGACATAAACTGCCGATGCTGGACCGAGGCCGCAACTTCGTCATGAGCACCGCGATCAAGACCCGGCTGCTGGGCAGCCAATCCGACGAGAAGTTGCTGGAGCTTGCCCGAGATCGCTCGCAGACCGCCTGGCAGACGCTCGCCCGCCGCCACCACAGCCTGTTGCTGCGCCACTGCCGAGGGCTCTGCCTCTCGGAGGAGATGGCCCAGGAGGTGGTGCGCAGAGCGCTATCTGAGGCTTGGCGCGGCATCGAGGCAGGCGCTCAGCCGCGGGAGCTGCGGCCCTGGCTGCACCGAATTGCCCACTGGATAGCCGTCGAGGAGCTTGAGATAACCGGCTTATTGCCAGGACGGGAGGGAGGCGCTGGGGCTCCCGGAGCGCCTCGGCAAAGCGGAGCGGCAGTGGACAGCGCTCCCAAGCCCGACGAGCTGCTTGCCCTACGCGGCGCGCTGAGGGCGATGACGCCAGATCGCAGCCGCGAAGGCATCGTCGTGCACAGGAGCAATGGAAACAAAGCCAAGGTGGTGGCGGAAGATGCATTCGAGTTCACCGACAGTGCGGTGCGCGGGCTGCTCGGCCGCGCGCGCAGAGGGATTAGCGCGCTCACGCCGCCGCCGCTGCTGGCGTGGGCCATGGGCAGGGCTGCGGAGGGTGGCGCGCCCAGCGAACGGATGGCCGAACTTGGTGCCGGCGGCGGTGCGGCAGGTATCGCCGGCCTGGCGCTGAAGGGCGGACTTGCCGCGATCACAGCCGGTGTGGCGATCACTGGCGCGGTGATCGCGCAGTCGAAGGACACGCACAGTCTCCGCGCGCGCCATCACGCTGCAGCAGCGCAGGCAATGGCTGTGGCTGCGGGCACGCCTGCACCTGCGCCCGCCGACGCTGGCGTGGGCGGGCAACGCGCTTCAGGCGCGCCGCATTCCGGTGCCCATCACTCACCGTCCGCCCTCAAAACCGGGCAGATGCGGTCTGAGTCCTCGACGACTTCGCAGTCGAGTGTGACTCCGGCGTCCACCAATTCGCTGTCGTCTGCTCCTGGCCCACGCGAGCAGTCCACCACGTCGGGCTCTCCGTCGACCACCAGCACAGCAGGGGCCTCCGGGGGCAGCGCCTCAGCCTCGGCGCCTGCGAGCCCGCAGAGCCCATCGACGCCGTCCGGTAGCGAATCCGAGGGGCATGGCACGGGGATAGGGGTTCAGATCTCTGCCGGGAGCGGCTCAGGCCAGCAAACGCCAAGCGGATCCGGCACACCAGGCTCCGCCGGATCGACGTCCTCCTCTAGCGAAACATCCAAAGGGATTGGCGTCGGGGTCTCGGTCTCACTCGAACCGCTTGGCTCGGTCGGCGTCCACGTCTCGCTGCCGTAGTCGACTAGAGGCTGCTCATCTCGTCTTCCTTGCCTTGCGCGAGCAGCCGACTCGCGAACAGCACCGCGGCGACCGAGGTGGCGAGGTTCAGGCTGGATACGCCGGCGCGCATCGGAATCCGGAGTCTGTAATCCGCCCGGCCGAGCAGCTCCTCCGAGAGCCCCTGGCGCTCGCTGCCAAACGCGAGCATCGCCCTTGGCGGCAGCTCGCGCAAGGCAAGCTCCTGCCCCTCGGGATCAAGCGCCACGAGTGGGCGATCGCTTGCGGGGAGGACCACAGACCAGAGCACCGGCAGCGCATAGTGCAGGCCCGCCGCCCCGCGGATCGCGTCTGCGTGCCACGGGTCGTGGCGGCCGGTGACGATCAGGCCGCCCGCCTGTGCCGCCGCAGCGACGCGGATGCACGCGCCCACGTTGCTGAGGTCGCGAGGCTGCTCCAGCAGGACGATCGGGGCGCTGTCGGGATCGCTCAGCACCGTGTCCGGGTCGCGATGGGGACGCTTTGCGATCGCGATCACGCCGGTGCGCGCGGCGCGCGGCGCGATCTGCTCGAAAATCGCTGGCTCCACCGGGTGCGCGAGCGCGCGCAGGCGCCCGCCGAGATCGGGCGCGAGCTCGCCGGCCAGCCGGTCCAGCTGCTCGGGCTCGGTGCAGAGCGCCTCGAGGATCTCGGCATCGAAGCGCAGGGCGTGCTTAAGTGCGTGGAAGCCTTCGATCACCGCCAGGTCGGGGTCTCGCCGCGCACGCCTTACGCGGTCCAGGCGGGCACTCTGGGGGCCGCTCACCGCGTTGGGGCTACGCCAGTTGCTGCAGACGCGCCTCGAGGGCGATCTGCACGGCCTCGGCGGCGTCCTCGACGCACAGGTGCGGGGTGATCACGAGCTCCGCAGCGAGCGGCGGCTCGTATGGGTCGTCGAAGCCGGTCAGGCCGGCCAGTTCGCCCGCCTGCGCCTTGGCGTAGAGGCCCTTGGGGTCGCGCCTTGCACACTCTCCCGGCGGGGTGTCGAGGAAGACCTCCATGAACGGGAGCCCGTCGCGTTCGTGGAGCTCGCGCACGCGTTCCCGACAGGCGACGTAGGGCGAGACGAGCGAGACGATCGCGATCGAGCCTGCGTCGGCGAACAGACGTGCCACCTGACCCACGCGCCAGACGTTGCTGTCGCGATCCTCGGGCGTGAAGCCGAGATCGCCGCAGATCCCGTGACGCAGGTTGTCGCCGTCCAGGCGATACGCGAACCGGCCGGAGTCAATCAACCGCTCCTCGACCGCCGCC
>DASYNI010000018.1:0-60760 GCA_036008645.1 Solirubrobacteraceae bacterium
CGCGCCCGCGTAGACGATCACCTGCGCGAACGCGACGAACTCCGCCCGCAGCAGCAGGAACAGTCCGGCGAGGCTGACCAGGTGGCCGGCGAGCGCGAGCACGGCGTAGAACGGATTGCGGAGCATTACGACTCCGAGCGCGCCGCTGATCGCCCCGATCGCGGCGATGAAGAAGAACACGGCGCTCACGGGTCGGTGCTCACTCCCCCTCGGCCCTCAGCGGCGTCCGCTCGATCGCCTCGGCGAGCAGCATCTCCTTGGTGAAGATCAGATCGGAGCGGGTGTAGTCGGACAGCTCGTAGTCGTGACCCATCGTGATCGCGTCGAACGGGCAGGCGACCTCGCAGTAGCCGCAGAAGATGCAGCGTGACATGTTGATCTCATAGACCGCGGCATAGCGCTCGCCAGCCGAGACGCGGTGCTCAGGCGTGTTCTCTGCCGCCACTACGCGGATGCAGTCCGCCGGGCAGGCGGCGGCGCACAGCGAGCAGCCCACGCACTTCTCAAGGCCGGTGTCCTCGAAGCTGTGCAGCTTGTGGCGGCCGCGGAAGCGCGGGTAGACGGGCACCTTCTCCTCGGGGTACTGGATCGTGACTGGACCTTCGATCCAGCGGGCCATCGTGGTGCCAAGGCCGCGCACCGTCTCGCGGAAGGTGCGCCAGAAGCTGCGCGTAGGCCCGGGCGCCGGTGCGCGCTGGACCGAGACGACGTCCTTGCCGGGGTCCCAGGTCATTTGTGGCTCACCACCACGATCACCGCGGTCACCAGCGCGTTCAGCGTCGCCAGCGGCAGCAGCACCTTCCAGCCGAAGCTCATCAGCTGGTCGTAGCGCAGGCGCGGCAGGGTCGCCCTCACCCAAATGAAGAAGAAGGTGATGATGCTCATCTTCGCCAGCACCACAATCGGATCGACCCAGCCGGGCGGGTGGATGCCGAACGGCAGCAGCCAGCCGCCGAGGAAGACGGTCGTCACGATCCCGGAGACGACGAGCACGTTCAGGTACTCGGCGAAGTAGTAGGAGGCGAAGCGGCCGCCGCCGAACTCGGTGTTGTAGCCGCCGACGAGCTCCGCGTCGGCCTCGGTGAGATCGAAGGGCGCCCTGTTGGTCTCCGCGAAGCTCGCGGTGAGGAAGATCAGGAAGCCGACGAACTGGGGCACGATGTACCACATGCCGCCCTGGGCGTGAACGATGCCGGTGAGCGAGAGCGTCTGCGCAGTGAAGATCACGCCCACGAGCGCCAGGCCCTGAGAGACCTCGTAGGAGATCAGCTGCGCCGCGGCGCGCATCGCACCCAGGAAGGAGTACTTGGAGCCCGAGGCCCAGCCACCGAGCATGATCCCGTAGAAGGCGATCGCGCCGAAAGCGAACAGGTATAGCGGACCGATCGAGACGTCGATGCCGTAGAGGCCGACACGTTCGCCACCGATGTGCTGGACGTCGCCGAACGGGATGATCGCGAACGCCGCCACGGCGGTCACGATCGAGATGCCGGGGGCCAGCGCGAACAGCAGGCCGGCGGAGGTGCTGGGCCGGAACTGCTCCTTGGTCAGCAGCTTGACGATGTCTGCGAGCGGCTGCAGCAGGCCGTAGGGGCCGACGCGGTTGGGACCATAGCGGCCCTGGAAGCGTCCGAGCAGCTTGCGCTCGGCGATCAGCACGATCGGCACGAGCTGCAGCGCGACGGCGAAGATGATGATCCCCTTCAGGATCTGCACCCACCATTCTTCGTAGTAGCCGACCTCGGCGAGCGGGAGAGCCATCAGCCGGCCACCCTCTCTGCGTTCAGGCCGGAAGCGGAGTCGCGGTCCTGCCAGCGCACGCCCTTGGCGCCGATCTCCTCCAGCGTGAGCCCGGCGTAGAAGGGGACCGCCTCGGCAAGCTGCTCCGTTGCCATCGGGCCGGTCTCGACGCCCAGGTCGAGGCCGAGCGCGAGTGCGAGGTCGGCGAGCACGAGCCATCCGGCGCGGGTCTCTCCTTGCCTGCCGATCACGGGCCGCAGGCGCTGGATGCGCCCGTCGGGGTGCACGATTGTGCCCTCCTTCTCGGCGTGGGACTCGGCGGGGAAGATGACGTTGGCGTGCTCGGCGATGCCCTCGGTCAGCGCGGTCGCGTGGGCTATCACCGTGGTGGCGCGCTCCAGCGCCGGCTCCCACAGGGCCCTGTCGTAGCCGTCGCTGAGCGGGTCGCACTGCAGCAGGTGCAGCGCAGTCAGCTCGCCCGCGGCCAGCGCCGTCGCGATGCTTTGCGCATCTAGGCCGCTCTCGGCCGGCGGCTGCAGCCCGGGCCCAGCGTTGGGCAGCGCCCCCGCCTCGCGCAGACCTCTGCCGTTGGCCTCGGCGGGCACTTCCAGCAGACCTGCGCCCGATATGGCGCCGATGCCAAGTCGCTCAGAGATCGCAAGCAGCGCTTGCGCTCCGGCGGCGCCATGCTCGCCTGCGGCCAGTCGTTCGCCCCACACGATCGTGACCTCGCCGGGCGCTTGCGTCTCGGCACCGCCCTCGTCCTGGCCGGCGCCGGCAAGCAGTGTGGCCAGGGAACGGACCGCCTGCGGGTCGGCGCCCGCCTGCTGCGCAAGCTGATCGACCTCGCCGCCGTCGCTCAGAGCGGCAGCCAGCGCCTGTGCGAACACCGCGCCCATGCCGGGCGCGAAGCGGACCGACAGCTCTGCTCTGCGATCGAGCGGTCCCTCGCTGTTGGTCGCGACCGCCAGCGCTACGCCTTTGTGGCGCACGCCCTTGCGGATACGCAGGTCGATGATCGGCATGTCGCGCACCGGCTCGCAGTCGAGCACCAGCACCGCGTGGGCGTGCTCGAGGTCCGATACCTGCGCTTGTAGCGCCGGCTCGGCGAGCCTGCGGTGGAGCTCCAGCGGCAGCGCGCCCGCAGGGCGCGAATCGATGTGCGGGGAGCCGAGTCCCTCGCGCAGCGCGCGTGCAAGCAGGAAGCCCTCCTCGTTGGTGGCCTGGCCGCCGACCAGCGCCGCGGTGTGCTCCCCAGCGCGTGTCAGGGCTTTCGCGGCCTCTTCCAGCGCCCGCTCCCAGGTGGTCGGCCGCAGCACGCCGCCGTCCCGGATCAGCGGCTGCGTGATCCGCTGCGGGCCGTGAATCTCATCTCGCACGAAGCGGCCGCGGTTGCAAAGCCAGCCGTCGTCGACCTCCGGGTTCTCGCGCGCCAGCGCACGGAGCACCTTCTCGTCCCGGACCGTGAGCGTGACATTGCACTGAGAGGGGCAGAGCGTGCAGACGGTGCCGGCGTCCTCGATGTCCCACGGGCGGGCCTTGAAGCGGTAGGGCAGCGCGGTCAGCGCGCCGACGGGGCACAGCTCGACGATGTTGCCGGAGAAGGGCGCCTCGTAGGGATGCCCGTCGAAGGTGGCCACATAGGAGTGCGCGCCGCGCTCCAGCAGCACGAGCTGGTCGTCTTCGGATACGTCCTGGGAGAAGCGCACGCAGCGGTAGCAGAGTATGCAGCGCTCGCGGTCGATCGCGATCTTCGAGGAGAGCTCGACTGGCTTTACGAAATGGCGCTTGGGCTCCACAAAGCGGGAGATGCCGCCGCCCCAGCCGAAGCTGATGTCCTGCAGCGGGCACTCGCCGCCCTTGTCGCAGACGGGACAGTCGAGCGGGTGGTTGACCAGCAGGAACTCCACCACGCCGCGCTGGGCCTCCTTGACCCGCTCGGTCTGGGTGTTGACGACCATGCCGTCCTTGACCGGCGTGGCGCAGCCGGGCTGCAGCTTCGGGATGCCCTCGATCTCAACCAGGCACATGCGGCACGCGCCGACCGGCCCGCCGAGCTTGGGCTCGTAGCAGAAGACCGGAATCTCGACGTCGCCGTGCTTGGCGGCGTCCACCAGCATCGAATTCTCTGGAGCCTGCGCTTCGCGGCCGTCGATCGTGAAGGTAATCATGCGCTGCTGCGGCCGTGGCATCAGACAAGCACCCCCTCGGCTGCGAGCCGCGCCTGCTCGATCGTCTGCTCGAACTCGCCTCTGAACTTCGCGATCATTGAGCCGATCGGCATCGCCATCGCGTCGCCCAGCACGCACAGGCAGTTGCCGATGATGTTGGTGCAGACCGAGGCCATGATGTCCAGGTCCATCGGCGTGGCCTCGCCGGAAGCGATCCTTTCGAGCATCTTCACGGTCCAGTTGGTGCCCTCCCGGCAAGGGGTGCACTTGCCGCAGGACTCGTGCCGGTAGAACTTCGCGACCTTCATCGCCACGTCGAGGATCGGCGTCGCGTCGTCGACGACGATGATCGCGCCGGAGCCGAGCATCGTGCCGGCCTTGGCCAGCGAGTCGAAGTCGTAGGGGATGTCCAGGTCATCGCCAGTCAGCACCGGGGAGGAGGAGCCGCCCGGGAACCAGCACTTGACCTGCCGCCCGTCGGCGGGGCCGCCTGCGAGGTCGTAGATGATCTCACGTGAGGAGACGCCGAGCTCGATCTCGTAGTTACCGGGCCGCTGGACGTGGCCGGAGATGGAGATGACCTTCGTGCCTTTGGAGGTTTCGGTGCCGATGCTGGCGTAGTTCTCGCCGCCCATATTCACGATCGTGGGGACTGTGGAAAGCGTCTCGACGTTGTTGATCAGCGTCGGGCCCTGGTAGAGGCCGTTGACCGCGGGGAACGGAGGCTTCAGGCGCGGGTTGCCGCGCTTGCCCTCCAGCGAGTCGAGCAGCCCGGTCTCCTCGCCGCAGATGTAGGCGCCGGCGCCACGATGGACGACCAGCGAAAGCGTGTGACCCGAGCCAAGGATGTTCTCGCCGATGTAGCCCGCCTCCCTGGCTTCTGCGACCGCCGCGTCAAGGATGTCGGCCTGCAGCACGTACTCGCCGCGGATGTAGATGAAGGCGCGGGAGATGCCGGCCGCCCAGGTCGCGATCACGATGCCCTCGACCAGCATGTGCGGGCTCTTCTGCATCAGCTCGCGGTCCTTGAAGGTGCCGGGCTCGGACTCGTCTGCGTTGCAGACCAGGTACTTCTGCGCCGCGCCCTTCGGGAGGAAGGAGACCTTGGTGCCCATCGCAAAGCCTGCGCCGCCGCGGCCGCGCAGCCCGGACGCCTGCAACTCGGAGAGCACTTGCTCGGGCTCCATCGAGAGCGCCTTGCGCAGCGCCTGGTAGCCGCCGCGGCGCTCGTAGACCTCGCGTGTGGCCAGCCCTGGCTCGTCGATGTCGTTGAGCAGCAGCATCTTGCGCTCGGCTGTGGCGGCGCTCATGTTCCCTGTCCCTGGCTGTCAACTGTCTGCACGGCGTGGGAAGGGTACTGCTGAGAGTTGGCGCTCGGATCTGCGACCAGCATCCGCGCGAGCTGCTTCTCCGGCAGCACCGGCCGTCCGCTGCGGACGTCGTCCAGAAGCTGTGGCAGATCCTCGATCTCAAGCGGCCCGACGTAGACCCCGTCGACCGAGGCCATCGGCGCGATGTCGCACGCGCCAAGGCACTCGAAGGCGCGTACGTTGATCTCACCGTCGCCCTGCGCCGCCTCCTTCATCGCCTCGAACAGCTCGTCCGCGCCGCGCAGCGAGCAGGAGATGTTCGTGCAGACGTAGACCGAGTGGCGGCCGACCGGCTCGGTCTCCAGCATGTCGTAGAAGGTCGCCACCGCCGCCAGCGAGGCAGGGGTGACCTGCATGACGCAGGCGACCTGCTCGATCGCAAGCGGCGAGCACCAGCCGTGCACGCGCTGAGCGGCGGCAAGTGCAGGCAGCGCCGCGGAGGTCGGGTCGGGATAGAGCTCCATGTGCCCTTCGATCTCCGCCCGCAGCGCCGCGGGCACCTCGACCTGCTCAGGCGAGGGGATCTCGGCCGGCAGCTTGTTCTGGTCGGTCGCTTGGTCCCAGCCGCTAGCGAACCCGTTCATCTGTCTATCCCTCCCAGAACCGGGTCGAGCATCGCCAGGGTCGCGATCAGATCCGCGATGTAGGAACCCTCCGCCATCTCGGAGAGCGCCTGCAGGTTGACGAAGCTGGGGTCGCGCACGTGCACACGCGCGGGCTTGGAGGAGCCGTCGGAGCGCACGAAGCAGCCGACCTCGCCGCGCGGGGACTCGATCGCGGAGTAGACCTCGCCCGGCGGCACGCGCATGCCCTCGGTGACGAGCTTGAAGTGGTGGATCAGCGCCTCCATCGAGGTCGCAAGCTCATGTCGCGGCGGCAGTGCGATCTTGCGGTCGGTGGTGATGTAGGGGCCCTCCGGCAGGCCCGCAAGCGCCTGGCCGATGATCTTCACCGACTCGTAGATCTCGGCCAGCCGCACGGCGAAGCGGTCGTAGTTGTCGCCCACTGTGCCGACGGGGATCTTGAAGTCGAAGTCGTCGTATGAGGAGTAGGGGGCCGCCTTGCGCAGGTCCCACGGATTGCCGGCGGAGCGCAGCAGCGGGCCGGTGACGCCGTAGGCGAGCAGTTTCTCTGCGTCCAGCGCGCAGGTCCCGCGCAGGCGCTGCAGCACGATCTCGTTGCTGTGCAGCAGCGCGTTGTACTGGTCGGTGCGCCCCGGCATCACGTCGACGAACGCCTTCAGCTTCTCGGTGAAGCCGCGCGGGATGTCCTCCATCACGCCGCCGACCTGGAAGTATCGCGTGTGCATCCGCTGCCCGGCGGACATCTCGAAGAGGTCAAGGATCTGCTCGCGCTCGCGGAAGCAGTACCAGAACATCGAGATCGCGCCGAGATCCAGCGCGGAGGTCCCAAGCCAGACCAGGTGGGACATGATCCTGTTCAGCTCCAGGTGGATCACGCGCAGATACTGGGCGCGCTTTGGCACCTCCACCTCGGCGATCGTCTCCACCGCGGTGCAGAAGGCCATCGAGTTGAAGAAGTAGGAGAGGTAGTCCATCCGCTCCAGGACCGGGATTACCTTCCAGTAGGCCTTGTCCTCGGCGGTCTTCTCGATGCCGGTGTGGACGTAGCCGATGATCGGCTTGATGTCGCGCACGATCTCGCCCTGGAGGGTGATCAGCAGCCGCAGCACCCCATGGGTGGCGGGGTGGTGCGGACCCATGTTGAGCGTTAGCAGCTCCTGGCTCTCGTGGCCGCCGCCCCAATCCTCCAGCGAGAGGCCGGACTGGTCGGCCTCGGGTTCGCCGAGCGGCGAGAGCGTGACGCTCTCCTCCATCTGGCGGTAAGCGGACTTTGCCGGCGTGCTCACTCCGAGGCTCCGGTCAATGGCACGTCGTTGAAGGTGAACAGCACCGGTTCCCCGCCGATCGGGAAGTCGCGGCGTTGCGGGTAGCCCTCGTAGTCCTCGGGCATCAGGATCCGGCGCAGGTCGGGATGCCCGTCGAAGATCACGCCGAACATGTCGTAGACCTCGCGCTCCTGATGGTTGGCGGTCGGCCATTCGGGGGCGACCGAATCCACGTGTGGGTCCGCCGTGCTCACGCGCACCTTCACGGTCAGCCGGTCGACGTTGGCCATGTCGAGCATCTCGTAGTGGACTCCAAGCCGCGGCTCGTGCGGGTAGTAGTCCACGCCGTGGACGCTCGACAGAAACCCGTATCCCCGCGCGCGCAGCCTGGAGAGGGTGGGGCGGATCGCGGCGGGCGCGATCTCGATGCCCGCGTGCTCGCGGAAGAACGTGCTCTCAAGCACGCCCTCGGCGCCGACCTCGGGCACGGCGGCAAGCTCCTGTGCGATCAGCTCCAGCTCGGTGGCGTCAGGCATCTGCTGCTCGCGCCACCCTTGAAACAGCTGTAGCCCCCTCCTCGGTCCCGATCGCGTCGTAGCGCTTGCGCCAGCTCATGTCGGGGTCCTCCTGGACCATCTTGCGCAGCTTCAGCACGCCGTGCATCAGCGCCTCCGGGCGCGGTGGGCACCCGGGCACGTGCACGTCGATCGGCATGAACTTGTCGGCCGGCACGAGCGCGTAGTTGTTAAAGACGCCCATCGAGGAGCAGCAGGCGCCCATCGAGATCGTCCACTTCGGCTCCAGCATCTGGTCGTAGATGCGACGCACGACCGGCGCCATCTTGATCGAGACGCGGCCGGAGAGGATCAGCAGGTCCGCCTGACGTGGGGAGGCGCGGAAGGCCTCGTAGCCAAAGCGCGCCACGTCGACGCGCGCGGCGACGATCGACATCATCTCGATCGCGCAGCAGGCAAGGCCGAAGGTCGCGGGGAAGAAGGAGTTGGAGCGCCCCCAGGCGACCGCCTTGTCCAGCGTGGTCGTCAGGACGCGTTCGTGGACGTAGCGCTCGAGCTCCTCTTCGTCCAGCTCGTCGGTCTTGATCTGCTCGCCTTCCAGGTGGGCGCCGGGCGTGGGGCCCTCCACATCGCCGCCGCGCAGCAGCCTGCGCGCTGTGGTCTGGCGGATGCGCAGCAGATCGGCGTCCACGGCTCTGCCGCCGCCGAGCGGCTGACGCTTCACTTCCATTGCAGCGCTCCTCTGCGCCACACGTAGGCGAAGGCGGCGAACAGGAGCAGGATGAAGACGATCGTCTCAGCCAGCGCGAAGCTGCCGTAGGCGCGCAGGTCAACCGCGATCGGGTAGAGGAAGACGACCTCGATGTCGAACAGAATGAAGAGCATCGCGATCAGGTAGAAGCTGATCCCGAAGCGCATCCCGCGCTTGACCTCCGAGGGCAGGCCGCACTCATACGGGGCCTGCTTGCGGGCAATCGCCCGGCGTGGGCCGATCTTCGAGTTCAAGGTCGCGAACGCAACGGCAACCGCACCACCAAGGGCGAGAAATACGATTGCTGGAAGGTAGCTGCGCAGCACGAGCCGCTGTTTTATATCACCCTTGTGCCAATGTGTTACATAGTGACGATTGACGCGAGCTCTCCTGTCTGCTACGCGGAATTTGCGCGCGCGTGCGGGGTTTGGGGACGGCGCGCATGACGCATGCCGTCGTGATCGGCGCGATTCTCGTCGCGGCGCTGAACGCCGTCCCCGCGCTGTTTGGCGGCTGGCGCTGGCGCCAGGGAGAGTCGAGCAGGGTCTTCTGGATCCTGCTGCGCGTGGGCCAGGCGGCTGCGGTGCTGCTCGCCGTCGCGGTCGGAGTGCTCGCGGCCGCGGGCCACTACTCAAGCGAACGACTCTTCTACCTCTATGCGCTGCTGCCGCTGGCGATCGCGTTCATCGCCGAGCAGCTGCGGATCGCCTCGGCCCAGACGGTGCTCGATCGCCGGGAACTGGAGAACGCACAGGCGGTGGGGCGCCTGCCGCAGGACGAGCAGCGCCTGATCGTGACCACGATCCTGCGGCGCGAGATGGGCGTGATGGCGCTCTCCGCGGTCGTGGTGGTCTTTCTCGCGTTGCGCGCCGCGGAAACGGCCCACGGGCTCTGAGGGTTCTGAGCGCACGCCCCTGGGACAGTCCCGTAATATCCCCGCTCGCATGCTCGCCGCCCCCCGCACCACCACGGCATCCAACAGGCGCAGGCGCGCGCTTGGCGCGCTGCTGGCGCTGCCGCTGGCCGCGCTCGGCATCTCTGCCTGCGGCACCCAGGGCATCTCGCTCTCCAAGTCCAACCCGGACTACTCGGGCGCGGTGATCTTCCGCGACCACTGCTCCGGCTGCCACACGCTCGGCGTGGTGGGCGCCGAGGGCTCGGCCACCAGCATCCAGAACCGCGTCAAGACCAACGCGCCGAACTTCAACTACCGCAGGGAGACGGTCGAAGAGGTGCTTTACGCGATTCGCAACGGCGGCTTCTCCGGCGACGTCATGCCGGAGAACGTGGTGGTGGGCCAGCAGGCGCAGCAGGTGGCCGAATTCCTCTCCAAATACTCCGGCTCCAAGGCGCCCAAGGAACCGGGGCAGAGCGCCGAAGCCTCTAAATAGGGGCGCTGGCGTTCGCGCCCCCGCAGGCCGATGCTTGATCTCAGGCTGATCCGGCGGGACCCAGAGCAGGTTAAGCAGGCGCTCGCGCGGCGCGACCCCGCGCTTGCCGGCGCGGTGGATGAGATCCTCGGCCTCGACCAGCAGTGGCGTGCGGCTACCAGCAGCGCCGAGGAGCTGCGGGCCAAGCAGAAGGAGGCCGCTGGGCAGGTGGCGGCGGCTAAGCGCAGCGGGCAGGACGCCACGGAGTTGCTGGAGGCCAGCAAGCAGATGAGCGCACAGGTCAAGGCGCTGGTTGAGCAGGCGGAGGTGGCCAGAGCCAGGCTCGACGATAGCCTGACCCGGCTGCCCAACCTGCCCGATCCGACGGCGGCCTCAGGGCCCGAGGACGAGGTGGTGCGCCTGGTGGGCGAGCCGCGCAGCCTCGACTTTGAGCCACGCGACCATCTCGACCTCGCCGGCCCGCTGATCGACATGGAGCGTGGGGCCAAACTTTCGGGCGCGCGATTTGCCTACCTCAAGGGCGCGCTGGTGATGCTCGAGCTCGCGCTCGTGCGCTACGCGCTGGAGAAGCTGCAGAGCCACGGCTTCACGCCGGTGATCCCGCCCGTGCTCGTGCGCGAGCGCGCGCTGTACGGCACGGGCTTTCTGCCCGACACCGAGCAGCAGATCTACACCCTGGATCAGGACGAGCTCTACCTGGTGGGCACCTCCGAGGTCGCTCTGGCCTCACTGCACGACGGTGAGGTAATCGACGTCGACCGCCTGCCGCTGCGCTATGCCGGCTTCTCGCCGTGCTTTCGACGCGAGGCGGGCGCGGCCGGCAAGGACACTCGCGGGATCTTCAGGGTGCACCAGTTCGACAAGGTGGAGATGTTCAGCTTCGTCCCGCCCGAGGACTCGCCGGCAGAGCATGAGCGCATCCTCTCGATCGAGGAGGAGATCCTCAGCGAGCTGGGCCTCCCTTACCGGGTGCTGAACATCGCCGTCAACGATCTTGGCGGCTCCGCCGCAAAGAAGTTCGACTGCGAGGCATGGATGCCGAGCCAGGGCCGCTATCGCGAGCTGACCTCTTGCTCCAACACAACCGATTATCAGGCGCGCCGCCTGGAGATCCGGATGCGACCTGCCGGCGGCTCGCCGCAGACGCTGCACACACTCAACGGCACCGCCGTGGCGGTGGGACGCACGATCGTGGCGCTGCTTGAGAATGGGCAGCAGCAGGACGGCAGCGTGCTGTTGCCGGGGCGGCTTGCGGCGTTTGGCGCGCCCAAGTCGCTGCCGGTCGCCTGACTGCCGCGCCACTAATCGCCAGTTTGAACCCCCTTGCAAGCGGGTAGAGGGGCGGCAGCCGATCGGTTCGGGTCCGGGGCTTCATGGTGGACGCGGACGCTTTCGCCGCAGGGACAGGTTCGAGCGTCGTCAGGAGAGAGGACACCTGGGAGTGGCATCACGTGCAGGCAGCACAGCGGTTCGAGAGAAGCCCGACGGTGCGCTGCCGGGCAGCGGCCACGGCAGCGATCGGTCCGCGCGTCAGAGCCTCGACGAGGCTGAGCGGGCACTGCTCGAAGACCTGCTCCTCGCCCTGCGCGCAGCGCGTGCCGGGGACTTCTCTGCGCGACTGACCACCCGCCGCCGCGGGCTGCTGGGCGAGATCGTGACGGAGTTCAACGAGCTCGCCGCCACCAACCGGCGGATGGCCAAGGAGTTCGTGCGCGTAGGGCGCATTATCGGACGCGAGGGGCGGATGACCGAGCGTGCGGCGGTTGTGGGCGCAAGCGGCGACTGGGCCACGAGCATCGACTCCGTCAATGCCCTGATCGATGACCTCGTGCGCCCCACCACCGAGGTCGCCCGCGTGATCGGCGCGGTCGCCGAGGGCGACCTGTCCCAGAAGATGGCTTTGAAGATCGAGGGTCAGCCGGTGAAGGGCGAGTTCCTGCGGATCGGCACGACCGTCAACACGATGGTCGACCAGCTCTCCTCATTCGCGGACGAGGTCACGAGGGTGGCGCGTGAGGTGGGTACCGAGGGCAAGCTCGGCGGTCAGGCGAAGGTAAAGGGGGTCTCGGGTACCTGGAAGGATCTGACCGATTCGGTGAACTTCATGGCGTCCAACCTCACCGACCAGGTTCGCAACATCGCGCAGGTCACGACGGCGGTCGCCAAGGGCGATCTCTCTCAGAAGATCACTGTTGACGTCAAGGGTGAGATTCTTGAGCTGAAGAACACCATCAACACGATGGTCGATCAGCTCTCTTCGTTCGCGGATGAGGTCACCCGAGTCGCGCGCGAGGTCGGTACCGAGGGCAAGCTCGGCGGCCAAGCCGAGGTGAAGGGCGTATCTGGCACCTGGCGTGGGTTGACCGAGAGCGTGAACTTCATGGCCAACAACCTCACCGACCAGGTCCGCAACATCGCGCAGGTCACTACGGCCGTCGCCCAGGGCGACCTCTCTCAGAAGATCACCGTCGAGGCAAAGGGTGAGGTCGCCGCGCTCGCGGACACGATCAACACGATGGTGGAGCAGCTGCGCTCGTTTGCTGCCGAGGTTACGAGGGTGGCGCGTGAGGTGGGTACCGAGGGCAAGCTCGGCGGTCAGGCCGAGGTCGAAGACGTCTCGGGCACCTGGCGCGATCTGACCGAGAACGTGAACCTGATGGCCTCCAACCTAACTGAACAGGTCCGCAACATCGCCCAGGTTGCCACCGCCGTGGCGAAGGGGGACCTCTCTCAGAAGATCACCGTGGAGGCGAAGGGTGAGGTCGCCGCGCTCGCGGACACGATCAACATGATGGTCGAGCAGCTGCGCTCCTTCGCCGCTGAGGTTACGAGGGTGGCGCGTGAGGTGGGTACCGAGGGCAAGCTCGGCGGTCAGGCCGAGGTCGAAGACGTCTCGGGAACCTGGCGCGGGCTGACCGAGAACGTGAACCTGATGGCTTCCAACCTGACCGACCAGGTCCGCAACATCGCCCAGGTGACTACCGCCGTGGCGAAGGGCGATCTCACGCAGAAGATCACGGTCGATGCGAAGGGTGAGATCCTTGAGTTGAAGAACACGATCAACACGATGGTCGACCAGCTCTCATCCTTCGCGGACGAGGTCACAAGGGTGGCGCGCGAGGTCGGTACCGAGGGCAAGCTCGGCGGCCAGGCCGAGGTCGAGGGAGTGTCCGGCACTTGGCGGCGCCTCACCGAGAACGTGAATCAGCTCGCCGGCAATCTCACCACTCAGGTGCGCGCGATCGCCGAGGTCTCGACCGCTGTCACCCAGGGCGATCTCACGCGTTCGATCTCAGTCGAGGCGCAGGGCGAGGTCGCCGAGCTGAAGGACAACATCAACCAGATGATCGCGAACCTGCGCGACACTACCAACCGCAACGAGGAGCAGGACTGGCTGAAGACCAACCTCGCGCGGATATCGGGCCTGATGCAGGGCCAGCGCGAGCTGCGCACAGTCACACAGCTGATCATGTCCGAGCTCACGCCGACCGTTTCCGCGCAACACGGTGCTTTCTTCCTCGCCGAATCGCCTGAGGACGAGGACTCCAAAATCCGCCTACGCCTGATCGCAAGCTACGGCTATCAGCAGAGAAAGAACGTCAGCAACACCTTCGAGCTGGGCGAGAGTCTCGTCGGCCAAGCCGCCGTGGAGCACAAGAGCATCCTCATCACCGAGGCGCCGCCCGACTATATACAGGTCACCTCTGGGCTCGGTGCCGCGGTGCCCATGAACATCATCGTGATGCCGATCCTGTTCGAGGAGCAGGTGCTTGGCGTAATCGAGCTCGCTTCGCTCAAATCCTACAGCGAGGTGCACCGCACCTTCCTGCAGCAGCTGATGGAGACGCTCGGCGTCGTGCTCAACACGATCATGGCCAATATGCGCACGGAGGAGCTGCTGCAGCAGTCGCAGTCGCTCACCCAGGAGCTGCAGACTCAGTCCGAGGAGCTGCAGCGCCGCCAGGAGGAGCTACAGAGCCGCCAGGATGAGCTCAAGCGCTCAAACGCCGAGCTCGAGCAGCAGGCGCAGTCGTTGAAGGCATCCGAGGAGCTGCTGCAATCCCAGCGAGAGAAGCTGCAGAGCGCCAACGAGGAGCTGCAGGAGAAGGCGGCGCTGCTGGAGGAGCGCAACCTCGACATCGAGACCAAGAACCGCGAGATCGAGATGGCGCGACTGGGGCTGGAGGAGAAGGCGGCACAACTTGCGCTCTCATCGAAGTACAAGTCGGAGTTCCTGGCCAACATGTCCCACGAGCTGCGCACGCCGCTGAACAGCCTGCTGATCCTCTCCAAGCTGCTGCTCGAAAACGAGCGTCGCAACCTCGACGAGAAGCAGCTCGAGTTTGCGCGCACGATCCACTCCGCCGGCACCGATCTGCTGCAGCTGATCAGCGACATCCTCGATCTCTCCAAGATCGAAGCGGGCAAGATGGAGATCCTGCCAGATCTCGTCAGCCTCGCCGACGTGCAGGCCTACGTCACGCGCACCTTCGATCCGATCGCAGCCGACAAGGGCCTTGGCTTCCAGATCGCCGCGGGCGAGAAGCTGCCGGCGAGGATCATCACCGACGAGCAGCGCCTGGAGCAGATCCTGCGCAACCTGCTCTCTAACGCGTTCAAGTTCACCGAGACGGGCGGCGTGACGCTCGAGATCCGCCCGCTGCCGCAGGAGCGGGTCTCCTTTGCGGTCACCGATACGGGCGTTGGCATCCCGCCGGACAAGCTGCAGGTGATCTTCGAGGCGTTCCAGCAGGCCGATGGCACCACCAGCCGCAAGTACGGCGGCACCGGCCTTGGTCTATCGATCAGCCGTGAGCTTGCCAGAGCGCTCGGCGGCGAGATTCGAGTCGACAGCGCTGTCGGCAAGGGCACCACGTTTGCGCTCGTGCTGCCGATCAGCTACGCGCGCGCGCTGGCGCGCTCGCCGGAGGAGCCAGAGGATCCGGCGCGTCTGCGTGGAGCCGGCAATGGCGGAAATGCCGCGGCGCCATCTGATCATCCGGCTCCCGCGCTGGAGGTGCAGAGCACGTCGGGCGGGGCAGGTGCACTGCTCGCTGAGGTGCCTGCAGTCGCGCATGGCGTCGCCTCCCCGGACCTCGAGCGTCCGCTGAGGCGGGTGCTGGTACTTGAGCGGGGCGAGCAGGCAAGACGGGCGATCTCCAGCCTTGGAGGTGAGGCGGGCGGCGTGCAGATGAGTAGCGTCGAGACGATCGAGGAGGCGGAGGCGGCGCTCGCAGGTCGGCCGTTCGATTGCGTGGTGCTTGGTGCTGGGATCGCGAAGACCGCGGCGCTGAGACTGCTTGCGCAATCGAGCGCCGACAGGCGGCTGCACGCGAGCACGTTCATCCTCTGCCCCGACAAGCCTCTGACCGACCGTGAGCGCGCGCGCCTGCGGCGGCTTGCCCCAGCAATCCTCGCCAAGGTGGTGCAGTCGCCTGAGCAGCTGACCGCGGAGGCCGCGATGGCGCTCCAGCGCCAGCCGATCAGGCCGGCGGGCGGTTGGAGCGCGAGGGTGCAGCGTCTGGAGAGCGACCCTCACGCCCAGGAGGCGTTGCGCGGCCGCAAGGCGTTGCTCGTGGATGACGACGTGCGCAACCTGTTCGCGCTCGCCAGCCTGCTGGAGGATCGCGGTATGGAGGTCCTCTTCGGTGAGACCGGCAAGGAGGCGCTCGCAGCGCTGGAGCGCGATCAGGACGTGGACATCGTGCTGATGGACATCATGATGCCCGGCATGGATGGCAACGAGACGATCGCGGCGATCAGGCAGACTCCGTCTCTGCACGAGATGCCGATCATCGCGGTTACCGCCAAGGCGATGGAGGGAGATCGCGAGCGCAGCCTCTCGGCTGGGGCATCCGACTACATAACCAAGCCGGTTGAACCTGAGCGGCTGCTGTCGCTGATCGCGACGTGGTTGCAAGCCTCATAGGACCGGCAGCACCGGACGCAACGCCGAGTCTCCCCTCGCCTGCGATGCATGCACCACTGCAGCAGGAGTCTCGATCGCCGGAACTGGAAGCAGCGCAGGATGCGAGCATCCTGTTGGTCGACGATGATCCAGACGGCCTGCTCGCGTTGCAGGCGGTGCTGCAGCCGCTCGGCCAGCGTCTGGTCGCGGTGAGCTCTGGCGAGGCGGCGCTGCGCAGCCTGCTGAGGGAGGAGTTCGCCGTCATCCTGCTCGATGTGCGGATGCCGGGTCTCGACGGGCTGGAGACCGCCCGCTACATCAACGCGCGCGCACGCACACGCCACATACCGATCATCTTCCTCACGGCTCACACCGCCGACGTCGAGCAGGTCTTTCACGCCTACGCTGCCGGCGCTGTCGACTACGTGGTCAAGCCATGCGATCCCGACGTCCTGCGCAGCAAGGTCGCGGTCTTCGTCGAGCTGCAACGCGAGCGTCGCGAGCGGGTGCGCGAGGCACGCGCACGCGCCGAGGCGGAGGCGATCGCCGGCACGCTGCAACGCCATCTGCTCCCCGAGCGGCTGCCGGAGGTGCCGGTGCTGGCGATGGCCGCACGTTACCGCCCCGGGGAGCGCGCCGCCCAGGTTGGAGGGGATTGGTATGACGCGCTCGTGCTGCCCGGCGGACAGATCGGGCTCGTGATCGGCGACGTCGTCGGACATGGGATACGCGCCGCAACGCTGATGGGTGAGTTGCGCTCCGCGCTGCGCGCATATGCGATCACAGAGCCCGACTCGCCGGGGGCGGCGCTCACGCGCCTGAACTCGCTGGTTGCGCGTACGCACGGCGGACAGATGGTCGCGACGGTGCTCTACATGGTGATAGATGCCGATGGCCGCCATCTGCGTTTTGCCAGCGCCGGCCATCTGCCCCCACTGCTGCTCGATGCGCAGGGCGCCACCCGCTTCCTGGAGATCTCGCCAATGCCGCCGCTTGGCGTCGGCTGGCATACGAGCTCCGACGTCGGTAGCGCTGAGCTTTCGCCTGGCAGCACCGTGCTGCTCTACACCGACGGGCTCGTCGAGCGGCGCGGCGAGAGCATCGACATCGGCCTCGCCCGCTTGCAAGCGGCGATGAGCGAGGGCCCAGCGGACCTGGAGCAGCTGAGCTCGCACGTGCTGACCCACGCCCGCAGCGAGGAGGACCTGCAGGATGACGTTGCGTTGCTCGCGGTCAAGCTGCTGCAGAGCGCGGCGGACCGACTCGAAGTCGATCTGCCGGCCGAGCCCGAGTCAGTCGCGGTCGCCAGACACCAGATGCAGCGCTGGTTGGGTGACACAGGCGAGGGACGCGATGACGTGTTCGCGATCAAGCTGGCGGTCAGCGAGGTCTGCGCCAACGCCGTCGAGCACGCCTATGGGCCCGAGCCGGGGCACAGGTTTCGCCTTCTGGCCGAACGCTGCTGCGGCGCGGTCGTCGTCCAGATCTCAGACAGCGGGCATTGGCGGCCTGCCCGCGGCTCACGGCGCGGCCTGGGGCTGCGGATGATCGACGAGCTGATGGACGCCGTTGAGATCGAGCACACGTCCACCGGGACGCTGGTGCGAATGCGCAAGGAGCAAAACGACGATGAGCAGCACTGAGCGATCCACTCGCGGCGTGACCACGGGCCTGGCCAAGATCGAGATCCTCGATCACGACGGCGTCAGGATCGTCGCGGTCGCCGGCGAGCTTGACATCTCCAACGTCGGCGCCCTCAAGCAGGTGAGCTTCGGCACATCCAACCAGACGCTCGGCGTCGTCCTCGACCTCAGCGCCACGGCATACATCGACAGCTCGACGCTTGGGTTGATCTTCGATCTGGGCCAAGGGCTGCACCGACGCGGGCAGCTGCTCTGCGTGGTCAGCATGCCCGGCTCCAACGTGCGCCGCGTGCTTGAGCTGGCAGGCTTCGATCTCGAGCACGCCTACGAGCGACGTGAGACCGCGATCGCAGCGATCAGGGACGCGGCGCCACTGCATGAATGAGTGCTGGGAGCTCAAGCCTTGCTCAGAGGTACATCAGCCTGAAGGGGCCGCTCTCTCCGTGCGGCCCCGATCGGCACTCAGTGCAGCCGCGCTGGCGGTCTGTGCCAGCGTTCGCCAACTGACGCGAGGATCAGCCCGGGAAAGGCTCGGGCTCCCGCGCGCCGGGCGTGTAGGCCTCCTCGGCCTCCAGAATCGCCCTGATTTGCTCCCTCGTTTGGGGCGTGTCCTGATGCCCATGCACCGTAGCGGCATGCTGGGCGGCGGCGCTCACCACCTCGTCTTCCTCGCCGATGATTGTCAGAGAGCATTTGCTCTCGCTCTCGAAACGCCGGCAATCAGCCATCTTGCGCATCTGTCCCACCTCCATCTCGCTTCGCTGTCGGGATGTCGAGCACATCTACTCTAGGGCGCAAGATCGCCGCCGGCTAGAGCAGTGCGGTGCCTGCGCGCCCGTACTACCTGACGTGGAAGGCGATCGTGCGCTGCGAGCCTTGCGTGGGAGTCAGCGTCAGCCGGTCGAAGCCCGCCGTCAGCGCGATGTGGCCGCTGAGGTGGGCGAGGTTGAAGCCGCGCCGTCCGGAGAGCGTGATGCGGCTGACCGTGTGCCATCCGGCGTGTCCTGCTGCGCGTGACTGGGTGCTGAGCACCGCGGCCACCTTCGCCGGCGCGCTGAGCTTATAGCTGAAGCAGATACTCGAAGTTTGCGGATGGCCCTGGCGCACCGCGGTGAGGCCGTTGTGCGTGAGCACGAGCGAGGTCAGTCGCGCCAATGAGCGCCTGTGGCTGGTGCCGTGGTGGGCTTGCGAGGAGACGCTTGCTCCGCCTTCTTCTTCGGCTTCTTCTGCGGCTTGCGCTTCCTGTTCGCTTTCTTCTTCGCCTTCCGCCGCTACCTGCGCTTCTTCGCCTTCTTCTTCGCCTTCGCCGTCGGCCGCGTCGAATCGGATCAAGCCGCGGCTTTGGCCGGAAAAGCGCCCGTTGCTGGCCTGCGCGAGGGCCGGCAGGCAGGCGCCCAGCACCAGCAGCACGAGCAGCAGCGCAACGGAGATCTTCTTCATAGAAGATGCCTCGGCCGCCACGCGATCGGGCTGAAGCGGTTTTGCACCGTTTGGACTCAGGTTTCCGTGGATCGGCTCGCCGGCGTCGAGCTCGCTGCTCGTTTACGCTGAGATCGTGGCCAGCCCCTTTGGTTATCTGCTCGGATCGGAACCCCCTCCGCGACGCGTGGGGGCGCTGGTCGCGCTGGTCGCGGTCGCGGCATGCACGCTGATCGTCTATCCGCTCAAGCACGTCGCGCCGGTGGTCTCGCTGGGCGTCGTCTACCTGCCGGCCATACTGATCGTCTCGGCCAGCTGGGGCGGATGGATGGGGGCGGCCACGGGCGTGCTCAGCGCGCTGGCGTTCAACTACTTCCACCTGCCGCCGACAGGGCAGCTCACGATTCGCAACGCGGACAACTGGGTTGCGCTGATCACGTTCCTGATCGTCGCGTGGATGGTCAGCTCCGTGGCTCAGATCACGCGTGCGCGTGCGCGCGAGGCGATCGAGCGCAGGCGGGAGGCCGATCTGGCCGCCGAGATGGCGCGGCTGCTGCTGCGTGGCAACCCGCTCGGCGTCGATCTTCCGGCCGCCGCGGCGAGGCTGGCGCAGGCGCTCGGCCTCAGCTCCGTGACGATCGAGACCGGAACTGTCGAGGGCGACGAACGCCATCTCGCCTTTCCACTGCGCGATGGGGGGCGCAGGCTCGGGACGCTGATCGCGCCCGCGGATGCCGGCGAGGAGCGGCTGCGGCGCCTGCAGGAGCGCGTCGTGCCCTCGCTGGAGGCGCTGCTGAGCGCGGCGCTTGAGCGCGAAACGCTGCTGGGCGACGTGGTCGAGAACGCGGCGCTGCGACGCGCAGACGTCGTCAAGACCGCTCTGCTGCGGGCCGTCTCCCACGATCTGCGCTCTCCACTGACCGCGATCTCGACGGCCAGCGACGCGATCGCCTCGCCCACGCTCTCAGAACAGGAGCGCCTGGAGATGGCGGCGATCATCCAACAGGAGGCCGGGCGCCTCTCGCGCCTGGTCGACAACCTGCTCGACCTTTCCCGACTGGAAGCGGGCGTGGCCGAGCCGCAAGCGCAGTGGACGGCGGTCGACGAGCTGATCCAGAGCGCACTGCAGGAGATCGGCGCAAAGTCCGATCAGTTCGTGCTTGCGATCGACCGCGATCTGCCGATGGTCAAGGCCGACCCCGTGCAGCTGGAGCGGGCGTTCGTGAACGTGCTGGAGAACGCGCGGCGCCACGCGGGCGGGCACCCGGTCTCGGTGCGGGCGCGGGCGGTGCGCACGCTTACGGGGACGCCGGCACAGCAGAGCACGCATGATGCGGGCGAGCGCGGAGACGGCGCAGGCATCGACGGCGAGCAGGGCAGCGGCGATCGCCTGATCATGCGCGTGGTCGACCGCGGGCCGGGAATTCCGCCCGCTCAGCTGGAGCGCGTCTTCGAGCCCTTCTACCGCGCGGGTACAGCTCAGGGCGGCCATCGCGGCTCTGGCCTGGGCCTGGCGATCGCACGCGGCTTCACCGAGGCCAACGGCGGCCGGCTGCACGCCGAGTCGCTGCCGGGGCAGGGGACCAGCTTCGTCTTCGAGCTACCACTGAGCGAGCCGACACGCAGCGCGCCGGCGGAGGACTCGCTGCCGATTGGTCGGTCGAGCAGCCGATGAGCCGCATCCTGGTCGTCGACGACGAGCCGCAGATTCTGCGGGCGCTGCGCGTCGTACTGCGCGACGAGGGCTATGAGGTCGTGCCCGCCGAAACGGGCGCGGAGGCGCTCGACCGCGCGGCGGTGCGGCCTCCGGAGGCCGCGATCGTCGATCTGATGCTGCCGGACATTGACGGGGTGGAGGTGACCCGACAGCTGCGCCAGTGGAGCGAGATGCCGATCCTCGTGCTTTCTGCAGTAGGCGAGGAGGAGCAGAAGGTCAGGGCTCTGCAGGCCGGCGCGGACGACTACATCACCAAGCCCTTCGGTTCGCGCGAGCTGGTCGCACGCCTGCAGGCGGCGCTGCGCCGGGTGCGGCGCGAGGAGGAGCAGCCGACGATCCGCGCGGCAGAGCTGGAGATCGACCTCGCAGCGCGCGTGGTCTCGCGGGCCGGCGAGTCTGTGCATCTGACCCCGATCGAGTTCGATCTGCTGCGCGTGCTGGCCCGTAACCGTGGACGGCTGATGACCCACCGCGACCTGCTGCGCGAGGTGTGGGGGCCTGAGTACGTCGATGACGTGCAGCCTCTGCGCACGCACATCGCTCGTCTGCGCGCAAAGATCGAACCGGATGGGGCTTCGCAGCGCTACGTGGTGACAGAGCCGGGCGTCGGCTACCGTTTCTCCGCCTGACGAAGCCTCACCGTTACGAAATCTTTATGCGCGGGTCGCGCATCGTCATGCGCCCGTCACACACGGTCCACCATGATGCCGGCATGGACGTTGTGGCAATAGTGATCGGGATCGCGATGTTCGCGATTTTGCTCGCGATGGTTGCGGGAATCGACAAGATATGAGCGGCGCCGACATCTTTGGGCTGGTCGTCTCGGTGCTTGTGATCGCGTACCTCTTTTACGCGCTCATCAGAGGAGAGAAGCTGTGACGTTCCTCGGCTGGGCGACGATCGTGATCTTCGCGCTCGTGCTGACCGCGTGCGCCTATCCGCTGGGCCGTTACATGGCTCGTGTGTACAGCGGTGAACGCGTCTTCCTCTCGCCGATTCTCCGCTGGCCGGAGGAGACGATCTACAAGGTGATCCGGGTCGACACGACCCAGGGTCAGGACTGGAAGGCCTACGCCCGCAGCCTGATCTTCTTCTCGCTGGCCGGATGGCTGCTGCTGTACTTCATTCTGCGCACACAGACTCTATGGAACTTCACGGGGCTGAACCCGTTGCATTACCACTCGGGCACTTGGGATGTGACGTTCAACACCGTCTCGTCGTTCATGACGAACACCAACTGGCAGTACTACAGCGGTGAGACGACGATGAGCTACTTCAGCCAGATGGCTGGGCTCACGGTGCAGAACTGGCTCTCCGCTGGCGTTGGCATCGTCGTTGCGGTGGCGCTCGTGCGCGGGATCGTCGGGCGCTCGGGCAAGAGCCTCGGCAACTTCTGGCAGGACATCGTGCGCACGATTCTCTACGTGCTTGCGCCGCTCACAGTGATAAGCGCCATCGTGCTCGTCTCCCAGGGCGTGATCGACAACTTCGCCACTTATCTCTCCGCGCACACGCTTACCGGTCTTACGCAGTCGATCGCGATGGGCCCGGCCGCCTCCCAGGAGGCGATCAAGATGCTCGGTACCAACGGTGGCGGCTTCTTCAACACCAACTCGGCCCATCCGTTCGAGAATCCCAACGGCTTCACCAACTTCTACGAGATGCTGATCGTGCTGGTGATCCCCGCGGCGCTGATCTTCATGTACGGCAAGATGACCGGCAACCGTCGTCAGGGGTACGCGATCTACGGCGCGGTGATGCTAATGTTCCTGGGCGCGGTCGCCGTGGCCTACATCGCCGAGGCGCACGGCTCGCCGGCCCAGCACGCCGCCGGGCTGCACACGGGTGTGATCGCGGGCTCGGGTGGGGGCAACATGGAAGGCAAGGAGCAGCGGTTCGGGATCGCCGGCTCAGCGCTGTTCAACGTGATCACCACGGTGACCTCCTGTGGCGCAGTCAACAGCGCGCTCGAGTCCTTCACCGGCATTGGCGGGGCGGTGCCCTTCGCCAACCTCTCGGCCAGCGAGGTGATCTTCGGCGGCGTGGGCACGGGTCTGTACTCGATCCTGCTCTATGTGCTCCTGGCGGTCTTCATCGGCGGCCTGATGGTCGGCCGCACGCCGGAGTGGCTGGGCAAGAAGCTCGAGGCCAGGGAGATAAAGCTGGCAGGCCTTGGCATCTTGATCACTCCTCTGGCGGCGCTGTTCTGCACAGCGATGGCAACCGCTACCACCGTGGGCACGGAATCGATCTCCAAAGTGGCGGCCGGCGGCCCACAGGGCTTCTCGGAGACCTTCTACGCCTACCTCTCTCAGGCCAACAACAACGGCTCCGCGTTCGCCGGCTACACCGGGTACATACAGCCGGCGGCAGGCAACATCGGCGCCCATGGCATCAAGTTCGCGGACCTGCTCGGCGGCTTTGACATGATGTTCGCTCGCTACGCGCCGATTCTCTTCGCGCTGGCGGTGGCGGGCGCTCTGGCCGGCAAGCGGGTCAGTCCCGCGGGCCTGGGCACGATGCGGACCGACAACCCCACCTTCGTGGTCCTGCTGATTGGGGTAATTATTCTCGTCGGTGCGCTCACCTTCTTCCCCGCCCTGCTGCTTGGGCCGATCGTTCAGGGCCTGACAGGACACCTTTACTAAAGATGCGCCGCGACATCGTCACATCCGTGATCTCGATTCTCCTGTTCACTTTGTTGCTGGGGATCGTCTACCCGCTCGCGATCGAGGGCGTAAGCCAGGTTGCCTTCCCAGGCAACGCCAACGGCCAGAGGATCTACCGCGACGGCAAGCTGGTCGGCTCCAAGATCATCGGCCAGGCCTTCATGGTGCCGGTGATCGGCAAAAACGGCAGGCCGGAGGAAAAGGAAAAAAAGCCGGTCCTCGAAGCCGATCCGCGCTACTTCCAGAGCCGACCGTCGGCGACCGAACCTGAACCGTACAACGCGGCCGCGAGCACCTTCTCCAACCTTGGCCCCAACAGCACGATCACCAAGGAAGCAGACGAAGAACACATCAAGGAATACCTGGAACTGAACAAGCCGTACGACTCAGGGCTGACGGTCGCAAAGATCCCGGTCGACGCGGTCAACAGCTCGGCCTCCGGGCTCGATCCGCAGATCTCCGAAGCGAACGCTCGCATTCAGGCGCATCGGATCGCTGCACTGCGGCATCTTTCCCTGAGCAAGGTCGACGCGCTGATCAAAAAGTACACCTCCGGGCGCGGCCTCGGCTTCTCCGGGGAACCGGGTGTGGACGTGTTGGAGCTCAACCTCGCTTTGGATGAAATCGGCGGCGCAGGAGCAGGCAGATGACAGATTCGCAGACATCTCGCGGCCAGGCCGCCTCGCTGATGCAGGGCGCGATGATTCGCCGCGCGCTGCTGGACAGCGTGATCAAGCTCGACCCGCGCGTGCAGATCCGCAACCCGGTCATGTTCGTGGTGGAGATCGGCTCGGTGATCACGACAGTGACATGGTTGATTCAGGTCTTCGGCGGCAAAGCGCTCGGCGGCAACGACCCGGCGTGGTACACGCTTACGATCGCGATCTGGCTATGGCTGACGGTGATCTTCGCCAACGCGGCCGAGGCGTTTGCCGAGGGGCGCGGGCGCGCGCAGGCGGCGACGCTTCGCTCCATGCGCAAGGAGACCGTTGCGCGCATGCGCGACGGCTCTCCCAAGTCGGCCTCTGAGCTGACCCGCGGCGACGTCGTGATCGTGGAGGCGGGCGAGCTGATCCCGGGCGACGGAACAGTGATTCAGGGCATCGCCTCCGTGGACGAGTCGGCGATCACCGGTGAGTCTGCTCCCGTGATCCGTGAGTCCGGCGGCGACCGCAGCGCGGTCACGGGTGGCACCAAGGTGGTCTCCGACCAGCTGGTGATCGAAATCACTCAGGAGCCGGGGCACTCGTTCCTGGATCGCATGATCTCTCTGGTGGAGGGCGCAGAGCGGCGCAAGACGCCGAACGAGATTGCGCTGAACATCCTGCTCGCGGCGTTGACCCTGATCTTCATGATCGTGGTGGCGACCCTGCGCCCATTCGCCCTCTTCGCCGGCACCTCGATCTCCGAGACGAGCCTGATCGCGCTGCTGGTCGCGCTGATCCCGACCACGATCGGCGCGCTGCTCTCGGCGATCGGAATCGCGGGGATGGACCGGCTCGTGCGCCGCAACGTGCTCGCGCTCTCCGGCCGCGCGGTGGAGGCCTCCGGTGACGTCGACGTGCTGCTGCTCGACAAGACGGGCACGATCACGATCGGCAACCGGCTCGCCTCCGAGTTCATCCCGATGCCTGGGGTGGCCGAGACTGAACTTGCCGAAGTCGCCCAGCTCTCCTCGCTTGCCGATGAGACCCCGGAGGGCCGCTCGATCGTTGTATTGGCTAAGCAGTACGGCATCCGCGAGCACGAGATGGCTCACACGCACGCCAACTTCGTGCCCTTCACCGCCCAGACACGGATGAGCGGCATCGACCTGGAAGGCCACCAGATCCGCAAGGGTGCCGGCGACGCGGTGATCCAGTTTGTGGAAGGCGAAGGCGGCTCCCCGCCGCCGGAGCTAAGGGAACACGTCGAGCGGATCGCGCGCGAGGGCGGTACGCCGCTGGCGGTGGCCCGCGACAGCCAGATCCTCGGCGTGATCTATCTCAAGGACACGATCAAGGAGGGCATGAAGGCCCGCTTCGATCACCTGCGCGCGATGGGCATCAGGACGGTGATGGTGACCGGCGACAACCGCCTGACCGCGGCGAAGATCGCCGAGGAGTCAGGGGTGGACGACTTCCTCGCCGAAGCGACCCCGGAGGCCAAGCTTGCGCTGATTCGCGAACAGCAGCAGGAGGGCTACATGGTCGCGATGACCGGCGACGGCACAAACGACGCGCCGGCACTGGCACAGGCCGACGTGGGCGTGGCGATGAACACCGGCACCCAGGCTGCGCGCGAGGCGGGCAACATGGTCGACCTCGACTCCAACCCGACGAAGCTGATCGAGATCGTCGAGGTCGGCAAGCAGCTGCTGATCACGCGCGGTGCGCTGACCACCTTCTCGATCGCCAACGACGTGGCCAAGTACTTCGCGATCCTGCCTGCGATCTTCGTCACCACGTGGGCGTTCAGCGCGGCCGGGCACAAAGCCGAAAGTCCGCTGCACGTGCTGAACATCATGAACCTGGGAGATCCCCGCTCGGCAGTGATCTCGGCGATCATCTTCAACGCGATCGTGATCCCGCTGCTGATTCCGCTTTCGCTGAAGGGCGTGCGCTACCGGCCGATCGGCGCCAGCGCGCTACTTAGGCGCAACCTTTGGATCTACGGCCTTGGTGGCCTGATCGCGCCCTTCATCGGCATCAAGCTGATCGATCTCGTAGTGCACGGCATCCTGGGCGCCTGAGTTCGGGCACAATCCGGCCGGTGTCGCCGGACCCATCATCACCGCAGCGCGGGCATCTGAAGGTCTTCATCGGCATGGCGGCCGGGGTCGGCAAGACCTACCGCATGCTGCAGGAGGGCAGGACCGAAGCGCAGAACGGCAGGGACGTTGCGATCGGCTACCTGGAGCCCCACGGCCGGGAGGAGACCGAGTCCCAGGCGGAGGGCCTGGAGATGATCCCGACCAGGGCCGTGCTCTACCGCGGCACCCCGCTGCACGAGATGGATCTGCCGCGTGTGCTCAAGCGTGCGCCCGAGCTGTGCCTGATCGATGAGCTCGCGCACACCAACGCTCCTGGCACCGAGCACGAGAAGCGTTACGAAGACGTTCAGGATGTGCTGGACGCCGGCATCGATGTCTATTCCACCGTCAACGTCCAGCATCTGGAGAGCCTCAACGACCAGGTGATGCGCCTGACCGGCGCGCGCGTGCGTGAGACGATCCCTGACGACGTGCTCTCCGCGGCCGACGAGGTTGTGCTCGTGGACGTCACGCCCGAGGCGCTGATCGAGCGGCTGCGCGCCGGCAAGGTTTATCCGCGCGAGCGGGTGCCCGCGGCGCTGAACAACTTCTTCAAGGTGGAGAACCTCTCTGCGCTGCGCGAGACCGCGCTGCGCCAGGTCGCAGAAGACGTCGAGGTGCGCCGCCTGGTGCTGCCGACCGGGCAGGTGGTGCGCCGCGACGAAGAGGGGCATCCGAGCATCGAGCAGGCTGTGCCGCAGGCGATCAGCGAGCGGTTGATGGCCCTGATCGTGCTCGGCCCCGACGCACAGCGGATCGTGCGCCGGGCCTGGCGCTCGGCCGAGCGTCTGGGCGCCAAGCTCGACATCCTCGTCGTGCGCTCGCCCGGCAGGGCTCCGAGCAAGGATGACCGCGAACAGCTGGAGGCGCTGCGACGGCTGGCGGCGGTGCTCGGCGCGCGCCTGATCGTCGAGGAGCGCGAGGACGCGGCGGCCGCGGCGATCGAGACAGCTCAGAGCCTGGGAACGACCTATGTGTTGATGGGCGTGCCCCCGGAGCGACGCGGCCTGCGGCGGGTGTCCGAGTCGCTGCTGGATCGCCTGTTGCGCGAGCTGCCGGGAGTGGACGTGCGGATCGTGACCGACCCGACGCTGCGGCAGGGGCGGCCGGATGGGTTGCCGGATTCGGACGCGAGCGGCTGAGCTCGAACGCTTTCACGGCGCCGCATATACTGTGCCTCGGAGAGCCGGGAAGTCTGGTCGGCGTGCCTTCAAGGGGAGTGCCGACCATGATCTGTAGCCGATCCGAGACTGCAACCACATGCAGCTGGCGCCGCTGGGCTGCAGCTGCACGGGAGTAGGGCGTGTCCAACGCGCTGCTGAGCGTCGTCTTCTTTGCGGCGGCCGCGGTTAGCCTGGCGACGAGCTGGCTGCTCGTCTCACGGCTGGAGCGGGTCGGCGCCCGCCTCGGCCTAACCGAGGCGCTGCTGGGGATGCTCGCAGCGCTGGCCGCCGACGCGCCGGAGATCACATCTGCGGTCAGCGCCATGCTGGCGGGACATACGAAGATCGGGGCGGGCGTCGTGATCGGCTCAAACGTGTTCAACCTCGCGGCGTTGCTTGGCCTCTCCGCGCTGATAGCCGGCAGGATCGCCCTGCACAGGCGCGTGATCGCGTTCGAGAGCGTGGTCGCGCTCGGCATCGGCGGCGTCTGCCTGCTCGTGGTCACCGGCGTGCTGTCGCCGCCGGTCGGGCTCGTGCTCTCGCTTGCGCTGCTGCTGCCCTATCTCGTGTTGCTGGGGGTGCCCCACCAGCAGTTGGCGCGCGCCGGCCTGCCGGACGCGTGGGCAAAATGGCTGGTGCAGGCGGTGCTGGAGGAGGAGGCCGAGCTGCTGCCGGCGATCCACCCGCGGCGCGGCGGCGCGCGCGACGCCATAGTGGCCAGCTGCGCTGTGCTTGTCGTGGTCGCGGCCAGCGTCGCGATGGAGCAGAGCGCCTCGACGCTTGGGCAGCGCATCGCAATGCCGCAGATCGTCGTCGGCGGGCTGGTCCTCGCCGCGGTGACGAGCTTGCCCAACGCCGTGGCGGCGGTCTACCTGGCAAGGCGCGGCCGTGGCTCGGCGACGCTCAGCACCGCAATGAACAGCAACGCGCTGAACGTGGTGGCAGGGCTGCTGCTACCCGCCACCGTGGCGGGCATCGGCGCAGCCTCGGGCGATGCGACGCTGGTCGCCGCCTGGTATGTGGGCCTGAGCGCGTTCGCGCTGGCTGCCGCCTATCGCAGCCGCGGGCTGGGCCGCGGTAGCGGTGCGGTGATTGTCTGCGCCTACCTCGCCTTCAGCGTGATGTTGGTCGCGATCGCCTACTCCTGACTGGAGCGCCTACCCGGTATATGTCACACTTCGCACATGCGTGTGTTGGTGCTTGGCGCCGGCGGGGTGGGCGGAGCGTTTGCCGCGATCGCCCAGCGGCGGAGCTCCTTCGAGCACGTGACGCTCGCCGACGTCTCCCACGGGCGCTCGCGCGAGGTGGTCTCCCGTCTGGGCGAGCCCGACCGCTTCTCGGCGGAGCGCGTCGACGCATCCGACCGGCAGGACCTGGCGCGGGTGATCGGGGCTTGCAGTCCCGACGCGATCCTGAACGCCTGCGACCCCCGCCTGAACGAGCCGATCTTCGACGCTGCGTTGGCGGCGAAGGTCACCTACCTGGACATGGCGATGACGCTCTCGCGGCCCCATCCGCAGCGGCCCTACGAGCTGCCCGGCTCGCTGCTTGGCGCCTACCAGTTTGAGCGCGACCAGACCTGGCGCGACGCCGGTCTGCTGGCGCTGGTGGGGATCGGCGTGGAGCCAGGGCTCTCCGACGTCTTTGCCCGCCACGCCGCCGATGAGTTGTTTTCGCAGATCGAGGAGATCGGGGTGCGCGACGGTGCTGACCTGGTGGTCGAGGGCTACGACTTCGCGCCCACGTTCTCGATCTGGACCACGATCGAGGAGTGCCTGAACCCGCCGCTGATCTGGGAGCGTGAGCGCGGCCTCTACACCACGCCCCCCTTCTCCGAGCCCGAGGTCTTCGACTTCCCGGAGGGCATCGGCCCGCTGGAGTGTGTAAACGTCGAGCACGAGGAGGTGATCCTGATCCCACGCTGTATCGATTGCGGGCGAGTCACCTTCAAGTACGGGCTCGGCCAGGAGTTCATCGATGTGCTGAAGACCCTCCACAAGCTCGGGCTGGACTCGACCGAGCCGGTCAGCGTGCGAGGCGCCGAGGTCGCGCCACGCGACCTCGTTGCTGCCGCGCTGCCCGACCCGGCAACGCTGGGCGAGCGGATGACGGGCAAGACCTGCGCGGGCACCTGGGTCAAGGGCACCGGCAAGGACGGCCAGTCGCGATCGACCTACCTCTATCACGTAGTCGACAACGAGACCACGATGCGCGAGTACGGCAGCCAGGCCGTCGTCTGGCAGACCGCTGTCAACCCGGTTGTGGCGCTGGAGCTGATCGACGAGGGCCTCTGGCAGGGGGTTGGCGTGCTCGGCCCAGAGGCCTTCGCCGCAGGGCCGTTCCTGGAGCGGCTTGCGCAGCTCGGCTCGCCGCACGGTCAGATTGAGCTGTAGCGCGTCCCCGGCTCGCGCGTGGGCCTCAGTGGTGCAGCAGCCCGCCGAGCGTGTTTTCCAGTGTAGTTTCGAGCGTTTTTTCCACGGTGTGAACCACTTCGCCGACCAGCCCGCCGCCTTCGCTGGAGCCAGACCCGCTCGACCCTGACGGCGGCGAAGGGGTCTGTTCGGCGCCGGTCGATTCAGAGCCGCTCGCGGGCTGTGTGCCTGACCCCGACGGAGCTTCGGCGGGCGAAGAGGAGGCGCCGCCCGCCGGCCGTGAGCTGGCTGCGGTGGCGCTGGAGGCTTCTGCGGGCGAGGCGCTCGCCCCCGATCGCGTACCGGTGGCAGGCTGGTTGGCTTGCTCCTGGCCGGTGGAGCCTGCTTGTGGTTGACCGGCAGCCGGTTGTGAGCTTGGGTGAGGCATGCCCTTAGGCGTGCCGCTCCTCGTGGGGCCTGAGGAGTGCGACGCCCGAAGAGCGCTCTTGGAGGGCCGTGGGCCAGGCGCTGGGTCGTCGGCCAGGCTGGATGCCTCGGCTGCATGCGTGAGACGTCCGCTGCTGCCCGCCGCTGGGTTCGCTGGTGCATGTCGCGGAGTGCCATCGCCGCGCGGACGGGCCGAATGTCCCGGGATCGCGGTTGTGATTGCGGTCGCCGCGACGGCCACGATCACCCCGGCCTTCACGAGTGCCCCTGCCGACCCGGTGCTGCCCGCGCCGGAGGCGATCCCCGAGAGCGATTCCCGCAGCCCACTCGCTGCGCTGGATCGACTGGCAAGCAGGCGTGGCAGCCACGGCGGCACCAGCGCCGCAAGCGCGCTGCGCAACGTTGTGCGTCCGCGGTAGACCAGCCCCCTAACCGCACCTGCCGTCAGGCCCAGATTGCGGCCTACTTGCTCGTGGCTTTCGCCCGCAAGGGCGGTGCGCACGATCGCCTCACGTTGCAATAGCGGTAGCGACGCGACCGCGCTGAGCGTCTCCTGCAGGTCAGACGCGTGCATCTCCGTGGGCATCGCTGCCGCCTGCTCGACCTCGCCGCAGGACAGCTCCACTGCGCGCGGGCTCTTGCGGATGGCGTCCAAGGCGATGTTGTGGACAACGCGATAGAGCCAAGCTTTAAAGGCGTGCACCTGCGCCCCGCCGCGCAGCGCGAGCCATGCCTCGAGCAGCGCCTGCTGGGTCACATCCTCGGTGCTGTGCGCGGGCACGCCCAGCCGCATGCAGTAGCTGCGCAGCGGGTGTCGATAGCGCAGCACCAGCGTCTCGAAGGCGCGCTCGTCCCCGTCTCGGACGAGCTCCAACAGCGCCTGGTCGGCTAATTCGCCCTTTTGGCGCTCGGCGGCCGCGCCGAGTTCACCTACATGTTGTCGGTTCCCCCTCATGGATATTCAAGATAAGGTTGCCAGTTCTAAAAGGCAACATCATTGGGGGAAGTCCCGCGAGTGGCGTCGTCCCAAAGGTCGCTATACGTCGTCCTCTTCCTGCGACAAGCTCGGCGGGGCCGTCCGACAGGCTTGGACGGCCCCGCCTGCCAGCCTGTCGGGATCAGGCCGATTGTGGGCGGAAGACGAGCTGGATGCCGACGGCGGCGCGCGTGCCGAGGGTACGGACCGCCTGAGCTGCGATCCAGCTGCGCCGATGAGTCCGCATGAACGCCCCTTCCGCTCGAAGTTGTTGGTGCGCTGACTGAGTCCGTCGCGCAACTCGATCGTCACGCGGAAGTCACAAGATGACTTCGATTGTTTCCAGGGGATCGTGATCGCTAAGCGCCGGAATCCCTGGCGTTCAGCGTGCTTCGCGGTAGGCCGCGCAGCCGTCAGCTGCGCGGCACGCCCGGAGGCGTTTGCGGCGGCTCCTCGTCAGCCTCGGGCGTGAGCAGGTGCGTGCCGTGGGTGACGTGCTCTGCGCCCATCAGGTGCGTGGGGGCGTGCTCCACCGGCGCATCCAGCAGCCCCGGCGGCGCGGTTTCGGTGTGGCGCGAGAAGTATGGGCGGAAGTAGAAGCGTGAGACAAGCATCAGCACCACGCCGAACACCATCCCGATCAGTCCGAACCACAGCGGCAGGGTGAGTCCGGCGTAGATCTTGCCTTCGGAGTTTTCCGCGTGCCCGTAGTAGACGATCGCGTAGACGCCGATGCCGAAGAACATCACGCCGCCGAGGAAGGGTCCGAGGCCCACGAGAAAGAACTTGCGAACACTTGTGAAGATCTCCTTGCGGTAATAGGCCGCGCAGGCGAAGCCGGTGGCGCCGTAGTAGAAGCAGACCGGGATCCCGAGTGCGACGACCGCAAGTTCGAGCACCGTTTCAGAGGTCAGGATCAGCGGCAGCGCGACCGCGATCGAGATCAGCCCGAAGCCCCAGGTTGAGACGGTGGGCGTCAGGAAGCGCGGGTGGATCTTGCCGATCACCGACGGGATCGCGCCCCAGTGGGCCATCGAAAGCGTCGTGCGGGCCGTGGGCAGGATCGTCGTCTGCGTGGAAGCGGAGGCCGAGGTCAGCACGGCGACGATCAGGAACTTCACTCCGACGGACCCGAGCACGTCGTGGCCGAGCGCGTTGAGGATGTCGCTCGAGTGTTCCGGGCTGGCAACGAACGCTGTGCCGTGATAAGCCTGCGCGCCCGCGGAGACGAGCAGATAGATCACCACGAGCAGAAACGTCGAGACGACCGCAGCACGGCCCGGTCCCTCGTTGGCGTCTTCGGACTCCTCGTTGACCGAGACGCCCGAGTCCCAGCCCCAGTAGATGAAGATGCCCAGCAGCAGCGCCACGAGCAAGTCGTGGAAATTCATCGCGAACGGGTTGAACCATGAGGCCTGCGGCTGGATCGAGTGCGCCGGGCTGCTTGTATAGACCGAGATCAGCGCCACCGCGGAGAAGACCGCGAGCATCACGACCTCGAAGCTCAGCAGCAGTTGCTGGATGCGCGCGGAGAGCTCGATGCCGCGGTGGCAGATCCAGGTCATCAGCAGGATCCAGAGGATGCAGCCCACGAGCCCGGCGCCGCTGTGAGTTTCAGCCCAGTGCCATTCGAAGAGCTTGAAGGTGTAGATCGCCGCGACGTAGCCAAGCGAGGCCATCACCAGCACGTCGGCCAGGAAGATCGCCCAGCCGTTGACCCAGCCGGTGCCGGGGCCGAAGGCGCGCGTGGTCCACGCGAACGTCGTCCCCGCATCGGGGTCGGCCTTGTTCAGATAGCGGTAGCCGAGCGAGATGAACAGCATCGGCACGAACGCGGCCAGCAGCACGGCCGGTGCGTGCGTGGCGACGCCAGGGTCGGCGACGATGAAGCCGAGCGTCGCCGCGATCGAGTAGGCCGGCGCGGTCGAAGCCACGCCGATCACGATGTTCGAGACGTAGCCGATCGCGTTGGTCTTCAGGCCCTTGTGCACGATCTGGCCGCTCGCGGCCCCCATGCCGAGCGGGCTGAGGCTCCCCCCATCCCGCGGGGCTCCCGATGCGCCTGCGTCTGCTACTCCCATCCCCTGCTCCTTTCGGAGAGAAGTCGTAACAGACGATACAATATCGCGAATGGCAGACCTTCAAGAGCTCGCCATGCGGCACCTGTGGATGCACTTCACGCGGATGGGGGCCTACGAGCACGGCGATCTGCCGGTGATCGTCAGCGGAGACGGCTGCTACGTCTACGATCAGGCCGGAAACCGCTACCTGGATGGGTTGTCAGCCCTTTACTGTGTGAACGTCGGCCACGGACGCGCCGAGCTGGGGGAGATCGCCGCGCGCCAGATGGCAGAGCTCGGCTTCTACACCAACTGGAGCTATGCGCATCCGCGCTCGATCGAGCTGGCGGCCAAGATCGCAAGCCTTGCGCCCGGCGACCTCAACCGCGTCTTCTTCGTCTCCGGTGGCTCAGAGGCGGTCGAGTCGGCGTGGAAGCTCGCCAAGGCCTACCACGCCGCGCAGGGAGAGCCGCGCCGGCACAAGATCGTCTCTCGCTACCTTGCCTACCACGGCACCTCGATGGGGGCGCTGACCGCGACTGGGCTGCCGCCGCTGCGCGAGCCCTTCGAGCCTCTGACGCCGGGCGGCCGGCACGTTGCCAACACCAACTCCTACCGCTGGCCGGCCGAGAGGGATCTGCTGTGGGCGGCCGACGCGATCGAGGAGGCGATCCTGTTCGAGGGGCCCCACACCGTCGCCGCGGTGATCCTGGAGCCGGTCCAAAACGGTGGCGGCTGCTTTGTGCCCCAGGACGGTTACTTCCAGCGCGTGCGCGAGATCTGCGACCGCTACGGCGTGTTGCTGATATCCGACGAGGTGATCTGTGCCTGGGGGCGGATCGGCCACTGGTTCGGCTGCGAGCGCTACGACTATCTGCCCGACATGATCACCAGCGCGAAGGGCATCACCTCCGCCTATGCGCCGATGGGGGCGGTGATCGCCAGCGATCGCATCGCCGAGCCGTTCCTGCACGGAGCGACCACCTTCACCCACGGCTTCACCTTCGGCGGGCATCCGGTCTCCTGCGCGGTGGCACAGGGGAACATCGAGATCATGGAGCGCGAGCGGCTATGTGAGCACGTCCGCAGCAAGGAGGCATCGTTCCGGGAGATGCTGGACAGCCTGCGCGATCTGCCGATCGTCGGCGACGTGCGTGGCGTCGGGTATTTCTGCGCGATCGAGCTGGTCAAGGACAAGGGCACCAAGGAGACCTTCAACGACCAGGAGTCAGAGGAGCTGCTGCGCGGCTTCCTCTCCGGCGAGCTCTTCAAGCGCGGGCTGATCTGCAGGGCCGATGATCGCGGCGATCCGATCGTGCAGCTCTCGCCGCCGCTGATCGCCGACACCGAGCAGTTTGAAGAGATCGAGGCGGTGCTGCGGCCAGTCCTGACCGAGGCGTGGGAGCGGATCGTCAAGCGACGCCCCGTGGCTGGCCTTGGAGCGCGCTGAGGTGCAGACGCTGCGCAACGTGATCGCCGGCGAGCCGGTGGACTCGCAGGGGGAGCTCGAAGAGATCGTCAATCCCGCCACCGGCGAGCAGATCGCCCTGGCGCACAACTCCACTTCGCAGGATGTGGACGCGGCCGTCGGCGCGGCCCGGCAGGCGTTTGCCTCCTGGTCGCGCACCACGCCCGCGCAACGCTCGGAGGCGCTGCTGGCGCTGGCCGAGATCATCGAGCGCCACGGCGATGAGATCGCACGGATGGAGGCGACCGACGCGGGCAAGCCGATCGAGGCTGTCAAGTCCGACGAGATCCCCGTGATGGCTGACAACCTGCGCTTCTTCGCCGGCGCCGCGCGCTGCCTGGAGGGCCGGGCGGCAGGCGAGTACATGGAGGGCCACACATCGTTCGTGCGCCGTGAAGCGGTCGGCGTGATCGGCCAGGTGACGCCCTGGAATTACCCGCTGATGATGGCGATCTGGAAGATCGCGCCCGCGCTTGCAGCAGGCAACACGGTCGTCCTGAAGCCGGCGGAGACCACGCCGCTATCCACGGTGAGGTTCGCCGAATGGGCCAGTGGAGTGCTGCCTCCCGGCGTCCTAAACGTGATCACCGGGCGCGGCGGGCCTGCCGGGCAGGCGCTGATCGAGCACCCCGACGTCGACATGGTCTCGCTCACCGGCTCGGTGGAGACCGGTAAGCACGTGGCGCGCACCGCGGCTGAAACGCTCAAGCGCGTTCACCTAGAGCTCGGCGGCAAGGCGCCGGTGATCGTCTTCGATGACGTGGAGCTCAGCAGCGCGCTTGAGACGATCGCCGGCACCGGCTACTACAACGCCGGCCAGGACTGCACTGCCGCCACCCGGGTACTGGTCGCAGACGGCGTCTACGACGACGTGGTCTCCGGGCTGGCCGAGCAGGCACAGGGGCTGGTGGTGGGTGACACGCTGTCCGCTGACACCACGCTTGGGCCGCTCAACTCGCAGCGCCAGCGCGCGCGAGTGGAGGGCTTCCTCGAACGCCGGCCCTCCGGCGCGGAGATCGTCACGGGCGGCCGCGAGCCAGACCTGCCGGGCAGCTTCCTGGAGCCGACCGTCGTGGCCGGCCTTGCACAGGATGACGAGATGATCCAGCGCGAGATCTTCGGGCCCGTGATCACCGTTCAGCGCTTCAGCGACGAGCAGAGCGCGATCGCGTGGGCCAACGCGACCCGCTACGGGCTTGCCTCCTCGGTCTGGACCCGCGACGTCGGACGCGCGCTGCGCGTCTCCGCCGCGCTGCGATTCGGCTGCGTCTGGATCAACGACCACATCCCGCTGGTCTCAGAGATGCCACACGGCGGCTTCAAGGAGTCGGGCTACGGCAAGGACCTCAGCGTGTACTCACTGGAGGACTACACCGTCATCAAGCATGTGATGGCGAGCCTTCAATAGGCGTAGGCGCTTGCGGCGAGTCGCCGTTCTGTGAGTCGAGATGCTGCCGGCTGCGAGCTCCGGTGATCCAGGGAAGGGTGGCTCTGGCTGCAATAGGCAGGCATGCCGTGAGCAAAGTGCCAAGCTTGCCGGACTGGATGCTTAGCGTGCCGCCCGCAAGGTGTACCCGCTCACGCATACCGGCCAACCCGAATCCGTGACCGTTGGAGCTGGTGTCAAAGCCATTGCCGTCGTCTTGGATTTTGATCAGTACCGCTCCGGCGGACTCTGTGATGTTCACGTGAACGGTCTTGGCGTGCGCGTGCTTGACAACGTTCGTAAGCGCCTCCTGCACGAGCCGATAGGTGGCGCTCTGGAGCTCTGCGGGCAGCGGCCCCGCCCCGGTCTCGGGGCTACTCAGCGAGATCTCGCACTCGAGCTGGAAGTCGCTCTGCTGACGGTGGCGGTCGAGCAGGGACTCGATCGCCGCCTTCAGCCCGAGCTCTTCGAGGGCAGCCGGGCGCAGATCGGTGATTATCGAGCGGAGGTTTTCTGTCTCCCGCGCCAGATGCTCCATGGCTTGGCGCATTGCGTCCTGTGCCTGCGGCAGGTTTTCTAGGCGCAGCGCGGCGGAGAGCAGGACGCGCAGGGCAGCAAGGCTCTGAAGCGTCTCGTCGTGCAGCTCTCGTGCCCAGCGGCGGCGCTCGGCGTCGGCGGCGGCGAACGAACTGCGCAGCCGATCTGCCTGCACGCTCTGCGCCAGCGTGACGGCGGTCGCGGCGCTCGCGGCGAAGGTGAGCAGCATCTGCTCGTCGTCCTCCGTGAACGCATCGCCGTTGCTGCCGCGGTCGAACGCGGCGAGGACTCCGACCCCCTCTCCGCGGTGGAGCATCGGCACGAGCAGCGCCGTCTGGGATTTGGTCATGCCGAGCTCGCGTGGAGCTATCCGCCGCGAAGCGACGTCTGCGATCCGCTCGGAGTCTCGACGTTCGAGGACCTGCCCTGACGTCGACTCCGAGATCGACAGGCGCAGGCCGCACACATCTTGGCCGACGTGACCGCTGCTCGTGTGAACGACGAGATCGCGCCCATCGCGCAGCATGATCACCAGGCTGCGGGCGTCTACGAGCGCTCGCCCGCGCTTTGCGATCAGCTCCAGCACGTGCTCGAGCGCCACATTGCCGCCGATCGCGATCACGACGTCGCGCGTGGCCTCCAGACTGCGACATGCCTTCTCCATCTCCTCGCGGCGGCGCTCGCTGGTCTCATACAGCCGCGCGTTCTCGATCGCGATGCCGGCCCACTCAGCAAGGATCACGGCGGCCTCCTCGTCCGACTCGCTGAACTGCCCCTGCAGCTTCTCGGCCAGATACAGGTTGCCCCACACGTGCCCCCGGATCAGCACGGGCACTCCCAGAAAGCCGCGCATCTGCGGATGCCCCAGCGGAAACCCGTAGCTGCTCGGGTGCCGGCCCACGTCGGGCAGACGCAACGGCCGTGGCTGGTCGATCAGCGCGCCCAGCACACCTCGGCCGCGCGGCAGAGCTCCGATCGCCCTGCGGGTCTCCTCGCCCACACCTGCTGTCAAGAACTGAGCCAGCTCGGTGTGCTGCTCATTCAGGATCCCCAGCGCGGCGTAGCGTGCCCCTGTGATCTCCCGCGCCGTCTGCAGGACGCGGTCGAGCACCACTCGCTGGTCGAGCTCTCCCGTCAGCGCGCGACCCACATCTAGCAGGCGCCGGACCCACTGAGCTTCGGCCTCTGAGCCCATCCGCTCTCCCTTCGGCTCCGTCGGAAGCCGCCGAGTTATCGCGGACCAGAAAGAGTCGGCCAAACATTTGACCGCGGGCTCGTTCCGCACTATGGACGCCATTCCCGTCAATGACCGGTGGCCATGCAGGGGAACCGCTTTGATCGGCATCATAGCTCGCGCCCGACGGGCGATCAAGCTGCGGATCGAGCGGACATCGGCGGACCCGCTAGGCTGATTAGTGAAGAAACGCCATATTCGAGCCGCTCCCTCTCTCTGCTCGTGATGGTTTCTAAAGTCAGCAGAGTCGGAGAGGAGGCCGTGATGTTGGAGCCAGACGGTGGGCTGGCCGGTGGGCCCTTGCATGCAGCGCTGGCTAACGAGATTGGCCGGCTGGTCGCGGATTTCACCGGCCGCGGGGCGACGAAATCGCGCGCCTTCGTCTATCAAGACGTCGTCGTGTGCCTGTTGGAGGACGGTGCGACCAAGGCGGAGCGCAGCCTTGCCGCGGTTGGCCGCGAGGAGCTTGTGCGCGCGCAGCGCGACGTACTGCACCGCGCGATGGAGACGCAGCTCGTTGCGTGCGTCGAACGGCTCACCACGCGGACGGTTCGCAACTTCCTCAGCGGCATCAGCACGCGTGGGGACTCGACGGTCGAGGTCTTCGTGCTCGAGCCTGTGAGCTCGACCACCTGAGCGCAGGAGCGACTGTTGTTAACGCGAACCGCTAACCTGAAGGTAGGCAGAGTCTGAGCGGGTTTGCACCCCTCTGGCTGGGCCGATGACCATCACAAGCGACGGACGGACGGAGTCTCGCGGACTCCACCGGACACGGGAGTGAGCTAGTGCAATCGTTTCTCAGTGGCGGGGAGTCCCTCAGCGGCGGACAGCTGCTGGCCGCAATCTCGACCAGCATCGTTGGCATCCTGCGCGAGAATTACGGGCGCGGTCCGATGAAGGCCAAGACCTATGCGCTGGATGACATCATCGTCGTCGTGATGCGCGGCAGCGGCTTCACGCCGCTGGAGCAGACGATCATGGACAGCGGGCAGCCCGAGCGTGTCGTGGCGATGCGCGAGGACTTCCAGCAAGTGATGGCCAGCCGCTACAAACAGGTCATCGAAGAGCTGACTGGCCGCAAAGTGCTCGCCTTTCTCAGCCAGGCGCACGTCGAGCCGGACATCACGATGGAGATCTTCTTCGTCGACGCTCCACTTGACGGATTTGGCGCCGTGGAGATCACCGATCCCGAGTAGCGATCGCGCGCCCACTCTGCCGTTCGGCTATGGCGCGTAGCATGGACGTCGTGAGGAGCCGGTGAGCCCAGTGCCCGACCCGTCCAGCGAGCCCGCCGCGTCGCGCCAGCACCGGCGCGACGCGCATCCACCGATGCCGCGCGATAAGCGAGGCTGGCGTGTGGCGCCCGCGCCGGACGGGCGGGGCATGCCTGAGCAGAAGCCGACCGGTCCGCCGCCGCACCGCCGGCGCGGCTTTTTGTGGTTCGTGCTGATCCTGATCGCGTTCAACTGGCTCTCGGTGCTGCTGTTTGAGCCCTCCGCCGGCGAACAGCGGGTGACAGTGTCGTTCAACCCGTTCTTCCTACAGGAGGTGAAGGCCGGCCAGGTGAAGTCGATCTCCTCCACGGGCTACACGATCCAGGGCACCTTCAAGGTCAAGCTGCGCTACCCCTCAGGCGACTCCAAAGCGACGCCCAGCAAGCAGTTTGCTACCGAGGTGCCGAGCTTCTGGAACAACAGCCAGCTGGCCGGGCTGCTGCAGGAAAAGGGCGTCGAGATCAACGCGAAGTCGACTACCAAAACCACCTCGCTGCTTGCCGAGCTGCTGCTCGGCTTCGGCCCCACGCTGCTGATCGTCGGGCTGTTCATCCTGATCGCGCGCCGTGCTGCGGCCGGCGGAGGGATGGGCGCCCTCGGGAGCTTCGGGCGCTCGCAGGCCCGCCGCGTGGACCCGGAGAAGATCCGTGTCACCTTCCAGGACGTCGCGGGGATCGACGAGGCCAAGGCCGAGCTGACCGAGATCGTCGACTTTCTGCGCAACCCCGAACGCTATGGGCGCCTCGGCGGGCGCATGCCGCATGGCGTCCTGCTCGCGGGCGCGCCAGGGACCGGCAAGACGCTGCTGGCGCGCGCGGTCGCCGGCGAGGCGCACGCGGCCTTCTTCTCGATCTCCGCCTCGGAGTTCATCGAGGCAATCGTCGGCGTCGGCGCATCTCGCGTACGTGACCTGTTCGCCAAGGCCAAGGAGGCGGAGCCGTCGATCATCTTCATCGACGAGCTCGACGCGATCGGGCGCTCGCGCCAGGGCTCGGTGTCGGTGACGGGCGCAAACGATGAGCGCGAGCAGACGCTCGATCAAATCCTGACCGAGATCGATGGCTTCGAGTCCTCCGAGGCGGTCGTCGTGCTCGCCGCCACCAACCGTCCCGACGTGCTCGACCCGGCGCTGCTGCGCGCCGGCCGCTTTGACCGGCGCGTCGCCGTGCAGGCTCCCGATCGCAAGGGCCGCGCCGAAATCCTCGCGGTACACACGCGCTCGATCCCGCTGGCGGACAGCGTCGATCTGGACGCGCTCGCATCCTCCACGCCGGGCATGGTCGGCGCAGACCTCGCAAACCTCGCCAATGAGGCGGCGCTGCTCGCAGCCCGCCGCGGGCATCAGAAGGTCGAGATGGCCGACTTCACCGATTCGCTTGAGAAGATCATGCTCGGCTCGCCGCGTGGCATCCTGCTCTCCCCGGCAGACCGCGCCCGAACCGCCCACCACGAGGCCGGGCATGCGCTTGTGGGCATGCTCACGCCAGGCGCCGACCCTGTGCGCAAGGTCTCGATCATCCCTCGCGGCATGGCGCTCGGCGTGACGCTCTCAACGCCGGACTCCGATCGCGTCTCCTATTCGCGTGAGGATCTGGAGGCGAAGGTCCGCGTGGCGCTCGGGGGGCGCGTGGCAGAGGAGATCATCTACGGCACGATCACCTCGGGCGCCGAGTCGGACATCCAGCAGCTGACCCTAATCGCGCGTCAGATGGTGGGACGCTGGGGGATGAGCGAGGCGGTGGGCCCGATCGCCGTGCTCCCTGCCGATGGCGATGGGATGTTCCTGCCCGGCGTCAGCGCGACGTCCGAGTCGACCCAGCGCCTGCTCGACGAAGAGGTGCGCAAGCTCGTCGAGAGCGCGCATGAGGAGGTGACGCGCCTGCTGCTGGCGCACCGCGAGCAGCTGGAGAGCCTTGCACAGGCGCTGCTGAAGACTGAGACGCTCGACGCCGCGGAGGCCTACGCGGCGGCCGGCGTGCCGGCGCACGAGCAGGAGCCGAGCGCGGTCTCCTGACGACACCGGCTGCTTGAGCCCCCGGCGCTCAGAGGCTTACGCTCGGACGGCGAGCGTCTGGTAGATCCCGGTGAAGCCGTTGAGGAAGCCCTTGCGGGCGGCGCGCAGGTAGAGGCGCCAGACGCGCAGGCGTTCGGCGCCGGCCAGCCGCTGCGCCTCTTCGAGGTTCGCATCCAGGTTCGCGATCCACTCGCCGAGCGTGCGCGCGTAGTCGGCCGCGAAGCCCTCGACGTGCTGGGTGATGAAGTCTGCGCCTTCCAGCGCCATCTGCACGCGCGAGAGATGCAGCGGGGCGGCGTCCGGGAAGACGTAGCGCTCCGAGAACGGTCCCGCCTCCGGGTCGCCGTGGCGCAGGCGCGAGATGCCATGGTTGAGTAGGCGCCCGCCCTGGGGCAGCAGCGCGGCGAGCTGGCGGGCGTACAGGTCGATCTGGCTTGAGCCGACGTGCTCCACCATGCCGATGCTCGCGATCGCGTCATAGCGCTCGCCGGCCAGGTCTCTGTAGTCGGCCAGGCGGATCTCGACGCGGTCCGAGAGCCCCGCATCTTCTACGCGTCGGCGCGCGAGCTCCGCCTGGGGGGGCGAGAGCGTGATACCCACCGCGCTCACACCGTGGTTGCGCGCGGCGTGCATCACGAATGCGCCCCAGCCGCAGCCCACGTCGAGTACCCGCTCGCCCGCTTTCAGTTTCAGCTTCGTGCAGACGAGCTCGAGCTTGTCGCGCTGGGCTTCCTCGAGCGTCTCCGCGCCACGCCAGACCGCACAGCTGTAGGTCATCGTCTCGCCCAGGAAGAGGCGGAAGAAGTCGTTGCCGACGTCGTAGTGGTGGCGGATCGCGCGCGCGTCGCGCTCCTTGCTGTGCCGGCGCCCGCTCGGCTGCAGCTCGGCCGGCGGGATGGGCGGCGGCAGCATCAGGCCGCAGGCCCGCACGGCCGCGAGCGCAAGGCGGGCCCTGACGGCGTGATCGATCGGTGCCGGTTTGTAGGTGTCAAGCAGCGCGATCACCTTGTCTAGGTCATCCACCTCCAGCTCCCCGGCAGCGTAGGCGCGTCCCAGCCCGAGCTGTCCGGGGGCGCGCAGCATGTGGGCGACCGCGGCGGGCGAGCGCACGCTGAAGGTCGGACCGTCCCCGTTGCCCGAGGTGGCGGGCAGCTCAGAGTCGTCCCAGAACCGCAGCGTGAAAGGGCGCTCCGGCAACGCGCTTGCAAGCTCATCACGCAGGGAAGCTGGCCTAGCGAGAAGCATCTGCGCATCGTACCCTTAGCTGATGCCAACCCTGCCGCAGCTTTCTGTGCGCGAGATTCTTGCGCAGCGCACCGGACAGGAGATGGCGCTCAACGATCGCTTTCTGAACCCTCAGGTGGGCCGGATCGTGCGCACGCTCGGATTCGACAAGACCTGGAAGGGGGGAGAAGGCGCGCACCTGATCGACTCCACAGGCCAGCGATACCTCGACCTCTTCGGCGGCTACGGGGTGTTCGCGATCGGGCGCAACCACCCGGAGGCCGTCGAGGCCGTCGAGGCAGTGATGCAGGCGCGGACCGGCAACCTGCCGCAGCTCGGAGTGACGCTGCTCTCCGGTGTCCTAGCCGAGCAGCTGCTGGCACGCGCGCCGGGGTCCGTGGGTGCGATGGTGCCCGCCAACACCGGCACCGAGGCGGTCGAGGCGGCGATCAAGATCTCTCGCGCGGCGACGGGCAGGCCGCGCGTCCTCTATGCCGAGCATGCCTTCCACGGGCTCACGCTCGGCTCGCTATCCCTGAACGGCAACGCTGAGTTTAGGGACGGGTTCGGCCCGCTGCTGCCCGCTTGCGAGGTGGTGCCCTTCGGCGATGAGCAGGCGCTCGCGCGCGCGCTGGAACGCGGAGACGTCGCCGCATTTGTGGTCGAGCCGATCCAGGGCAAGGGCGTGAACCTGCCGCCGCCCGGCTACCTGCAGGCCGCGCAGCGTCTGTGCAAAGACGCCGGCGCGCTGCTGGTCTGCGACGAGGTGCAGACCGGCCTCGGCCGCACCGGCCGCTTCCTCGCGTTGGAGCGGTGGGACCTGCAGCCGGACCTGATCTGCCTCTCCAAGGCGCTCTCGGGCGGACTGGTGCCGATCGGCGCCGTGCTCGTCTCGCGTGCCGCGTTCGAGCAGGTCTTCGACGGCATGGAGCGCGCGGTGCGCCACGGCTCCACCTTCGGCGGCAACGATCTCGCGGCCGCGGCCGCGCTCGCCACGCTGAAGGTGCTCGACGAGGAGGGCCTGATCGAGCGCGCCGATCGCCTCGGCGAGCTGCTGCTGGAGCTGACCAGGCCGCTCGTGGACCGCTACGAGGTCGTCACCGACGTGCGCGGCCAGGGGCTGATGTGGGCGATAGAGCTGGGCCCGCCAAGCGGACGCGCCCGACGCTCGGTCTGGAAGGCGGTCGAGCGCGCGCAACCCGGTCTCTTCTCCCAACTGATCACCGTGCCGCTCTTCCACGAGCACCGCATCTTCTGCCAGGTCGCCGGGCACCGCATGAACGTGATCAAGGCGCTGCCTGCGCTGGTGATCGAGGAGTCGGAGATTCGCCGCTTCGCCGCGGCGCTGGAGGAAGTGATCGCCCGGGCCGAGCGCGTGCCCTCGGCGCTTGCGCGCTTCGGCGCGCAGACCGGGCGGCGGATGCTGGCTGGGGCAGTGCAGCGCTGAGCAGCGCCTCGGTCACAACCGCCAAACGCTGATCGGGGCGCCGGCCGCTAGCCTGTCGGAGCTTTGCTCACCCCCCGCAGCGACATCCGCAACATCGCGATCATCGCGCACGTCGACCACGGCAAGACCACGCTCGTGGACGCGATGCTGCGCCAGACCGGCTCCTTCAGGGTTGGCGAGGAGGTCCAGGACCTCGTGATGGACTCGATGGACATCGAGCGCGAGCGTGGCATCACGATCCTCGCCAAGAACGCGGCGCTGCGCTTTGGGGACGTGAAGATCAACATCGTCGACACCCCCGGCCACGCCGACTTCGGCGGCGAGGTCGAGCGAGGATTGACCATGGTCGACGGCGTTCTGCTGCTGGTCGATGCCTCCGAGGGCCCACTGCCGCAGACCCGCTTCGTGCTGCGCAAGGCGCTGGAGTCAAAGCTGCCGGTCATCCTCGTCATCAACAAGATCGATCGCGCCGACGCGCGCGTGGCCGAGGTCGTGGATGAGGTCTATGAGCTGTTCATCGACCTCGACGCGCACGAGGACCAGATCGAGTTCCCGATCGTCTACTGCAATGCGAAGGCCGGCAAGGCCACATTGCAGTACAACCCCGCCAAGCCGGAGGAGCAGGGTCAGAGCATCGAGCCGCTGCTGAAGCTGATGGTGGAGCACATCCCGCCGCCGATGTACGAGCCCGACCATCCGCTGCAGGCGCTTGTCACCAACCTTGACGCCTCCCCCTACGTCGGCCGCCTGGCGATCTGCAGGGTCCGCAACGGCAACATCCGCAAGGGTCAGCAGATCGCGTGGTGCAGGGCCGACGGCAGCATCCAGAAAGCGCAGGTCGCCGAGCTGTATGTGACCGAGGCGCTGGAGCGCGTGGACGCGCCGCAGGCCGGCCCGGGCGAGATCATCGCCGTCGCCGGCATCGGCGAGGTGACGATCGGCGAGACGCTCGCCGACCCTGAGGATCCGCGGCCGCTGCCGGTGATCGCGGTGGACGAGCCGTCGATCTCGGTCACGCTCGGCATCAACACTTCGCCGCTCTCAGGCAGGGAGGGCAGCAAGCTGACCGCACGCCAGGTTCTGGGCCGCCTCGATCAGGAGCTGGTCGGCAACGTCTCGCTGCGCGTGAAGGACACCGACAGGCCGGAAGCCTGGGAAGTCCAGGGCCGCGGCGAGCTGCAGCTCGCGGTGCTCGTGGAGATGATGCGGCGCGAGGGCTTCGAGCTCACAGTCGGCCAGCCGCAAGTGCTGATCAGGGATATCAAGGGCCACCGCCACGAGCCGGTCGAACGCCTCTCGATCGATGTGCCCGAGGAGCATGTGGGCGTGGTGACGCAGCTGCTCGCCGCCCGCAAGGGACGGATGGAGCACATGACAAACCACGGCACCGGCTGGGTGCGGATGGAGTACCTGGTGCCCGCGCGCGGCCTGATCGGCTTCCGGACCGAATTCATGACCGAGACGCGCGGCACCGGCATCATGCACCACGTCTTCGAGGGCTGGGAGCGCTGGGCGGGAGAGCTGCGCACCCGCAACACCGGCACGCTGGTCTCCGACCGCCGCGGCGTCACCGCCCAGTACTCGCTGATGAGCCTTCAGGAGCGCGGCACGCTGTTCGTCGGGCCAGGTGAGGAGGTCTACGAGGGCATGATCGTGGGTGAGAGCAACCGCGCGGGCGATCTCGACGTCAACGTCTGCAAGGAGAAGCACCTTACGAACATCCGCTCCTCCACCTCGGAGGTGCTGGTGCGACTCACCCCGGCCAAGCGCTTGAGCCTGGAGGAGGCGCTGGAGTTCGTGGCCGAGGATGAGTGCGTCGAGGTCACGCCGGAGACTGTGCGCCTGCGCAAGGTCGAGCTGGAGAAGGTGCAGCGACTGAAGGCGGCGCGACAGCGGCGGTGAGCAAGCCGGTTGCTTCAAGCCGGCGCCATTTCGCCTAGCCTGCAACTCATGCAGCCCGCGATCGAGGTCAACGACCTGCGCAAGAGCTACGGCGAGACCGAGGCCCTGCGGGGCGTCAGCTTCGAGGTAGCACCTGGCGAGGTCTTCTGCATGCTCGGCCCCAACGGCGCTGGCAAGACCACCTGCACCGAGATCCTGGAGGGGCACCGGCTGGCGAGCAGCGGCACCGTCAGGGTCCTCGGCCACGATCCAGCGCGCAACGATCGCGGGATGCGAGAGCGGATCGGCGTCGTGCTGCAGTCCTGCGGTATCCAGGAAGACCTCACGGTCGACGAGCTGATCGAGATGTACGGCCGCTACTACACCCGATCTCGTCCGGCGCAGGAGCTGATTGAGCTGGTCGAGCTGGATGCCAAGCGCGATGCGCGCGCCGGCTCGCTCTCCGGCGGCCAGCGTCGTCGCCTCGATCTCGCGCTTGCGCTTGTCGGCGACCCCGACCTGCTCTTCCTCGACGAGCCCACAACGGGCTTTGACCCGCACGCCCGCCGCCAGGCTTGGTCGACGATCCGCTCGCTCTGCTCGCTCGGCAAGACCGTCTTCCTGACGACGCACTTCATGGACGAGGCTCAGCACCTCGCCGACCGAGTCGCGGTGATGGCTGCGGGCAGGATCGTCGCCTCCGGCCCGCCTCAGGAGCTCGGCGGCCGCGAGGAGCTGCCGACCGAAATCCGCTTCGCGCTGCCGGAGGGCGTCGAGCCCGCCGACCTGCCGTCGCTGCCGGCCGGGGCGGAGGTAGCAGGCGACCGCGAGGGGGTGCTCGTGCGCACCTCCGAGGGCATGCAGGCCACCCACGCCCTCACCGGCTGGGCGCTGGAGCGCGGCCTGGAGCTGCGTGGCTTCTCGGTTGCCCAGCCGACCCTCGAGGACGTCTACCTCTCGCTCACCGCCGGAGATGGCCCCGCCCCCGACAGCACGCACCTGGAGGCACTGAGATGAGCACAGGCATCGGCGAGCAGGCCCATTCGGAGCGAGCGGCGATCGGCCCGCCGCAGGTCTTTAGCCGCAACCTCTCGTTGCTGGCATGGCAGGTCCTATACGAGCAGCGCGCCTTCTGGCGCAACCGGCGCCGGGCGCTCGCTAGCTTCGCCTTCCCGCTGATGTTCCTGCTGATCTTCGGCGCGATCACGCAGGGTGCGAAGGTTAAGGGCGATGGCAACATCGCCTACATCAATTTCTACGTGCCGGGGATCATTGCCTACGCGGTGATGGTGATCGGCTTCACCAACACCGCGATGTCGATCGCGCTGCTGCGCTCCGAAGGCGTGCTGAAGCGGATGCGCACGACGCCGATGCCCTGGGCGCTCTACCTCGGCGGCATCGTGCTCAGCACCGTCATCACGATCGCCGTTGCCTGCGTGCTGCTATTGGCGATCGGCGTGATCTTCTACAAAGCCAGCGTCAACGGCGCCGCGGTCCCGGGCCTGATCGTCACGGTCGCGATCGGCACCGTCTGCTTCACGAGCCTCGGCATCGCCGTCTCTCGCTTCATTCCCAAGCCCGACAGCGGCATGCCTGTGCTGATGCTGATCGTGCTGCCGCTGTCCTTTATCTCCAACGTCTTCTTCCCGATCTACAAGCCGCAGGCGCTTGTGGAAATCGGCAAGTTCTTTCCGCTGCGGCGGGTCGCCGAAGGGATCGGCCCCGCCTTCAAGCAGACCCAGGGCTCGGGCTTTGTGGGCCACGATCTTGTGACTCTGGCGATCTGGGCCGCCGTCGGCTGTTGGCTGATGGTCAGAACGATGCGGATGCTCTCGGCCAAGGATTAGCCCGGGTTCAGCGCGCTCGTGCGAGCAGCTCAGCCAGCGCCTCGTCGATGTCGCGCGCGAGTCCCTCCGCGTTGGGAAGCGTCTCCCGGTCGGCGTAGATACCGAAGCAGGCCAGATCGCGCACCGTGGTCATCCCAACAGACAGGGCGTGGCCATCGGCCAGCGGAACAACCGGGTAGGTGGCCTGCAGCGGGCAGCCGAGCATGTAAAGCGGCTCCGTGGGACCGGGGATGTTCGATACGACGAGGTTGAACGTGCGCGGGCTGGCCATGAAACGGGAAACGCTGTGCTGTACGGCCGGAAGGGTCAGAGCGGCGGCCTTCAGCGCCAGATCGGCTCCTTCGTGCTCGCCATCGCGCTTTCGCTGGCTCATCGTGTCGTGCACGCGGCGCAGCCGGATCAACGGGTCGGGCTCGTCGCACGGCAGGTCCGCGAACACAAACGAGATGTGGTTGCCGAGCAGGTCACCTGAGCCGCGAACGTTCACCGGGACCATCGCCTTCAGCGCAACGGGCTGCTCGCCCTCGCGGATCAGATAGGCGCGCACGGCGCCCGCGACTGCAGCGAGCATCACATCGTTAACCGTCGTGCCGTAAGCCCGCTTCACCACCTTGAGGTCCTCGAGCGGGTGCTGGGTACGGACGAGGCGACGCAGCGGCGAGAGCTCTTTATTGAGCACGCTTGCGGGCGCGGCGTAAGCAGAGTGGCTCAGCGCACGAACCGCCTGTAATGCGCCTGTCGCCGCCTGTCGCGCCGTCTCGGAGGGCGAGGTGAGCACACGCAACGGTCTGCGCAGCAACCCGAGCTGCGCTCCCACGAGGTCGCGCACTCCCCGCACAAGCAGGCGCTCACCGCTCGGCTCCGGTGCTGCGTGCCAATCCTCGCGCGAGCAATCGGGCGGCTGCGGCGTTGGGTCGAGCAGCAGGGAGGCCAGCTCGACGGCTGCGATGCCATCGACCATGCAGTGGTGGGCCTTGCCCACGAGTCCGATCTGCTGGCGTTCGAGGTCCTCGCAGATCCACATCTCCCAAAGCGGGCGGTCGCGCCGCAGCGGCATCGACATCACCTCGTCGGCAAGGTCGTCGAGCGGGCCGGCTGCCCGGTAGACGTGACGATCGACGCAGAACGCCGGATCGTCGACCCACTCCGGCGCGTGCAGGCCGAGCGGCACGCGTGCAAGCTTCTGGCGGTAGCGCGGCGCGCGCACGAGCCGCCGCTCGATGTGGTCGCGCAGCTGCGGGAAGCTTGGAAGTTGGCCTTGCGCGGGAGCTGAGAGCGTCGCGGACCAGCCTACGTGCATGTGCGCGGTGGGTGTCTCCACGGCCAGAAAAGACGCGTCGAGCGCCGATAGACGGGCGTTGCTTGTCATTGCTGTACCGAGCCGGCTGGAGCTGGCGAGCCTTGCGCCACGCGTCGGGGACGCGGTCGCGCGCTGCGGACGCGCGGCGCACGCCGAACCTGGGCGAGGCGGTCGTACGGGAAGGCCGCAGCGGGCGGAACGAGACCTGCTCGTGGTATCGGCCGCCGTCCCCACTCCGCGGCAAGCGCGAACTCGACCAGCTGGTCGAAGTAGTGGGGCAGCGGTGTGGGCGCGATCCCGGTTCCACGCAACGCCACTCGCGAGCGACGATCGTCGTAGGTGACAGCCATCTCGAAGTACGGGAAGAAGACCTCGCTGCGCGAGAGCGCGCGGCGTCCGCGCTCGTCCCGGGTGGCTCCCAGCAGCAACGGGTGTACCACACGGCGGTATACCGAAGGAGAGATCAGGCGTGGCGCCCGGCGCTTGAAATACGCCGCCGCCAGCTCGACGAGCTCGCCGACGCTGGTCACATTGCGTCCCGCGGTCAGGTGATAGGTGACGCCCTCGGCCTCCGGGGCCTGGCCGAGCGCAAAGATCGCATCGGCGACATAGTCGACCGGGACCACGTCGACCGGAGCGTCTCGGCGCGCGGGCAACGCGAGGTAGGCGCCGCGTGAAAACGCCCGCAACGGCCAGTAGAGCACGTTGAACGATTGCGTCCAGCCGCTGTCGCGCTCGCCGACGATGATGCTTGGGCGCAGCACCGTCACGGGCAGCCGCCCGCGTGCGCGGGTGGCCAGGCGCTCGGCTTCGAACTTCGACTGCTCATATGCGTTGCGAAAACGCTGGCCCACATCGAGATCGTCCTCGCTGAAGCAACCCGTGTGCTCACCGGCGACGTATGCCGTGGAGATGTAGGAGAAACGGCGCAGCCCACCGCGCGCATCGGCGCGCTTGGCAAACTCGAGCACGCGCCGAGTGCCCTCCACATTGATCTGGCGTAGATCTTCCAGCCCTTGCTCGAAGGACACCGATGCCGCCCCGTGCACGACCTCGCTCACCTGTTCGGCAAGCTGATCGCGTCTGCTGCCAAGGCCAAGGCCGGGCCGCGTGATGTCGCCGCGCACCGCCACGACGCGCCGCGAGTAAGGATGATCGGCGCCGAAGAGGCAGAGCAGCGTGTGCTGCACCCGGGCTGTGACCTCGCTCTCGCTCGCGCCCCGGACCAGCGCATACACGCGACGGTCGGTGCGCTCCAGATACCGGGCCAGCACCTCCATCCCGACGAACCCAGTCGCGCCTGTCAGCAGCACCCCGTCGGACCTCGGAACATCGCCTCCCGCCTCGGCGGGAAGGACGCGGTCGCGATTCGCGCTCGCGTCGGTCGGGCTCAGCTGCACACCGCTGGTGGCCGTCGGATCAACTCCTCTCGGCAGTTTCGGACACGCCGTATAAAGTCGGCATCTGGGATATCCACTCAGGGTATCCAGCGCAGACCGCCGGACAACCCCCGGCAACCAAAAGAACACAACCGCCGTGGCTGACCGTCTACTGGTCGTGCAATCCTGCCGTTCCAGGGTAGCGAGAAAGATGGAGCTTGCGATGCCTCAAACAAAATTCAGCCGCGACGACATGAGGCACATGACCTTGCACGGTCACGACGTGGCCTACCGCCAAGCGGGCAGCGGCTCCGTCGTGGTGCTCGTCCACGGGATCACGTCCAGCTCGGCGACCTGGAAGCGGGTGATGCCCCACCTCGCCGACCGCTTCACCGTGATCGCCCCCGACCTGGCCGGCCACGGCGAGTCGGCCAAGCCCAGGGGCGATTACTCGCTCGGTGCCCACGCGAGCAGCCTGCGCGATCTGCTGCTCGCCCTCGGACACGAGCGGGCAACCTTCGTAGGGCACTCGCTCGGCGGAGGGATCGCGATGCAGTTCTCCTACCAGTTCCCCGAGCGCTGCGAGCGACTGGTCCTGGTCGACAGCGGCGGCCTTGGCCGCGACGTCAACTGGTTGCTTCGAGCCGCGACGCTCCCCGGCTCCGAACTCGTGCTGCCCTTCCTCGCGGCAACCCGCCTACTCGACGCCGGCGCCCGCGCCGGCGGCTTGCTCAAGGCGCTGGGTCTGGGCCTTGGGACGGATCTGGAGGAGATCGCCCGCGGGCATTCGACGCTGTCCGACGGCGCCACCCGGGCCGCCTTCGTTCACACGCTGCGCTCGGTCGTGGAGCCCGGTGGCCAGCGGGTTGACGCCTCAAACAGGCTCTACCTGGCCGAACATCTCCCGTTCCTACTGATCTGGGGCGAGCGCGACTCGATCATCCCCGTTTCCCACGGACGCGCGACGCATGAACGGCTACCCAACAGCCGCCTGGAGGTGTTCCCGAATTCAGGTCACTTCCCCCAGCTCGACGAGCCTGAGCGCTTTCTCGATGTGCTCAACGATTTCATCGACTCGACCGAGCCGGCCGCGCGTGAGATTCCCTGAGTCACAGAGCCCTGCGAGCGGGTGCCGCCGAGATCCGGTGTGACGCTCGTTTGAGCGGCCTTGATCTTTCCAGGACGCTGCAGCTTAAGCTCGTGCGCGGTACCAACCACCGCTATCTATCGAGAGGGAGCTAGATGTCAGCGACGGAGCTTCAGCAGCAAAACCCTGTTACGAAGGATCCTCTGCGTTACCACGAGCATTACCAGCGGGAGGGCAAGCGCCCGTCGCCATATGCCGGCGGAAGCAGCTTCATGGAGCGTGTGGCCGAGAATGTCGCCTCGGGCATGGGCACCGTGCAGTTCGTCGTCATCGGCTCGCTGATCATCCTGGGCTGGGTATTCGCCAACGGCGCGGTGCACTACATCGAAACGACGGTGAAAGCGCTGGAGCACGGTGGCCAGTTCGACCCCGAGCCGTGGATCCTCTTGAATCTGATCTTCTCCGGCGTGGCCTTCTATACGGGGGCGCTGGTGATCATCGCCCAGAAGGCGCAGACAAGGACCGACAAGGCCAACGAGGAAGCCGCGGCGGCGCACAGAGACGAGCTGGCGCAGTTCCAGAGCGACCTGCTCACCAAGAACACCGACCTCACCGAGCAGATCCACGCGTTGAGCGAAAAGATCCATGCGTGGAGCGAGCGGATGAGCACCCTCACTCAGGAGGTCCATGAGGCCACCTGCAAGGGAGGAGTATCGCCCTCTTCACGCTGACTATCGCAGCGGATCGCCATATCGCACGATCGTCCTCCTGCGGGGCTGGCCGCTCCCGGCCGGTCCCGCTGGAGGCGGCAGTGGTCGTCTCTAAAGCTCGACCTCGCCCTCGAACTCCGTTGTCTTCGGTGGGCCGGGCAAAACGGACTGCCCTGCCTGGAAGGCGGGCAGCAGCGTCTCGTCGCGGAACTTCTCCCAGATCTCCTTCGACTCTCAGACCGCGACGACGACCCAGCCGTTCGCGCTTGGCCCGGCGTAGTGATGGGTCTGGCCGGCGAGACCACCGGGCGGATGACCACCGCGGTGGTCGCGTCGTACTGCGTTCGGCACAACGAGATACCATTATAGTGATTTTTTGGCAGCTCCCTGCTAGGATCGTGTCAGTATGGGCGTTGTGGCTCGCAAGCAGGAGCTCTTTGAGAGCGTCGCTCGATTGCGACGCGTCGGCCGTGAGCTGCCAGGCAACGAAGACGTTGCGCGGGTGCGTTTGGGGCTCGAGCGCGAGCTCGGGCCGACGGTCTCGCTTCGACTTGCAGCAAAACTGCTGGGTGTTAGCCACACTGCGCTTGGGCGATGGGTGGCCGCGGGCGATGTGCCGGCCCTGCGCACGCCCGCCGGCAGCAGAGAGCTGCCGGTGCCCGCGCTCCTGGATCTATATGAGGAGACGCGCAACAGCGCCTCTGGGGAGCCGGCGAGGTACGTGCTGGCGCCGGCGATCAAGCGCCGGCGCCAGGCCGCACGTGAGATGCGTGTCGATGTCAGGGGCGGCGATTCGCCTGAAGAAGGCGGGCATGATCGCGCACGCGAACGCGGCCTGACATATCACAGAGCAATCGCCGAGCGGCTGACCGGATCGATGGTCGCCGAGGCCCGACACGTCATGTTTGCCTGGCGAGAGGAAGGACGGATCGACTCTCGGTATGCCGACAGATGGCAGGTTCTGTTGGCGATGCCGCTGCCCGCGATACGGCACGCGATCACGGCAAACAGTTCGGCAGCCGACGATCTGCGTCAGAACTCGCCGTTCGCCGGAATGCTCAGTGAGCCGGAGCGACGCCGAATTCTTGCCGAGGTTCGCTGAGTGCGCCGCGAGGACTTCGAGCACGTGCTCGCCGCGCCACGCGGATGCGTGCGTCAGGATCTCGGACGATCGAGGCGTTGAGCGCCTCAGCAGCAAATCCGCTTCCGCGGCTTCCCGTCGCGCCCGCCCGCGCGTATCGCATGCAGCGCCTGATGGACGTCGTGCACCAGCATGTCGGCCATGTCGCGCGAGAAGCTCTCCCGCACCACCATTCGCAGCACGGTGATGTGCTCGGCATTTGGCGGCAGCGTGTAGGCAGGCACGATCCAGCCGCGCTCGCGCAAAAGGTGCGAGAGTTCGGTTAGGTCGATCGCCTCCGGATCGTCCGCTCTCAGCGCGACGATCGGAAAGCGCGAGCCGTCGTTCATCAGCGAGAGCCCCTCGATCTTTGCCAGCCCGGCGGCCAGCGCTTTGGCGTTCTCCAGCACGGTGGCGACGATCCGCTGGTACCCCTGCGTGCCCAGCCGCAGGAAGTTGTAGTACTGCAGCACCACTGAGTTGCTCGGTCGTGAGAAGTTCAGCGAATAGTTGGGCATGTCGCCGCCGAGGTAGTTGATGTGAAAGACAAGCTCCTCCGGCAGGTCGGAGCGGTCGCGGAAGACGACCGTGCCCATGCCCGGGTAGACCAGGCCGAACTTGTGGTTTGAGACGTTGATCGAGCGCACCTGGGAGAGCCGGAAGTCCCACTCCAGATCGGGCTCGGAGAACGGCGAGATGAAGCCGCCGGTGGCGGCGTCGATGTGTAGTGGCACGTGCCAGCCCCGCTCTGTGTCCAGGCGGGCAAGCAGCGTGTTGATGGAAGCCAGGTCGTCCATCTGCCCGGTGAAGGTGGTGCCGAGCACACCCGCGACAGCGATCGTGCGCTCGTCGATCAACCCCTCGACCTGATCGGCGCCGATCGTATAGCGGTCCTCCTCCATTGGCGCGATCCGCGCCTCCACCTCGAAGTAGCGCGTGAACTTCTCCCAGCAGGTGTGAACGTCCGCGCCGATCACCAGGTTCGGCCGGTCGGTATCCAGCCCGGCCTGCTCGCGCCGGCGCTGCCAGGCGCGCTTGTGGGCGAGCATCGCCAGCATGATCGCCTCCGATGAGCCGATCGTCGCAGTGCCGGTCGGCTGCTCGTGCACAGGCGCGTGGAAGAGGCGCCCGATCATCGAGACCACGCGCTGGTGGATCACCTCGGTCTGCGGGTACTCGTCCTGGTCGATCAGGTTCTTGTCGAGCGTCTCGACCGCGATCGCATTGGCCTGCGGCTCCATCCAGCTGGTCACAAACGAGGCGAGGTTGAGCGCCGGATTGCCGTCGAGGTTGAGCTCGTCGTGCACGAGCCGGTAAGCGGCGTCGGCGTCTAGGCCCTCCGATGGCAGCCTGTACTTGGGTATCTGGTGCGTGAAGCAGCGGCCTGAGTACGCGGGGGTGTGCATCTCCTCGGAGTCCAGCTTGAGCTTGTGCATCGGTCCTCCTCCGTTTCGGGTTTCATGCGCAGCATCGCGCCTACCTAAGATCTGAACGTGAACAACGGGCGATCATGGCGAGATCTCGCGTCGTCTCCCCAGTGGCCGCGCGCGCAGGCTGGCGCTCCAAGCGGCAGCGATGGCGACGCACCCGAGCAGGAAGACGATCCACTGCCTGGCGCCGATCGAGCCTTCACTGCCGCCGGGTGCCAAGCTGGAGCTGGCGGCTGTGCTCGGCAGTGGATGGCCAGACGCGGCGGCAAGTCGCTCGATCGCCGTGATTGTGACCTGCGCCAGCTGCGCGCCACTGCGCGGGGCGCTGATGCCGGCCAGCGTCGATTCGATCGCGGCGGGTGTCAGGGCGAAGCCATGCAGGCCGAAGCCGTGCGGCATCACCACGAGCAGCGGCCCTTTGTAGACGAGCGAGAGCTCCTGCCCGAGGAATTGCGCGTACTGCTCCGGCTGCCCCCACAGCGCGGTGACCGAGCCGAGGTCGCTCGCGGAGGAGATCAGTGCAACCCGGATCGGGAAGCCGTGGTCCTGCGCGGCGACCAGCACACCGGCCAACTGTGCCTGCCGCCCGCTTGGCACGTTCGCGTCCCAGGGCAGGAACAGCGACTGTGTGGCCAACACGTCGCTTGCGGGATCGCCGTCCGCCAACGCGCCAGCGGGCAGAGCGCCGGCTGCGAAGAGGAGCACACAGACGCAGATCAGCGGGCGCAGGATCGATCGGGCATGCAGAACACGGTGCGGCGTAGAAGCAGCGTACGCGATCTCGCGCGCCGAGCCCTCCAGATCACGCTTGTCTGTGTGACCGCGCTGTTGGCCCTTCCGTCCATGGCCCAGGCGCACGGCGTCAGCACCCCGAACGCGTCCAGCTACCTCGCGAAGGTCGGCCGGGCCCCGAGCGGGGTAGACGCCAAGGTGGTGGACGGGGATCTGCGCCTGTGGATGCGCGTCGCGCCCTGGCAGCGCCTGGAAGTGCTCGACTACAGCGGCGCGCCCTATCTGCGTTTCACTCGCGGGGGGGTCGAAGTGAACCGCAACGCGGCGATCTACTACCTCAACCTCACGCCGGTGGAGGTGCCGCCCGCCGGCCTGACTGCGAAGACTCCGCCGCGCTGGCAGAAGGTCAGCAGCGCTCACCAGTACAGCTGGCACGACGGCCGCCTGGCAGCGCTGGCCTCCACGGTGCTTGCGCCCGGCGCCAGGTATGTGGGCAGATGGAGCATCGCTGTGCGTGTGTACGGCCATCTCAGCTCGATCTCAGGCGGCGTCTGGCATGCGCCTGCCCCGCCGATCGCCTGGTTCTGGCCGGTGGTCGTGATCTTCGCCTGCGTGCTCGCCGCCTACAGGCTGCGCCGTCCGAATCTCGACCTCGACCTAGCCCGTGCGCTCGCGGTCACGGTGCTCGCGGCGACCGTGATCGGGACGCTCGGCCGTCAGTTGGAGGGCAGGCCGAGCATCACCGCCTGGCAGATCGCGCTGCTGATCGTGATCCTCGCGCTGGTGATCGCAGCGCTTGCGTGGACGCTGCGGGGCAGGCCGGGCTGCTTCTTCCTGTTCGTGGTCTGCGTCGCCTCGCTGTGGGAGGACTTTGAACTGATCCCCACGCTGATCCACGGCTACGTGCTGATGGCGATGCCGGCCTTCCTGATCCGCGTCGCCGCGGTGCTCTGCCTGGGCGCTGGGGCGGGCCTGTTGCTGCTCGTGGTGCGGATGGCCGACCTGCCCGAAGGCTCGCTCGCGCTCTCGCGACGCGCGCGCCGGGGCTCCCCGGCGTGAGGACGCTCTCATTCACCGCTGCCGCCGCGCTCCTGCTCGCAGGGTGTGGGTCGACAGATCGCGGGATTCCATCTTCGCTTTTGCGGCAGGCGCGCCCGATCGGCAGAGGAGTTGCCTTTCACCCCGCGGCGCGTGGCCCCGTGATCGGCCCCTGCAAGGCCGCGCTGGGTGCGCGCGAGGCAACCCACGTCGAGGTGTTCGCACAGAACAGGGTGGTGCTGCTGGCGGCGGGAATCGGCACGGTGGCGCCGCGAAGCTCCTTCGCCGGCCGCATCACCCGCGCGCGCTGCTACGGGGCGCTTGCGACGCTCGACCCGACCGGGCTGGTGCTGACCCGCCCCGGCAGCCGGCTCACTGTCTCCGATCTCTTCCGCTCCTGGGGGCAGACGATTTCGCGGCGCCAGATCGCCTCCTTCCACGCGCCCGCCGGCACCGAAGTAGCCGTGTTCGTGGACGGGCGCAGCTGGCGCGGAGCGCCAGGCAGCGTGCCACTGAGCAGGCACGCAGAGATCGTGCTGGAGGTCGGCCCGCACGTGCCTCCGCACGCCTCCTATCACTTCCCACCGGGTACATGAGAGGCAGATGTCCTTCACAATGACACCGATGAGGCGTGCGCTTACAACGGCGGCGCTGGTGGGCGCAATGTTCTGCGTCCTGTGCTCCTCCGCGCTGGCCGACGGGGACCCGGCGAGCGACTATCTGCTCAGCCAGCAGGTCTTCGCGCTGTTGCAGCAGAACGGAACTCCGCCGGCGCAGAAGGCGCTAAGCGAAGTCGTCGCCAAGGCCAACAGGGCGGGCTATCCGATCCGGGTCGCGGTGATCTCAAGCGAATATGACCTCGGCTCGGTGAGCGTGCTGTGGGGCAAGCCACGGACCTACGCTCGCTTCCTCGGGATCGAGCTTTCGCTCGCCTATAAAGGTCTGCTGCTCGTGGCGATGCCGAATGGCTTTGGCATCAACTGGCCGGGCCATTCGACTGCGGCGGCCTACAAGGCGCTTACCGGCGTCAAGGTGCCCGCGGGCGAAATTGGCACGATCACAGCGGCCCAAGCGGCTGTACAACGGCTGGTGAGCGCCGGCGGTGTGAGCCTCGCCTCCGGCGCCAAGGCCGCGGCGGGTTCCGGCGCGAAGGCAGGCGCCAGCTCATCGTCATCGCATACGGCCAGCTCGAGCTCCGGCGTGAGCGCTTCAACGGCGCTGCTGATCGGCGCGGCGGTGATGCTGGCGATCGCTTTCGGGGCGGCGCTGTTGGAGAGCCGGCGCAGAGCCGCCCCCGCGCGCGAGGATGCGCCGGCGCCGGATGGCGCAGCCGGCCCGCAGCCCGCGGCGCCCTCACCAAGCCGCGCCTCCGGCATCCCCCTCAAATGGGCACTGCCGCGCATGGCTGCGCTGTTCGCGGTCGCGGTCGCGGTGCCGATCGTCGCAGTCGGGCTGCTGCGCCGCGGCAGCCCACAACGCTCCTCTCAGGACAGCGCACATGCGGTCACGCAGGAAACTCCGTTCACCTGGGGCGAGGGCCAGCGCGTCGCGCCGAACTTCACCCTCGTAAACCAGAACGGCCAGGCCGTCTCGCCGGCTGCCTATCGTGGGCGTCCGCTGATCATCACCTTCATCGATCCCCTCTGCCGCAACCTCTGCCCGCTGGAGGCCAAAGTCCTTAACGAAGCCGATGAAAGGCTCCCGGTCAACGAGCGGCCGCAGATCATCGCCGTCAGCGTCGACATCTACGCCGACACGCACACCGATCTGATGCTGGACTTCCGCCGCTGGGGCCTGGTGCCCCAGTGGCAGTGGGCGGTGGGCACGCCGGCACAGTTGCAGGCGGTGTGGAAGCGCTATTACGCCGAAGTCGAGGTGCAGACCAAGCACATCGCGGGCACCACGGTCCACTACATCACCCACTCTGAGATGGCCTACGTGGTGGACGGCAAAGGCGACGAGCGCGCGCTGTTCTCCTGGCCTTTCAACGCCAAAGCGGTGCAGAAAACGCTGACGCAGATCGAGCGCAGCTGAGACTCAGGCGAGCGCCTGCTCTCTGCCGCTCAGCAGCGGAAAGGAGCGCTGCGGCCGTGGCGGCAGGATGTAGTTGGCGCGTCGCAGCACGAAGATGAATTCGTTGATGCCGTTGTTGACGGTGTCGGTGATCGCAGGGTTCTGCAGCTGCGCGGCGGTCGCGTTCATCGCCTTGCGCGTGGTCACGAAGTCTTCGATGCTGCGTTGGATTGACACGAAGTGCAGCCCCGCCTGGCCACCGTCGATCGTGTCGAAGTCGCGGCGCTGGATCAGCGGTTTGCCGCCCCGGCGCGCTCTGGCGCTGGCCTGCGAGTGGCCGATCACGCCGTAGCGGCTGACGGCTTCGCCGAACTTCGCCGGGTCGCTTTCGGCATCTGTAGTGAATTTGGCCGCTTCGGCGGGGCTCACCTGCGGCGCGTACATGCGCGCCACGCGCTCGGCTTGGGTGAGCTGCTGATACCAACTTTCGAGCTCCAGACGCATGTAGCTGACCTGCATCGTGGTGCCCTGCGCGAAGGCGCCCTGCTGGATCGTGACATCGTCCTCGCTGGCCTGGTTTCGCTGCAGGCTCGATTTGAAGCCCATGAACAGTGGCGTGATGGCTGACACCGGTCTGCCGGCAGGTATACCGCTGACGTCCTGGTGGGCGGCCGGCAGCCCGGCGCCCACGAAGCCGGTGCGGGTTTCGCGCCAGCGCAGCACGCTTGAGAGCGCCAGCGGCCCGTCTGCGCCCGCCAGCGGCGCGCCGTGGATGAGCGCGTCCTCGACCGAGATCAGCCGCTGCTCGTCGTCGCAGGCCAGATGCAGACAGAGCGCGTAGTCGTCGATCTGCGGCAGCTCGAAGTCCGAGAGCGCCTTGGCGACCGGGATCGGCGAGGCGCGCGAGAGCGTGCGCTTGAAGTAGGCGGGGCCCCAGCCAGCGGTGAAGAGCAGCCCGGATGGCCCCCACTGGTAGCGGCGCTCCAGCGTGCGCAGCGCCGCCTCCAGTAGCCGCGCGTAGGCGGGCGTGGGCCCACCCTTCACATCGAAGAACAGCAGCCGGTCAAAGCGCGGCGGGACCGGGTTGCCGTCGGCGTCGAGCGTGAGCGTCGCGGTCCAGGCGTGCTGGCGCACGGGCAGCCCGGGCGGCTGGGCGCCCAGCGCCACCGCCGGGACGCTCGTGCCACTGCTGAGATGGTCGATGCCCAGTCCGACCGCTGCGCCACCGAGCGCCGCGGCGGCGCCTGTGAGCAAGCGCCGGCGGGTCAGCATCCGCTCACGTGAGCGGTTTCCAGGTGAAGGTGAGGTTCACGCGATGAGGTTTGAGCCATACGTGCGCGTATTCGATGTGCCTGGCCGAAACCGGCGGGCTGATCAGCAGGCTCAGGTCATAGGTGCCCGCTCCAGGAACGCTCACGTTGTTGCCGTAGTGAGGGCCCATGTAGGCGGAAAGCATCGGCCACTGCCGGTCGTCGTAGTAGATGTGGCCGTCCTTGCTGATGCTCGCCCACACCGTCGCATAGGGGATCGGCACGTTGGTGTGCTCGTCATTGAGCATCACCATCAGGTGGAAGCTGGTTTTCGGCCCCGGCTTGATCTCGGTCTCCTTGGTGCCGTTGTAGACGACGAAAGGCACAGCGGTCATCGCCTGCGCGGTGATCTTCATGCCTTCCCAGGTAGTGGAGGCGAGCACCTGCGTCGGTATCGGTTTGATGCCGTTGACTGACATCGCCGCTACGCCGGTGGATCCGGAGGAGCCGGCGCTCATCTGCATGCCCGCCATCGCGCTCGAGGTCGTCGAGGTGGAGGATGTCGAGGCTTCTTCTTTCTTGTCGGCTTTCGCGCATCCGGCGAGCAGCACGCCGACCGCGAGAGCTGTGAAAGCGCGGACGCCGAGACGCGTGAGAGTGATGGTTCGATCAGACATGGGCGGTTGCGGGTCGAGATGTGGTGGCGAGGTCCCGCTCAGCCTTGCCGTAAGGAATCAGCCACCAGAGGCTGGCAGAGAGCAGGATGAACAGCAGACCCGCATTCGGGTCGGTGGCTCCGCCTTCGAAGATACCGCCGAAGCCCTGGCCGACCACCCAGAAGATGAGATTCAGGACGATCGCGATGCTCAGGAAGGTCCTCGGGCGCCAGTTGGCGGCGACGGCGACGCCGATCGCGGCTGAGAGCAGACCTAGCGCGATCGCGAGCCCCACGCCGTTTTCGTGGAGTCCCTTGGTCAGCCATTCCTGGAGGCTGCTGAGCCAGCTCATGCCGGACGGCGCGACCTTGATCGACTGCGAGATCGCGCTGGCGTTGCTGCTCGGGGCCTCCAGCCACAGCCATGCCATCACTAGCCACAGCGCAGCCCACGCAGTGCGCGCGCCCCGCACTCCCAGCAGTCCGCCCGGGCGACCGTTCGGCCACACGATCAGGCCGATCAGCGCGTAGATCAGCACCGCGCCCGGCGCGCCCGTCAGCGGACTGGCCATTGACATGAACATCATCCCGAACGCCTCGCCGAACCACCAGACGAAGAACGCCCAGACGAGGGAGAGCGCGAGCGCCGAGCGCACTGTCGGCTTGTAAAGGATCCCAAGCCCGATCACGACTTGGGTGATCGCGAACATTGAGTTGAAGAGGGTGAGGTTGCCGGCCGCGGTCTGCGCGCCCCAGCTGACGC
>DASYNI010000019.1:0-150539 GCA_036008645.1 Solirubrobacteraceae bacterium
GGCGCGCCTCTTGCTAGGCCCATACCATGCCTGCGGTGCCAGGCAACCGATCCCTGCGACTGATGGCGATCGGCACCGCCGCGGGGCTCTTCAGCGGCCTCTTCGGCGTGGGTGGCGGCTCAGTGATCGTGCCGCTGCTCGTGCTCTGGCTGGGCTACGAGACACGCGAGGCAACCGGTACCTCACTAGCGGCGATCGTCTTCGTCGCGGCCTTTGCGGCCGCGCTCCAGGCCGCCTATGGCAATGTCAACGTCGAAGACGCTGCGCTGATCGGCCTGCCTGCCGTCGGCGGCGTGCTGGTTGGCACTTGGTTGCAGCAGCGCGTGCAAACCAGAGCGATCGCGCTCATGTTCGCGGCGCTGCTGATCGCTAGCGCCGTGGAGCTGATCCTTCAATGAGCGCCGGCAGCATCGCGGCGCTTGTCCTCGTCGGCATGCTCGCCGGGGTGATCGCGGGGCTGCTCGGCGTCGGCGGCGGAATCGTATTCATACCCGGCCTGGTGCTGGTGCTCGGCGTAAGCCAGCACGTCGCGGAGGGCACCTCGCTGCTGGCGATCCTGCCTGTCGTGATCGTTGGCGCCGCCAACCAGCGCCGCTATGGCAACGTTCGCCAGCGGGACGCGCTACTGGTCGGCATACTCTCGCTAGGCGGGGCAGCCGGGGGAGTCGCGCTCGCCAACGCCCTCTCCGGGAAGGCCCTGCAGATCGCCTTCGCCGCGTTGATGCTGGTGATCGCCGTGCATCTGCTGCGACGCTCGTTGCCACGACCTTGATGACGCAGCGCGCCAAAGCGCTACCATCGATGCAATGGGACTAGACAACCCCCTTCACATCCTCCTTCTGCTTCTGATCGTGCTTCTCGTCTTCGGCGCGAAGCGGCTGCCTGAGATCGGCCGCTCGCTCGGAACGGGCCTGCATGAGTTCAAGCAGTCGGTCACAGGCGATCACCAGCAGCCGACCCTGACCGCCGCTGCGCCGCCCGCGCAGCCGCAGCCGGCACCGGCACAGCAGGCGGCTCCACCGGCAGCCCAGAAGGCGCCGACGCCCCCGCCCGCGAGCTAGTTTCGCCGCTCCCAGCCTGGAGCAAAGCGCAAGCGCGCCTTTCGATGCGCGCGCCAAACGGCCGCGTCAGAGCATGCTGGCCGTGATTCGCTCGATCTCCGCGATCGACGTCAGACCCGCGCGCACCTTCGCCAACCCATCGTCGCGCAGACGATGCATGCCACGCTGCTGCGCAACGCGCCCGATCTCCTCCACCCGCGCGCGCTCCAGGACCATCGCCTTCAGCTCCTGGCTCATGCTCATCACCTCATAGACACCGATCCGGCCGCGGTAGCCGGTACTGGAGCAGCGCTGGCAGCCGTCCGGCTCGAACACCTCGACGCCCTGCAGGCCGTAGCGCTCGGCGAGCTGATCGGCGAGCTGCATCGGCCGCTTGCAGTGCGGGCAGAGCAGCCGCACGAGCCGCTGAGCGACGATGCAGTCGACCGCCGCGGAGACCAGGAACGGCTCGATTCCCATGTCGATCAGACGGCTGAGCGCGCTCGGGGCGTCGCGCGTGTGCAGCGTGGAGAGCAGCAGATGCCCTGTGAGCGCGGCCTCGACGGAGATCTGAGCGGTCGCCGCGTCCCTGATCTCGCCCACCATAATCACGTCCGGGTCGGCGCGCAGCATCGAGCGCAGACCCGTGGCGAAGGTCATACCTGCGCGCGGGGCGACCTGGATTTGCTTGGTTCCGGGCAGCCGCGACTCGACCGGATCCTCGATCGTGATCACGCTGCGCTCGCCGCCAGCCAAAGCACCGAGCGCCGCATACAGCGTGGTCGACTTGCCGGATCCGGTCGGCCCGGTCACCAGCACTGCGCCGTGGGGACGGGCGAGTGCGCTCTGCAGGATCTCCAGCTCGCCCGGAGCAATCCCGAGCGTGGAGAGCTCGCGCACGACCGCGCCGCCGTCGAGGATCCGCATCACGGCTCCCTCGCCGCCGACCAGCGGCAGCGTCACCACGCGAATGTCAACCCGCGAGGAGTCGATCGTCAGCGCAAGCCTTCCATCCTGCGGGATGCGGCGCTCGGAGATGTCGAGGTCGGCCATGATCTTGATCCGGGAGATCACCCCCGGCGTCATCCGCCGCCTGATCGTCGCCGTGCGGTGTAGGACGCCGTCCACACGCAGCTCGACCTCGGTGTCGCCCTCCTGGGGGGTGATGTGGATGTCGGAGGCGCCCTGAGCGACGGCCTGGGCGATCAGCGAATGCACGAGCTTGATGATCGGCGCGTCCTCGTCGGCGGATTGAGAAAGGGTCTCCTCCTGCTCCTCCTGCTCGTCCTGCGAGATGTCCTCGATCGACTCGGCGATGCCCTCAAAGCGACTTGCGATCTGGAGCACGTCCTCGGCGGAGGCGGCCAGCACCCTCACTCTGCGCGCGGTGATCATCGCCACGTCGTCCGCGGTCAGGACGTTGGCGGGGTCGGCCATCGCCAGCAGCAGCGCCCCGTCCGGCGCCAGGCCGATCGGTATCGCCTGGTAGCGCCTGATCGCCTCCGGGCTGAGCATGCTCGCAACGCCCATGTCGATCTCAGCCGCGGAGAGGTCGATGTAATCCACCCCGAACCGCTCCGCCAGCACCTTGGCCAACTGGTCGTGGCGCAATACCTTGCGCTCCACAAGTACCTGCCCGGTCGGCATGCCGCGCTCGCGCGCTGCCCGTGCCGCCGCCTCAACCTGCTCTCGCGTCGCGAACCCCATATCCACGGCGACGTCGCCGAGCAGGCGCCCCGGTCGGCGGGTCAGCGCAGTGGCGCCGTACGCGCTCGAGGACTCCATAGATCATGTGATCGGCATGCGGCGAAGACGACTTGATCGCAGCAGCCGTCCTCGCGCCGCCGAGTCTCTACTGCTGCGTGCCCTGGCCCCGCTCCAACATGCCCTTGACGTGCGCGTCGAGCGCATTGATGCGGTAGAGCGCCGCTGCCTCCGCGGAAACGAAACGCACCTCCGAGCCCGAATCGGGCCCGTGGTGCAGCGCCACGCAGTGCTCCAGCGCGAGCCTGCGCCGCGGATCGAGGCTGCTCGGGGCCGCCCTGCCGATCAGGCGCAGCCCGAGCTCCACGTGACCGAGCATCCTGCCCTGCTCGGTGCGCTCGATCTGCGCGCCGTAGGAAAACTCCTGTGTCTTGCCGATGTCGTGCAGCACCGCCGCGCACAGCAGCAGATCGCGGTCGAGGCGGGCATGGACGGCGCACAGCTCCAGGGCCATGCTGCAGACCGCCACGGTGTGCTCGAGCAGGCCGCCGAGGTAGGCGTGGTGGTGGCCGCCGCGCGGCCCCTCCTGTCCCGGCAGCGAGCAGGGTGCGCGCCGAAGCTGCGCCCGCAGGGCCTTGTCGGTGAGCAGCCGATCGCAGAGCCCGCGCAGACCAGGGTCGTAGATCTCTCTGACCAGGTGCTCGAGGAATCCCTCCAGCTCCTCCATATCCAGCCTGGAGCTCGGCAGGAAGCGCGCTAGCTCCTGCTCGGGAAGATCAGCGCGATCGATCTGCGTGAGCTCCAGCTGCAGCTCCTCTTTGAAGCTGCCCACCTTGCCCTTGACGCGGACGATGTCCCCGCGCTCGAAACGGCCGGCGAGCAGGTCCGCTTCGTTGAAGGCGCGCGCCAGCACGCTGCCCGTGCTGTCGCGCAGCTCCAGCGTCAGGTAGGGATTGCCGGTGCGCGCGAGCAGGCGCTCCTTGCGCACGCACGCGAAGACGCCCTCTACCTGCTCACCTTGCCTAAGCGTCGCAACCGTGCTCTCACCGGACATAGGCCGTCCATGATGTACGGTGGTTCGGATGCAGCCATTGATATGGGATCACCGGCCCAGCGGCCTGCGCGACCCTGCAATGGTGTGTGCCTTCCAGGGCTGGAATGACGCTGGCGATGCGGCCTCGGGGGCGACCTCGTATCTCACCACGGAGCTCGACGCCAAGCGTTTCGCCAGCGTGGACATCGAGGAGTTCTACGATTTCCAGGCCAACCGTCCGCGGATCGCACTCTCCGGCGAGCACGGCCGCAAGATCAGCTGGCCCGCGATCGAGATCTTCGAGGCACGCTCGCCAACCGGCTCGCGCGATCTGGTGCTCGTGCAGGGCGTGGAGCCCTCGCTGCGCTGGAAGACCTTCAGCTCGCTGATCGTCGACCTCGCGGACGCGCTCGGCGTGCAACTCGTGATCACGCTGGGCGCGCTGCTGGCGGACGTGCCCCACTCGCGACCGGTGAGCATGACCGGAAGCGCGTCGGACCCAGCGATCATGGACCGTCTTGGGCTGCACACCTCTAGCTACGAGGGCATGACCGGAATCATCGGCGTGCTACACACCGCCTGCACCGAGGCAGGGCTGCGCACGGCGAGCATCTGGGCCAGCGTACCCCACTACGTCGCCGCGGCCGCGAACCCGAAGGCCACGCTCGCGCTGCTGCGCAAGGTGGAGATGATCGCCGGGCCCTCGGTCGAGCTCTCCGAGCTAGAGCTGGCGGCCGCCGAGTACGAGCGCCAGGTCGGCCTGGCGGTCCAGAGCGACCCGGACATCCAGGCGTTTGTCGAGCGCCTTGAACGCGATAGCGACACCGAAAACGAAGATCTCGGCCCCGAAGACCTGCCCTCCGGCGAGTCTCTGGCGCGCGAATTCCAGCGCTTCCTGCGGCAGCGCGGCGACGACCGCTGACCCGGATCCTCAGCCTTCGGCGACGGGGCAGACGATCCGGAAGTCGCACATGCCGCAGGCAGTGGGCGAGGGGGTGGGCTCGAAGCGTTCCTGCAGGATCGCCTCGGCGATGTCAATTGCCGTCTGGCGCACCCATTCAGACTCTCCTCCGCCGCGCGGCAGCGGCATCTTGACGTCGTCGAGCAGGTAGTAGTAAGCCTGGCTTGCGGCCTCCAGCTGCCAGGACTCCTTTGCCGCGATCGCGTATAGCGACAGCTGGATGTCCTGCTGCAGCTGCTGCTCATTCTTGGGTCGGCCGGTCTTATAGTCGATCAGCTCGTAGCCGCCGTCAGGCAGCCGGTCGACGCGATCGACGCGGCCACGCACGTGATGGCGGCCGAGGCTGAATGAGAATGCGCGCTCGAACCAGACCGGCTGCGAGCGCTGCTGCGCGAGCCGCTCGTGGTAGCGGCGTAGGGCGGCGGTTGCCTTCTCGTGCAGATCCCGATCGTCCTCGTGCAAGCCGAAGCCCGCCCGACGCCAGGATTCCTCGAGCAGGCTGAGCAGCTGCTCAAGTGTGCCCCCGCCCTGTGCGTGGTAGCGCTCGAGCACCTGGTGCACCGCGATCCCGAAGCGCTGGTGGCGTGTGGTCTGGGTGGGAATTCGCAGTACCCGTCCGAACTTGTAGCGCAGCGGGCAGCTGCGGTAGGTCTCGATGTCGGAGGCGGAGAGCAGCAGCCCATCACCACGCCGCGGCAGGAAGCGTTGCAGCGACGGCGCACCCGCCTCCGCCCGGCCGAGCGCAGGCGCGGCCTGTGCCAGCCCGCGGCCAGCCAGCAGTTCCTCGTCCAGGCTCGAGCTTTCCAGGATCTCCCGCTGCAGCGGTGTGACCGCGGCGCTCAGACGCGCGTTTACGTCCGCGAGCGCCTCGGCGATGCTCTGGCCCGAGGGCCGTTCCAGCAACGTGGCGAGCTTGACCAGCTCCAGATAGCGCACGATTCCGTGCGAGACGTCGATGTCCGTGTCCAGCCGCAGCTCGCGCAAGCGCCCGCCGATGCTTGCCACGCCGTCGAGCAGCTCCTGGCGCATGGCCCGCAGCGCCGCTTCGATCGCCTGGTCGGGGTCGGCGGCAGCGACCTGCATCTCCTCCCACTGCGCGCCGATCGCGCTGCGCATGCGCTCGATTGCCGGCGCTGGCGCGCAGGTGCCTCCGCCCCGCCGGTCCACCGAATAGGAGAGCACCACGCCGCGAGCGCCGATCTCCACCAGCCGCGCCAGCGCCGCATCGGTGGCGATCGCCGAAGGCCCCTCGGGGTCCTGCGCGCATAGCCCTATGAGGTAGGCGTGGTCGACCTCGCCGCCCAGCCGTGAGTCGACTCGCATCAGCCGCACGAGCCCCTCGCCTTGCTGCGCATGTGCCGGCGCCTGATCGTGCCCCTCCATCTGCGAGTGCTCCTGACCCGACTCGGCCGCCTGCAACAGATGCAGGACCATCTCCCGTCCGTCCGCCCAGGGATAGCGGCGGCAGAAGGCGCGCGCCTGCGCCTGCAGCCAGGCGAGGCTCGCGCTGCGCTGCGCCACCTGAGAGGAGGCGCTCAGCGGCCCTTCTCGGGCGGCACCGAGCCGGTCTAGAAGCTGATCGAGGAACCGCTGGGGCTCCATCTCGGCCAGCGCGATCGCGGCCTCGCTGTGCAGCTCCAAGAAGCGATGGATCCGTTCGCGTGCCTGCGGCGGCACCTGCGGGGACTCCACCGCGGCAGGTAGCGCCGCGACCACGTCCAGGCGGCGGCGACGAGCGATCTGCACGACCTGAGCGAGGTCCACGTGCGGCATCTCTATCGGGGGCCTGATCAGCGCCCTCACCGCGGCGCCGGCATCGCCTGGATCGATCAGCAGCCGCATCCATGCCAACGCGTCTCTGACCTCGGCGCGCGCCAGCATCGCCCCGGCGCCGTGCGGGCGGTGTGGGATCGCACGCTCCTGCAGCGCGCTCAGCAGCTCGCGCTCCTGCCCGTCGCCGTCGGGCAGCAGAACCGCGATCCGACGTGGCGAGACCTGCTCGTGGAAGACCAGCCGCTCGATGTCGGCCGCGACCGCCAGCGCCTGCACGCGCTCCTCAGCGCACCGCCAGAAGCGGATCTGCCCGCCGGTGCGGCGGAGATCCTCGACCACGTATGCGACCGTTGACACAGACCTACGATACGACCGTCTCCCGCTGTGCGCAGGCCGCTGTGCGGCGCCTTCGTGGCGGCGCCGTCCTACGCTCTGTGCATGGGCACGATCGACTGGCGACTGGCACAACACGTCGGCGAGCTCGTCTCCGGCATCTCCGGACGCGGCTCGGCCACACCACCGCCACTGGCGGGCGCCGACCTCGGCATCGACCCTGAGGCGTTGCAGGCCCCCGAGCTCGCCGGCCGGATCACTTCCTACACGGGCCTTGCGCCGCGCGACGCCGTGCCGGCGCTGGAGCTGGTCGACCGTCCGCGCTGGATCGCCGCCAACCTGGCCACGATGCGCCCGCTGCTTGAGCCGCTGAGCGAGCGGATGGGAAGCGGCCTCGGACCGCTTGCGGGCATGGCGCGGTCGGCCTCCGGAGCGCTGATCGGCGTCCAGATCGGCGTGCTGACGGGCATGCTTTCCCAGCGGGTGCTCGGCCAGTACGACATCGCACTGCTCGACCCCACCCCCGAGCCGCGGCTGCTGCTGGTCTCCCCGAACCTGGCGCAGGCAGCGCAGAACCTGCGGGTCGACCGCGAGGAGCTCGTGCGATGGGTGACCATCCACGAGGTCACGCACGCGGTCCAGTTCGGCGGCGCCCCCTGGCTGCGCGAGCACCTGGCCGGGATCATCCGCGAACTGATGGACAGCATGCAGCTGGACGTCGAGAAGAGCGGCGGCATGGGGCTGCGCGATCTGCTCGCGCTCGGCGATCTGGCCAGTGGGCCAGACGTGGCCGCGATGCGCAGGCAGATCTCGGACATGCTTGCCAAGGCCCGCAGCGGCGAGCTGCTACGGATCACCCTCGGCGAGGACCGCTGGCAGCTGATCGACCGAATGCAGGCCACGATGTCGCTGATCGAGGGGCACGCCGAGCACGTGATGGACGCGGTCGGCGCCGAGCTTCTGCCTTCGTTGCCACGCCTGCGCTCCGCAATGACGCGCAGGCGTCAGATGAGGCCGCTGCCCTGGAGAGTGCTCGAGCGCCTGCTCGGGCTGGAGCTGAAGATGCGCCAGTACGAGGTCGGCAGGCGCTTCTGCGACACCGTCGTCAGCGAGGCCGGCCCTGCGGCGCTGGCTCCCGCATGGCGCTCGCCGGAAGGGCTGCCCACTAGCGCGGAGCTGGAGAGCCCGCTCTCCTGGCTGGCACGCACCGCCTGAGCGCGCCAGAACACAAAACCACGCAAAGTCGGACATATGGATCGGCGGGCCGCTGCGAACGACTCGAACGCATGTTCCTGGTGTCACAATCTCTTGGGCCACCTGTCCAGATTTCACCGCACGTTCACGTGATCTGACAGGCCAGGTGTAACAATCTCTCCTGCGGGGTTTACAAACAGATGTTCGGTGCTACGCTCAGACCGACATCAATCGAAGAAGAGACCGACTATCAGAGAGCAGGAGAACTCTTCAGAAATCATGAGTCCCACCGCAAACACATCCCCCAGCAAGCCCACGACCGCAAAGAAGCCCGCCTCTAAGGCGAGCGGCGCCAAGCGGGCGAGCACGGCCGGTAAGCCGGCTGGCACCCACAGCGCCACCACTGCCAAGGCTCGCGCCAACGCAGGCACGATTGGGACCGTCGGCAGTTACGCGCAGCGCGCAGTGCTGATCCCCGTCGGCGCGGCGCTGATCGCACGCGACAAACTGGCCGCGGGCGTCAGCGATCTGCCCCGTGACCCCGCAGCCGCAAACGCCAAGGCTGCCGCCCAGTTGCGCAAGTTCGAGCGCCGCGGCACGAGCGCCCGCAACGGCCTGGAGCGCGAGGCACGCAGAACGAGGGTTCGGCTCGAGCGCGAGCTGCGCAAGCGCCGCGGCGATCTCGACCGCACCGTCAGCGACCTCGACAAGCGCCGCAACTCGCTCACAGGCAAGGTCCAAGACCGGCTGCCGGGGGTCCGCAAGGACCGCGCCGCCTGAGCGACCGATCTTCCCCCGCGCCCTGGATCGGAGAGACGGGACGCGAGAAGGTCTACCGGCCCATACCCCCTGCCGGTGGAAGTAGGACCCTCTCCTCCCTCATGCCAGCGGGGCGGCCCAGCCGCCCCGCTGGTTTTTTCTTGCGAGCGGGAGCGCCCAGCAGAGAGCGCGCCTTCTGCCAGAATGACCCCATGAGCAGCGAAGCAGCCATCAGGGACGCCTTGCGCTCGGTGATCGACCCGGAGCTCCGGCGATCGATCGTCGAGCTCGACATGGTGCGCGAGATCAAGATCGGCGCAAACGGCGTCGTTGACGTAACCGTGTCGCTGACCACCCCCGGATGCCCGATCAAGGGTCATTTCCAGACCTCGGTGGCCGAGGCGGTCTCGGCGCTTGAGGGCGTCAGCCACGTCAACGTCTACTTCGACGTGCTCGACGACACGCAGAAGGCGGCGCTGCGCCAGAAGCTCGGCCGCGGCAGCCTGCCGGATGGCGCGCTGGCGCAGGTCGGTGCGATCACATGCGTCGGCTCCGGCAAGGGCGGCGTGGGCAAGTCGACGTTGACCGTAAACCTGGCCGCGGCGCTTGCGGCGGAAGGCAAGCAGGTGGGCATTCTCGACGCGGACGTGTGGGGCTACTCGATCCCGCGCATGTACGGCCTCGGCGCCACCAGGCCCTCCGTCTCCGCGGCCAGAAAGATCATCCCGCTGGAGGCGCACGACGTGAAGGTGATGTCGATCGGCTTCTTCGTGGAGGAGGATTCGGCGGTCGTCTGGCGCGGCCCGATGTTGCACAAGGCGCTGACCCAGTTCCTGCAGGACGTGGAGTGGGGCGCGATCGACCATCTGCTGATCGACCTGCCGCCGGGCACCGGCGACGTCTCGATGACGCTAGCTCAGCTGCTGCCCCAGGCGCGCTTTGTGATCGTCACCACGCCACAGCCGACCGCGCAGAAGGTGGCCCGCCGCTCGGCGGAGATGGCGCGCAAGCTCTCTCTGGAGATCTCCGGCGTGATCGAGAATATGTCGGGCTTTACGACACCCTCCGGCGAACGCTTTCAGATCTTCGGGCAGGGCGGCGGCCAGGAGCTGGCCGACGAGCTCGACGTGCCGCTGCTAGGCAAGGTGCCGCTGACGATGCCGCTGCGCGAGCACGCAGACGGCGGCGTGCCGCTCGTGCTCGAGGATCCCGACGACCCGGCCGCCCAGGCGATCCGCCATGCGGCACGAGGCCTGATCGCCCTCACCCCTGCAGCTCCCGCCTCTCTGCCGGTGCTCCCCGTGCAGCAGGTTCCCGCAGCGTCTTCCTCACCCAAACCGGTGGGGATGTCGCTGCCGATGGCCTGACCAGGCCAGGCGCGCATCCCCGCCCCATCGCGAGGGCAGCCGGTGCGCGCAAGCCGCCTCAGACGGAAACACGCCTGATCGGCTTGCGCGCACCCCCGCCCTCGCACCCGGCAGCCCGCTTGCAGCACAGGCGCCAGACTTGCAAATGGGCCGCCGACTGGCGAGAGTACGCCCGTCCTGCAGACGGCAAAGAAATTCGAGAACGGACCGAATACACGATTGACATGTCAGGCACACCAGCAGACACAGATAGCCTCGACTCCAACGCCCCCACCGAAGAGGCACTGCAGGCCGGCACCGACGAACGGCTGGCCAAGATGCAGCGGCTGCGCGCCGAAGGGGTCGAGCCGTTCCCATACGCCGAGGTGCAACAGCGCACGCCGGTGCAGGCGATCGCCGCCGCCCACGACCCCGCGCAACTGGCCCACGGCGAGCACGAGGACATCACTTACACGGTCGCCGGCCGACTCGTGGGACGGCGCGGACACGGCAAGAAGACCTTCCTCGACCTCCAGGACGGATCAGGCCAAGTCCAGCTCTACGCCAGCCTCGACGCCCTCGGCGAGGAGGCATACGCGCGCGTGCTGGATCTGGACATCGGAGACATCGTCAGCACGAGTGGCTTTCTGTACGTGACCCAGCGCGGCCAGCTCGCGCTCAGCGTGCGCGCGATCACGCTGTTGACCAAGTCGCTGCGCACTCCGCCGGCCCGCTTTCACGGCGTGCAGGACGACGGCACCCGCCACCGCTACCGCGAGCTAGACCTGATGGCCAACCAGGAGACGCGCGACCTGTTCCTGCTGCGCACCAGGATCGTCGAGGCGCTGCGCGCCTTCCTGCACGAGCAGGGCTTCATCGAGGTCGAAACGCCGGTGCTGCAGAGCCTCGCCGGCGGCGCCTCGGCGCGACCCTTCACCACACATCACAACGCGCTGGACAGCGATCTCTCGCTGCGGATCTCCGTCGAGCTCTACCTCAACCGCTGCCTGATCGGGGGCTTGGAGAACGTCTACGACCTCGGCAAGTGCTTTCGCAACGAGGGCATCTCCTACCGGCACAGCCCCGAGTTCACGATGCTCGAGTGGCTGCAGAGCTACTCCGACTACCGTGACGTCGCCCGCCTGACGCAGGAGATGGTCGCCGACGTCGCCCGCAGGGTGCTCGGCACCACGAAGGTGATGCGCGGCGGGCAGGAGATCGACCTGGCGGTCTGGAAGCACACGACCATGCAGGATGAGGTCGAGCGGGTCACCGGCGTGGACATCCTAGCCAGCGACCGCGAGCGCCTGGTCGAGCTGCTGCGTGAGCACGACGAGAAGATCCACCCGGAGGCGAGTTGGGCGCAGGCAGTCCACGTGATCTACACCAAGCTCGTCGAGCAGACGATTCTCGCCCCCACGATCGTCTTCGACTTTCCCGTCGAGCCGTTCGTGATCACCAAGAGCAATGCAGAGCATCCGCAGCTGGCCGAGCACTTCGACGCAGTGATCGGCGGCATCGAGCTAGTCAGCGGCGATAGCGAGCTGACCGACCCCGTCGAGCAACACCGACGCTTCGTCGAGCAGCGACGCGGGCGAGGCGATGAGGCCGACGAGGCTCACCCCCACGACGAGGAGTACGTCAAGTCGCTCGAATACGGCCTCGCGCCCTCGGCCAGCGGCGGGATGGGCGTTGACCGGCTGATCATGATCCTCAGCGGGCACGAGACGCTGCGCGAGGTGCTTCCCTTCCCCACGATGAAGGAGCTGCGATGAGCACAACCGAGGATCATGCGGCGATGAGGCAGGCGGCAACCGAAGCGGAGCTCGCAAGCCTGCACTTCGATCCTGCACCAGCGGTTACCGGCGAGGTGCCGGGTCCACGCTCACGCGAGCTGCTGGCGCGCCAGGCGGAATTGGAGAGCAACGCGCGCTCCTACCCGCGCAGCGTGCCGATCGCGATCGAGGAGGGCTTCGGCGCGACGATGAAGGATGCCGACGGCAACACATTCCTGGACTTCTTTGGCGGCGCGGGGGTGCTGAACTTCGGCCATGGCAACCCGGAGGTGATCGCGGCGGCCGACGAGCAGCAGCGCAAGCTCGTGCACGCGCTCGACTTTCCTACCAGGACCAAGCTCGACCTGATGGCCAAGCTCAAGCGCCTGCTGCCGGGCCACCTCCGTGACAGTGCTCGCTTCCACTTTGGCGGGCCAACCGGATCAGATGCCGTCGAGTCGGCGATCAAGCTCACCCGCTCCCACACAGGCCGCACGCCGGTGATCGCCTTCCAGGGCTCCTACCACGGCATGACCTCCGAAGCGCTCGCTCTCACCAGCGACGTCGACTGCGGCGGGCCGCTCAGCAGCCCGGTGCACTTCATGCCCTACCCATACTGCTACCGCTGCCCGCTCGGCCTCCAGAGCGACAGCTGCGGCATGGCCTGCGCGAAGCTGCTGGAGAGCAGCCTGCAGGACCCCCACAGCGGCATCCCAAAGCCCGCGGCCGTGATCATCGAGCCGATTCAGGGAGAGGGTGGCACGATCGTGCCACCGCCGGGCTATCTGACCGAGGTGCGTCGGATCACCCGTGAGCAGGGGGTGCCGATGATCGTCGATGAGATCCAGTCCGGCTTCGGCCGCACAGGGCGCGTGTTCGCCTGCGAACACGACGAGGTCGTCCCCGACGTGATCACGATGTCCAAGGCACTCGGCGGCGCCGGGTTCCCGCTCTCCTGCATCGCCTACGACTCCGAGCTGGACACATGGGGCCCTGGCTCGCACATCGGCACCTTCCGTGGCCACCAGGTCGCGATGGCCGCGGGCTCGGCCGCGATCGACTTCATGCAGCGGACCGATCTGGTCGCCCACGCCGATAGCCTCGGCGAGCTAGCGCTCGCGATGCTGCGCGAGGCAGCCCTCGGCATGCCCTCGATCGGCGAGGTCCGCGGACGCGGTCTGATGATCGGGGTCGAGCTCGTGTCAGATCGCGCCGCCAAGACCCCGTGGCCCGAGCTGGCCGCCGGCCTGCGCCGGGCGTGCTGCGAGCGCGGCCTGATCATCGAGGTTGGCGGCCACTACCGTAACGTCGCCCGCTTCCTGCCGCCGCTGGTCATCACCCGGCAGCTGCTGAGCAGCGGAATCGAGATCTTCCTGCAGACCCTGCACGAGCTCGAAGGCGTACTCTCGCCGGTGAGCACGGGGCCCGCGGACTGATCTCTGCGGCCCCGCCGGCGGCGGCAAGCCACAGGCGTGGTCTTGCCGCCCAGCCGAGGCTACTTGCTCGTAGTGAAGTACTCGGCGTTGATCTGTGCGAACTTCTGCCACTCGTCGGGCAGCTGATCCTCCGCGAAGCAGGCGTCGACCGGGCACGCCTCCACGCATGCGTCGCAGTCGATGCACTCCTCCGGATCGATGTAGAGCTGCTCGGCGGGGTCGTAGCCGGGCTCGTCAGGCGTCGGATGGATGCAGTCAACGGGGCAGACCTCGACACAGGAGTTGTCCTTGGTGCCGATGCAAGGCTCAGCTATCACGTAGGCCATACGGTTGTTCCCTGGTTCCTATCTCGGTTCGTGTCGTCGGCTTCTCTTGGGGGAGGAAGCGCACATTTTAGGGCGGGAGCGGGCAGCGCCCCCACGGGCGGCGCGATGGCGTGCTCCCCACGCCTTCGCGGCCGAAGGTCCGATCCTATCGAGCTGCGACCGCGAAGCAGGCCTTCGGTAGGGTCAGGCCATGCTGTTGCTGACCGGTGCTACCGGCCAGGTCGGGTCCGCGCTGCTTGGGCGTCTGCTTGCCGATGGCGTCCAGGTGCGCTGCCTGGTGCGCGATCCTCGCCGCCTGGGCGCCCAGCGGGTGCGGGTCCAGATCGCGCTTGGCGACCTCGCCGACCCTCCGTCATTCCGCAACGCGATGCGGGGTGTGGACACGGTCGTGCATCTCGCCGCCGCAATCAGAGACCAGCCTCAGGGCTCAATCGAGGAGCTGAACGCGATCGCGACCTGGCGGATGGTCCAGGCCGCCCGCCAGGCGGGCGTGCAGCGTTTCCTGTTCTTCTCGGCGATCGGTGCAAGTCCGCACCACAGATCCCGCTTCTTTCGTGCCAAGGCTCTGGCCGAGCGCGCCGTCATAGATGCTGGCATCGACTGCGTCGTATTCGCGCCCTCGCTCGTCTACGCACCCGGCGACCACTGGCTCACGCTGCTGGAGCGCCTCTCGCTGCTGGGGATCACCCCGGTGCCGGGAAACGGCAGAGCGGCGTTCCAGCCGATCTGGGCGCAGGACGTCGCCGATTGCGTAGCGGCAGTGCTGCAGGGCAAGAACGACCTGGCGGCCCAAGCGGATGCAGATGCAGCCGGCCCGCGCCATCTGCGCTTCGAGCTGGCCGGCGCACAGACCCTCACTCACGACGAGACGATCCGGGTAGTGCTCAGATCGCTCGGAAGGCGCCAGACGCTCGTGCACGTGCCGAGTATCGTCGTCTCCAGGTCACTGCACCTGCTGGAGCGCGCGCTCGGCCCTGCCGCACCCGTCACCTGGGATGAGGCCGAGCTGATGGAGGTGCCGATGGTCGCCTCCCGCGGCGCCGCCGATGCCGAAGCCCTCGGCGTCGTGCCGGCGCCGATGCAGGCTGTGCTGGGCGCAGGTTGAGCTCAGCTAACTGGCGCGCGCCGCTCATGCCAAGGATGTGCCGCCTCGATCTGCGCCGCCAGGGACAGCAGCCGCGCCTCCTGCGCCGGCCTGGCGACGAGCTGCACCCCGAGCGGCAGGCCGTCGTCGCCCTGGAAGAGCGGAAGCGAAATCCCCGGTTGGCCGGTCGCGTTGAAGATCGGAGTAAACGGCGTGAACAGCCCCGAGCGGGTGAAGGTCTGCATCGGCTGCTCTGCGGCGCTGTCGAGCGTGCCGAGCGGCAGCGGCCGCTCGGCAAGTGAGGGCGTCAGTAGGGCGTCGTAAGGGTCAAGGAAGGAGATCAGCGCGCGCGAGAATGCCTGCAGCTGCGTCGTGGCCGCGAGCCCTTCGATCGCACCCATCCCCTGTACCATCGAGTAGATCGCCCAGCTGAGCGGCTCCATCTCCCCGGAAGCGGGCTCTCTGCCGGCGACAGACGCCGAGAAGGCGATCGAGAGCGCAAGATGGACACAGAAGACCGAGCCGAACAGCTCTGAGAGACCCTCGACCTGCCAGGGCGGATCGACCTCCTCAACGACGTGCCCGAGCCCCCGCAGCAGCTCCGCGGCGTCTACGACCGCCTGCTTGCACGCCGGGTCCACGACGGCGTCCGGAACCGGCGGAAGCGTGGTGCACGCGATCCTGAGCGGCTGCGGATGGCGCGTGGCGGCCCGCGCGAACGGCTCACTCGGCGGCGGCGCCCAGGTCGCATCGCCGAGCTCGTAGCCGGCCAGCACGTCCAGCGCGGCGGCGGTGTCGGCGACGGTGCGCGTCAGCATGCCGTCGGCCACCAGCAGCGAGTCGCCCAGTTCGGGCGCGTTTGAGGTGCGGCCGCGCTGAGGCTTCAGTCCCACCAGGCCGCAGCAGGCCGCGGGGATCCGGAGCGAGCCGCCGCCGTCGTTTCCATGGGCGATCGGCAACATCCCTGCCGCCACGGCCGCGGCGGCGCCGCCAGATGAGCCGCCGGGCGTGCGTTCCAGGTCCCACGGGTTACGGGTGGGGCCGAACACGTGCGCCTCGGAGGTGGGCAGGATCCCGTACTCGGGCATCGTCGTGGTGCCGACGATCACGAACCCGGCGTCCCTGATCCGGCGCACGAGCGAATGGTCATAGACCGCCACGTGCTCTGCCATCAGCTTGGAGCCCAGACTCCAGCGCAACCCCTGTACCGGCCGGTTGTCCTTGATCGCGATCGGCACGCCCGCAAAAGGACGCTCATCGCCCGGCGAAATCTCTGCCGCAGTGGCAAGCGCCCGCTCATCGTCGATCTCCACGAACGCGTTGACCTGCGGGTTGAGCTCCTCGATGCGCCGCAGCGACACTTCCACCAACTCGCGCGCCGATATCTCGCCGCAGCGGACCATATGCGCCAGCTGCAGCGCGGGCTTGAACATCAGATCGGCGTCAGACACCAGACCCTCCTCTAAGAGTCCCTCTACGGGACACGGTGCCGCAGCGATCCGCCGCGCCGGCGCGGCGGGACTGCGGCAGGACCCGGCGGAGCCTATCGGCCCCGTTCTTGCGACGATATGAGCCTGCCCACAAGGCAGCCGGGTCGACCAGGCTGAGATCCAGCCGCATCGACTCATGCCCGGTCATCAGCGAGAAAGCGAGTCCAATGAGCGAGGTTTCATCCCCTCCGCAGCCCCCGGTCGCAGGCGCCGCAGGAGCCGTCGAGCACCCCGAGGTGCAGTCCGGCCTGGAGGGCGTCGTCGCGTTCGCGACCGAGATCGCCGAGCCTGACAGGGCCGGCGGCTCCCTGCGCTACCGCGGAGTCGACATCGAGGAACTGGTAGGCAAAGTCGGATACGAGAAGGTCTGGGGCCTGCTCGTGGACGATCATTTCGAGCCCGGTCTGCCCCCCGCCGAACCCCACCCGCTCACGGTCCGCTCCGGCGACCCACGAGTGGACGTGCAGTCCGCACTTGCGATGCTCGCCCCCGAGTGGGGCTTTGGCCAATTGATCGACATCAGCGACGAACAGGCCCGCGAGGACCTCGCCCGTGCATCGGTGATGGCGCTCTCCTTCGTGGCCCAGTCTGCGCGCGGAGCCGGGCAGCCGCCGGTGCCCCAGGAGGAGATCGATAAGGCCACTTCGATTCCGGGGCGCTTCGTAATGCGCTGGCGGGGCGAGGTCAACCCCGATCACGTGCGTGCAATCGACGCCTACTGGACCTCGGCGGCCGAGCACGGCATAAATGCCTCCACGTTCACGGCGAGGGTCGTCGCCTCCACCGGAGCAGACGGTGCGGCCGCGCTCTCATCGGCAGTGGGCGCGCTCTCTGGCCCGCTGCACGGAGGCGCGCCCTCGCGCGTGCTGAAGATGATCGACGAAGTCGAAGCCACCGGCGACGCAGAGGGCTGGGTCAAGGATGCGCTCGACCGCGGCGAGCGGCTGATGGGCTTCGGGCATCGCGTCTATCGCGCCGAAGACCCCCGCGCGCGGGTGCTGCGGCGCACCTGCCGCGAGCTCGGCTCACCCCGCTTCGAGGTCGCCGAGGCGCTGGAGAAGGCCGCCCTGGCCGAGCTACAGGCACGCCGGCCCGACCGCGTGCTGGCCACGAACGTCGAGTTCTGGTCGGCGGTGATCCTCGATCTGGCCGAAGTGCCGGCAGAGCTGTTCACGTCGATGTTCACGTGCGCGAGAGTCGCCGGCTGGTCGGCGCACATCCTCGAGCAGAAGCGCGAGAAAAGGCTGATCAGGCCAACCGCGAAGTACGTGGGGCATCCGCCCCGACCCCTCAGCGCCGTGTCCTGAGGACAGGACAAACGGCAAGCGCCGCAAGAGGCAGCGCGCGCTTGCCGCCGATGGGCGAAAACGAAAGAGGGCCCGGCATCCATGCCAGGCCCTCTCCCGCAATGCGTCGCAGACGCGAAGTCAGATCACTCTGACTACATCATCCCGCTCATATCGGGCATGCCGCCGCCACCGCCGCCCATGCCTTCCTTCTCGGGCACCTCGGCCACGATCGCCTCGGTGGTGAGGATGTTCTTGGCGATCGAGGCCGCGTTCTGCAGCGCCGAGCGCGTCACCATCGCCGGGTCGATCACGCCGGCCGCGACGAGATCGACGATCTCGTTGGTCGCGGCATTGAGCCCTTCGCCTGCCTTGGCCTTGCGGACGTCGTTGACGACGACCGAGCCCTCCAGGCCCGCGTTCTCGGCGATCTGACGAAGCGGCTCCTCCAGCGCGCGCAGCACGATACGGGCGCCCGTCTTCTCGTCGTCGTCGAGCTCGTCGACCTTCACCTTGGTGGAGGCCTGCAGAAGCGCCACGCCGCCGCCAGGGACGATGCCCTCCTCCAGCGCCGCCCTGGTTGCCTGCAGGGCGTCCTCGACGCGATGCTTCTTCTCCTTCATCTCGGTCTCGGTCGCAGCGCCGACCTTCACGACGGCGACTCCACCGGAGAGCTTGGCGAGCCGCTCCTGGAGCTTTTCGCGATCGAAGTCCGAGTCGGTGTTCTCGATCTCGTTCTTGATCTGGGTGATACGGCCCTTGATCGCATCCCCATCGCCGGCGCCGTCGACCACCGTGGTGGTGTCCTTGCCGACCACCACGCGACGAGCGCGGCCGAGCTGTGAGACCTGCGTGTTCTCGAGCTTGAGGCCCATCTCCTCGGTGATCACCTCGGCTTTGGTGAGGATCGCGATGTCCTCCAGCATCCGCTTGCGGCGGTCGCCGAAGCCGGGGGCCTTGACCGCGACGCCGGTGAAGGTGCCGCGCAGCTTGTTGACCACGAGGGTCGCAAGCGACTCGCCCTCGACGTCCTCGGCGATGATCAGCAGCGGCTTGCCGCTCTGGATCACCTGCTCGAGCACCGGCAGGATGTCCCGCACGGAGCCGATCTTCTGGTTGGCGATCAGGATGTAGGGGTCCTCGAGGACTGCCTCCATCCGATCCTGGTCGGTGACCATGTAGGGCGAGATGTAGCCCTTGTCGAACTGCATGCCCTCCGTGAACTCGAGGTCCATACCGAACGTCTGGCCCTCCTCGACGTTCACTACGCCGTCCTTGCCAACCTTCTCGATCGCGTCGGCGATCACGTCGCCGATCTCCTCGTCACCGGCCGAGATGGTCGCCACGCGGGCGATCTGGTCCTTGCCGGAGACCTCCTTGGACTGTGCGCCGATGTTGGCGACGACCTGGTCGACCGCCTTCTCGATGCCGCGCTTGAGCGCCAGCGGGTTCGCGCCCGCCGCCACGTTCTTCAGGCCCTGCTTGACGATCGCCTGCGCAAGCACGGTCGCAGTGGTGGTGCCATCGCCGGCGACGTCGTTGGTCGCCGTGGCAACCTCGCGCACCAGCTGGGCGCCCTGGTTCTCGAAGACGTCCTCAACCTCGATCTCACGAGCGATCGTGACGCCGTCGTTGGTGATGGTCGGCGCGCCGAACTTCTTGTCGAGCACGACGTAGCGACCCTTAGGGCCGAGCGTCACCTTCACCGCGTTGGCCACGGCGTCGACGCCCACCTCCAGCGCCTTGCGCGCCTCGGCGCTGTACTTCAGCTCCTTATGTGCCATATCTCCTTCAATCTCCTTCGCGTATCGGGCTTAGGGCTGCCTAGGCGACCTTCGCGAGCACGTCGGACTCGCGTAGGACGAGCAGCTCCTCGCCGTCGACCTTGATCTCGGTGCCGCCGTACTTGCTGTAAAGGACCTCGTCGCCCTCGGCAACGTCGAGCGGGATCCGCTTGCCGTTGTCGTCGAGCTTGCCGTCGCCGACGGCCAGGACCTTGCCCTTCTGGGGCTTCTCCTTCGCGGTGTCGGGAAGGACGAGGCCGCTCGCGGTCGTCTCCTCCTCGTCGACTGCCCGCACGATCAGACGATCGCCCAGGGGCTTCAGTTTCATCTTGTGACCTCCGCTTCTCGAAGAGTGCTCTCGCGCCTGCGGAGCCCTTCGATCGGGTCCCGCAGTGTCGGCACTCTCCCGTTGAGAGTGCCAGCGCTCGCCTCAATATATACGAGGCGCGGCGAAGATCAAGAATTTGTTGGCACTCTTCACAAGAGAGTGCCAATTAGTTCTGCGCGCCGCCGAACCCCTTCATCGCCTCGGTCATGCCCGAGGGCTGGTCCACGATCTGCGAGAAGCGCACGACCGTGACCGTGTCCTCCATGGACACTTTGCGCCCGTAGATCTGCTCGAGGAAGCTGGTCAGCTCCTCATGGCGGCGAAACTCGGGGTTGTCGTGCTTGATGTCACGCGGCGAGAGATCGGAGACCCGTGTCACCTCGACGTGGTCGATCACAGCCTCGAAGATGCGTTCGCGCGGCGAGTACTGGTAGCCGATCGTGACCAGCACGAGCTGGTTCTTGCGGTACTTGCCCGACTTGTCGCCGAGCCGGATCGTCGCGGTCTTGCGGCCCCGCTTGAGCTCGTCGGCGAAGATCGTGGAGTAGAAGTTGAGGACCTGCACCGCAGGAGAGGCTACCGGTCTTTGCGGGCGAGCAGCGCTATCGCGCGCCCAACCATCTCGCGTTCTCCAGGGTAGGAGAGGGTCTGCCGCGCCTCGCCGAGGGGGATCCAGCGCACCTCCTGCACCTCCTCGTCGTGATCGGCGATGTCCCCCCGCACATACCCGAAGAGGAAGAAATGCACCGCCTTGGCGATCCGCTGCCCTTTGCGCGTGTACCAGTAGCGCACCTCACCGAGATCGGCGATGTGCTCGACCACCACGCCGGCCTCCTCGCGCACCTCGCGAATCGCAGCCTGCAGCGGCGTCTCGCCCTCGTCGACATGTCCCTTCGGCAGCGCTAGCACGCTGCTGCCGTCGGCCGCCCGGCGGGTGGGCACGATCGCGATCACCTCCTGGCCGCGCACGACGACGCCTCCGGCGGAGACCTCCGACGGCGCGCGCGGGTGGTGGTGGCCCTCAGTAGACATAGGACTCCAGCGCATCTGGATCGTGCACCACCAGCCGCCCGCGCCCCTGGGAGATCACGCCGGCACGCTCCAGGACCGCAAGGAAGCGGCTCGCCGACTCGCGCGAGGAGCCCGCCAGCTGGGCAATGTCCGCCTGGGTTGTGACGACGGTCACCTCGCTGGAGGCCGAGCCCTCGGCAACCTCGCGCGCGACCATCTCGCTGAGCACGACAGCGACGCGACTCTGGACCGTCTGGAAGGACTGCCGCGCAAGCCGCTCGTTGGTTTCCCTCAGGCGCCTGCCGAGCGCGATCGCAAGCCGCATTGAGATCTGCGGGTGGATCGACATCAGCCGCCGCATATCAGGGCCCAGCACCGCCACAGCGCTGGTCTGCTCGATCGCCTCCACGGTCGCCGAGCGGCGCTCGTCCTCGAACATCGCAAGCTCTCCGAAGATGTCCCCGGGGCCAAACGTCGCCAGCGTGATGGTGCGGCCGTCCGGGTGCTCCCGCACAGCTCTGGCGTGTCCTGCGCGAACGATGTAACAGGTGTCGCTCTGATCGCCCTTGCGGAAGACGACCTGGCCGGGCTCGAACTGGCGCGGCACCGCCAGCGGCGCGATCCTCTGCAGGTCATCGCGCTCGAGCGTGGCGAAGACCGGTACTCGCGTCAGCAGCTCCACCACCTCGCCGGATGTGAGAGCGCTCGACATCTGTGAGGAGATATCACACCCAACCCATCGCTATCGTCTGGTTACGTGCGCCGAGAGAGTTCGCGCGCGGGAGAGATGAAGCGCACACAGATATCCGTCAAGCACACCGCGATCGGGCTCGCGACCCCGCTGCTTGCGCTGCTTGCCGGATGGGGACTTGCTTCCGTGAGCCTCGCGGCCGGCACGGCTGCGCCAACGACTACGACGGGACCTGGCCTCTCGCAGCCTCCGGCGCTGCGCAACGGCCATGAACTTTGGGCGACCGTCGACGTGTGCGCCTCCAAGCCGCACCCGCAAGTGGGCATACGCGGATCGATGCCCCCAGACGGCCATGCGCAGGAAACGATGTACATGAGCTTCCGGGTCCAGTACATGGATGCCAAGACCAAGCAGTGGACCAATCTGTCCAAAGGCGGGCAGTCGGAACCGGTGAAGGTGGGTTCCGCCGGCGCAACCCGTCAGGCGGGCAGGACCTTCGAGCTGGCCAGTCCGCCGCACGGCGGCTCCTTCCAGCTGCGCGGGATCGTGGAATTTCAGTGGCGACAAGGCACGAAGGTGACTTTGTCGGCGACGCGCCCCACAAGTGGCGGGCACCCCAGCGTGGCAGGCTCGGTGCCGCGTGGCTTCAGCTCCGCGACCTGTACCGTCGATTGACTGCACCGTCGATTTACCCGCGGCATCGCGCAGGCAGCGGCGACCTGAATCAGGCCGCCGTGGCGCGGTCTGCAAACAGACGCGGGTCGTTGGTGATGATCCCGTCCACGCCCATCTCGATCAGCCGATCGATCAGCGGAGCCTCGTCCACCGTCCACGCGTAGAGCTCCCCGCCGCCCCTCCGCACGGCGCTCACTAGCGCGTCACTCACCAGGCGCCAATGCGCCATGACGGCATCGAAGCGGCCGGCCCGCAGCGCGGTGACAGCCGCCACGGGCAGCCATGCGCGCAGCCCCTGCAGCAGCACCAGCGCTGGCAGCGCGGTCAGCGAGTGGGCGGTGTAGTCGCGGCGTGCCCGGGGCACCGACCAGCCCACCCGGATCTCCGGCGCCTGGCGTTTGACGAGATCGAGCTCGCGCCTGTAGGTGGCGCTGATCAGCGTGCGCTGCGCCAAGCCCGCCTCGCGCAGCGCCTCAACCACCTTGCTCGCATAGCCCGGCAGCTTCACGTCGACATCCAACTGCACGGCGGCGAACTCATGCTGGGCCAGGTGAGCAAGTGCAGCCTGGAGCGTGAGTGGCTCCTGCGCCTGTCGCAGCGCCTCGTAGTCGTGGGCGACCAGCAGCCTTCCGCCGCCGTCGCGGCGCTCGCTGAGCACGTCGAACTCGATCATGTCCACACCCGCCTGCAACGCGGCGTCGAAGGCGGCCAGCGTATTGCCGGGGGCAAGCAGCGCAGCGCCCTTGTGGCCGACACGCCGTATCCGACGCCCCTGCGTGCTGGAGCGCTTGGCCGCCGCGGTACTCATCTCAACACTCAAGATGCCACAGCTTCGGCCGGTCGACTGCGTTCAGAGCCCCCTTGGGGGCAGGCGGCCTCAAGCGCTCTCGGGCACGCCCTCGCCGAGCTCCGCGTCTTCCTGCATCTCCGGCTCTGGAGCGTGCTCGCAGACAAGCGAGCGCAGTGGCGGCGATGGCAGTGAGGGCTGTTGCGCCGGCGAGCGCGATGCAGCAGCGCCGCCACCGATCGTGCGCGTACCTGTCTTGCCGGCCGCCTCTTCGATCGCCTCGATGGCCGCGCGTGGACCCGTATAGGGAGCCAGCACGGTAAAGGTGAGGTGGTCAAGCGTCGCAGGCAGGAACCGCAGCCGGCCGCTGGCCACCGAGCTTCCCACCACGGCCCACAGCGCCCCGGTGAGCGCCTCCAGCGCAACGGTCGGAGCACGCTGCGGAGTGGCGCCCGAGTCGGCGAGGAAGTCCGTGAACGCCTCGCTGACCGAAGCCTGATGGTTGGCCGCGCCGGCGCCCACGCCGAAGAGCTCGACGAACGCCACGCGCGATACCCCTGGGTGACGCGCGATGCAATCTATGTAGGCGGCCATGCCAAGCCTGACGCCCTCGGTCCAAGAAGAGCCCTGACTGGCGGCCCGCACCACAGCGGAGCGCAGTTCGGCGCAGAATTCCTCGACCACCGCCAGCAGCGCCTGTTCCTTGGTGCGGAACTGCTTGTGGAACGCTTCGGTGGTCATGCCTGCCCGGTGGGCGACCTGCGGGTCGGTCAGCTCCTCGAATCCGTGCTCGAGCGTGAGGTCGATGATCGCCCTCATCGCGCAGGCCCGTCTGCTCTCGCCCGTCAAGAAACGCGGCGGGTGGCCGAGTTGCTCGCGCGGCAGCGGCGGCGGCTGGGGAAGGCCGCCGAGCCGCTCGACGGCGGGGGTGCGGCAGCATGCGATCCAGTCGAGCAGTTCGTCGGTCAGACCGGGGATCCGCTTCCAGCGGGTCGTGTCGATGCGTGCGCCCAGGACGTGACGCACACCGCCGACGATCGCGCGCGGCGCCACCGGCGAGCACATCGCGCCGTCGGGCGAGAGCACGAAGCCGGTCACGAGGGAGCGTTCGAAGAGGGCGTTGTAAGCGCGCACACAGTCATAGGCCTTGCGCCCCAGGCCGAGCACGTCGACCATCACCAGGTGCGAGCTCTTGGGGTGAGACTCGATGTCGGTGAGCATCGCCCGGCAGGCGGCGTGCAGCCGGTTGGCCCATCCGCGCTCGGACTCCCAGCCGTACAGCATCGCCTTGCTCGTGCGTCGGGCAGCGATGTTGTGCGTGGCGATGACGCACGCCTCCTTGTTGGCGAAGTGTTCGTAGAAGGCGCGCCTGGAGACGCCCGCCAGCGCAATCACGTCGGCCACGGAGGTCTTTGCATAACCCTTGCCGGCGACGGACTCAATCATCGCCCCGTACATGCGCACGCGCTGGTTGCGCGCAACTGCGCTGCGGTCCATCCCATGCGGACCGTGGGGAAGCTTTTTGTAGAGCGCAGCTCCCCGGGCGCGACATCGTGCCTGCTCGTCCTGCGCGGTGCTCACACCGTCGCGGACCTTGATCTCAACGACCTCGCCAGCGGGGAGTCCGGATGCACATGCACCCTCCAAGTCGGACCCCTCCCCGATGCGTGCCGTTGGTTGCCTGTCAGCCTCCATCCTGGCCTCGCTCCCGATTCGGCTTATCCCGACAATTCCACCTTAACGCATTCGCCCGGCCGAGTCAAGATCTGCGAAGAGGTCGCGTCCAATGTTTCCGACTTGCTCTGCGCTGGAACGCCTCTCGCTGTTTCCGACTCCGACGGCCCGTCACCCGCTCTGTGGAGCGATCCGACGGGGCAGTTCTGCGCGTTTGCAGGACTTTCATCTCCTTGTCACATATTCGGATTTGCTACTCACATGCAGTCTGCCACGAATACGCGCAGCATGCGTAAAGAATTGTCGATAGGCCACACGTATTCGAGGAGACGGTCACCACGCATCCCCACGACTCGTCATGCACCTGACACCTGCGTCGGGTCTAGGAGCCTGTCTGAGGACTCGGGTGCGTGGATGGCGTGTGTATGACCAAGTGACGCAAGGACGCAGGACCGAAGGCTTGGCGGCGCCAAGTCGAGGTCCGAGGACGCCGCGGCACGCCGCGTCAGGCGCCGCCAGGTGCGTGCACGAGTTCTCGGACAGACTCTAAGAGCTTGCACGCAGGGTCAGCCGCCGGGGTCCGGCGCTGAAACCGAGCTCGGTGAGGGCGCTCTCGATCGGTGAGCCGAGCACGGACTCGCCGTCCACTCGCTCGATCGCCAGCTTGCCCGTGCGTCCCTCGCGGGCCGCGCTCGCCAGCGCGGCCAGGGCGAGACGGATGCGCGGTGCAAGCGCCCCCGGCGTCTGCTCACGCTGCGCGGGCAGGCTTAGCAGGCCGCGGCCGCCCCGCTCCACATACAGTGCGGGCTCCCAATCGACGAGCACCACATAGGCGCCCGGCACTCTTACCGGACCCCGCCCACCCCTACCGGAGCGACGAGCGCCGGCTGGCCACGCAAGCGCGGCCCCGTAGGGCTGGGCCGGATCGGTCGCGGCCAACACGAGCGTGTGGGAGGTCTGCGAGCCCCCATCGGCCGCCACCTCAATGTGCTCACCGGCGCGAATGCGCGTGTGTTCCGGGCGCGCCTCTCGCAGCCGCTCAACCGCGCCGGGAAGCGCGAACTGCGCCCCGCCAAGTCCCTCGACGAAGTAGCCACGACGTACCGCACCGACCGTCTCCAGGCGGCTCAGCTGGTCATAGAGCGCGGCAAAGCCACCCTCCACCCCCTCGCTGAGCACCAGCTCCCTGCTGAGCACGCCGTAGCGCTCCAGCAACATCTCGGCGTTGGCCCTGCGCCTGTCGCTCGGATCGGCGGGCAGCTGGCCCGCGAAGAGCGCGTGCGTTAGCGACCAGCGCCCGGGCGGGTGCGCCGCGCCGGCGTTGCCGCGCCGCGCCGCAAACCGCCCGCCGGAGCGCCGATTGCGCGCGGCGTGAGAGATCGCCTGTGAGGCGGGAGTCAGTCGAGGGCTCCGGAGCACCGCGAAGGCGTCGTTGGTCACCACGCCTGCCCACGCCAGATCCCACAGCGCATCCTGAATCTCCTGTGGCCTTGCCGGCTCGCCGGCATCGCCACTGCTCAGCGCCACCAACAAGTCAGTGAAGAAGCAGGCCCCCATTTGCAGGCGCTCGCAGATCGCAGCGTGCAGCTCTCCCTCCGGGGGCGCCGGCCGACCGGGTGGCGGGCCGAGCGCCTGCACGTCCTCGCGAAAATAAAGGGCGACGCGACCATCAGAGCAGCCAAGCGCGCCCGCGCCGACCCAGACCAGCTCTCCACTGACGCACAGCGCGTCCATCCATGCCGGCGAGTAGGCGCCAAGCCGGCGTGGCAACACGTCACGCTCCCAGGTGGCGGTGGTGAGCGGCAGCCCCTGCAAGCAGATCAGCGCCTCGCGCAGGCGCTCGACCCCGGCACCCGTGGCGAGCTTTGCGTCTATGCCCTGCCAGGAGGCCTGGAAGGCCGCGAAGGCACGCGCGTCCACCGGCTCTATCTCCTTGCGCAGAGCAGCCAGCGAGGCACGACGCAGCCGGCGCAGGACGCCCACCTCGCACCACTCGCGCTCGCCCGGCACTCCGCCCGGGCGCAGTTCTCCCCGCACGAGCTCGCCGGCGTCCTGCAGCTCACCCAGTGCGCTCTCCACTACCGCCCGCCCGAGCCCGTAGCGCTGTGCCGGCGCCGCCGAGGCGAATGGTCCGTTGCTGCCGGCGTATCGGCGCAGCAATAGCTTCAGCGCGTCTGGCCGCTCTGCCAGGAATGCGGCGGGCAGGCCGCCGGGCGGGGCTGCGCCCAGCGCGTCGCGGTAGAGCCCCGCGTCGGCGGCATCTATCCAGCGCTCCTCACCGCCGATCCGCAGTGATATCGCCCGCCGCTGCCGGCGCAGTGCACGCAGCAGCGCCGGCGGATCGAGGTCTGCCGCCAGCCGCCGGGCGACCTCTGCGACGCTGAGGTCGCCGATCTGCCGCAGCAGGTCGTGCAGCTCGTCTGCATCCCGCGCGGCCTGCTCCGGGCGCTCGCGCTGCAGGCTCGCCTCCACCTCGGCGAGCGCGCCGGGGTCGATCAGATCGCGCAGCTCCTCCTGGCCAAGCAGTTCGCGCAGCAGGTCGCGGTCGAGCGAGAGCGCGGCGGCGCGGCGCTCTGCGCTCGGCGTGTCGCCCTCGTACATGTGTGTGGCCAGGAAGTCGAACAGCAGGCCAGAGGCAAACGGAGAGGCGGTCGGGGTCTCGACCTCGACCAGCGAGATCTCGCGCCGGTGCAGCTTGGAGAGCAGCTCCCGCAGTCCCGCCAGATCGAGCACGTCACTCAGGCACTCTCTGTAGGTCTCCAGAATGATCGGAAACTGGCTGTAGCGCTGGGCAACCTGGAGCAGCGACTGGGCCTTCAGCCGCTGCTGCCACAGCGGCGTGCGCCGGCCCGGCATCGCGCGCGGGATCAGCAGCGCTCTGGCCGCGCTCTCGCGAAAGCGTGCACCGAACAGCGCCGATCCGGAGAGCTCGGCGACGATCAGGTCCTCGATCTGATCGGGCTCAGGCAGCGCCAGCTCCGCACGCGGCGGCTCCTCGGTGTCGGGCAGGTGGATCACGATGCCGTCGTCGGAGGCGATCGCGTCACACTCCAGGCCGAGCTGGGCGCGGATCTGCGCCGAGAGCGCCAGGCCCCAGGCGGTGTGGATGCGGCCGCCGTAGGGAGAAAGCACGCACAGCCGCCAGTCGCCAATCTCATCGCGGAAGCGCTCGACCACGATCGTGCGATCGCTCGGTATCACGCCCGTCGCCTCGCGCTGCTCGCGCAGTAGCTCCAGCAGGTTGGCCGCCGCATGGGCGTCGAGGTCGTAGTCGCGCTCCAGCACCTCCGCGGGCTGGTCGACCGCCCAGCGCGAGAAGGCGCCGATCGCCTCGCCGAGCTGCTTGGGCCGCCCGACCCCGTCTCCCTTCCAAAACGGGATGGCGCCTGGCGCCCCCGGTGCGGGGGTGACGATCACACGATCGCGGCCGATTTCCTCGATTCGCCAGGTGGAGGCGCCGAGCAGGAACGCCTGTCCCGGGCGCGCCTCGTAGACCATCTCCTCGTCGAGCTCGCCGACGCGGCGGCCGTCCGGCAGCGTGACCAGGTAGAGGCCGCGGTCGGGGATCGTGCCAGCGTTGGTGGCAGCCAGCCGGCCAGCGCCCTGTCGCGGCGTGATCATGCCGTCGAGACGATCCCAGACCACCCGCGGCCGTAGCTCCGCAAACTCGCTGGAGGGATAGCGCCCGTCGAGCATGTCGAGCACGTTCTCCAGTTGGGCGAGCGAGAGCTCTGCGTAGTTGTGGGTGCGCTGCGCCCTGCGGTGCAGCTCGGCGACGCTCATGCTGCCCTCGATCGCCACGCTGGCCACGATCTGCTGCGCCAGCACATCGAGCGCGTTGCGCGGCACGACCGTGGGCTCGATCTCACCTTCGCGCATCCGCTTGGCCAGCACCGCGCACTCCAGCAGGTCGCCGCGGAAGCGGGGGAAGATGCGTCCCTTGGACGGCTCGCCAACGGAGTGGCCCGCCCGTCCGATCCGTTGCAGACCGGAGGCGACCGACTTCGGCGAGGAGATCTGGATCACGAGGTCGACGGCGCCCATGTCGATCCCCAGCTCCAGGCTGGAGGTAGCCACCAGGCACGGCAGCTCGCCGGCCTTCAGCATCTCCTCCACCAGCGTGCGCTCCTCACGGGAGAGCGAGCCGTGGTGGGCACGTGCGATCTCGCCAGGCGCTGCGGTCTCCCCCTCTCCCGCAAGCTCGTTCAGCCGCGTGGCAACCCGCTCGGCCGTCCGCCTGCTGTTCACGAAGACGATCGTCGAGCGGTGCTCCTGCACCAGCGCCAGCAGGCGCGGGTAGATCGCCGGCCAGATCGAGCCGGTCAGAGACTCGCCGCCGGCGAGCGGCACGAGACCCTCGGCGCCGGCGAGAAGCGGGTCCTGCGACTGCCCAGGCGTACGCATCGACTCGACCGGCACTTCGATGCGCAGGTCCAACTCCTTACGCGTGCCCGCATCGAGGATCGTGCACTTGCGCTTTGGCCCGACCAGAAAGCGTGCGACCTCGTCCAGCGGCCGCTGGGTGGCCGAGAGGCCGATCCGCTGCACGTTAGAGCCGACCAGCGCATCCAGGCGCTCGAGCGTGAGCGCGAGATGGGCGCCGCGCTTGGTCGATGCCATCGCGTGGATCTCATCGACGATCACGCTCTGCACGCAGCCGAGCATCTTGCGCGCCTGCGAGGTGAGCAGCAGGAACAGCGACTCAGGGGTGGTGATGAGGATGTCCGGCGGCCGGCGCGCCATCGCTGCGCGCTCGCGCTGGGGCGTATCGCCCGTCCTGATCGCGACCCGGAGGTCGGACCCGATGCCGCGCAGGGGCGTGCGCAGGTTGCGCTCGATGTCGTAGGAGAGCGCCTTCAGCGGAGATACGTAGAGCAGGCGGGTGCGATCGGCTTCCGGCTGTTGGCTGAGCGCATCTATGCCCCAGAGAAAGGCTGCCAGCGTCTTGCCGGAACCCGTGGGAGCGCACAGCAGCACATGCTCGCCCGCCGCGATCGCCGGCCATGCCTTCGCCTGCGCCGGCGTGGGAGCCTCGAAGGCGCCGGTGAACCAGTTGCGCACCGGCTCGCTGAAGCCGGCAAGCGGATCGGCCTTGCGCTTGCTCACCCGATCGAGGCTAGCGTCGGCTCAGGCGTCGGTGGGTGCAGGCGGGGCCAGCCCTGCCATCTCTCTAGCGCTCAGCAGCACCTGATCGAGCATCGCCTCGGTCAGGCGGCCGGTAAAGGTGTTCTGCTGGCTTGGGTGGTAGCAGCCGAGCAGCGAGAGTCGTGCCCCCTGCGATACGGCGCCATGCGCGAACTTCGGACGCTCGCGGGCTACGCCCCGAGCCGGCCCACCGCCCACCGGCCCGTCCGTTCGCACGTCGACCTGAGCGCGGAGCCGCAACGCGGCATCCCAGGCAAAAGCGCCGAGGCAGAGCAGCACCATCGCCTGCCCAAGCAGCCGCAGCTCGCGAACGCTCCAGGGCAGGCACTGGTCTCTCTCCTGCGTGGTGGGCTTGTTGGCAGGCGGCGCGCAGCGCACCGCCGCCGTTACCCATGCGTCGCGCAGCCGCAGCCCATCGTCGCGGCCGACGGAGGTGGGCACGTTGGCAAAGCCCGTCCGCCAGAGCGCGGCGAACAGGAAGTCTCCAGAGCGATCGCCGGTGAATATGCGGCCGGTGCGGTTGCCGCCATGCGCGGCCGGCGCAAGCCCGAGCAGCACGACTCGCGCGCGCGGATCCCCGAACCCCGCCACGGGCCGGCCCCAGTAGGTCTGATCGCGGTAGGCGGCCCTACGCTCGCGCGCGACCTGCTCGCGCCATGAGACCAGCCGGGGACAGCGTCTGCATGCGGTGACCTCGGCGGCAAGTGCTTGCAGGCTGTCGGGCACGCGCGCACGGTAGCGCAGGGCGCCGCACGTGCGAGGGCCGCGGCCCACTGCCTAGGCGTGGACCGCGGCCCCCTGGGGAGCCTCGGCACGTGGAAGAGGAGAGTCACGCGCCGGGGCCTCCTTGAGCGTCGCTGGAGAGGTGAGGGCGACGCTCAAGGAGAAGCTGTATGAAGTTCCATAAATCAGGCCGATATCCGGTCGCGGGACGATATCAGGAAGAGCCAGATGCACGAATGGATTTGGCGATCGAACTATGGCGTTCGCTTACAGACGGAAGTCTGTAGACATGTCGTCAGCAGTCTGCGACAGTTGCCTTCATGAGTTACGCGGGTCCTGAGCAAGCCATGTCGGCGGAGCAGGTGCGTCGCCAGTTTGCATACAACCTTCGTCTCCTGCGCGAGCGCGCCGGAATATCTCAGGAGGGCCTTGCGAAGGCGTGCGATCTACATCGCACCGAGGTGAGTCTGCTGGAGCGCTGCCTGCGCTCGCCGAGACTCGACACGATGATCATCATCGCGGAGGGTCTGCAGTTGAAATCGCTCGCAGATCTGGTGGAGGGAATCGAGTAGCGCCCTGCGGCGTGGGCGCGTGTAGCTGCTCGGCGGCGAGCAGCGCCCAGTAGGGATTGCGCAGCAGCGGCCTGCCGACGGTCAGGAGGCTTGCGCCCGCCGCCTGCAGCAGATGTTGCGCGGACGGGCCGCCGTCCACGCCTCCGCCGATCGCAGTGGCGATGCGCGGCGCACTGCAACTCAGCGTCCGCGCGAATGCAAGCATCGTCTGCGAGTCCACGTGCGGCCCCCGGAACAACGGCGAGCCACCAGAGATGTCGATCAGATCCGCGCCGCGGCTCAGGCAGTCAAACGCAACCTGCACCATCTCCTGCAGCGTGCTCCCGCCCTGTACCCCGTCGCCCGCGGGCAACCTCACCAACAGTGGTCGCTCTGACGGCCAGCTCTGACGCACCGCCTCCACGACCTCCAACAGCAGTCGCGCCCTGCCGGCCGGCGATCCTCCGTACCCGTCTTCTCGTGTATTCACCAACGGCGAGAGGAACTGATGCAGCAGAAAGCCATGGCCGGCGTGCACCTCGATCACGTCGAAGCCAGCGCCGGCAGCCAGCCGCGCCGCGCGGGCAAAGCTGCAGAGCACATCGGCGATCGCCGGCTCGTCCATCGGCTGCGGCGCACGCCAGCCGTCCGCAAATCGCTGGGCGGTGGGAGCGAGCATCTCGGCCGCGCCGCGCGTGTCGGCAAGGGCCTTGCGGCCGGCGTGGGCAAGCTGAATGCCGACAGCCGCTCCTTGCTGCTGACAAAAAGTGACAATCCGAGCCAGCGCATCCGCTTGCGCGCGCTCGTAAAGCCCAAGTGAAGCGGTGTCTGTGCGCCCCTGCGGGCAAACGGCCGTGTCCTCGAGCATCACCAGCCCGCAGCCGCCCACCGCCCGCGAGCCGTAGTGGACCAGATGCCAGTCGGTCGGCAGCGCGGCCGCAGTCGCCCTGCGCTGGGTCATCGGAGACATCGCGATCCGGTTTGGCAAGCGGCAGGAGCGCAGCTCGAAGGGCTCAAAGACGATCATGCAACGTCCGAATTAGTGGATTCGCAACTATTTATATAGACAGTCGTGAATCTCCACGGGTCCCAGTGAGATCCCGAGAAGACGATTGCTCGGACGTAGCGTCGATCTTCGATATGCCGCATCGTCAAGCCACTTTCGAGCGCTCCGACTACGCCGATCATCGCGCATGATGTTCTATCGCGACGCGCAGCCGGGCGCTTTGTGACCGACCTGCGGCGGCAGCCTTGCATGGACCTACCCCCAAACCTCTTCGTAACCGTGTCTATAATCGCCGTCGTTGCCACTGCATAACCGTTTTGGCTACTGGTTGCGACTGCAGATGGCGGCAATGTCAAGACTCCGAGTACGGAGCAACAGCACCTACGGATGAGGCCGCACAAATGCCAAGAATGAGCTCTAAACCCCTAAAGCGCCGAGGCATAGACGGAGAGGAATTATGGTCGGTGCCGAGCCTGCGAGAGCCACGCTATTCGCAGTCGCTGGAGCGTGGCCTGGCGATCCTCGGCTGTTTCACTCCTGAGCGTCCCGTGCTCGGCATCGCGGATATCGCGGACGAGCTGGGCATGAGCCGCAGCACGACGCACCGCTATGTGATCACGCTGGTGGCACTCGGATATCTCGAACAGGGCGCCTCGCGCAAGTACCGTCTCGGGCTGCGCGTGACGGACCTCGGGATGTCGGCGCTCTCCTCGACCGGCCTGCGGGAGCATTCGCACGCCTACATCGAAGAGCTGCGTCAGCAGACCTCCTATACGGTCAATCTCGCGATCCTCGACGGGGTCGAGATCCTCTACGTCGACCGCGCACGCAGCTTCAGGCGCGGCCAGAGCAAGATCGATCTCAGCCTCCGGCCCGGCTCGCGTCTGCCTGCCTACTGCACCGCAATGGGCAAGGTCCTGCTCGCCTACCTGCCGGACGAGGACCAGCGCGATCTGATCGCCAAGATGCAGCTGACCAAGCATGCGCCGAACACGATCACGAGCAAGAAGGGTCTGCGCGCCGAGCTAGAGCAGGTTCGCGAGGAGAGCTTCGCCGTCAACGACGAAGAGCTCGCTCCCGAACTGATCTCGATCGCAGCGCCCGTGCGCGCCGAGAGCGGCGACGTGATCGCGGCGGTCAACATGGCCGCGCACACCTCGATGATCCCGCTCGAAGAGCTCGTCGGGGCGCTCGGCCCACATCTCGTGGCGACAGCCGACCGGATCTCCGCCCGGCTTGGCTTCCGCCGCCAGGACGAGCGCGACCAGATTGTGCAGCCGGCGGTGCTGCAGGTTTAGGAGAGGTCGGGGGCGCACGCCAAGCGCACGTCGGATCCTGCCCCAGATGCACTGGATGGCGCGGGATCCGACGTGCCGCCGCGAGGTTCCGATCTCGCATAACCTGACGCCGATGAAGCTGAGATGCAAAGCCCCGATCGCTGCGCTGGGCGCGCTTTGCGTTGCCGCTGTCATCGCCGGCTGCGGCACGACCACCTCGACCGGCAGCTACAAAGGCGAAAGCAAGAAGGTCGCGCAAACGATCAGTAACCTGCAGAGCGATGCGACCAGCGCCAACGCGAGCAAGGTCTGCAGCCGTGATCTGGCGGCGAGCGTACTCAAGCGCCTGGAAGCGAGTGGCACCAATTGCAAGAAGGTGCTCGAAGGCCAGCTCAAGGAGATCGACACCTACGCGCTGAGCGTCGAATCGATCTCGGTGCAGGGGCAAGACGCCACCGCAAAGGTTAAGAGCACGTGGTCGGGCAAGGAAAGCATCCATGAGCTTTCCTTCGTCAGGGAAGGCGGCGCCTGGAAGGTCTCCGACCTGCAGTAAGGCCCGGCGCCGCCTGCCTCAGCGCAGCGCGCTTCCGTACTGCCGCTCGTAGTAGTCGAGGTACTCGCCGGAGCGGATCGGCTGCCACCACCACTCGTTGTCCCGGTACCAGCCGACCGTCTCGGCGATCCCTTCGGCGAAGCGCACCTGCGGCTCCCAGCCCAGCTCTTTGACGCGACCGGAGGAGAGCGAGTAGCGGCGATCGTGGCCGGGCCTGTCCCTGACGTGCTCGATCAGATCGTCGCCTGCGCCGGTGAGCTCGATGATTCGCCGCACCACCTGGATGTTCGGACACTCGTCGGGTCCGCCAGCGTTGTAGACCTCGCCGGGTGCCCCCTCCATCAGCACGCAGGCGATCGCCCGCGCGAAGTCGGTCACGTGAATCCAGTTGCGGACCTGGAGGCCGTCTCCGTAGACAGGCAGTCGCTGCCCGTGCATCGCGTTCAGCACCATCAGCGGGATCAGCTTCTCCGGATATTGGTAGGGCCCATAGTTGTTGGAGCCGCGAGCAATGCTCGCGCTCAGCCCGTGCGTGCGGGCGTAGCTCTGAACCAGCAGGTCGGCCGCCGCCTTGCTCGCCGAGTACGGCGATGAGGGCGCAAGCGGCGAGTCCTCGGTGAAGGTGCCCTGCTCGATCGAGCCGTACACCTCGTCGGTAGAGACCTGAACGTAACGCAGCTTGTGCGCAAGCGCGGCGTCGAGCAGCACGCTGGTGCCGACGATGTTGGTGGCCACGAAGTCCCGGGAGGAGGAGATCGAGCGATCGACATGGGTCTCGGCGGCGAAGTTGACGATCGCCTCCGCGCCGGCGCTCTCGATCGCCGCGCGCACCGCCTCGGCATCCTCGATCGCCGCATGGATGAAGTTGAACGCGGGATCCCCCGCGAGATCTCGGAGGTTCTCCTCGCGGCCCGCGTAGGTGAGCTTGTCGAGCACGGTCACCCGGTCGCCGTGCTCGCGCAGGCGTATGCGCGTGAAATGCGAGCCGATGAAGCCGGCGCCGCCGCAGATCAGGATCCTCATGCCCTCATAATCCCATCTCGCGCTGCGAGATATCCCGCTAGCCCGTCGCGCCAGTCGGGCAGTGGCAGCAAATCCTCGCGCTCGCTGCCGAGCACCGACCATGACGGCCGCGGGGCCGGCCGCGCCATCTGCGCGCTGTCGAGCGCCTCCACGATGCAGTCCTTCTCGGCCTGCCGGAATATCTCCTTGGCGAAGGCGTTCCAGGTCACCTCACCGGCGCCCGCGAGGTGCGCAAGCCCGCTCACTTCGCGTTCGATCAGGCCGATCAGCGCCGGCGCAAGGTGCCCGGTCCACGTCGGGCAGCCGGTCTGGTCGTCGACCACCTGCACGGTGTCGCGCTCGCCCGCCAGCCGCAGCATCGTTGCCACGAAGTTCGCGCCGTCGACACCGAAGAGCCATGCCGTCCTGACGACCAGATGGGCTGAGGAGGCCGCGAGCACGAGGCGCTCGCCCTCCAGCTTCGTGCGGCCGTAGACCGACAGAGGCACCGTCGCGTCGGACTCGAGGTAGGGACGCGGGCGCCCCTGCGCGTCGAGCGGCGCGCTGCCGTCGAAGACGTAGTCCGTCGAGACGTGCAGCAGCGGCACGCCCGCCTTCGCCGCCGCCTGCGCAAGGTTGCCAGCGCCTGCAGCGTTGACCGCAGCTGCCTGCCGAGGATGCGACTCGGCGCCGTCGACGTCGGTCCAGGCGGCACAGTTGACGACCGCATCGGGCTGTTGCTGCGCGACTGCGCGCTCCACGGCGTCTGCGTCGGTTACGTCAAGCTCACGCCTGCCGAGCGCAACCGGCACGTGGCCTGCCCGTTCGGCCGCGCCCACCACATCGCGGCCAAGCATGCCGCAGGCGCCAGCGATCATGATTCTGCTCGCCATTGGCGACCCAGCCTATTATGGGGCGGCTCGGGGTGGTCGAGCCGCACGTACGGTCGAGCGGACGGCTGGTGCGCCGGAGCACGCTCGCGATTCCCCTCAACCGGCGTCAGACGGAAGGGGCAACCGATGCTTGAGCACCTTGCCCAGGGCGTTGCGAGGCAACTCCTGTACCAGCTGGATCACGCGCGGTCGCTTGTAGCCGGCGAGCCGGTCCGACGCGAACGCGATCAACGCCTCTGGATCGAGATCGCCGTCGGCGACAACCCAAGCGCCAACCGTCTCACCCCACTCTGCGGAGGGGAGCCCCGCAACCGCCACGTCCTTCACCTGCGGATGCCTGCGCAGCACGTCCTCGACCTCACGGGGATAGACGTTGTAGCCGCCGGTGATGATGAGCTCCTTGCTGCGGCCAACGATCCTCAAGTACCCGTCCTCGTCGAGCGCTCCGAGGTCACCCGTTCGAAACCAGCCGTCGGGCGTGAACGCCTCCGCGGTCGCCTGCGGGCGCTTCCAGTAGCCACCAAAGACGTTCGGGCCGCGCAGCAGGATCTCGCCATCCTCGGCGAGGCGAAGCTCGACGCCGGGCAGCGGCAGCCCAACGCTGCCTGGGCGCCGCTCGCCTTCGTAGGGATTGGCTCGGCCCAGCGCGCCCTCACGTCGCTGAAGGCCGCAGGCTGGATCGCGCCGGCAAGCGATCGGGCGCCAACGCGGTGGGTGCTCACCCCACGCGCGCTCGTCGTCGGCAGTCGCGCGGGGGGAGAGCTGCATCTCACCGCGCTCGCACGTCCGGTGCTAGAGCAACTGCACGTGCAGACGCGCGAGACGATCCACCTGCTGGTCCGCGAAGGAGACGACATGGTGATCATCGAGCACCTTGAGAGCCCACACGTCGTGCGCAGCTCGTATCCACTTGGCATGCGCGTGCCGATGAGCGCAACCTCGAGCGGCAAGGCTTTTCTCGCCGCGATGTCATCCGAACGAGCGGCAGCCGTGGTCGCGCACGGGCTTTCGCCCACCACGGAGCTCACGATCACCGACCCCCAGGAGCTTGCGGCAGAGCTCGAGCAGACACGCCATCGCGGCTACGCGATCAACCGTGGGGAGCTGGACCAGGACATCAGGGCGGTGGCGGCCGCGATCCTCGATGCAGCCGGACGGCCGGTCGCATCGATCAGCATCTCTGTGCCCGCTCAGCGCATGGGCGAGGAGCTGTGGGAGCGCTACGGCGCGATGGTCGCGGACGCTGCGCGCAGCGCCGGCGAAGCGCTGGGCCACGACGGCGCTCGCGGTCGTTGAGCACTATGTCGTACGAACCAGAGAGAGCCAGGACACTCGCCGAGCTCTCCGGCGGCACCCTGGAGGGCGAGCGGCGCGACGGCATCCGCGTGTTCAAGGGCATACCGTTCGCAGAGCCGCCGGTGGAGGCGCTCAGGTTCGCCGCGCCGCGCCCGCCGCGGCCCTGGGCAGGCGTGAGGGACGCAAACCGATTCGCCTTGCCAGCGCTGCAGCCATCTCCGGCATCAGATCCTCCGCTGCCAGGCAGTGGGGCGGTTGCGGGGATCGGCAGCGAGGACTGCCTCTACCTCGACGTGTACGCGCCCGACTCGCCCGGGCCTCATCCCGTGATGGTGTGGATTCACGGCGGCGGCGCGATCGTCGGCTCGACCAGCGAATGTGACGGCACGAAGCTCGCGCAGCTGGGCGTGGTCGCAGTGCCGATCGCCTACCGGCTGGGCGCGCTCGGCCTGCTGTACCTGCCTGGCGTGTTCGATGAGCACGCGGACTGCAACTTCGCGCTGCTGGATCAGATCGCTGCGCTGCAATGGGTCGCGGAGCACATCGCCGCCTTCGGCGGCGACCCCGCTCGCGTGACGATCGCCGGCGCTTCCAACGGCGCCCGCAGCGTGGGCAACCTTCTCGCAGCACCAGCCGCGCGCGGCCTGTTCCAGCAGGCCATATCGATGAGCGGCACTGGGATCGGCCAACTGGTCGCCGAGCCGGAGCAGGCGCGCCGCTTGACCGACGCGGTGCTCGCCGAGCTGGGCCTCAACCTTCCGACTGCGAACAGGCTGCGCGAGATCGATGCGGCGGAGGTTCTCGCCGCCCAGACCCGCGTGCTCAGCTCATGGCCTGCGCTTGTGGCCTTCCAGGTCGTCGTCGGAGGCTGCACGATGCCTCAGCAACCGATCGACGCCATCGCGTCAGGAGCCGCTGGCAAGGTGCCCCTCATCGTCGGCACCACCCATGACGAGTACGAGTGGTTCCACATGGTCCAGGCTGGCGAGGCTCGCTCAATGCTCGTGAACGACGCGCAGCTCGAGCAGGCGATCGCGGCCTGCCGTCGGCTGCTGCCCTCACCTTGGAGTGAGGAGGAGATACGCAGCCACGCCATCACCTGTGCAGACTGGCGGATGCCGGCGATCCGCCTGGCGCAAGCCAGCGTCGATGCGGGCGCACCAACATGGATGTACCGGCTCGATTGGAGGCTTGCGCCGAGAGGCGTCGGCGTCGGCGCCCCGCATGGCCTGGACGCTTCGCTGATGAGCCCGAAGGAGCCTGATTACGAGAGCGTGATCATCCCCGCTGCGAGACGAGACATCAAGGATCTGGAAGATGTGATCGAAGCCATGCGCGAGGCGATCGCGCGATTCGTGGCAACCGGCAACCCGGGTCCTCAGTGGCCCGCATACGACCTTGCAGCCCGATCCACGTTCCTATTCGACGACACCTGCAGTGTGGCGGGGGATCCCGAGCGCGACGTTCGTCTGCTCTGGGAGAACGTGATCCAGACCGGCGTCACGCCCCGCGACTGACAGCGAAGCGAGATGCAAGGCGAACCTTAGAGAATCGAGATGTCCGAGTTGTCGCCAACCATGAAGCGGTAAGCGCGCGGCTGCCGCTCCCCGCGTCGGACCGTCACATTGCGCCCGAGCAGAGAGGACTCCATCCGCCCGTCGAGGTCACAGACCGAGGAGCCCGCGAGCAAGATCGAATGCTCTACCTCCGCGCCGGTCACGACGCAATCCTCGCCGATCGCGGTATAGGGGCCGATGTAGCAGTCGCGCAGCGTCGCTCCCGGCCCGATGATCGCGGGGCCCCGGACGGTGGCGCGTTCCAGTGTCGCGCCCCGCTCGATCACGACGCGCCCTTCAACTTGGGAGTCGATCAGCTGCCCGTCGGTGCGCGCATCGAGGTTGTCGAGGATCAGGCGGTTGGCTTCCAGCATGTCCTGCAGGCGGCCGGTGTCCTTCCACCAGCCCTGCACGATGTGGGGCTCAACCCGCAGGCCGGCATCCACCAGGTGCTGGATCGCGTCTGTGATCTCCAGCTCGCCGCGGCCGGAGGGCTCGATCGCCCTCGCGGCGTCGTGGATCTGATAGGTGAACATATACACGCCGACCAGCGCGAGATCGCTTCTGGGCCGACTTGGCTTCTCGACCAGACGCACAACCCTGCCGGGCAGCTCGGCGCCTTCGATGGGGCCATCGAGCTCGGCGATCCCGTAGCTCTGTGGGTCCTTGACCGGCGTGAGCAGGATCAACGCGTCCGGCTCGCGCTCGCGGAAGGACTGCACCAGCTCGACGATCCCGCCCTGGAGCAGGTTATCGCCGAGGTACATCACGAACGGGCTCTCGCCAAGAAAGGGCTCCGCGGTCAGCACCGCGTGGGCCAGCCCGAGCGGCTCGTCCTGGACGATGTACTGAATGCTGATGCCGAAGCGAGAGCCATCGCCTGCCGCAGCCCTGATCTCATCGCCGGTCTCGGGCGCGATGATGATCCCCACCTGCTCGATGCCCGCCTGCGCCATCGCCTCGATCCCATAGAAGAGGACCGGCTTGTTGGCGACGGGAACGAGTTGCTTAGCGCTCGTGTGAGTGATCGGACGCAGGCGCGTGCCCTTGCCCCCCGAGAGAATGAGTCCCTTCAATGGCTCCATCTGAAGGAGGGGAGACTAATAGACGCCGCCGAGCTTGCGGTGATCCCAGGTTGCGCGGCGGCGCTCGACGAACTGCAGACCCACGCGCTTTGGAGCCTGAGCTGCAACGGCCGCCGCGGCCTGCGGGTCGAGCTGCGCGATCGGCGGCTGACCTGGCGGCACCGCGTTGCGCGTGAGGATCTCCACACCGAGCGCCGCCACAACCTCCTGCTCGCGGTGGATCACCGTCTCGCACTCCAGCACCACACCCCGCAGCTCCTGGTAGGCGTGGCCCGTCTCGATCTGCAGGCTCGCCCTTGGGTCGCGTTCCAGGTTTGCCACCTTCTGCGAGGCGCCATAGGTCCAGGCCCAGATCTCCGGTCCGCCACCGACAGCCTCCCGCACCACGTACCACAGCGGCATCAGATGCGGCCATCCGCGCGGCCCGATCGTGCCGCATGTGACCGTTCGCTCCTGCTCCAGGAACGCGGCCACCTCCACGGCGTTCATCTTGATCTGCTCGCGTCTGCTCACGAGAAAGCGCTCACGAGACGGCGAGGATCGCGTCCTTGCGATCGGCGAGTCTGGCCGCCAAGGCATGGACCGCGTCGCGTGCGTCCTGCGGCTCCAGCACGACCGCGTCGCCTGCTTCCTTGAGGATCTCGCGCACGAGCCAGTCCGTTCCGGCGAAGCCTAGCGCGACCACGACCGAGCCGTCCTTGCGCTCCTCGACTACGTTGCGCGACTCGCGCGCCCACCTGGCCCGCGCAGGCGAGATCCATACGCGCGCGGTGCGCGAAGCCGGCACTTCACCCGTGCGCATCCAGCCGTCGATGTCGGCGGCTGGGTCGACCTCGGGGCGCGGCGTAAATCTCTGCTCGCTGATCTGCGCGCGCCTGATGCGGTCGAGCCTGAAGTGCCTCATCGCGTCCTTTTCGGGATCGAAGCAGGCCACGTACCAGCCCTCGCGGCCGTTGACCAGCGCGTAGGGCTCCACACGCCTGTGCGAGAACTCGTCTTCGCTCTCCTTGTAGTAGTCGATCTCCACTAGCCGGTGCTCGACGATCGCCGTGGAGATCGAGCGCGCCAGCTCAGCATCGTCGCCGCCGCCATGGGCGACCTGCAGGCCCTGCTCCATCGGATCCTCGCCGAGCGCTTGGACGATCCGCTTGCGCGCGGAGGCCAGCGAGCCCTCGGGGATATGCTCGCCGACCAGATCGATCGCGGCGATCAGCGCCTTGGCCTCCACCGGCAGCAGCCGCGCAGGACGATCGAAGTTATCGCTATAGGGCTCGGGGTCGACCTCGATCTCGCCCTCATCCTCGAGTATCTCGGCGTAGAGCACGTAGGAGCCGCCGCCGAAGTTGACGACATTCAGCACCGCGATGTCCTCGCGCAGCTCCTCCTCTGAGATCTGCAGGCGTTCGCAGACTTCCGCGACCGAAAGCCGCCGCGCGGCACGGCCGGCGTCGATCAGGATGCCGGCCAGCGTGACCAGGCGAGCGAAGCGCTCGGGCCTGATTACAGTGTCCGCCCGGCTCTCGCTCTCGCCGCCCCGGCGCGAGGCCGAGTGGCGCGGCCTGCCATGCTCGCCGGCACGCGTAGCCGCAATGCGTGGCGCGAGATCGGGCACCTCTGCGTGCCGGTCGCGCACGAGCACGATCCGGCGCTGCATCTCCTCCAGCAGGCTGGGCGGGCCGAGCAACTGCGCCTGCTCCCCGAGGCCGAGCACCCAGGCGATGATCAGCCGCGGGTTGGCGTAGGGGGTGAGGAAGATCCGCTGCTCGCGATCCCCGTCGTGCGGTGTCCTCATCTCCCCGTAGCGTCCGAAGTGGCGCTCTATCTGCCAGGCGATGCGGCTCGAGAGCAGGATCTCTGCGGTGCCCTGCTCCTCTCCAAGTTGCCAACCGGCTCTGTCGGCGTAGGCGCGTGGGTCGAAGTCGACCGGCCGCCTGAAGTCGTGCTCGGCCTTGGTGGCGTAGGAGACCTTGCCCTGGATCCGCGAGAGCCTGAAGACCCTTACCGCCTCACGCTCGTGCGCGTGGCCGAGCAGGTAGAACTGCCCGCCTTGGAAGAGCAGGTGGTAAGGATCCACCTTGCGGGCGCCGACCTCGTCGCGCTCCATCGTGTAGTAGTCGAAGGTGATCGTCTTGTTGCGGAAGATCGCGGTCTCGATCTTCGCGAGGCGCGCGGAGAGCTCGTGGCCACCGGCCGAGGCGGTGATGCCGAGCGCGACGGTCTGCTGCTCGGGTGCCTGCAACGGTGAGGGGCGCCCCCACGTGATCTGCTGCAGCGCCAGCCGCAGCGGCTCGGCGTAGGCGAACTCTCCGTCGAGTAGGTGCAGGGCGGTGCGCAGCGCCGCAAGCTCCTGGTCGGTGAACGCGATCGGCGGCAGATGAAAGCTCTCCGAGCGCAACGAGTAGTTCTCCTGCTCGGCGGCGCCTTCGGCGGCCCGCTCGACCGTCAGGCGGATGCCAAGCGACTCGAGCTCGGCCCGGTCGGCATAGAAGCGCCGCGCGAACGCGTCCTCGTTCATGCCGCTGTAGCCCTCCACGTCGCGCCTTATCTCCATCGCGGTAACCGGACGGCGCTCGGCCATCAGGTAGGAGATCAGCGAGAGCTGTCGGATCAGCTTCTCTGTGTCCTTTGCCATCGCGCCACAAGATAGAACGCCGACACTGTCGGCCTGCGGCGTGCGGCGCGGCGCGCTCGCTATTTGCGGACTGCCTGGGACGTTGGCGGCTTTGCGGCCGGGCGCGCCCGGCCACGCTACGCGGCCTGTGCGCCCGCTGCCTCCTGGCCGCGCGCGAAGTAGGCGCTCGCGCGTAGGGCGCGATCAAAGGCCGCCCAGCGCTGCCCTGGGTGCAGATCGCGCTGCACGCGGTCGAAGCTGCCCAGGCGCCCACCGAGGTTGTCGATCATGTGCACCAGCGTCGCCTCTCTGGTGCACGGGACGACCGGGCTGCCGTGCTCCAGCGAACCGTGGTGGGAGAGCACGATGTGCAGCACCTCCCATGCCAGCTCCTGCGAGAAGCCCTCGATCTGCTCGATCTCGCGGCGGACGATGTAGTAGCCGAGCGCAATCTCGCCCTGCAGGCGGCCGACGTCGGTGAGATCGATCGCCGCAGCGTCGTCGCTGTAAGCCTCCAACTTTCCGATGTCATGCAGCAACGCGCCCGTGACCGCAACGTCGTGGTCGACCTCCGGGAACGTGGCCGCGACGGCACTCACCGCTTCGGCGACCGTGAGGCTGTGCTCCAGCAGGCCGTGCCTGTAGGCCTGGTGGTAGCGCTTGGCCGCCGGGGCGATCCTGTAGCGCGCCCACAGCGAGGAGGCATCTCCGAAGACGCGGCCCAGCAGCAGCGCGAGATGCGGCTCCTCGATGCCCGCCAGCAGCAAGCGCAGATCGGCCTCCATTGCGTGGATCGACCGCGCCGGCCCGTGCAACTGCTCCTCCACGTCGCTGGTGCCGGCAGTCGCGCTCATCGAGCAGGAAGCTAGAACCGACCCCGGACGTCATACGCCCTTGCAATGCGCCGGTTGGCGTGCTAGAGGCGGCAGCTTAGAGCTAAGGCTCCAACCGGTTCGGCCCGCGGTAGAGGAAGGTCACCTCGCGCACGTTCTCCTGGCCGAGCATCTGCATCAGCAGCCGCGTGAGCCCGAAGCCGAAGCCGCCGTGCGGGGGGGCCCCGTAGCGGAAGAAGTCCAGGTAGTAGCCGATCGGACCGATCTCCACGTCCTTCTGCCGCGCCTGCTCCAGCAGCTGCTCGTAGCGGTGCTCGCGCTGCGCGCCGGTGGTGATCTCGATGCCGCGCCAGAGCAGATCGAAGCTCCTGGTCAGATCCTGATTCTCCGGGTGGCGCATGTGGTAGAAGGGCCGCACGGCGACCGGGTAGTCGGTCACGAACGCGAACTCGTGGCCCTGCTCACGCTTGATGATCGCCGAGAGCGCACGCTCGCTGCCCGGGTCCAGATCGTCTCCGGGCCCTGGCGGCTCGTGGTCGTGCACGCGCAGCAGATCCTTCGCATCTTCCAGCGTGATCCGTGGGAACGGCAGGCTCGGGACAACCACCTCCACGCCGAAGGTCTCCTCGATGTCCTTCCCGTGACGCTCGGCGACCACCTTGAAGACCTCATGCAGCCATCGCTCCTCAAAGGCCATCACATCCTCATGGGAGTCCACCCAGGCGATCTCGACGTCGACGCTCGTGAACTCGGTGTCGTGCCTGGAGGTGAACGACGGGTTGGCCCTGAACACCGGGGCGATCTCGAACACCTTTTCAAAGCCGCCCGACATCGCCATCTGCTTGTAGAACTGCGGCGACTGGGCCAGGTATGCGGTCGTGTCGAAGTACTCCACGCGGAAGAGCTCGGCGCCGGACTCGCTGGCCGAGCCCATGAACTTCGGCGTGTGGATCTCGAGAAAGCCCTCGCGGCGCCAGTGCTCGCGCATCGCGTGCTCAACGGTGGTCTGGACTTCGAAGATCAGCCGGCGATCCGGCCTGCGCAGGTCGAGGTAGCGCCAGTCCATCCGCTTCTCCAGGGATGAGTCCGCAGCCACCGGCAGCTCCGGCTGCGCCGCCGAGGCGACCTGCAACGCTTGCAGGCGCACCTCCACCCCGCCGAGCTTTACTCGCGGATCGGCAACCGCCTCGCCCTCCAGCGTGATCGCCGACTCCGGCGTCAGCGCCGAGACCGCCTCGTTGAGTTCGCTCGGCTGCTCTGACTTCTCCAGCACCACCTGGGCCAGCCCGGTTCCGTCTCTAATGATCACGAACTGAACCCGCTTCTGGTCGCGCACCGAATGCACCCATCCCTGCATCTGGACCGTCTGGCCAACGTGATCACCGAGCTGCGAGATGTGGACGCGCTTCACGGCTGTGAGCCTATCTGAGGCGCGAGGGCCACGGCCACGCGCCGCGGGCGCAAGGGTTTGTGGCACCACTCATGCGTTCACCTCGATCCGGCCGGCTCGCGCCACATCGGCCACATCAGAGGCCCCCCTCCGGGCAGCTGCAGCTCTTCGGTCACCCTAAACCCGAAACGGGCATAGAAGTCGAGGTTGCGCTCCTTCGAGGACTCCAGGTATGCGGGCAGGCCTTCGGCGTCGGCGAACTCAAGCCCCGGGGCGATCGCAGCGGAGCCAAACCCACGGCCCTGCGCCTCGGGCTCGCAGCCGAGCACGCTCAGGTACATGTGCGGCGCCCGCGGGTGCCTGCGCTCGAGCATCATGATCGAGGCAGTTACCCGCGGCAGGCGCCTGGCCACTGCTGGCAGCATCTGCAGCGCGAGACTGAGTCCCTCGCCCGGGGTCTCGCGCCAGCGGCTGGGCAGGGCCCAGATCGCCGCGGCGCGGCCCTCGCCGGCGACGTGCACCTGCTCTCCGGGCAGCAGTCGCCGCAGTTGCCAGGCGAAGAAGCGACACGCATAGTGGTCGCGACGCCGCGGGCTGGCCAGCATGAAGCGAAGCACCGGATCGTCCTCAAACGCACGCGCGAGCATCGCCGCGAGCGGATCGACGTCGGCCGGCACGGCCCTTACAGCCTCGATCGGCTCCATCGAACTGAGTATTCCAGCCTTTGCGCCAAGCGCGCCTCAGCGGGACATGGCGATGGTTGCATCTGTCACACGGCTGTGGGACCATCCACCGCGATGGCGACCAAGCCTGAGCACGAGCACGGCACACCATCCAACCTGCCGCGCGGCGCTTGGCGCACCGAAGTGGATCTGCGGGTGCGGGAACTGCGCTCCCGGCTGAAGGCAGCGGAAGCTGGGGAAGGGACAGAAGGCGTCGAGCATCAGAATCCCAGGGCTCCTGCCAGCGGCTCCGAAAACGCTCCGGCAACCGCGCAGCACCTGCAAACGAGTACCCGCAGCGCCCTGGTCACAGTCGACGTCCACGAGGTCGCTACCGAGCCGCCGCCTCCGCTGCCGCAGAAGGTTCACAAGGCGCGCATCGCCGCGGTCGAGGAAGCGATCGAGCATGCCACAGAAGCGATCAGGGACGCCTCGATAACCCAACGCCTCGCCGAGTGGTGGACCGGCTCTGCGATCACAGCCGGTTGGGAATCAGTCCACACCGCCGAAGCCGAACTGGTCGACGTCGAGAGCGAAGCCGACGTACGCGCCTCCCTGCCGCACCTGGTCGCCTGGCTTTCGCAGGTGATGCCGACCGGTGAACCGCGCAAGCGCTACGAAGGCGAGCTCGGTTCCTACATAGAAGCGTCCAAGCCGCTCGATCGCACCACTGTGCGGCTCATCTACAAGGACGTCGTCAAAGCCAACAACGAATCGAAGGCGAACCTGCGGGCCTTCAGGAATCTGCTCACAGTACTCACCGCCGTGCTTGCGCTCCTGCTCATCGTGGTCGCCATCTGGCACGCGATCAACCCGGAATTCGTCTCGCTCTGCAGCACCACCGGCAGCGGCGCAAGTAGCGCAACCACCTGCATTAGCGGCTCAAGCCCGCGCGGCCAGGACGTGCTGGCGGTCGAGCTGCTGGGCGCAATCGGCGGCCTGCTCAGCCTCGCCGTGGCCTTCAGCGGCAGCACCGAAACGCCACCTTCCCGCTACAACGTGCGCCCCCAGCAGGCGGCCCTGAAGGTGGTCGCGGGCGGCGCCACCGGCCTGATCGGCGTGCTCATCGTCCAGTCGGGGATCATCGTCTCGCCCGCCACCCAGACCAGTTCGGAGGCGCTGTTCCTGGTCTATGCGGCCGTCTTCGGCTTCTCGCAGCAGCTGTTCACGAAGTTCGTGGACAAGCGCGCCGAATCGCTGCTCGGCGAATCCGAAGAAAAAAAGGAAACGAAGGGCTCTTCCGGCTCCTCTGTGGCGAAGGCCTGAGCTTCGGCTCACGCCCGCACTGGCATACGATCGCCTGCGACAGGCGCGCCGGCGCAGAGCAGATCCGAGGAGGCAACGTTGAAGGCGATTCAGATCGTGCAGGAGACCGGGCCGCAGGAGGCGCTGCAGGCCGCCGAGCTGCCGCAGCCGAGCGCAGGCGCAGCGGGGGTCCTGATCGAGGTTCACGCAGCGGGCGTCTCCTTCCCCGAGCTGCTGCAGACCAGGGGTCTCTACCAGATCAAACCTCCGCTGCCGTTCGTCCCCGGCAGTGAGGTGGCCGGCGTGGTGATCAGCGCGCCCGAGCACCTCGGGCTTGCGCCGGGCGATAAGGCGTTCGGCTTCTGCGGCCTCGGCGGCTTCGCCGAGACCGCGGTATGCCTGCCGCATCTGACCTTCCCGCTCTCTTCGCGCCTGGACTACGCGCAGGGCGCCGGCATCGTCCTCAACTACCACACCGCCTACTTCGCGCTTGCGGTGCGCGGCCGCCTGCGCGCCGGCGAGACCGTGCTGATCCAGGGCGCCGCGGGCGGCGTGGGCACGGCCAGCATCCAGGTCGCCAAGGGCATGGGGGCGAGGACTATCGCGCTGGTCTCAAGTGAACGCAAGCGCGAGGTCGCTCTGCAGGCCGGGGCGGACGAGGTGCTGATGGCCGGCGAGGGCTGGAAGGATGAGGTCAAGCGAGTCTCGGATGGCGGCGTGGATCTCGTGCTCGACCCGGTTGGCGGGGAGCGCTTCCTCGACAGCCTGCGCAGCTTGCGCGAGGACGGGCGCCTGGTGGTGGTGGGGTTCACCGGCGGCTCGATCCCGGAGCTGCGAGTCAACAGGCTGCTGCTGAAGAACACCGAGGTGATCGGCGCCGGCTGGGGCGCCTACGCGCTCTCAAAGCCTGAGCTCTGCCGCGAGATCCAGGACGCGCTTGATCCGATGATCGAGCAGGGCATCGTCGACCCGCTCGTCGGCGCGCGCTATCCGCTGGAGCAGGCTGCGGAGGCGGTTACGAGCCTGGAAACACGTGAGGCGGTGGGCAAGGTCGTGCTGGAGCCGCGTCGCCGCAGCGACGGTTGAGGCGGAGCGACAGATGCAGGTGAGGATCCTCACTGGAAAGGAGCGAGCGGCGTGAACTTCGCGATCGACGTGGTGGAGAAAGCCGATCCTGCGGCGCGGGCTCTGCTGGAGCTGGCGGCCGATGGCACCCGCCGCGAATGGAGCTTTGGCGCGGTGGCGCAGCGCAGCGGTGCGCTGGCCGGCACGCTCGCCGATCGTGGCGTGCGACGCGGCGATGTCGTGATGACGTTGATCGGCAACCGGCCCGAGTGGGTCTTTGCGATGGTCGCCTGCTTTCGCATCGGAGCGGTCGTCCTGCCCTGCACCGAGCAGCTGCGCGCCGCCGACCTGCGGCTTCGGATCGATGCGGTGAATCCCGCGGCGGTGCTCGTCGATGAGCGCAACCTCCCAGTGCTCGGTCAGGCTTTGCGCGGTCGCGAGCAGGTCGTGGTGCTGGCGATGCCGGACGCGTCGCTCTTCGCGGCGCGAGCCGCCCCGGCGGCGGATCTGGATGCGCAGGACTCCTGTCTGATCACATTCACGAGCGGCACCTCCGGCAAGCCCAAGCCGGTGCTTCACGCCCAGAGGTACCTGTCCGGACAGGCGCTGCAGGCACAACACTGGCTGGGAGCTGCGCCGGGCGAGCTGGTCTGGTGCACGGCCTCCAGCGGCTGGTCGAAGTCCGCCCGCAACGTCTTCATCGCGCCATGGCTGACCGGAGCCGCGGGCCTGCTCCACGACGGTCGCTTCGATACCTCAGAGCGTCTGGAGATCCTCGCCCGCGAGCAGGTCAACGTGCTCTGCATGGCGCCGACGGAGTACCGGATGATCGCCAAGCGCGAGACCTTGCGTCCTTGCGGTTGCCTGCGCGACCTGGTCGCGGCTGGTGAGGCACTTGGCGCCGACGCGCTCGCTGCGTGGCAGGAGGGCACCGGGCTGGCCGTGCGCGACGGCTACGGACAGACGGAGACCGGTCAGATGACCGGCAATCCGCCGGATCGCCCGCCCCGTCCAGGCTCAATGGGACTGCCGCTCCCGGGCGTTGAGATGTGGGTTCAGGACGGCGAGCTGGTCGTCGATCCCGCCACCGTGCCAACGTTCTTCCTCGGCTACATGAGCGAGTCGCCGCACAGCCGCGCCGAGCCGTGGCATACGGGAGACCGCGTCTCCCAGGACGAAGATGGCTACCTCTTCTTCGAGGGCAGAGCGGACGACGTGATCATCAGCTCGGGCTACCGGATCGGCCCCTTCGAGGTGGAGTCGGCGCTCGCCTCCCACCCCGCGGTCGCCGAGGCCGCAGTGGTGGCCGCGCCCGATCAGGAACGCGGATCGATCGTGCGCGCGGTCGTTGTGCTGCGGAACGGCTTTACGGCCGGAGAGCCTCTTGCGAGCGAGCTGCAGGAGCACGTCAAGAGCACGACCGCCCCCTACAAGTACCCGCGAATCGTCGAATTCCGGGACGTGCTGCCGAAGACCTCCAGCGGCAAGATCCAGCGGGCGAGCCTGCGTGCGGAGAGCGCCGACTAAGCCGCGAGGAGGCTCGGCCGGTATCTCTTGAACCAAGCCAATGTTGGAAGTCCTCCAGACGAGAATCGCAGCAGCTGCGGTCGTCCTTGGGCGCGGTCAGGCTGCACGTATCCCGCTGAGCAGCATGTCGCAGTAGAGATCCGCAATCTGCTCCGGGGAGAGCCTGCCTTTGAGCGCGAACCACTGCGGCGTGTAATTGACCGCGCCCAGCAGCATCAGCATTGCCAATTGGGGGTCGGCCATCCGGAAGCCGCCCTCTTCGACGCCGCGGTCCATCACCTCCGCGAGCATCCGCTCGAAGCGCCTGCGCGCCTCTCGGACCTCGCTCCAGCCGGGACCGCGCGAGAGCGTGCGCCGCTCCTGGCTGAAGACGATCATGTGGTTGCGGTGTGTGGCGACATGCGCCAGCCACAGGCGCATCAGCTGCCGCAGGTGGACCTCCGCGGGCTGCGGGCGCTCGATCAACTCGCGAGCCTGGCTCAGCAGCGGCTGCATCAGCTCGTCGATCACCGCCAAGAGCAGGTCGCGCTTGCTGGCGGTGTAGTGGTAGAGCCCGCCGCGGGTCATGCCGCTCGCCGCAATCAGATCCTCGATCGTGGTCTCGTGGTAGCCGCGCTGCGCGAAGACCTTCGCCGCCGCTTCGATCACTTCGAGTCTGCGCCGCTCGTAACGCTCGCGCAGCGCCGGGCGCGTGGGCGGAGTGGCCATCTTCGGCAAGCTAGCACACGCAAATACCGTCCGTCCGGTATAACTTTTTCATGGACTTCGCCCTCTCACCCGACCACCAGCTGATCCAGCGCACCGTGCGCGAGTTTGCCGAAGGCGAGATCGCGTCCGTCGCCGAGGAGCTCGACCGCACCAAGGCATTCCCCTACGAGATCGTGGCCAAGCTCGCCGGCCTTGGCCTGATGGGCATCCCCTTCCCTCAGAACTACGGCGGCGGGGGCGGCGACACGCTCGCCTACGTGCTGGCCGTCGAAGAGCTCGCGCGCGTGGACTCCTCGGTGGCGATCACGCTCTGTGCCCACACCTCGCTCGGCACCCAGCCGATCTACCTGTTCGGCAGCGAGCAGCAAAAGCAGGATTGGCTGCCCAGGCTCTGCTCCGGCGAGATCCTCGGCGCCTTCGGGCTGACTGAGCCTGAGGCCGGCTCGGATGCCGGCAACGTCCGCACCCGGGCACGCCTGGACGGCGGCGAGTGGGTGATAGACGGGGCCAAGCAGTTCATCACCAACGCCGGCACCGACATCTCCGGCGTGGTCTGCATCACCGCGCTCACGGGCGAGCAGAGCGGCGCCAAGGAGATCTCCAACATCATCGTCGCCAACGGCACGCCCGGCTACGAGCAGGGACAGCCCTACCGCAAGATGGGCTGGAACGCCTCTGACACCAGGCCGCTCAGCTTCGCCGACTGCCGCGTCCCGCAGGAGAGCCTGCTCGGCCCTCGTGGGCAGGGCTTTCACCAGTTCCTGAAGGTGCTCGACATCGGCCGCATCGGCGTGGCCGCGATGGGCGTGGGCCTGGCCCAGGGGGCGCTCGACCAGGCCCTGGCCTACGCCAAGCAGCGCCGCGCCTTCGGCCGGCCGATCTCCAAGCACCAGGCAATCCAGGCCAAGCTCGCCGACATGTCGACTGAGATCGCTGCCGGCCGCCTGCTCGTGCACAAGGCCGCGCTGGAGAAGGACGCGGGCGAGAGCTTCACGCTCACCGCCGCGCAGGCGAAGCTGAAGACCGGTCGCCTGGCGGTCCGCTGCGCCGAGGAGGCCGTCCAGATCCACGGCGGCTACGGCTACATCGAGGAGTACCCCGTCTGCCGCTTCTACCGCGACGCGAAGATCCTCACGATCGGCGAGGGCACAGACGAGGTGCAACAGATGGTGATCGCGAGGGCGCTCGGCGCCTAGGAGCGGCGCCGGCGGCCCGCCATGTTCGAGCGCGTCCTGATCGCAAACCGGGGCGAGATTGCCGTGCGCATCCAGCGCACGCTGCATCGGCTCGGGATCGAATCGGTCGCGGTCTTCAGCGATGCAGACGAAGACGCCCCACACGTGCGCGGCGCCGAGATGGCGGTGCGGATAGGGCCCGCTCCCGCCGCGGAGTCGTATCTGAACGTCGAGCGGATCGTCGCCGCCGCGACGACCACAGGCGTACAGGCGGTGCACCCCGGCTACGGCTTCCTCTCCGAGCGCGCCGACTTCGCGCGCGCATGCGAAGGAGCCGGGCTGACGTTCATCGGGCCGACCCCGGAGGCGATCGCGCTGCTGGGCGACAAGGCTGCCGCCAAGCAGGCCGCGCAGGACGCTGGGGTGCCGGTCGTGCCGGGACTCAGTGGCGAGCGCCTCAGCGACGATGAGATCACGGGCTGGGTGGAAGATCAGCAACTCCCCGTCCTGCTGAAGGCCGCCGGCGGAGGAGGAGGTAAGGGCATGCGCGTCGTGCGCAGCCTCCAAGAGTTGCCCGATGCGCTCATGGCCGCACGCCGCGAGGCGCGCTCTGCCTTCGGCGACGAACGCCTGATCGTCGAGCGCTACATCGAGCGCGCAAGGCACATCGAGGTGCAGGTGATCGCCGACGCGCACGGGACCGCGCTGCATCTGGGCGAGCGCGAGTGCAGCCTCCAGCGCCGTCATCAGAAGGTGATCGAGGAGTCACCCTCGCCGGTCGTCGACGAAAAGCTGCGCGAGCAGCTCGGCAGCGCTGCGGTCGCACTCGCGCAGGCGTGCGGATACCTCGGTGCCGGAACCGTCGAGCTGATCGCGGACCGCGAACATCCGCAGAGCTTCTACTTCTTGGAGATGAACGCCCGCCTGCAGGTCGAGCACCCGGTCACCGAGGCGGTCACGGGCCTCGACCTGGTCGAGCTGCAGCTGCGCATCGCCGCGACCGAGCCGCTTGGCCTGAGCCAGCAGGACGTGAAGCTGACCGGGCATGCGGTCGAGGCCCGAATCTATGCCGAGGACCCGGCAAACGGCTTTCTGCCCAGCACCGGCAGGGTCGGGCTCTACCGCGAGCCGAGCGAGCTTCGCTTCGACAGCGGCATCGCGGCCGGCAGCGAGATCGGCACCCACTACGACCCGATGCTGGCAAAGGCGATCGCCCACGCAGGCGACCGCGCCGCCGCGCTGCGACGCCTTGCAGGCGGTCTGCGCCAGACCCGCATCCTCGGCGAGTCAGATCTGGCCACCAATCTCAGCTGGCTGCTGACGCTGCTCGACCGGCCAGAGGTACAGACGGGCAAGATCGACACCACGCTGCTTGAGCGGATCGGGCCCGAGCTCGCACAGCCCCAACAGGATCGAGAGCTGGCCGCCGGCCTTGCCGCGGTTGCGCTGCTCGGCCCGACCTGCGGCGGGGATCCCTGGGACGTGCGCGACGGCTTCAGCCTGTCAGGCCGCAACGAGGTCTTCATGCGCCTCGCATGCCATAGCAAAGAGAGCGAGGTACGCCTGAGACCGGAGGGCGAGAGCGCCTGGCGCCTCGGCACAGCGATCGTTGACACAGCCGGTGGCCTGCTGCGCGTCAACCAATCGGATGGCCTGGCGCGCATCGTCGAGGCGCACCGGTTCGACGAGGGCATCTGGATCGTCGACGAGGGCCAGCCCTCGTACTTCACCAAGCCGCAGGAGCGTTCTGTGCACCACGCGGGCACCGACTCCCTGCAGGCTCCGATGCCAGGCGTGGTGCTCGAGGTGCGCACCCAGCAGGGCAACGAGGTCGGCGAGGGCGACGTGCTGGTCGTGCTCGAGTCGATGAAGATGGAGCTGAGCGTCTCAAGCCCCGAGGACGGCGTTGTCGGCGCGGTCCATGTCAGCGTCGGCGACCGCGTCACCCAGGGACAGGCGCTGCTGGAGATGGAGGGCGCGTGAGTCTTCTCCAAAGCCACGTAGCTCCCGGCAGCCCTGAGTTCCAGGCCAACGAGTCCGAGCACCGCAGGCTGGTGGCCGACCTGCGGGTTCGCATGCAGCGGGTCGCCCTGGGCGGCGGAAAGCGCTCGCGCGAGCGCCACCTGGCCCGCGGCAAGCTCCTGCCCCGTGAGCGCGTGAGCCGGCTCTGCGACCCGGGCGCGCCATTTCTGGAGCTCTGTCCGCTGGCCGCGGAGGACCTCTACGACGGAGATGCCCCCGGCGCCGGGGTGATCGCCGGCATCGGCCTGATCGGCGGCAGGCATGCGCTGATCATCGCCAACGATGCGACGGTCAAGGGAGGGACCTACTACCCCGAGACGGTCAAGAAGCATCTGCGCGCCCAGCGGGTCGCGCTGGAGAATCACCTGCCCTGCGTCTACCTTGTCGACTCCGGCGGCGCCTTCCTGCCCCGCCAGGACGAGGTCTTCCCCGACCGCGAGCACTTCGGGCGGATCTTCTTCAACCAGGCCAACATGTCGGCTGCCGGCATCCCTCAGATCGCCGCCGTGATGGGCTCCTGCACCGCAGGCGGCGCCTACGTCCCGGCGATGAGCGATGAGACGGTGATCGTCGCGCAGCAGGGCACGATCTTTCTCGGCGGCCCGCCGCTGGTGAAGGCCGCCACAGGCGAGATCGTCAGTGCGCAGGAGCTCGGCGGCGGCGAGCTGCACGCAAAGCGTTCCGGCGTCGTGGACCACCTCGCGCGCGACGACGAGCACGCGCTGGCGATCGTGCGCTCGATCGTGGCCACGCTCGGCCCCGCGCCCAAGCCGGCGTGGGAGCGGATCGCCGCGCGCGAGCCGGCGGTGGAGGTGGGGAGCCTCTACGGCGCGATCCCGCCGGACAGCAGGACGCCGTACGACCCGCGGGAGCTGCTGGCGCGTCTGCTCGATGCCAGCGAGATGCACGAGTTCAAGGCTGCCTACGGCACCACCGTGGTCTGCGGCTTTGGGCACATCCACGGCCATCCGGTCGGCGTGATCGCAAACCACGGCATCCTCTTCAGCGAGAGCGCGCTGAAGGCCGCGCACTTCGTCGAGCTCTGCGACCAGCGCGGCGTGCCGCTTCTCTTTCTGCAGAACATCAGCGGGTTCATGGTCGGCCGCGATTACGAGGCGGGCGGGATCGCCAAGGACGGCGCCAAGATGGTCGCGGCCGTCTCCACCACCCGGGTGCCGAAGCTGACAGTGATCGTGGGCGGCTCCTTCGGCGCTGGCAACTACGGAATGTGCGGGCGCGCCTACGACCCGCGCTTTCTGTGGATGTGGCCGAACGCTCGCATATCGGTGATGGGTGGCGAGCAGGCGGCGACGGTGCTCTCCACGGTGCGCGCCGACCAGGCGGCAGCGGCCGGCGAGCAGGTTCCCGAGCATGAGCTCGAGGCGATGCGTGCGCAGCTGCGAGAGCAGTACGAGCGTCAGGGCCACCCCTACTACGCCACCGCGCGGCTCTGGGACGACGGCGTCATCGACCCGATGGACACGCGGCGGGTGCTTGGGTTGGCGCTCAGCGTCTGCGCAAACGCGCCGCTGGGGCAGCGCGTCGCCCCCCTATTCAGGATGTGATGACGCCGACCTCCGCGCTTGGATCCCTGTCAGCGCCCCGCGGGAGGCCTGCGCGGAGATCACTTCGCGCACGAGGCCATCTTGCTTGACGATCGTCTGCAACCCTTGAGGTCTGATATGGCCCCCGCCCGGAGGGCAGATGTCGTGCGTGCCAGTGGAGCGCCTCGTCGTGTACAGCAGCCCTTGCCGGTCCTTGAAGGTGAGCACTCGCTGCCAACCGACGTTGCCCGCGCTCCACGTAAGCCGAAAACACCTTGCGCCGAGCGGGTCCAACTTGGCCGTGGGGCGCGGGCTGGACAGCAGCCGCGATGAGAAGACTTCCGAAAGCTCAGGCTGACCGGGTGTGGCGGCCGCAGCGATCGTGCCTGCTCGTGGATCGCGGATCGCAATGTCGGTTTCGTGGTGTTCTGGATTCCCGATCGCGGCATACAGGGCCTGGCAGAAGCGGCCGCTGCTGTCCGGCGCGACACGCAGGTGGCACTTGCCCTCGGCCAGCTCCACATAGGGGGCGCCGGGCTTGTTTTCGGTGAGCTCATCCCCGACGGGCTCAAACTGGCCGGCAAGGTTGAGCTTCGAGGCGTCATCGGCACCGCGCACGACCACATTGATCTGACCAGTTTGCGCGGGGACGACTATGTTGGCCGCAGATCCGCGCGATGCTGCACTACCACTCACCCCCAGCGTACTCCGTAGGCGACCGAATCCGCATGTGTCGTCGAAAAGACCGCTCTTACCGCGCCAACGGTCAGACGCGCCAATAATCACCGATCCAAACAAGACTTTGATCGTGACACACCCGGCCACACCCTCTTCGTCGAGCAAGAGGTGGCCGGAGACACGGCCAAACGGGGTATCGACTTGGACTTCCCCTCTGGCATCGAAGCCGCGCGAGCTTGCGGCTCCTTCAATGCCGCCGTCGAAAACGAGCACGCCGAGCGGCACTTCCAGACGTCCCTCGAATGAGACACCGCCCGGGATATCGATCCTCAACGTCGCATCGCCGATCTTGTAGCGAACAATCGACAGTGTGCCCGTTGCCGTGAGGACGAACGGCTGGCCGAACTCGGCCTTGACCTTTCCTTCCATTTCAACCGCTGCGCGTTCGAGGATCTCAGGCCCCACGGTAAGACCGACCGAGCCTGTCGCAAACAGGTTCGGCGCGAACGCAACCTCGAGACCGAGCGATTGCAGATAGATGCCATCCACCGACTCATTGATCTGTTCGATGCGCAGTGCAAGTTCGCTTATAGAACCGTTGTGAACGCTGAGGTGACCTACGATAGCCGGCCCCGATTCGGTCAGTTGACCTTTGACGGTACCGCTCCATTCATTGGAAGCAGCGTTGTAGGCGAGGGTCCCTTCCTGCAGCAGCAAAAGGCTCTTGATGGGCAGATCTTCAGTCAGCACAACCTTCAAGGAACTCAGTTCGAGGCCGGTAGAGGTCTTCACCTCCAGCGAGATCATGCCGCTCAGCTCATATGGCACCCTGCCGAGCGTCGCTTCTGCCGTGATCCTCACCCCACTGGGGACAAGGGAGAGCGTGAGCTCCCCGCCGACAGGCAGGCCCTCGATCGCGAGGCCTTTGACAGCCAGCAGATACATCTGCTTCTCGGTGAGATTCCAGGCCAATCCCCCCTTGTATAGGAGCAGAGGCCCGGCAAAGACTTCAACTTCGCCACTGGCGGAAAGCCTGTGCGTTTTCCGATCGAGCGTGAACGAACCGCCAGCTCTCGAGCTCACTATGCGAAGGCCATTGACGTCGATAGGGCCGATGGCGGTCAGGTTCCCGTCACCGTCTTCGCGAAAGCAAGACGCAGCGACGGTGATCGATTCGCCGAGCGGCGGGGTTTCAACGCACACGGCAGCGGACGTGCCAACGCCATGCTCGAAGGTTCTATTCGCAGCGGTCGCGTCGCCAGACCAGAGGCAGGTTGCGAGGCTCGCGGTCAACACGGCGAGCAGCGCCCACACGCACATGCGGAGCATAGGCCGGCGCACAGGCGCATATTCTAATAGAAAAGTCATCGATCTATAAACTGACTTTCTTTCTGTCGCCACCCGGACGCACGCAACGCCAAGCGTCGCGAGATTCCAGCCGGCGATAGCCCGTAGACAAGGGCTTGCGAGCGCCCAGGGGGAGTCGAGCTCGCACATCTGGAATGCTGCCTTGCGGCGAAGATGCTGGGGTTCGATCCGATAGCGGAGGCGGCTAGGCAGTGGCGTAAGCGCTGGGGCGCTACGCCTACCCCAGCCATGTCGGCCGTGACCTCGATCATGCGCGCCCACCAGATCCTGATCGCACGCCTGAACGAGGCGCTTGCTCCGTTCGAGCTCTCTTTCGCGCGCTACGAGGCACTGATGCTGCTGTCCTTCAGCCGCCACGGCTCGTTGCCGCTGGGCAAGATGGGCGTCCGTCTGCAGGTGCATCCCGCTAGCGTCACGAACCTGATCGACGGTTTGGAGAAGCTCGGCTATGCGACCCGCGAACCGCACCCGAGTGACCGCCGCACGACGCTCGCGACCATCACGCCGCGTGGACGCGAGGTGGCAGAGCAGGCGAGCGCCGCGATGCATGAAATCCACTTCGGCACCCAGCCGCTGCGGCGCGGCGAGCTCGATGCGATCACGCAGACACTGCGCCGCCTGCGAGAGGGCGCGGGCGACTTCAGCTCGCCCGAGCAGGCGTGAGCGTACGGCGCCGGCAACGAATACTTTGACCTCCAACTATCGTATGCCATATCCTTCAACTCGCGATGACGATGACCAAGCTGCCCATGACTGAGCAAGAGTGGCGGCAGGCCTACGCCGCCACTCCCGAGCGCGACGCGCCGTTCACCACGCTCTCGGGCGAGCCGATCGAGCCGCTCTACACGGCCGCGGATCTGCGGGAGGATCAGGACGCGATCGGCCTGCCTGGGCGCTACCCATTCACCCGCGGCGTCTATCCCTCCATGTACAGGGGCCAGCTCTGGACGATGCGGCAGTTCGCCGGCTTCGGCACCCCTGAAGAGACCAATGAGCGCTTCCGCTACCTGATCGACCACGGCCAGACCGGTCTCTCCACCGCCTTTGACATGCCCTCGCTGATGGGCCACGACTCCGACCACCCACGCAGCCTCGGAGAGGTCGGCAGGGAGGGCGTCGCCGTGGACACCGTTGAGGACATGAAGACGCTGTTTACCGGCATCGACCTCGGGCAGGCGACCGTCTCGATGACGATCAACGCGCCGGCGCCGATCATGCTCGCCTTCTACGTGATCGCAGCCCAGGCTGCGGACGTGCCGGCGGATCGCCTCGGCGGCACGATTCAGGCAGACATCCTTAAGGAGTACATCGCCCAGAAGGAGTGGTGCTTCCCGATCGATCCGGCAATGCGCTTCCTCGGCGACATGATCGAGTGGTGCTCGGGCCACATGCCCCGCTGGCACCCGGTCTCGATCTCCGGCTACCACATCAGGGAGGCGGGGGCCACGGCCGCCCAGGAGCTCGCGTTCACGCTCAAGGACGGGCTCACCTATGTCGAGCAGGCGGTGCAGAGAGGGCTCGACGTCGACGACTTCGCGCCCCGCCTCTCCTTCTTCTTCAACGCCCAGATCGACTTCTTCGAGGAGATCGCCAAGTACAGGGCCGCACGCCGCATCTGGGCGCGCGAGATGCGCGAGACCTTCGGCGCCAAGGATCCGCGCAGCTGGCTGATGCGCTTTCACACCCAGACAGCGGGCGTCTCGCTGACCGCCCAGCAGCCGCTGAACAACATCGTGCGAACAGCGATCGAGGCGCTTGCGGGCGTGCTCGGCGGCACCCAGTCGCTGCACACCAACAGCTATGACGAGGCGCTTGCGCTACCGACCGAGGAGGCGGTGCGGATCGCACTTCGCACCCAGCAGATCATCGCGCATGAGACCGGCCTGACCAACACGATCGATCCGCTCGGCGGCTCCTACTTCGTCGAGGCGCTGACCGACAGGATGGAGCAGCACGCCTACGAGTACTTCGCCAAGATCGACGAGCTCGGCGGGATGGTCGCCGCCGTTAAGGAAAGCTACCCCCAGCGCGAGATCGCCGACGCCAGCTTCACGTTGCAGTCAGAGATCGACTCCGGCCGGCGGATCGTCGTGGGCGTCAACGCCTTCACCGAGGGCGACGACAACCAGACCCCGATCCTGCGGATCGACCCGGCATTGGAACGCAAGCAGATCGCGCGTTTGCAGTCCGCGCGCGCCGACCGCGACGCCGAGGCGGTGCAGCGGAGCCTGACAGCGCTCAGCGAGGCTGCCGCCAAGCCGGAGGTGAACCTGATGCCGTCGTTGCTGGAGTCTGCGGCGGCCTGCGCCAGCGAGGGCGAGATCATCGAGGCGCTGCAGCAGGTCTGGGGCTCCTACACCGAGACGCCGGTGTACTGATCCATCGCAGTTATTCTCGGTCCAGTGAGCCTTCTCACCGTCGCTGAGCGGCCGTCCCTTGGCCAGGCCCAGGGTCTGCTCGTGCTGCACCACGGCCGCGGCTCCGACGAGCATGACCTGATCGGATTGGCGGACGTGCTCGACCCGCGTCGCCGCCTGCACGTCGCCGCCCCGCGCGCCCCACTGCAGCTGACCGGCTGGCACGGCAACCACTGGTACCTCGTCCCGCGCGTGGGCCACCCCGACCACGACACCTTCCACGCCGCCAGGGCTGCACTGGCGCAGCTGCACGACGAGCTCTGGCAGCGCACCGGGATCTCGCCCGCCCAGACTGTGCTCGGCGGCTTCTCGATGGGGTCGGCGATGAGCTATGCGCTCGGCCTCTCCGCAGAGAGGCCTGCCCCCGCCGGCGTGCTGATCTTCTCTGGCTTTATTCCCGCCGTTGATGACTGGCAGCCATCAATCGCCGACCGCCAGGAGATGCGCGCGTTCATCGCACACGGACGCCAGGACCAGGTGATAAGCGTCGAGCTGGCGCGCAGCGCAAGGGACCGCCTTGCGCTGGGAGGTATCGAGGTCTCCTACCACGAGTCCGACGTGGCGCACCAGATCGATCCAACCCACTTGCCGCTCGCAGCCGATTGGCTGGCGGCAACGATCCCGGCTTAGCGGAGCGCCAACCGGGCTCGCATCCAGATAACGCTCGTTATGATAACGTCCGTTATCTGATGTCAGCCCCTCCTCTCAAAGGAGTGCTCGATGGACGCTGAGCACGTCGATGTTCTGATCGTAGGTGCCGGCCTCTCAGGGGTCGGGGCCGCTTGCCATCTCAAGCGCCAGTGCCCAGGGAAGACATTCGCGATCCTCGAGGCGCGCGATTCGATCGGAGGCACGTGGGATCTGTTCCGCTATCCCGGCATCCGCTCGGACTCCGACATGTTCACGCTCGGCTACTCGTTTGCCCCCTGGCACGAGGCCAAGGCGATCGCCGACGGCCACTCGATCCTCGCCTATGTAAAGGAGACCGCCCGCGAACACGGCGTGGAGCAGGCGATCCGCTACGGGCACAGGGTGATCGGCGCCCAATGGGCGACCGAGCAGGCGCGTTGGACCGTGCAGGCGCGGCGCGCCGACAGCGGCGAGACGGTGCAGCTGACCTGCGATTTCCTCTACGCCTGCACCGGTTACTACCGCTACGACGAAGGCCACACACCCCACTTCGAGGGCCAGGAGAGCTTCACGGGCCAGATCATCCACCCCCAGCACTGGCCGGAGGACCTCGACTGGTCGGGCAAGCGCGTGGTGGTGATCGGCAGCGGCGCGACCGCAGTCACGCTCGTGCCGGCGCTGGCACGCAAGGCGCAGCACGTCACGATGCTGCAGCGCTCCCCTACCTACATCCTCTCGCTGCCGGCCCACGACCCGATCGCCGACGCGCTGCGGCGCAGGCTGCCCGCCAAGCTCGCCTACTCGATCGTGAGATGGAAGAACGTGCTGCTGGCGATGACCAACTTCCAGCTCAGCCGCCGCGCACCGCGCCAGATGCGCAACCTGATCCGTCGGCTCGTGGCCAAGCAGTTGCCCGACGGCTACGACGTGCAGCAACATTTCAGCCCCACCTACGACCCGTGGGACCAGCGCCTGTGCCTGGTGCCCGACGGCGACCTCTTCAAGGCGCTGTCCGGCGGCTCTGCCGCCGTTGCCACGGGCAAGATCAGCCACATCGATCGGACCGGCGTCACGCTGTCCACCGGCGAGCATCTGGACGCGGAGATCATCGTCACCGCGACCGGGCTGAACCTACTGCTGCTCGGAGGCATCGAGCTGAGCGTCGACGGGCGCAAGATCGACACCGGCGACACGGTCGCCTACAAGGGCATGATGCTCTGCGGCGTGCCGAACATGGCGATGACGCTCGGCTACACCAACGCCTCCTGGACGCTAAAGGCCGACCTCGTTGCCCAGTACGTCTGCCGGGTGCTCGCGCACATGGATGCGCAGGGCGTATCGATCTGCACGCCGCAGGCGCCGCACCCCGCGCTGCCGACCGACCCGATCATCGATCTGCAGTCCGGCTACGTGCTGCGCTCGATCGAGAAGCTGCCAAAGCAGGGCCCAAGCGCCCCCTGGCGTCTGCATCAGAACTACGTCAAGGACGTGCGCCTACTGCGGCGCGGGCCAATCAACGACGCGATGGCCTTCTCAAACCCACCATCGCGACCCACGTCAACCGCCACGGACTCCGGCAGCAACACAGACAGGGTCGCCGTCCCCGCCTAGCCGGCGGTGACCCCAAAGCGATCGAGGAGCTGACATGAGCACATCTCTCGCCGACCCACCAGCCCCCGCAAGCCAGCGCACCGCCACAGCGATCGAGGGAATTCCCCCCGGACCCACGCCGCCGGTCGCGCTGCAGACGCTTGCGATGCGCACCCGCCAGCGTCCCTACCTGGAGCGCGCCCGACGCCGCTACGGGTCGATGTTCTCGATCAAAGTGGTCGGATTGGGCACCACCGTGATCATCTCTGACCCGGCGCTGATCAAGCAGGCCTTCCGCGCCGATCCGACCGTGCTGCATGCCGGCACCGGCAGCCCGATACGCACCGTGCTCGGCGACAACTCCCTGCTCAGCATCGACGAGGACCAGCACATGCAGCAGCGCAAGCTGCTTTTGCCGCCCTTCAAGGGACAGCGGATGAAGAGCTACGAGTCGCTGATCGCCGAGATCGCAGAGGAGGAGATCGACCGCTGGCCGCAGGGCGTGGAGTTCGAGACCACGCGCTCGATGCAGCGCATCACGCTGCGCGCGATCCTGCGCGCAGTCTTCGGCGCCGAGGGCGCACAGCTGCACGAGCTGGAAGAGCTGCTGCCCCCATGGACGGTGCTGGGCACGCGGCTGGTGCTGACGCCGTGGCTCCAGCACGACCTCGGTCGCCTCTCTCCGTGGAACAAGTTCCAGCGGATGCGAGCAAGGATCGATGAGATCCTCGCGCAGATGATCGCCGCCGCGAAGGCGGATCCGCATCTGGAGGACCGCGCCGACGTGCTCGCGCTGATGGTCCAGGCTCGCCACGAGGATGGCAGCCCGATGAGCAACCCCGAGATCTGCGACCAGCTGGTGACGATGCTCGTCGCCGGGCACGAGACCACCGCGAACACGCTCTCCTGGGCGGTGGAGCGCCTGCGCCGGCATCCCGAGGTGCTGGCGCGCCTTGCGCAAGAGGCCGACGAAGGCGGCAAGGCGCTGCGCGAGGCGAGCATCCGCGAGGTCCAGCGCATGCGCCCGGTGATCGCATTCGCCGGCAGAGTCGTGCGCAAGCAGCCCTACGAGATAGGCGGCTACCGCCTGCCCGTGGGCACGCGCATGCTGCTCGCGGCCTGCCTGACCCACTTCGATCCCAATCTCTTCCCGCATCCCGACCGCTTCGACCCCGACCGCTTTCTGGACACCATGCCTGACACCTACTCCTGGATTCCCTTCGGCGGAGGCATCCGCCGCTGCATCGGCGCGACCTTCGCCCACATGGAGATGGACGTGGTGCTGCGGGTGATGCTGGAACGCGTCGAGCTGCTGCCGACGGAGGAGCCGGATGAGCCGTGGGCTTTTCGCGGCATCGTTTGGGCGGCGGGACGCAACGGCATGGCCGCAGTTGCGCCTCGCCAGGGTGTGGACCTCTGACCATGCGGCGGCTTGCGAATCCTGGACGTTTGGCTCAGGCGCGGCGGCCGCAACGGTGGGAATGTTCAATCTGCGAACCGGGCCGACGCGGGCGGTCTGCTGAGGCGTCGCGACACGACCGGGCTGCCGGGGCTGGCACTGCCATCCCCGGCGTGCCTGACGCGCAGCGGCGCAGACTTTCTGAGACCTTCTAAGTTGCGGGTGAGCTCCAGCGGACGCTGGAGGACAGCCCGCCAAAGGAGAGCCACATGTCGCGATTTGCCAGCGTGAACCTGCTCGAGGTCGAAAACGCCGTCGGGGATCGCGCCCCGGGCATCGAGGGCCGATTCGGGCGCAAACACCTCGACTCGCGCGATCTCGGAGTCAGCCTCTTTCGCTACGCGCCAAACGTGCGCAGTCCCTTCGCGCACAGCCACCGCGAGCAGGAGGAGGCATATCTCGTCGTATCCGGCTCTGGCCGCGTGCTGCTCGACGACGAGGTCCACGAGCTGCGCCAATGGGATCTCATGCGCGTCTCGCCGGAGGTCGTGCGCGCCTTCGAGGCGGGCCCGGACGGTCTCGACCTGGTCGCGGTCGGCGGCCCGCGGCCGGAGGACGGGGACGGCGTGATGGCCACCGCCAACTGGCCGGACGCGTCCTAGGGAAGCCCACAGGGCCGCTGCAGCGGCCCCAGCCCCTCCCCCGCAGCCGGGAGCTCGTGCGCAAGTCGTTCGAGCTCCTGCATGTGCAGTGCTGAAAGCGGAATTCCTGCAAGCGAGCGCCTCGCGGACGCCTGCCCGCCGGCGCCGGGGCTCGGAGACTTCACAACGACGCCGTCGGTGCTCGGGCTGGTGCCCGCAGGGAGAACGCAGCTCGCCGGTTGATCGCGGCAGCTAGAGCGTCCGTCGAAGGATCTCGTGCAGGGCCACTCTGGCTTGCTGAGAGGGTCCCAGGTCGGGTTGAGGTCGCTCGCCCGCCCAGAATGCCACTGAGCCACCACAGCCCGTATTTTCGTCGACCTTCACCCTCACGACGGGGCGCCTGCCGCTCGCGGTGGCAAACGCGAGGTCGATCACCGGTTCCAACCGCTTGCCATCCGTCATGGCGCCACCGGCGCAGGTACCGCCTTGCGGCGGTCGCTGCAGCGCTTCGATCGCCGCAACGATCGCGCGTACCTCCGCAGGACTTCCGATGCTCATCACGAGAGAGATGTGCCGGCGCCGATCGGTCGCCCTGATCTTCACGATCCGCACGCCGGCGGGTATGTGCTCGGCAGGCGGCCGCGGACGCGTCCACACCACCAGCGCGTCAGCTTGCAGTCAGTGCCCCCACCGGCGGCCTGCGCTACGCCAACCGAAAGCCACACCGTGGCCAGCCTGCCACTCGTGTCGGCGAACGAGAACGTCGCGCCCCAGCTGGTCGTCTGACTTGCCGTTCCCGAGCTGCCCCGACTCATCAGCTGCGCCCCCTGTGGGGGATGCTGCTCGATCCATTGGATCACCTGTTCAGGCTGCCCCGGCACGCGCCAGAAGGCGTGCGCCTGCACGAGCTGAGGGGTCACCGGCGTGGATTCGGGGCCGCCGAGCTCGTGGTTGAAGCTTTCGTTGGAGCTCGCTGCCACCGCGCCTTCGGGCAACGGGACCCCTTCCAGCAGCCGTTGCGCTGTCGTCTGGGCGTAGAGCTGGTTTCCCGGGATGCTCGCGGACTGACCGTCGCCGGCCAGACCATGAGCCGCTACCGAGAGCAAGCCCACGCAGGCAGCGAAGAGCACGCAAGCGCAGACCGACGCCGAAGCTCGCAGCCCAGCAGGCATGAGCTCAGTATCGCGGTGTCGCGTTTCGGCACGCTGCGCTTGCGTGGCCGGCGGTTACCGCGAAGACCCCTCGACACCTTGACACCGGCCATGATCGTCAACTCACACGCCGGCGTTCCTAGCCTCCTGGAGCGGATACTGCTCTGCGCCTGAGGCCGCTCTCGCCTCCAATGCTCGGGCCGGCGACGACGCCGGCGTCGTGCAGGCGACCTATCTCCCCCACGCTGAGGCTCAGAACCTCAGCCAGCACCTGCTCGGTGTGCTCGCCCAGCATCGGTGCGCGATCGACGGGCTCACGTCGCAGCCCGTCGAACCACAATGGCGATCCTGGCATCAGATAGCTGCCGACGCCGGGGTGCTCGACCCGCTCGAAGAGCGGATTGGCCGTGGAGCAGCGCGGGTCCTCGTTGACCAGCTGCCCGAAGGTCTGGTACGGGCCCCACGAGACGCCTGTGCCTGCGAATATGTTGCGGATGCTCGCCAGATCGCGGGCGGCGAACCACGGGCGCAGCAGAGCCGCGATCAGGTCGCGGGCCTCGTAGCGCCCGGTCTCGCTGTCGAGATCGTGGCCGGTGGCGTCTTCGATCTTCTCGCACGCCTCGCGGATGCCGGTCACCTGCTGCAGCGCATGCCACTGGCGGGCGGTGAGCGCGACGACCATCACCCTGCGAGCGTCGCGGGTCTCGAAGTCGTGGCCGAAGGCGCCATAGAGATAGTTGCCGTCCTTGCGCTGGTCGAGCGCGCCCAGCTGCGCTTCGGCGAGGCGGCCGAGGTTGCCAACCATCGCGAACGCGACGTCGGAGAGCGCAAGCTTGACCAGCTGTCCCTCGCCAGTACGCGTGCGGTGACGATCGGCGGCGAGCAGGCCGAAGGCCGCGAGCGTGCCCATCGCGATGTCCCACGCCGGCAGCACGCTGTTGAGCGGCTCGGCGAGGTTGCGGGGGCCGGTCGCCCAGGGAAAGCCGGTGGCGGGGTTGACGGTGTAGTCGACCTCGCTGCTGCCGTCGGGATTGCCCGTCAGCGCGACCGTCACGAGGTCCGCCCGCCGCTTGCGCAGAACCTCGTGGTCCTGCCATCCCCTGGCGGGGAAGTTCGTTAGGAAGTTGCCCGCCTGCACGATCAGCGCGCTGGCCAGCTCACGACCCGCCTCCGAGCGCAGGTCGATCGCGATCGAGCGCTTGCCCTTGTTCAAGCCTGCCCAGAACAGGCTCTGTCCATCCGCCGCCAGCGGCCAACGTGTGAAGTCCAGGCCGCCGCCGATCTGGTCGAAGCGGATCACCTCGGCGCCGTTCTGGGCCAGCGTCATGCCGCCGAGCGGCGCCGCCACGAACGCCGAGCCCTCAACCACCCGCAGACCTTGCAGAACGCCGGTGCTCATCGTGCTACCGCCATCACCGCCACGAAGCGCCAGTCGAGCACGGGCACGGGGTCCTCGTCCTGCTCGCGCGATGCCTGCACGAGCGAGCGCAGGTGCAGCAGCCCGCCACCCGGCACCGGCTCGATGCGCTCCAGCTCCAGCTCGCTGTGCAGCGTATCGCCTTCGTACACGGGCGCCAGGTGATCGCAGCCGTGCCAGGCGACGATCGTGACGATGTTCGGCAGCACGCGGGTGGCCTGTGCGGCGGCAAGCCCGATCGTATGACCGCCATAGACGAGCCTGCGTCCGGAGCCGTTGGCGTGACGGTCGTGATGGGCCATCGCGACGTTGAGGGTCAGCCGCGCAAGCTCGGGCGCGCCGCTGACCACGTCTCCTCCCCGCAAAGACCAACGCGCTCCACTCTGGAGTCCCTCCAGATGCGGACCCGGCACGGCAGCGGCAAACGCGTCCAGACGCCAGTCCGCGATCGCGCCGCGCAGCGCCTGCGGCTCCAGCGCGGCGGAAATCGCATCGAGGTCGTCGTCGCCGTGGTGAGCAGTGTTCGCGTCGGCGTCGCGCAGCGGCAGCATCGCGCAGCGCCAGAAGTCGAGCACCCTGCGTCCCTCCTGATCGACCGTGCGCACCCGCAGCGCGGCAAGGCCGGTGGCGAGGCGTCCCGGTCGCGGCCTGTTCTGGCGCAGCGCCACGACCTCGGTGGTGGTCGCCAGCGTGTCGCCGATCACCGGCGCGCGGCGCAGCACCAGGCCCCTGTAGAAGAGGTTGGCGATTACGCGCTGCGTGAGGAGCGTCGACTGCCCGATCGCGATGTCGCACACGAGCGCCGGGTGGGCCAGGGGCACATCGCTGCCAAGCACCGCGGCTGCAAGCGAGCCATCCAGCGCCAGCCGCAGGCGATCGCCGACGATCGCCTGATGGATCGCGGCGTGGCCGTCGCTCAGCGTCACCGCCGGAGCCGTCTCGATCAGCGTGCCGACCGAGAGATCCTCGAAGAACGGCCCCGCAACTGCGTTCAAGGCGTAGGAGTCCGCGTTGCCTGCTCGACAGCGCCCGCGCGGGCGAGCACGCCCAGCGCGGAGACCCGCACCGCCTCGTCGATCATCTGCCCGTCCAGCAGCACCGCTCCGTCGCCACTGCCGTCCTGCGCCTGCGCCAGCGCCTCGATCACCGCGTGGGCCTGCTTCAGCTCCGCCTCGGTAGAAGAGAACAGCACCTCGAGGCTCTGCAGCTGGCTGGGGTGGATCGCCCACTTGCCGTCGAAGCCAAGCTCGTGCGCACGCGTCGCCGCGGCAAGGAACGGCTCGTCCACGGCAACTCCAAGGAACGGCCCGTCGATGGCCTGCAGGCCGTTGGCCCGCGCCGCCAGCAGCACGGCGTGCTGCGCGGGCAACCAGGCGTCGAGGCTGGGCGCGCCGCCCAGGGAGGCTGACAGGTCGGCGTAGCCGAGGATCAGAGAGTCCAGGCGGCTGGAGGCGGCCGCGATCTCCTGCACCGCGGACAGCCCGATGGCGGTCTCTATCAGCGCCTGGATTCGCAGCGGCCGCGACCGGCCCGATGCCAGCTCGCTCCCGTCGAGCAGACGCTCGATGAACGCGATATCGCCCGCGCTCTCCACCTTCGGCACCACGATCGAGTGGGGCATCTCCTTCAGCTGCGCCAACGCGATCACGTCCAGATGGCACCACGGCGTCCGCGGCGCGTTGACCCGCACCGCGACGCCCGGGCCGCTCCAGCCTTCGAGCGCCGCCAGGGCAGCCGTGCGCGCCTGCTCCTTGGCCGGTACGGCGACGGCGTCCTCCAGGTCGATCACGACCTCGTCAACGAGCATGGAGACCGCCTTCTGGAGCTTGCGATCAGAGGAGGCGGGCACCGAAAGGCACGAACGCCTCGGCGCAGGTCTGACAATTGGAGATGCCATCGTCGCCCAAATGCTACCCACAGCCTGGCGGCGTCCGGCGGCACCCGACCGCTGCGCTCAGCTGGCGGCTGCTCTGGTCGCGGCAAGCGCGAGAAACGGCGCAAGCGCATCCGGATCGGCCAGCGATTCGCGGCTGGCCGCCTTCTCGGGATCGGCGCCGAGCAGGATTCGCTTCACCGGCACCTCGAGCACCTTGCCGGTGCGCGTGCGCGGGATCGTCGGCACGGCGAAGATCTCATTCGGGACGTGCCTGGGGGAGCACTCCTCGCGCACGCGCCGCTTGATCTCGCTCTGCAGCCGATCGTCGAGGCTCGCGCCGTCGCGCAGCTTCACGAACAGCGGCATCCAGCCGTCGACGTCGACGACCAGCGCATCCTCGATCTGCGGCAGCGCCAACACCGAACGGTAGATCTCGCTGCTGCCCATCCGAACTCCGCCCCGGTTGATGGTCGCGTCGCTGCGCCCGTGCAGCACGGCAGCACCGTCGGTGAAGAGCTCGAGCCAGTCGCCGTGGCGCCAGATCCCGGGGTAGAGCGAGAAGTAGCTTTCGCGGTAGCGCTCACCATCGGGGTCGTTCCAGAAGTAGAGCGGCATCGATGGCATCGGCTCGGTGATCACAAGCTCACCGAGCTCTTCGATCACCGGGTGCCCATCCTCGTCGAATGCCTGCACGTTGGCACCCAGCGCCCTGCACTGCAGCTCGCCGCGGCGTACCGGCAAGAGCGGGCAACCGCCGATGAAGGCGGTGCACACGTCGGTCCCGCCGCTGGTCGAGAACAGCCAGGTGTCGCCTCCCAGCTGCTCATAGATCCAGTCGAAGCCCTCCGGCGCGAGCGTAGAGCCGGTCGAGCCGACGCTGCGCAGCGCGCTGAGGTCGCGGCCCTCCGCAGGTCGCACGCCCTCCTTGATGCAGCTGGCGATGTAGCTGGCGCTGGTGCCAAAGCAGGTGACGCCCAGCTCGGCGGCCAGATCCCAGAGCGCATTCATGTCCGGGAAGGCAGGGTTGCCGTCGTAGAGCACGATCGTGGCCGGGCTCAGCAGCGCACCCATCAGGAAGTTCCACATCATCCAGCCCGTGGTGGTGAACCAGAGCAGATGGTCACCGGCATGCAGGTCCACCTGAAGATTCAGTTTCTTCACGTGCTCCATCAGGATCCCGCCCTGTCCCTGCACGATCGCCTTCGGCAGGCCCGTCGTGCCGGAGGAGTAGAGCACCCACAGCGGGTGATCGAAGGGCACCTGCTCGAAGGCGAGATCGGCCAGGGCGGCGCGCAGCTGCTCCCAGTCGATCGCGCCCTTTACGCCCGCGTCCTCATCCAGGTAACGGAGCAGCACCGTGTGTTGCAGCGAGCTCATCTCGTCCATCAGGCTCGCCACCACCTCCCGGCGGTCGTGCTCACGGCCCTGGTAGGCGTAGCCATCCACTGCCAGCAGGACCTTTGGCTCGATCTGGGCGAAGCGGTCGAGCACCCCGCGGGCGCCGAAGTCCGGTGAGCAGCTCGACCAAACAGCGCCAATCGAGGCACAGGCAAGGAAGGCGGCCGCCGTCTCTGGCGCGTTTGGCATGTAGGCGGCAACGCGATCGCCGGGGCCGATACCGAGATTGCGCAATCCGCTTGCGATCCGCGCCGCCTCCTGCCGCAGAGTGCCCCAACTCCATTCCCGCCGCCGTCCACGCTCGTCGGCGAACACGAGCGCCAGATCGCCGTCGGCCTTGCCCACGAACACGTTCTCCGCGTAGTTGAGCCGTGCGCCGGGAAACCACTGCGCGCCGGGCATCTCGCGGCGTCCGAGCACGCGCTCGTATGGCTGGGAGGCGCGCACGTCGAAGTAGTCCCAGATCGAAGCCCAGAAGGCGTCCAGCTCATCGACCGACCAGCGCCACAGCGCGTCGTAGTCGGGCAGATCCAAGCCACGCCGCTCACCCAGCCAGCGCATGTAGGAGGTCAGGTTCGCGCGTTGGACGCGCTGCTGCGACGGCGTCCAAAGTAGCTCTCGTGCCCCCATGGACCCAAGGCTACATCACCTCCATCGAGCCTCGAATAGGCAGATATACCTTGTCCACCGAACATCTGGCCTGCATCTGGGTGCCCGCATCGACGCTGAGACGCTGCGGAAGTCGACCAGCTCGGTCATCCCGCAGCGAGCCCACCGCCTGTGGCGAATCGTCATTCGCTGCACCGGGCCTGTTCCACTGAGAGTCGTCAGTCATCCCACCAGTCCCGCTGACCCACCACATCCTCCCGCGGGTTCTCGCCGAGATTGGGGGCACCGAAGACGAGGATCTCAAGGCCCTCCGGCCCGGCCTCGTACCCTCGCCATGTACCGGGCGGAACGCGCACTACGTCCCACTTCTTGACCTCGATCATCTCGTCGTCGAGCTTCATCCGCCCGCTCCCGCCCACGACCACGAACACCTCCTCCTGCTCCTTGTGCGTGTGGCCATACGGGAAGCGGTAGCCGGGCGGGATGCGCTGATAGCTCAGGCCGGACTGCTCGAGCTCGAGCGCCCAGGTTGCGACACGGAACTCCAGGTCCGGTGCCCCGTCGAAGTTGGACCCGACGTCTGCCAGATCCTCTCTGAGGTTCCTAAGCGTGAACGGCACGGCCGCGGATTCTACTGTTCAGGCTTGGCCCCGGGACGGCGACATCCCGCTTGCCGAGCGAGCTGCCAACGTCCACACTGTGCTCGCGACGCCCTATCTTAGAACTCGCGCATTTGTGGCGGTTTTGAGATGGCGAGACCCAGACTCGAACTGGGGACACCGCGATTTTCAGAAGGCCGTGGGAACCCTATCGGGCCAAGCGCCTCTTGAGCCTGCGCCATGACCCGCTCACACGATGCGCGGCCCGAACACGTCTGTAGCGACAGGTTGCTGCGGTCCACCTCGCTTGGTCCTGCGATCAGGTGAACCCGAGCATCTCTCGATACCAGGCGACCGCGCCGTGGATGTCGGGGACACTCAGCCCTACGTGCGTTATCGCCCTAGGCTGGATCACAGGAGGGTCGTCTCTAGACGGCAAGCTCGCCTCCGTCGATTCTCACCGTTGCGCCGCTGATGAACGCAGCCGCGTCGGATGCGAGGAAGGCGAATAGCGCAGCGACCTCGTCAGGCCGGCCCATGCGACCTGCGGGTATGTTGGCGCTGATCACCGAGGCCCTGTAGTCGTCATAAGGCACCCCCTCGCGGTCGCTGAACACGTGGATGTCGGCGGCGTTCAACTCCGTGTCGATCTGCCCCGGAGCGACGGCGTTCGCAGTGATGCCGTGGGAAGCAAGCTCGACCGCCAGCGCCCGCATCAGCGACAGCACGCCTCCCTTGCTGGCGCAGTAGGCCGTCGCGCTCGGCTCACCGTGGACGCCTGCAATCGATGCGGTAGCGAGCAGCCGCCCCCCGCCACCCTCTGAGATCATTGCCCGCGCAGCGGCCTGCAGGGTCACCATCACGCCCAGCAGGTTCACCTTGAGAACCGCCATCCAGGACTCAACGTCGCCGTCCAGGAAGTCCTCAATCCTGCCCACCCCGGCATTGGCCACGCATATGTCAAGACCGCCAGCTGCCCTCGCCGCCTCGACGGCCGCGCCCATGCTGGCGGGCGCGCTCACATCTCCTGCCAGCCATTCGATCGATCCACTGGCACGGGAGCGCAGTTTGGGGTCGATGCTCAGATCGACTGCAACGACGTGCGCGCCCTCGGCCGCGAAGCGTTCAGCCGTCGCCAATCCAATCCCACGCCCCGCCCCTGTCACTATCGCGGTCTTTCCTTCAAGCATATTCATAGCGTCGTGTTCTCCTGTCGTAACTGGTCCTTGTGCTCACTGGTCTCCGTTGCGGCCGAAGCCGCTGGTGGGCAGCCACCGCTGCTAGGAGTCGATCGCCACGGCTGCCCAGTCGACTGGCGGCGGCGGGTCGGCTGGCAGCACCCGCCGCAGCAGCTCGACGGACTTCTGCAGCGTGTCGTCAGGCGTCAGGAAAGGGTCCTCACACTCGATGCTGAGAGCGCCGGTATAGCCAACGTTGCGTAGTGCGATCACGAACTGGCTCCAGAAGAGCTCCGAATGACCATAGCCGGGCGTGCTGAACGCCCATGGCCGACGGTCCCAATGATCATAGTCTTCGGATGACAGGACGCCGTGAAGCGCGATTGCGCGATCGTCAAGGCGGGCATCCTTGATGTGGCAGGTCCAGATCCACTCACCCGCGTGATCGATGAACGTCGCCGGGTCCACACCCTGCCACCACATGTGAGAGGGGTCGTAGTTCATCCCGATCATCTCGCCCACCGCTTCGCGAAGTCGCATGAAGGTCTTGAAGCTGTAGACGACATCGCCGGAATGCGGCTCGACGCAGATCTTCACACCGTTGGCATCCGCCACCTTTGCCGCCTCTTGCCAGTAGGGAATCACACGCTCCTTCCACTGCCACTCATAGGCGTCGCGACGGTCGGGAAGCGTGGACTTTATGACCCAGTTGGGCACACGATCGGCAGGGCCTCCTCCAGGACAGCCGGCAAGCAGGCTGACATGGGGAACACCGAGCTTGCCCGCGAGCTCGCAGGTGGCGACAAAGTCGGCATGAATCTCGGCAGCCTCAGCCTCGTCTGGATGCAGCGGGTTGCCATGGCAAGAGAATGCACAGAGACCCAGGCCGCGCTCCTCCAGGCTCGCGCGGAAGCGCATCAGCGCATCGCCGTCCCTGTTGAGCGCGACCGGATCGAAATGGCGCTTGGGAATATGGCCTCCGCCACACGCCTCCACGACGGCGATGCCGCATTGCACAGCCGCATCAAGGGCATCCTCCCACGGCCGGTCGAGCATACTTGCCGACATGAATGCGATGTCCATCCACGATCCTCCAGTCACATTAGTCGAGTACGAAGCCCCAGCAGTGTCACACGAGTTAACCACGAATGAGCGCCATGCCTTCCGAGACGCTCGTTCGCCAACTGTGCCCATCTATGCAAGCTTTGCTTCAAAGCCCACGGCGTCCAGGACATCGCCACAAAGTTCGGCAGCGCGTACCTTCAGAGAGTGTGGCCATTGTCACATGTGTATGTATCGACGCGCGGGCAGCCCGGCCTTAGCCGGGCTGCTCCATTCCAAAGTCCAGCTATGAAACCCGCAAGCGTCGCAAGAACTCGGAGTTAGTCCAGGCTAGGAGGCGGGTCGCACATCGAACGCCCACGGACGGAACAGCACCGTCCACCATGAGAACGTTGGGAAGACATATCTATCTGACAATCTGCCGAGGACATCCGCTGTGTACACGGGCTTGTAAGGCTCTTCGCGACTGATGATCCCCAACAGCTTTTCGATCAAGTGCAGCCGATGCGCCGGATTCGGTGCCGCGGCCTCGCTGGCGAGCAGGTTGTTGACTTCGGTATTCCTGTACTCCGCCTGGTTGAAGCCTGCGCCCGGAGGTCTGATCTGCGACGAGGGCAGCACAGCGGCAAGCAGGCTGTCCGCATCAGGATAGATAGAGTAGAATTCATCGATGTATATCGTTATCTCCTTGCCATAGAGACTGGTGGTTTCATCAAGCGGTACGACATGTACTTTAGCGGTAATCCCTATCTTTGCGAGGTTGGCCGCAAGCACCTGAGCAACGAGCTGCGAATCCTGTTCGTTTACATTAGCCTCGATCTGAGTGGTGAATCCGTGCGGGTACGCCGACTTGGCCAGTTCCCGCTTGGCCGCCGCGAGATTGAATTCGTATCTCGGAACAGCATTCAGAACTGCGGCCACTTGGCTCTTGGACCCCAGATTCGCAAACGTCGCCTTGGACGCTACGGTTATAGCTTCTTCCGCCTGTCCTGGGAAGAGCGCGTTGATGGCGCCTTTGACATTGGTCGCATAGGCGATCGCCCGACGCACATGCACATCGTTGAACGGCGGCTGTGAGGTGTTCATCGCCATGAGGATCACGTCCGCGCCAGGTGCGGCCAGCGGGCGCGTGCCAGGTATGTTGGCGAACGTCTTTGGCGAGAAGTAGCTGAATGTGCCATCGATTGCGCCGGATCGCAGCGCCAAGGCCTCCGATGATTCGGTCTTGAACACGCTGATGGAGATCCTTTCGGCGGGCGGCAGGGCTCCTTTCCAGTACGGATTGCGCGAAAGCTGGACGTTGACTTCAGGCTTCATGCTGTCGAACTTCCATGGCCCGGTGCCGATCGGCATCCCGCTCGAGGTGCCAATACCTTTTTCGCCCGCCTTTTCCGCGGCGGCCTTCTCGATGATCGGCGTGGTGGAGCCCACTATCGCGGGCCATGGCGCATACGGATGCTTGAGCTTTACGACCACGGCCGAGGTCCCACGCGGCGACACTGATGCCACATCTTCCCAATACACTTTCGTCCATACTTCCTTGCCGACCAAGTTGCGATCCAGGGAGTAGACGACATCCGCTATCGTCAGTGGCTTGCCGTCGGAGAACTTCACACCTGAGCGGATGTTGTAGACGTAGGTGGTTGGGTCCGGGTGTTCAATCGAACTTGCGAGCGCTGGCTTGACTTCTCCGTTCGGCTTGAGTTCGACGAGGTCCTGGACCACAAGGCTCTCAATCGAAGTGACCTGGTTCCAGGGATTTTTGTTCCAATCGATCGGGCCTGGAAAGGCGATCACGCCCCACTTAAGTTCGGGGTACGACTTGGAAGAGCCGCTAGCGGAATTTGACGCGGTGCCGCGCGAGCCGCCTTCGCCCCCGCCGCACGCAGCAACGGTCAGCGACAACGCAATGATCCCCATTATGCATAGGTGCTTCCTCATTTCACTTCCTCCCACTACTAGTCGATCCAATCATGCCGCCGTTGCAGCTGATTGGCCAGGCATGATGCCGCTGGCAATTACCTGCAGATCTCTCCGTCCAGCGTCAGCCAGCGGTCACCGCCGACGGCTCCGAGCATGGACGAACAGGGACGTCGTCTCCGAGTATCCGATCGTAATCCGCATCGGTTGCGCCGAGTACCCGGTCCTCGCGGATCCATGGACGGGGCGTGCTTGGGTCCTCAGAGTCGATCTCGCGTGCAAGACGGTGGCCGTCGAAGATCGCGTCTGCGACCTGTGGGCGGGGCGCGATGCAGTCGCCGACGCGGTAGAGCTCATCGATCCCGGCTTCTGCAAGGCGCGCCGGCTCCGCCGCGAGTGCTCGGTAGAGCTCGTTATTCGGTATACGTTGGGTGACAAGGACGACCGCATCGGTCTTCCACGCCACAGTCGTCGGCGCGTGCTTGCCGAGATGGCCGCGCGCCTCGCCGGGCGAGATCTCGTCGATGACGTGACCGACGACGAGCTCGACGCCGAGCTCGTGCAACCTGGTGATCAGGAGCTGGCCCTCGCCGGTGTACTCCAGGTACGGGGCCGGGGTGTCCAGCGGCGTGACGAGTGTGACCCGCTTGCCTTCGAGAGCGAACCGCTCAGCAAAGCCAACGCCCATGAAATAGCCCTCGCAGTCGTACACGACAACGCGGTCCCCCTCGACGGAGGCCCCTTCGGCCATGACCTGCTCGGGCGTGAAGACGTGGGCCAGGCTCGCATCGGCGCCCGGGATCGGTCCCTGCGTGGCGAAATTGAGCCCATCGCGCGACCAGTGTGAGCCGGTCGCCACGATCACTCGACGGGCGCCGTAATCCAGAACGTCTTCGACGGACAGGCGCTTGTTCCTAACCACGGCGAGGTTACGCAGGCGCGCAGCGATCGTCTTGCGATAGTCGACGACCCTGATCCACTCAGCGAGGCCGGGGAGGCGCGGGACCCACCGGAAATGGCCGCCTACCTCGCGCGCACCCTCGACCAGGTGGACGTGCTCAACGCCCTGCTTGGCAAGCACGATCGCGCACTCGAGGCCAGCCGGCCCAGCGCCGACCACGAGCACGCTCTTCTCCGCGCTGCGCGTCGGTACGAAGCGCTCCGGATGCCATCCGCGCCGATACTCCTCGCCGATCGTCGGGTTCTGCGTGCATATGATCCGGTTCACCGCGTTAACCCTCGATACGCAGACGTTGCAGCCGATGCACTCCCGGATCTCGTCGACCCGCCCGGCGTCGATCTTCGCCGGGAGGAACGGATCCGAAATCGATATGCGCGCCGCGCCGATGATGTCCTGCTGGCCGGACTTGATCACGGCGAGCATGGTGTCGGGGCTCGTGAAGCGGCCGACACCGACGATCGGCTTGGAGGTGTAGGGCCGCACCTGCGTGATGAACTCCGCCTGGAAATTCTCCTTGTAGAAGCGCGACGGACCAAGGTCCTGCACCCAATGACTCCGGTCTTCTCCACCGACCTGAACGTCCCATAGGTCGACGAGATGGTCGGCCAACTGAACGAAGCCGACACCCTCCTCGTCGATCCGCACGCCCCCTGCTCCACCAAGCGAGTCGATGCAGTGCCGAGCCGCGATCGCACAGTCATCCCCGACCGCCTCGCGCACGAGCTCGAGCGTCTCGAGCCAGAAGCGCGAACGGTTCTCCAGCGAGCCGCCGTACTCGTCGGTGCGGTGGTTGTAGCGGCGCATCATGAACAGAGACATGACGCTCCACGCCTCGGCGCCGTGAACATTGATGATGTCGAAGCCGGCTGAGCGGGCGCGCTTGGCGGCCGCGACGTACTCTGCTCGGAGGCGCCGGATGTCAGCCTTGTCCATTTCGTAGGAGGCGCCCATCCAGAACTTGTCGTCAGCGATGCCGGAGATCGTGGGTGCCGGAAGGCGGCTCTGAAAGCCTGCGACACCCGAACCGGTGGCGGCCAGCTCGATGCCTGCCAGTGATCCCACCGCGTGGATCCTGTCGGTCATCAGGCTCCAGTTGCGTACGTCCGAGTCATCCCAGATACGCGAGACGACCAGGTAGCCGTTGTAGTCGAACTCGGGAGAGATCTGCGTCTGGCCCGTGTTGATGACCGCCCAGCCCCCCTCGGCCTTCATGCCACGGAAATACGCCTCTGCGCCCGGAGATGCCTCCAGTCCATCCCCGTGCGGGGTCGCGTAGAAGCGGTTGCGCATCACCTTCGGACCGATTTGCACCGGCTCGAAGAGGATGTCGTAGCGCGGATCGCGGCTCCCAGTGCCAGTGGTCGCAGTCATCGACGACGGTCTCCTTAGTCGCATCACGAGCCCGGCCGACGGAAGTCGTGCCGGCATTTCATCAACCATGCGAACGTTCGCAGAAATCGGCCGTGTTGTCAAGACATATAACGCGAGAGCACGCACAGCCGCTGCTGCCGCATGACTCCGAGCTAGCTTTTCAAGACTTAGCTGTGCGCCAGAACCAGGTGGCCACGGCCAAGCGGAACGCAACATCGGATACACAACGCGATCGTTTGCAGTAATACCCAGGTTGGCGCCTCCGGCCACCGCCCGGCAACCGGGCGCGACCGGCTTCGAGCGGCGCTTCTATGCCTGAGATCAGACGGCCGCGCGAGACGCGATCGAGCGCTACGCCGCGTCGTCGGGCAGCGACACATCTCGCCCGAGCTCTGCTGACTCGTACAGGGCCGTGATCACGCGGGCCTGCGCCAACGCGTCGAGCTTGTCGAACGCTGCGACGTGCTCCCCGTCGACCGCACGGGCGAACGCCTCGAACTCCAGCCGGTAGGGATCGCCGGGCGGGACTGGGATCTCACGCATGTCCTCGCCGTCGCGCAGTCGCACCGTCGCGGCGCGGCAATGCCACGGGTCATCGAGGATCAGGCTTGCGTCCGCCCCGACGATCTCAAGCCGGTTGCGCCACGGCAAGTCCATCCCACAGTCGAATTGGGCGATCACGTCATGCCGGAATCGGAGCGTGCCCGCGAAGCGCATGTCGACGCCAGTGGCGTGGAGGACCTGCGCGCCGGAGACGCTCACTGGATTCCCCGCCAGCAATCGCGACATCCCAACCTGGTACGAGCCATTGTCCATGAGGCTGCCGGCATCCAGCTCAGCCGGCAGCCGCTGACCATACTCCGACAGCGGCATGCGCCAGGTGTGCGTCGAGAGCAACGTCCGCAGCTCCCCGACCGCCCCCGAGGCGACGAGGTCGACGATCAGGTCCGTCTGCGGGTGGTGGCGGTACATGAACGCCTCGCCGAAGACGAGGTTTGCCCGCTCCGCCACCTCGTACGCGGCAGCGATCTCCGCCTCATGGCGGCTCAACGGCTTCTCGCACAGAACGTGCTTGCCTGCCGCCAGTGCCGCCATCACCCACTGCATGTGCAGGCCGTTTGGCACCGAGACGTACACGGCGTCAACCGTTGGGTCCTCCAGCAACTCCCGATAGCTCCCCCACGCGCGTGCGATGCCGCGCGCTTGCGCGTATGTCCGGGCGCGCTCGAGCTCCCGACTCGCAACCGCGACGAACTCGGTGGCAGCGCAGTCGCCGCAGCTCTTCAAGATGACGTCGTTGATGCTCGCGGTGGACAGCAAGCCCCAGCGCAGCTTCATGACCTGCCCTTTGGGATCGGCGTTACCCCTCCGCCGCGCCCGCCGACGCGTGCAGATGTGACGTAGGTCAACGTGCTCGTTGCCACAGCTCGAGCTGGATGCCGTCGGGGTCGCGGAAGTAGCAGCACCACTGTCCCTTGAGCGCGCCCTCCAGTATCTCCACGGGCTCAGTGCTGAACGTGACTCCGCGTTCGGTCAGGACGTGATGGGCGTGCGCAATATCGGCGACCTCCAGACACAGATGGATGGCACCAACGTCGCAGTTCCGGCGATCGAAGTCGCGACCGAGTGGATGCTCGTACTCGAGCAGCTCGATGATCGTGTTGCCGGCCGAGAGGAACGCGAACCGCATCCGGGCGTTCTCAAGCTGCACGACCCGGCTTGCCTCCGGGCCCTCGTCAATCTCAACGAAATCCGCGGTCAGACCGAGGATCTCGCGGTACCACTGAAGGGAGCGCTCGATGTCGCGCACAGGAATCCCGATGTGGTGCACCCCGGTCAGGCCGCCTCCAGCGAGCCCGTGCACGAGCGTAGCGTCCGCCATTTCATCCTCGCTTCTGGTGTTCGATCAGGTCGTATTTTGCAGTTGCGGTGCGAGGAACGCCAGTTCGGCCTTCCCTCTTGTGCGAACGTTTGCAGACGTATGGCTCAATGTCAAGCGCAGCGAGCCAAGATATGCACAGCACATCGAGCTTGCCTGCCCACGCGATTTGTGCGATCGTGTGCACTAGATCAATCAAAGGAGAAAAGAGATGGGCGAACTGGATGGAATCTCGGCAATCGTCACGGGAGCAGCGCATGGCATCGGTGCAGGCATCGCCGAGGTGCTGACCAGAGAAGGCGCCCGCGTGGCGGTGACGGACATCGATGAAACGGGAGCGCGTGAAACGGCTCAGCGAATCTCCGGCACAGCCGGGAGGGCGATCGGGCTTGGGCACGACGTGACAAGCCGCGCATCGTGCGAGCAAGTCGTCGCGCAGGCTCAGGAGGCGCTTGGCCCGATCAATGTGCTGGTCAACAACGCGGGCATCTCCCAGCGACTCCCCTTCCAGGAGATCGACGAGGCTGCCTGGGAGCGCATGATGGACGTCAACGTCAAGGGCATGTACCTCATGGTCCAAGCGGTCCTGCCCGGGATGATCGAGCGTAACGGGGGGCGAATCGTGAACACATCGTCTCTAGTGGGCAAGGCGGGATCACATCCTCTGTTCAGCCATTACGTCGCCAGCAAGTTCGCCGTTGTGGGGCTCACACAGTCCCTTGCGAGGGAGCTGGCCGAACACAAGATCCTCGTCAACGCCGTGTGCCCAGGCGTCGTGCGAACCCCACTGTGGGAACCGCTGCTGCGTGAGACGGCCACAGAACAGGGGATCTCCGTCCAGGAGGCCTGGACGCAAGCGGTGGCGTCGATCCCCTTGGGACGGCCGCAAGAGCCGGAGGACATCGGTTTGGCGGTTGCATTCCTCGCCTCCGAACGGGCGCGCAACATCACCGGAGAGTCGATCAATGTCAATGGCGGCCAGTTGATGGATTGATGAGCCGACGCGTGCTGCTAAGGCGTGGGTTCGCCGTGCAACATGACAGTAGACCCCACGCTGATTGCCGCGTCGGCCTCGAACACAGGCTCCGAGTACAACAGCGAACGCATTCAGGGCGCTGTCGTCACGCTCGGCCGCCAGGAGATCGCGTCGTGGCAGTTAGTGTTGGCTGATCCCGCGGTCGCGCACCGGTGCGCGACCCGGCGCACGAGGCGGCACGCCCGGCGCTCACGCGGGCGGAGCGGCGGTCGAGCAGCGCTCGACGAGCTCGGTCGAGAGGACGATGGTTCGCGGCGCTGAGGTATCTCCCCTGATCTGGCCGATCAGCAGCTCGGCTGCGCGGTGTCCCATTTCGTAGTGCGAGAAGCGGATCGTGGTGAGCGGCGGGTCGAAGCGGTGAGCGTAGGGCATGTCGTTGAAGCCGATCACGGACACGTCACGCGGGCACCGCAGCCCGGCTTCGCGCAGCACGTCGATGCAATCGAGCGCGATCAGGTCGTTGGCTGCGGACACCGCCGTGAAGGGCTCTCCGCGTGCGAGCAGGTCGCGCGTGGGTTCGACCCCGGCGCCGCCGATGAAGCCATCGGCGAACGCGACGAGCTTCTTCGTCTCGTCCTCGAGACCGTGCTCGCGCATCGCCTCAGCGTAGCCGCGCCAGCGATCCTGGCCCGGGGAGAGCGTCTGCGGCCCGCCGACGTGGGCGATCGCGCGGTGGCCGAGCGCGACGAGGTGCTCGACCGCCGCGCTCGCCCCGCGTCTGTCGTCCGGTGTCACCGCGAAGCTCTGTACGCCCGAGATGCTGCGGTTGATCAGCACGATCGGCACGCCGTTGGCGATCAGCTCCTTGACGTTGCCGACGTTCGTGGCGGTGGGGGCGATTATGAAGCCGTCGACCTGGCGGGCGCTGAGCGCTTCGAGGCCGCGCAGCTCGCGTTGGGGGTCGGCGTCCGTGTTCGTCAGCAGCGCCGTATAGCCGAACGGGTGCAGGTGATCCTCGATGCCGCGCACCATCGGTGGGAACAGCGGGTTCGTGAGGTCGGGAATCAGCACGCCTACGGTGAACGATTGACGCATGCGTAGGCCGCGAGCGATCTGGTTGGTCTCGTAGCCGAGAGCGCGCGCGACGCGCTCGACACGTGACGCCGTCTGCTCGCTGATCAGATGCCGGTGCGCCGGGTTGAGCACCCGCGAAACGGTGCCCGGATGGACGCCAGCCTCGCGCGCCACGTCTCGTACTGTAACGGCCGTTTTGTTGGGCGACATCAGGCGCCGCCAGGATCGTTGGGCGCTTGCATGCGCCAAGCATAGAGCACAGGACTGACAACGATTGCAGACTTATCATCGCCTTGCTCGCAGTGGTGCTCGAGGTCCACGAGTTGACATTGACGAGCAGTTTCTGCAATCGTTCGCGCGCATGACCTCCGCGCTGTTGGCCGACCACCTGCTCGCTCCTGCCCGCGGCGACGGCACTGCGCTGCGCCTGTTCGCCGACGGCGGCTGGGCGGAAGCGGCTGATGGCGCGACCTTGGCGTCCGCGAACCCGAGCACGGGCGAGCCATGGATCGCCGTCGCTGCCGCCGGGCCGGCCGACATCGACCGCGCAGTGCGAGCGGCGCGCTCCGCCGCGGACGGCGCGTGGGGGCGCGTACACGCCGCCGATCGTGCCCGCGTGCTGTGGCGGATCGGCGCGCTGATCGACGAGCACCGCGACGCGCTCGCACAGCTCGAGTCGCGCGACAACGGCAAGGCGATCCGCGAGACGCGCGCCGAGCTGGACGCCGTCGTGCGCTGCTTCGAGTTCTTTGCGGGTGTATGTCAGGGCGTGCGCGGCGCGACGCTGCCGGCGACCGGACCCGCATTCGTCTACACCCGCCACGAGCCGGTCGGCGTCGTGGGCGCGATCACGCCGTGGAACTCGCCGCTCGTGATGCTCGCGTGGAAGCTGTGCCCGGCGCTCGCCGGCGGCAACGCGATCCTCCTTAAGCCGGCCGAGTACACATCCGTCAGCGCGCTCGCGGTCGCCGGCCTGCTCGAGCGCCTGGAGCTGCCGCCGGGCACCGTCAACATCCTCCCGGGCGCCGGCGTGCGCGCCGGCGCGGCGATCGCCGAGCATCCGGGCGTGGACAAGATCGCCTTCACCGGCTCAACGAGCGTCGGGCGGCAGCTCGCCGCCACCGCGGCGAAGACGCTCAAGCTCGTGACGTTCGAGCTCGGCGGCAAGTCGCCGAACTTGATCTTCGCCGATGCCGACCTCGAGGATGCGGTCAACCGCTCCGCATTCGGGATCTTCTCTGCCGCCGGGCAGTCGTGCCAGGCGGCCTCGCGCATGCTCGTCGAGCGCTCGATCAAGGACGCGTTCCTCGAGCGGCTCGTCGCGAAGGCCGAGTCGATCCGGATCGGCGACGCGTTGCGCGAGGATACGCAGATGGGTGCGCAGATCTCGGCGCGCCAACTCGAGACGATCGAGCGCTACGTCGCGCTCGGCGTGGAGGAAGGCGCGCGTCTGCTGACGGGCGGCCGGCGACCGGACCTGGACAGTGAAGGCTGGTTCTACACGCCGACGATCTTCGACGAGGTAGACGGCTCGATGCGGATCTGCCGCGAGGAGATCTTCGGCCCTGTCACGACGGTGATGGCGTTTGACGATGAGGCGGACGCGATTGCGAAGGCGAATGACACCGAGTACGGGCTCTCGGGCGCCGTCTGGACCGGCGACGTGAAGCGGGCGCATCGCGTCGCTGCCGCGCTGCGCTGCGGGATGGTCTGGGTCAACACCTACCGGACGTGGAGCCCGCTCGTCCCGTTCGGCGGCTACAAGATGTCTGGGTACGGGCGCGAGAACGGCATCGAGGTGATGGAGCACTACACGCGGCTGAAGTCGGTCTGGGTTGACATGCAGAAGCGTCTGCCCGACTGGTATGCCGGCTAGTACGGGCGCCGCTTGGCTCGTCGCACCCGACTCGTTCAAGGGGACGTTCGCCGCGCCACTCGTCGCGCAGGCGCTCGCCGAGGGGCTGCGTGATGCCGGCTGCGCGTCGGACGTCTGTCCGCTCGGCGACGGTGGCGAAGGCACGCTGGACGTGCTAGTTGCCGCGCTCGGCGGCTCGCTCGTGCGCGTGCCCGCGCGCGACCCGCTGGGACGCACGATCGAGGCGACGTTTGCGCTGCTCGCCGACGGGCGGACCGCGGTCGTTGAGACAGCTGCCGCGTCCGGCCTGCACTTGGTCGACGAGACACAGCGCGACGCCGAGACGGCCTCGTCGGCGGGGACCGGAGAGCTGATCGCCGCGGCGGCGCGCGCGGGGGCGCAGAGGATCCTTGTCGCAGTCGGGGGCAGCGCCACGACCGACGGCGGGATGGGTGCGATCGAGGCGATCCGTGCGGGCGGCGGTCTCGGCGGGGCGACGCTTGAGGTGCTGTGCGACACGCGCATGCCGTTCGAGCGCGCCGCTGCGGTGTTCAGTCCCCAGAAGGGCGCCGACGCGGACGCGGTCGCCCGCTTGGGTGCGCGGCTTGAGCAGATTGCGGCCGCGCTTCCGCGCGACCCGCGCGGCCTGCCGATGAGCGGCTGCGCGGGGGGGCTTTCCGGCGGGCTGTGGGCTGCCTTCGGTGCGTGGCTGCGCTCGGGCGCCGACGTGGTACTCGACGCAGTGAGCTTCGACCGGCGTGCGGCGGCGGCCGGCCACGTCGTCACAGGCGAGGGCCGGATCGACTCGCAGAGCCTCGACGGCAAGCTGATCAGCGTCGTAACGCGCCGGGCGATAGCGGTCCGCGCGCCGGTGCACGCGGTCGTCGGCCAGCTTGAGGTCGAGGCCGGAGCGCTTGCCTCGCTTGGCCTCGCGAGCGTCGTGCAGGCGAGCGCCCTCGCGGCGATCCGGGACGCGGCGCACTCGCTCGGCGCGAGGTCTACTTGACACGGCCATGAAGATTATGCAATCGTTTGCGAGCATGAGCCGCCGACCCCACCGAACCTCCCATGCCGCTGCGACGGTTGCGGCCGAACCCTGGCTTGCACGCCTGCGCCAGATGCTGCTGATCCGCGGCTTCGAGCTTGAGATACAGCGCCAGTTCCTACGCGGCGAGGTCCACGGCACGACGCACCTCTACAACGGCCAGGAGGCCATCTCAGTCGGCGTCTGTTCGGTACTACGCGACGGCGACTACGTCGCGGCGACCTACCGCGGGCACGGCGCTGCGCTGGCGCTTGGCATTTCCGCCGAGGCGCTCGCGGCCGAGCTGATGGGCCGCACGACAGGCATAGACGGCGGTCGCGGCGGTTCGATGAACGTGATCGATCTCGAGCGCGGACTCGTCGGCTGCTTCGGGATCGTCGGCGGCTCGATCGGCGCCGCGATCGGCGCCGCGATCTCGGCCAAGCGCCACGGTGGTGTGGCGGTTGCCTTCTTCGGCGACGGCGCGACGAATCAGGCGTACTTCCACGAGTGCTTGAACTTCGCCGTCGTGCGCTGCCTGCCGGCGATCTTCGTGTGCGAGAACAATCTCTACGGCGAGTTCACGCCGATGGAGCGCGTGACCGCCAGCGACGACATTGCCGCGCGTGCCGCCGCCTACTACATGCCCTCGCGCAAGGTTGACGGCAACGCCATCGCGGATGTGGTTGACGCCGCCGAGGAGGCCGTGCGCCACGCCCGCGAGCAAGGCGGCCCGGCGTTCCTCGAGTGCCTCACCTACCGCCAGCTCGGGCACTCGAAGTCTGACCCGGCGACGTACCGGCCCACCGAGGAGCGCGATGCGTGGCTCGCGCGCGACCCGATCGAGCTGGAGAAGGCACGCCTGCGCGATGTGCTCGGCGTCGATGCCGTGCAGATCGCCGGCGTCGAGGCCGACGTGGCGCGCGAGTTGGCCGAGGCGATCGAGGCGGCGCTCGCGGCACCGGTTGCTACACCTGAGAACGATTGCGCGACGGAGTACGCAGCGTGAGCGTGGCAGCGGAGCCGCAGCTCGAGTATCGCACTGCGATCGTCGAGGCGATGGCGGAGGAGCTCGAGCGCGACGAGCGCGTGATCTTCTACGGCGAGGATGTCGCCCGCGCCGGCGGCGTATTCAAGGCCACGCCGGGCCTGCACGAACGCTTTGGCGATGAGCGCGTATTCGACACGCCGATCAGCGAGCTGGCGATGTGCGGGGCTGCCTTCGGTGCCGCCGTGACCGGCCTGCGCCCGGTCCTCGAGGTGATGTTCGGCGACTTCATGACACTCGCGATGGACGCGCTTGTCAACCAGGCAGCGAAGTGGTGGTACCTCTCGAACCACCGCACGCCGGTGCCACTCGTGATCCGCTCGGCCGTCGGCGCAGGCGGCTCCTTCGGCGCGATCCACTCGCAGAACCCGGCGCCCTGGTACCTCTCCGTGCCTGGCCTCAAGATCGCCTGCCCGGCCTTCCCGGCGGACGCGAAGGCGATGCTGAAGGCCGCGATCCGCGACCAGAACCCGGTGCTCTTCCTCGAGCACAAGCGCCTCTACTCGCTCAAGGGCCCGCACCCGCAGCGTGAGGTCGAGCCGCTCGGCAGCGCGCGTGTCGCGCGTGCCGGCGAGGACGTGACGGTCCTCGCGATCCAGCGCGGTGTGCACGACGCACTCGCCGCAGCGGAGCAACTGGCCGCCGAGGGCATCGACGCCGAGGTGCTCGACCTGCGCTGCCTGCGGCCGCTTGATCTCGACGCCGTGCTCGCCTCCGTAGGCCGCACGAACCGCCTGCTCGTCGTCGACGAGGGCGCGGCGCTCGGCGGCTGGGGCGGCAGCGTGATTGGCGCGGTCGCCCAACACGGGCTCGAGCACCTCGATGACGTTTGGCTACTCGCGAGCCCCGAGCACCCGGTGCCGTACAGCCCACCGCTCGAGCGAGCCTTCCTGCCTGGCGGCGAGGCGATCGCCGCCTCCGTCCGCGAGCGCCTCGGCTTGGGCGCACCGACCACCACGTGAAGGGAGCACGATGGGACGAACGTTTGGACTGAATGCCGTCGACTGGGAGCAGCGGGTTGACTTTGACCGCCTGCGAGCGCAGCGGCTTACGCGAGCGAAGGCGCAGTTGGAGGCATCCGAGCTGGGCTCGCTGCTGTGTTTCGACATGAGCAACGTCCGCTACCTCACCTCGACGCACATCGGCACCTGGGCGATCGACAAGCTCGTGCGCTTCGCGGTGCTGCCGCAGGGTGGTGAGCCGATGCTGTGGGACTTCGGTTCTGCCGCGCGCCACCATGACCTCTACTGCCCGTGGCTCGAGGGCCGCACCCCAGCCGGGATCTCGACGCTGCGCGGCGCGCTGTCGCCTGCGACTGGGCAGGCGCAGGACGTCGCCGCCAAGGTCGCCGGCCTGCTGCGCGAGCACGGCCTCGCGGACCAGCCGGTCGGCGTCGACGTCGTCGAGCCGGTCGTCTGGCGAGCGCTGGAGGCCGAGGGTCTCACGCTCATAGACGGTCAGCAAGTCATGCAGCAGGCGCGCGTGATCAAGACCGAGGACGAGATTGTCCTGCTCGACACGGCGTGCATGATGGCCGACGCCGCGTACGAGGAGCTATACGCGCAACTGCGCCCCGGCCTGAGCGAGAACGAATGCGTCGGGATCGTCGCGAAGAAGCTCTACGACCTCGGCTCCGAGCACGTCGAGGGCGTCAACGCGATCTCCGGCGAGCGCTGCAACCCGCACCCGCACGTCTACTCGGACCGCATCCTGCGCCCCGGCGACCCCGCCTACTTCGACATCACGCACGCGTACCTCGGCTACCGCACCTGCTACTATCGTACGTTCGCCGTCGGCTACGCCTCGCCCGCGCTCGTCGATGCCTACAAGTACTGCCGCGAGCTGCTCGACCAGGCGATCGCGATCGTCAAGCCGGGCGTCACGACAGGAGAGATCGCGAGCCTGTGGCCGCGCGCGGAGGCGTTCGGCTTCCCTAACGAGGAGGCGGCTTTCGCGCTCCAGTACGGCCACGGCATCGGCCTGACCGTGTGGGAGAAGCCGATCATCAGCCGGCTCGTCTCGCTCGATCATCCGGAGCCGCTCGAGGAGGGCATGTCACTTGCGCTGGAGACGTTCTGGCCGGCGAAGGACGGCTGGTCAGCGGCGCGCATCGAGGAGCAGCTCATCGTCACGAAGACCGGCTGCGAGATCATCACGCGCTTCCCGGCCGAGGAGCTGCCCGTCGCCGGGCGCCACTACTTTACGGCGAGCGGGCAGGTGCCCGGCACACGGGAGCTGCAGTCGCACCTCAATGCGACCCCCAACGGCAGCGGGCCACAGCGACTACCGGTTGCCGACCACCTCGCCTGACGATGCGCTTGTACGAGTGGGAGGCGAAGCGGCTGCTCGCGGAGCGCGGCGTATCCGTGCCCGACGGCGCCCTCGCGAGATCGGCCGGCGAGGCGCGCGTGGTGGCTGGGCGCTGGGATGCCACGGTCCTCAAGGCGCAGGTGCTGCGCGGCGGGCGCATGAAGGCGGGGCTGGTGCAGTTCGCCGAGGACGCCGACGGCATCGCCGAGGCCGCTGCGTCGCTGCTCGTCGCCGGCGCCGCGCAGGTGCTCGTCGAGGAGCGCGTGCCGCTGCGCGAGGAGCGCTTCATCGGTGCGCTCTACGACCCGCGTCGCCGCATGCCCATACTCATCTACACCCCGCGGGGCGGCATCGACGTCGAGCAGGACAGTGAAGGCTCTGTCGTGCGGGTGGAGCTCGACCCACACGGCCCGGTCGAGGAGTTCCGGCTGCGGGCCGCGCTTCAGCGTGCCGGAGTACCGGGAAGCGACCTGCGCGCGCTGAGCGCGATCGCCGCGGCGGTCGCGCGGGCGTTCCTGGAGCTTGACGCGACGCTCGTCGAGATCAATCCGCTCGCGCACGTCGCCGGCCGCGGCTGGATGGCGCTCGACGCGCACATCGAGCTCGATGGTGACGCGCTCGTGCGTCACCAGGACCTCGTCGAGCGCTTCGACCTCGCGACGCGCGGCCACGACGGCCGCGTGCCGACAGCCGTCGAGCGGGCGGCGGCAGAGATCGACGCGCTTGACCACCGCGGCGTGGCTGGCCGGCTCGTCGAGTTCGACGGCGACGTCGCACTGATCATCGGCGGCGGCGGCGCGAGCCTCACTGTCTTCGATGCGATCCGCGATGCGGGCGGGCAGCCGGCGAACTACTGCGAGGTGGGCGGCAACCCGAGCGTCGCGAAGGTCTCGGCGTTCACGCAGCTGCTACTCGAGCGGCTCAATCCGGCGCGCGTGGCGGTCGTGATGAACGTCGTCTCCAACACGCGCGCGGACCTCATCGCGCGCGGCGTGATCGAGGGCTGCCTTGCGGCCGGCCGCGCGCCGGGCGAGACGATTGCCGTCTTCCGCGTGCCCGGCGCGTGGGAGGCGGAGAGCCGCGAGTTGCTCGCCCATTACGGCGTGCGCGCCTTCGGGCGGGAAATCGGTGTTGACGCGGCTGCGCGGATGGCCACGGAGGCGACGGCGGCATGAGGATCCGTGCAGCACTCGGGCACAGTTCGGTCCACGACGCGACCCGTGGCCACCGATGAGCGTACTCGTCGGAGCTGGCACCCGCCTGCTCGTGCAGGGGATAACGGGCCGCGAGGCGGCCAACTTCACGCGCGAGTGCCTCGACTACGGCACGCAGGTCGTCGCTGGAGTGACGCCCGGCAAGGGCGGCGAGGAGGTGTACCGCGTCCCCGTCTTCGATACGGTCGAGGAGGCGGCGGCCGCGACGCATCCGGACGCGGCGCTGATCTCGGTCCCCCCGCTCGGCGTGCTCGACGCGGCGCTCGAGGCGATCGACGCCAGGATCCCGCTGCTCGTGATCATCACCGAGCGCGTGCCGCGGCGCGACGTCGCCGCGCTACTCACCGTCGCGCACGCCGCCGGCACGACCGTCGTCGGGCCGAACTCGCTCGGGCTGATCGCGCCCGGTGCCTGCAAGCTCGGCTCGATCGGCGGGCCGGCGGCGGACGTGCGGCGCGCCTACACGCCCGGACGCGTGGGCGTCGTCTCGCGCAGCGGCGGCATGACGACGGAGATCGCGAGCATGCTGACGCGCGCGGGCATCGGCCAGTCAACCTGCATCAGCGTCGGCGGCGACTCGTTGATCGGCACAACGCTGCTTGACGCCTATCGGCTGTTCGCCGAGGATCCCGACACTGAGGCGGTCGTCACATTCTCCGAGCCCGGCGGCGCGCAAGAGCACGAGCTCGCCGAGTTCCTCGAGGCGAGCGGCGGCCCCCCCACGCCACTCTTCTGCTTCGTCGCCGGCCGCTTCGTCGACGACATGCCCGGCACCCGCTTCGGTCACGCCGGGACGATGGTCGAGGCGGGCGGATCGACCGCCCGCGCGAAGATCGCGCGGCTGCGCGCCGCCGGCGCGCACGTCGCCGACCGGCTCGATGAGTTGCCTGTCGTGGTGACGGCCGCAATGGGCACGGACGTGGCGGCGTAGCCGATGGGGCGCTTCGTGGAGATCGCGATCGACGCCGGAGCGATCGACCGCGCGAGCGGCGACGCGATCGTGCGCGCGTGTCCGGTGGACGTCTTCGCGCTCGACGCCGCGGGCCGGCTCGCGGCGGTCGAGCACAACGAGGACGAGTGCATCCTCTGCGGCCGCTGCGTCGAGCTCGCAGCGGGTGCGGTAACGGTGCGCCGCCGCTACGGCGCCGGTCGCGAGGTCCCAGCAGGCGGAGGCAGCGATGGTTGAGCGGCCCGATCCGCGTGGCTGGCAAACGATCCTGTTCGTGCCCGCCGACCAGCCGGAGATGTTGGAGAAGGCGCAGAGCCGCGGCGCCGATGCGATTCTCGTCGATCTAGAGGACGCGATTGCGCCGAGCGGCAAGCCCGCGGCACGGCGCGCGCTTGCCGGGCAGCTCCGCGCGGGTGCGCTGGCGGGCGACGGCGCCGTCTGCGTACGCGTTAATGCGGTCGGCGAGGGGGTCGAGGAGGATCTCGCGGCGCTCGCCGGCTGCCAACTCGACGCCGTCATGCTGCCCAAGGCGACTGGCCGCGACGACGTGGAGCGCGTGCGCGCGGAGATCGATACGCGGCTCGCCGCCAGCCCTGCGACCGGACTGATCCCGCAGGTCGAGTCGGTGGCCGGGATCCTGCAGTTGGGAGAGTTGGCCACCGTGCACGGCGTGAGCGCGCTCGCCTTCGGCGGCGAGGACTTCTGCGTCGATCTCGGCGTCGCGCGCAGCGACGATAGCCTCGAGCTGTTCCTGCCGCGCGCGCTGCTCGCACTGCACGCGCGCAACCACGGCCTGCCCGCGTTCGACACCGTTTACACGGCGATCGCGGACGAGGCAGGCCTCGTCCGCGAGGCGACGGCGGCCCGCCAGCTCGGCTTCTCCGGGAAGCTGCTGATCCACCCCGCGCAGATCGCAGCCGTGCGGGAGGTGTTCGCACCATCCGAGGAGGAGCTGGCGTGGGCACGCCGCGTGCTGACGCCCGCCGGGGGCGGCGGCGTGCGCGTCGTGGACGGCAAGATGGTCGACGCCCCCGTGCTCGCGCAGGCCGAGCGGATCCTCACCCGCCACCGGAGCTAGACCGTGCGCGTCTTCGTGACCCGTCAGCTCCCAGGCGACGCGCTCGATCGCCTGCGGACGATGTGTGAGGTGGATGTCTGGCCGCACGACGTGCCGCCCACACAGTCCGCGCTCGTCTATCACGGGCGCGAGGCAGATGGCCTGCTGTGCCTACTGACCGACCGCGTCGATGGTGCGCTGTTCGATGCCTGTCCGCGCCTGCGGGTCATCTCGAACATGGCGGTAGGCGTCGACAACGTCGACCTGGCGGCAGCCGCGGCGCGCGGGATCGCCGTCGGCAATACGCCAGACGTGCTGACCGATGCGACGGCCGACCTGACGATGGCGCTACTGCTCGCCGCCGCGCGCCGCCTGCCGGAGGGGATGGCGGCCGTGCAAACGGGCGCCTGGGGGCCATGGCGGCCAAGCTGGCTGCTCGGCCTGGAGCTACGCCTCGCAACGTTGGGGATCGTCGGCATGGGGCGGATCGGCCGCGCCGTCGCCGAACGCGCTCGCGCCTTCGGGATGGAAATCCTCGATGCCGGCCGACCGACCGAATCCTCGTTCGCCGCGGCACTCGCGACTGCCGACGTGCTCTCGCTGCACTGTCCGCTAACGCCGCAGACGCACGGGCTGATCGACGCCGACGCGCTCACGACGATGAAGCCGGGGGCGATCCTCGTCAACACGGCGCGCGGCGGGCTCGTGGACCAGGACGCGCTGGCGCGCGCCCTGCACGTCGGCCGGCTCGGTGCGGCGGCGCTCGACGTGACCGACCCCGAGCCACTGCCACCCAACCACCCGCTGCTGGCCGCGCCGAACCTAATCGTGCTGCCGCATCTCGGCTCCGCGACGCACGCCGCGCGCGAGCGCATGGCGGAGCTGGCGGTGGCGAACCTCGCGGCCGGACTCGCCGGTCGGCCGCTGCCGCACGCAGCAGTGCAGATCACCAACCCCAGCGACCCAGGAGCCCCATGCCCGACGTGACGATGCCCCGCCTGTCCGATTCGATGGAGGAGGCCACCATCGTGACATGGCACGTCGCCGATGGCGCGCGCGTGGCGACCGGGCAGGAGCTGGCCGAGGTCGAGACCGACAAGGCCACGGTGGCGCTCGAGGCGGAGGAGGACGGGACGATCGAGTTCCTCGTCGCGGCCGGGGAGACGGTGCCGTTGGGCGCGGTGGTGGCGCGCATCCGTGCCGACGGCGAGGCGCTCCCCGCCGCGGCCGCAGTGGCCTCTGCGCGATCCCCCGCTCCCGCGAACGCGCAGCCGTCCGCCGCCGGCCGCGCGTTCGCGTCCCCGCTCGCGCGGCGCCTGGCCGTTTCGGCATCACTTGACCTCAGTGCATTGACCGGCACCGGTCCGCGTGGGCGAATCGTGCGCACCGACGTCGAACGAGCGCTGCGCAAGCGAGGAGGCCAACCGGCGCCGGTCCCCGCAGGCGGCGACGCCGTCGCCCAGCACGGCGCGAAGGGCGAGGGCACCGTCGTCCCGCTTTCCCGCACGCAGCAGGTGATCGCACGCCGGATGGCCGAGTCGCGCGCAACCGTCCCCGACTTTGAGGTTTCTGTCGACGTCGACATGGAGGCCGCCTGGGCGCTGCGCGAGCAGCTCAAGGTAGCCGCCGCCGAGGCCGATGTCGTGCCCTCGCTCAACGACCTCGTCGTGCTCGCTTGCGCGCGGGCACTGCGCGAGCAGCCGAACGTCAACGCCGCCTACCACGACGGGCACATGGAGCGCTTCGAGCGCGTGAACGTCGGCATCGCAATTGCCAGCCCTGACACGCTCGTCGTCGCAACCGTTCGCGACGCGGACCGCCACTCGCTCGGTGCGATCGCCCGCACGACGCGCCGACTCGCACAGGCGGTGCACGACGGCTCGATCACGCCCCCTGAGCTGGCGGGCGCGACGTTCACCGTGTCGAACCTCGGGATGTTTGGCGTGGACCGCTTCAGCGCTGTGGTAAACGCGCCTCAGGCGGCGATCTTGGCGGTCGGTGCGGTGCGCCAGCGAGTCGCCGCGCATGAAGGCGCACCGGCGGTCCGCCGCACGATGACGATCACCCTCGCGGCGGACCACCGAATCCTCTACGGCGCCGACGCCGCGCGCTTCGTAGCGCGTGTGCGAGAGCTGCTCGAGCGGCCTTTGGCGGTGCTCTCGGGCTAAGACGACCGCCTCAGCCGAGGCCTATAACGATCACGACTGTCAAGGAGAGCACGATGCGCGCAGTTCGATTTCATGACACACGGGACATCCGGGTCGATGACGTGCCAGAGCCCGACGCGGATCTCGGTCCCTCAGCGGTGCTGCTACGGCCACGCCTGTGCGGTATCTGCGGATCGGATTTGCGCGAGTACGTCGCCGGGCCGATCGATATCTCGCGTGAGCCGCACCCTGTCACCGGCGCCCAGATGCCACAGATCCTCGGGCATGAGTTCTCGGCTGACGTCGAAGCGGTTGGGCGCGCCGTCAGCGCGGTGCGGCCGGGCGATCGCGTAGTAGTTATGCCGGCGATGTTCTGCGGCGAGTGCGCGTACTGTCGGCGCGATCTTCAGCACCTGTGCACCCGGATCGCCTGGACCGGTATGAACGCGCCGTGGGGCGGCATGGCCGAGCTGGCGGTCGTGGAGGAGTACCAGGTGACACGCCTGCCCGACGGCGTCTCCTACGAGCAGGGAGCGCTGATAGAGCCCGCGGCGGTCGTGGTCAATGCAGTCCACCGCGCCGGCGTGCGGGCCGGGGACGCTGTGCTCGTGACCGGCGCCGGGCCGATCGGCGCGTTGAGCGTGCTCGCGGCGCGGGCCGCGGGTGCGGGTCAGGTCTTCCTCTCAGAGCCCAACGACGATCGCGCTGCCCGCGCGGTCTCGGTCGAACCGGACGCTGTCCTCAACCCCGTCTCCAGCGACATTTGCACCGAGCTGCGCGAGCGCACGGGCGGCCTCGGCGTGGACGTCGCGATCGAGTGCTCCGGCAACGGCACCGCCCTGCAGACGTGCCTGCAGGCGGTGTGCGCGCGCGGCACGGTCGTGCAGGTCGGCCTGCATGTGGGGGACGTGCCGATCGACGCGGCAGCCCTCACGGAGCGCGAGCTCACGCTCGTCGGCGTCCACGTGTACCCCGTCAGCGACTTTGCGCGGATCGCCGCGCAAATCGACTCGGGAACGCTTCCAGTCGAGCGGGTCGTTACCTCCACGATCGCCCTGGAAGACGCCGTCTACAGTGGCTTTGACGCGCTCGTCGATCCCGCGGCCACCGACATCAAGATCCTCGTAGCGACCGGATAGGACCCAGATCACCGACTCCGAGAAACCCAGGACAGATCACAGCCGAGATACCGGCGGTTGCTCGCAGATACCGCTGGGTTTTGGACGGAAGCACCGGTCTTCCGTCCAAAACGCCGCGAGCCGCCCGGTTGCCGACGCTCTACCTATTTCTCGGTGAGCGCGAGCACGAGCTGCGACACCTCGTACCGGTCGCCGGGATTGCACTTCGCGACGCGCCGCTCCACCTCGTCGAGGGCCTTCACGAACGCATAGCGCGCACAGACGTTGGCGAGCCATACCTCCGGCTCCACTGGCCGCGTCAGGAGGCCGATGTCCTCCGGCAACAGCGATCGTGCGTCGGTGTCCGCAACGATTTCCGCCGGATCGAATGGGCGCGCGCCAAGCCCGTCATTCACGACGTCGTGCCAAACCTTGAGGACCAGGAGCCGGCGGATCAGCACCTCGTTAAGGCCACCACGACCGAAGAGATCGAGGTCGTAGAGGTCCCTGAGCTTGCGTCGCCGCCGCCACGCAGCGAGCTTCTCGGACAGCGCCTCTGCAAGCGCAGGTGCCGGAATGGCCGGAGGCGTGAACTCGTATCCCGTGTGCACCGGGAGCTCGACTGGCGTGGTCAGCTCCGTCGGTAGCCACAGACCGCGCGGCGAGATCTCAACAATGGCAGGGATCGTCGGCCGGCCGAGCGGCGTATCGACCGCGAGCTTTGCGCGCGTCGCCTCGCGCTGTTCGAGCGTGAACCGCACGTCGAACAGCTCGGCGCCATCGAGCGTGTCGAGGAGGAGCTCGGCGGTGTCCAGGTCCGGCGTGGCGAAGTCGAGATCCGTGGAGAAGCGGCCTGCGTTGCCGGCACGCAGCTTCCGCAACGACGTGCCGCCCTTGAGAACGATGCCCAGCTCGAACACGCCCTCGTCGTGGAGGTACTTGAGGGCGTAGTCCTGAGCGACATCGAGCAGAGCAGGGTCGGCCATCCCGCGGCGACCCTGGAAATGACGTGCGAGGTAACCCTGTGTGATCATCCGCGCGGCAGCAACGCGTCGTAAACGTGCCAGCGCCGGCTCCACCTGTCCCGGCGCGTGCGAGGTCCGAGGAACGTCACAGGGAGCCGAGAGGGAAGCAGCGCCTCGATCGTGTCCGCGATGTCCTTGCGACCCGCCCACTCGGTGAGGTAGCCGAGACGGGTGAGCGTGGAGATCCGGCGCCCCTCTGCTTCGATAAGCAGGTCATCGCTGGTGACGGTGCGGCATGTCTCCGGAAGCCAGTCGTCCGCGTTCCCCCAGTTGCCCTGTGCCGACGGACGCTCAGCTGCGGCAACGAGGATGGTCGCCTCCGTCCACACCGGTAGTCCACGAACTTGCTTGATCGGCAAGCGCCAATCAAACGTGACGGCGCGTGCATCGAGCGATGGTGGTGGTCTCCATCCGGGCCGGTGTGCGAGCACCGGACGCGTAGGCTGATGGGAGGAGTGCCCCAGCTCCCAGACCGCCGACTCGCAGGCAACCGCCACTGGAGCCTCTGGATCGTGCATCAGCACAGCACGGAGCTCAATCCAGGGGTCACCACCGCCGAAGCGGCCAGCACGAGCAGCCGGCGCGAACTCCCAGGCGTCCCGCTTGCGAAGCGGCAGAAGCCACCCGAGCCGGACTAGGCGCTCCGCCACCACACCCGGAGCCAGCGGCGTCTCCACTAGCGCGAGGATCTCGGACAGCAGCGCCCGAGTAACGACAGCCGGCTGCCGCAGCTCCAGCTCCTCAAGGACCGGAGCAAGGCGCGACGGCACAGAACGTGCTTGCATTGAGGCGGCCATGGCGTCACTATTATACGTATAACTGATGTGAATGCAAACATAGCCGTCGTTAGGTGGCGACGAGCGTTCGCTCGATGACCTGCGCGAACTGCACACTATGCGCGCGGTCGAAACTGCTGCCACCGCCGAGGCTGGCAAGACGCTCACGAGCAGCCTTCCCCCGCTGCCGCACACGACCCCGCATAGCCTGCGCCGTATCTACATCTCGATCGCGCTGCTCGCGAACAACTTCGACGTGAAGTGGGTGATGGGACAGGTCGGGCACGCCGACAGCAAGATGACCCTCGACGTCTATGCCCAACCTGGAAACTGGAGCAGCGCGTCGACCGCAGCCACGTCAAGAGCTTCGACAGCCTCGTACGCAAGGCCCGCGAGCAGGTCACGGGCCTCCAAGCGCCCGCCCAGGAGCCGGGAAAAGGTCACGAAGCCCAAAATCCGTCCCGGAGACCCCGAAACGCTCCGGAAGCGGAAGCGAAAAACCGCTTATTTGCAGCGGATTCGCGGAATGGCGAGACCCAGACTCGAACTGGGGACACCACGATTTTCAGTCGTGTGCTCTACCAACTGAGCTATCTCGCCGCGAGCCCTTGATGGTACCGCCTGCGTACCGCACTGCGTACGCTGGCGCAGTTGTCAACCCGCAGCGTGATGGCGCATGGCTTGCCGCCGCCGCTCGGGCAGTCTAAGTCTGCTCGCTGCTAAATTCGCTGATCAGCGCCTCGTAGGTCCTACGCAGCCCCTCCTGAATGCCGACCTGCGGGCGCCATCCCAGTTCGCTTTCCGCGTGACTGATGTCGAGCCTGCTTTTCTGCAGCTCCCCCGGGCGCAGATCGGCAAGCTCCGGCTCCAGGTCCGAGCCCGAGAACTGCTTGAGCTCCGCCCAAAGGGTGGCGACATCCGTCTCCACGCCAGTGGCGACGTTGTAGGTGCCCCTGCGACCGGAGCTCGCGATCAGGGCACTGACAACGTCCTGCACATAGACGTAGTCCCGCGTGGGCTTCCCGTGCCCGAAGATCTTCGGCGCCCGCCCCTCGTGGATGGCGCCCGAGAAGATCGCGACGACGCCGGCCTCGCCGTGCGGGCTTTGCCGGGGGCCGTAGACGTTGCCCAAGCGGCAGATCGCGTTCGGTATTCCCGAGGAGAGCGACCAGGTGTTGACGTACGCCTCCCCTGCCCACTTCGAGGCGCCGTACGGCGCCAGTGGGGCCGGGATCCAGCTCTCCGTGGTGGGCAGCGGAGCCGCATCGCCGTATAGCGCGCCACCCGTGGAGGTGAAGACCAGCGGAGCCCCGGCCGCAACCGCAGCGTCGAGCACGTTCAGCGTGCCGGCAACGTTGACCTGCAGGTCCCGCAGCGGATCCTTCACCGACGCCGTCACGCTTGCTTGAGCTGCCAGGTGGAAGACGGCGTCAGGGCTGGTCGCAGCGACCGCTCCCAGCACGGCCTCCCGGTCGACGATGTCGATCTGCAGCAGCTTGGCCGCAGGAGCTATCCGGCTCTCCTTCCCCGAGGAGAGATCGTCGATCACGGTCACCTGCCGGCCTTCGGCCAGCAGGGCGTCAACAAGATGAGAGCCGATGAAGCCGGCCCCGCCGGTGACTATCGCGCTACCTGACACGCCGGGGAATCTAGCCGAGCGTGCGCGCGCGCGCAGCGAGCAACTGCTCGACCGTCGGTACCGCCTCATCAACGCGACGCAGGAACCGCACGTCACCACGCTCACGCAGCGAGGTAGGGATCGCCGAGCCGCCAAGCAGGACGGGTATCGAAGGGTGCCGGCGTCGCAGCTCCTGTACGAGCTGCTCGGCTGCCTCAGCGGCCGAGGCGACATTGGCGCCCAGCACGACCACCTCGGGGGCTTGGCTCTGGATCGCCGCCTCCAAGGCGTCGAGACCCAGCTCCAGGTCGAGCGTGGTCTGGAAGCCGGCCGCGGCGAGCTGGTCGTGGACCATCTGCAAGGAGAGCGTGTGGTCGTCGTCCTCCAGGCCGGCGATCAGGACGCGCTCTCGGTCGGGCTCGGCGTGTTTGAGCATGTACCTGTGCATCGTGGCGAGGATCCGCCGGCTGATCCCGGTCGCCAGCTGTTGGGAGCCGGCATCGATCTCGCCCTGCTCCCAGAGCTCGCCGATCCGCCGCATCGAGGCGCCGATCACCTCCTCGTGGATCATCGAGGGCGGGATGCCGTCCTCGATCGCTTGGGCGATCACGCCCTCGGCGGTCTCCGCGTCTCCGCGCTCGATCGCGGCGCAGAAGCGCAGGAAGACGTCTCCCACCAGCTCCGTGGGCTCGGCGTCGGGCCGCATCCGTGCTTGAGGTCCAGTGCTGCCGAGCACTTCCAGGAAGGCGTCCAGCAGCGTGGGGTCGAAGTGCTTGCCGCGCTGGGCGACCATCATCGCAACGGCCTCTTCAACCGAGAAGGCCAGCCGGTAGACCCGATCGGATGTGAGCGCGTCAAAGACATCGGCGATTGCCACGATTCGGCCCTCGATCGGGATCGTCTCGCCGCCCAGCCCGCGCGGGTAGCCGCTGCCGTCCCACTTCTCGTGGTGGCTGAGCGCAATCGAGGCCGCGAGGTCGAGAATCGAGGATGAGGAGCCGCGCAACAGCCTGTGCCCCTCCTCGGTGTGGGTCTCAACGATCGAGCGCTCCTGCTCGGTCAGCGGCCCCGGCTTGAGCAGGATCGCGTCGGGGATCGCCACCTTGCCGACGTCGTGCAGCGGAGCGGCGTGGCTGATGCGCTCGCAGAACTCCGGGTTCATTCCCAGTTGGGCCGAGAGGAGCGCTGAGAAGCGTCCAATTCGCTCGATGTGCGCGCCCGTGTCCTCGTCCCGGAACTCGACAGCCATCGAGAGACGCCTGACTGTCTCGGCCTGAGCGACCTCGAGCTCGGAGAGTGCTCTGCCCAACTCGCTGGTCCTGTGCTCGATCTCCCGCTGAAGTCCCGCCCGCCGCTGCTCACCCGCAAACCAGCCAAGCAACCCCGTCAGACCGGCAAGCAGCACCGCCACGGCGGCGACCACAGGTGCCGAAGGTCTGGACACCAGGACCGCTATCGCCGCCGCTGCAACGAGTAGGCCGAGTGGGCCCGTCCATCTCAGAGCAGCAGGCAGGGCCAGCCTGAAGCCGGCCAGATGGGTGAACAGGCGCCTAAGCCAGACGGGTGGAAAGCTTGGGCGTCCCGAGCCCTGCGGTCCTGCGCCACCAGCCGGCCCGCCACCGCTTGGCGGGAGTCCGCCGCCTGAGTCGCTGCCCTGGCCCCCGGATCCACGCCCACCGGCACCAGACGAGCCGCCGGACCAGGCGCCGCCCTGTCCCCCGCCAGAGCCACCCGCGGACCCGTTGGAGCCACCCAGGAAAAGTCGCAGCAGACGACCGCCGGCCAGATCTCGCCCAGCAAGCTCGGTCGATACCAGGTGGGTCAATCCGCGGCCCGACAATCTCCGTCCTTCTTGGCTCTCACTTTCTCGACGACGAGGCCTCACGAGGAGGTCCTCCCGACTGCTTCGGCTTTTGCGCCCGCGCCCGGAGGGCCACGTGCGCAGCTCCACCGCTTCGATCGACAGATCCCGGAAAAACTTGAGTAGGGCAGGCGGCAAGCCGCCGATCGACTCGATCGCCTCAGCAGACGAGGCGTAATACTGCGATCCGAACCGTCGGCTACGATCGCTCGCATGCACACCCGCAAGCTGCTCACCACGCTCACCGCGATCGCCCTGGCGGGCGGCACGCTCGCCGGTTGCGGCGGCTCCTCGACCAATGGCGTCGAATCCAAGAGCCCGACGGAAATCATCTCGGCTGCCCAGAAAGCCGCAGAAGGCGCGAAATCCGTGAAAGTCGCCGGCTCGGTCAGCAGTGCCGGGACAGCGCTCACGCTCAACCTGCAGATTGCGCATGGCCAGGGAGCGAAGGGCACCATCTCCGAGGGGCCGCTGAGCTTCGAACTGATACGCGTCGGCAGCAGCGTCTACATCAAGGGCAGTGCCGCCTTCTACGAACACTTCGCCGGCAGCGAAGCCGCGAAGCTGCTGCAGGGCAAGTGGCTGCAGGCGCCCGCCACGAGCGGCGAATTTGCCCAGCTGGGCAACCTCACCAACATGAGCCAACTGCTCAGCACCGTACTCGGCCAGCACGGCTCACTCACAAAGACCGCCACCAGCACCGTGGAAGGCAAGAAGGTCGTGGGTGTGAAGGACACCTCGAAGGGTGGCGTGCTCTATGTGGCCACGACGGGCAAGCCCTATCCGGTCCAGATCTCAAAGACCGGCAGCACGGGCGGCAAGGTCACCTTCGAGGACTGGAACGCGGCGCTGACGATTACTGCGCCGTCGGGCGCGATCAACATCGAAAAGCTGAAGTCTGCAGGCTGACCGAGGGCGCTCAGCTGGGTGCTAGAGCGCGAGCGCCACGTACCTGGTCTCGAGGTACTCCTCGACGCCCTCGAAGCCGCCCTCGCGGCCGAACCCTGATTGCTTGACGCCGCCGAACGGCGCGGCGGGGTTGGACACAATGCCCTGGTTCAGCCCCACCATCCCGAACTCGATCGCCTCGCTGACACGGAAGGCACGCCCCAGGTCATTGGTGTAGAGGTAGGCGACGAGGCCGTACTCGGTCGCGTTGGCAAGCTCGATCGCCTCCTGCTCGCTGCCGAAGGTCACGATCGGCGCAACCGGGCCAAAGATCTCCTCGCCGAGCACCCTCGCGTGGGGCGGGACCTGCGAGAGCACGGTGGGTTCGTAGAACCAGCCGGGCCCATCGATCGCCTTGCCGCCAGCCAATGCCTTAGCGCCGCCACCGAGCGCGTCATCGACAAGCTCCTGCACCTTCTCCCGTGCGGCGCTGTCAATCAGCGGGCCGACCTGGGCGTCAGCTTGCGTGCCGCGCCCCACCTTCTGCGCCGCCATCCGCTGTGCAAGCCGCGCTCCGAACTCATCCGCAAGCGGCTCCGCGACCAGGAACCTGTTGGCCGCCGTGCAGGCCTCGCCCACGTTTCGCATCTTCGCGAGCATTGCGCCCTCGATCGCATCGTCGAGATTGGCATCCTCGAAGACAATGAACGGCGCGTTGCCGCCGAGCTCCATCGAGACGCGCAGCACCTGCTGTGCGGACTGTTCGATCAGCGCCCGCCCAACCTCCGTCGATCCGGTGAAGGAGAGCTTGCGGGTACGCGGATCCTTCAACAGCGGCTCCACCACGGCGCCGGCTTTGCTCGCGCAGATCACGTTGAGCACGCCGTCGGGCAGCCCCGCCTGCTGCAGGATCTGCGCCAGCGCGAGCATCGATAGCGGCGTCTGCTTGGCGGGCTTTACGACCATCGTGCAGCCCGCCGCCACGGCAGGGGCGATCTTGCGCGCGCCCATCGCGGCGGGGAAGTTCCACGGCGTGACGAAAACGCAAGGCCCAACCGGCCGGCGCATCGTCAGCAGCCGTCCGCTGCCGCTCGGGCTGGTCATGTAGCGGCCATGAATACGAACTGCCTCCTCTGAGAACCAACGGAAGAACTCGGCCGCGTAGGCGATCTCGGCACGCGACTCGGCGAGCGCCTTGCCCATCTCCAGGGTCATCAGCAGTGCGAGCTCGTCGATCCTCTCGTTCAGCTGCTCGTAGACGCGCCGCAGGATCTCGCCCCGCTCACGCGGCGGATGCTGCGCCCACACGGCCTGCGCCTCGGCGGCCGCGCTCAGCGCATCAAGCGCCTCCTGCGGATCCGCGTCCGCAACCTTCGCGATCGTCTCTCCCGTAGCGGGGTCTTCGACTTGCAGCGTCCCGCCGCCTCGCGCGGGACGCCACGTTCCTGCGATCAGCAGGTCCTTGGGAACCTGCGCAAGAACTGCGGCCTCAATCGTCTCTAGAGTAGCCATAGCCCGAAACTGCCGCCCTCATCTGCCGTTGCACGGCTCATATGGGATCGCTCCGGCTCCGATTCAGAGTCCGTAAAGCGTTATGAGGCCAACTTACCACCGGACATCGATTGTGCGCCGGACAGCCAGACCGGCCGGCGTGCTCGCGCTGCTGCTGAGCATGGCCGCGCTGGCACCGCCCGCCAAGGCGAAGAGCGCAGCTGCAGGCAAGCACGTGGAAGCAACGTTGCTGATTGAAGGCGGCGGAGACGGGCACGGAGTCGGAATGAGCCAGTGGGGAGCGCTCGGATACGCCGAGCACGGCTTCGACTACCAGTCGATCCTCGCCCACTACTTCAGCGGCACCACGCTCGGGGAGGTCTCGCAGAAGCGGATCGTGAAGGTGCTCGTGGGCAGCAAGGTGCGCAAGGTGCCGATCGAAGCCTACGTCCGAGGGGTGGTCGCAGCGGAGATGCCCTCCAGCTGGCCCAAGGCGGCGCTGGAGGCACAGGCGATCGCCAGCAGGACCTTCGCCATCACAGACCACGCGGGCGGCGCGAGCTTCGACGTCTACTCGGACACGCGTTCGCAGGTCTTCCTCGGCAAAGCGGCCGAAACGACCGCCTCAAACGAAGCCGTGAAGGCGACGGCCGGACAGGTCGTCGCCTACCAGGGAAAGCCTGTAATCACCTACTTCTTCTCCAGCTCCGGCGGCCGCACAGAGAGCATTCAAAACTCGTTCGTCGGCAGCACCCCGGAGCCGTGGCTGAGGGGGGTTCTCGACCCATATGACGGCGGGCCCCTGCACCACTGGACGATGAAGCTCTCCTTTGCCCAGGCCACAGGCGACCTGCAGGGGCTCGTGAAGGGCGCCTTCGACGGCATCGAAGTGCTAAAGCGCGGCTTCTCTCCCCGGATCGTCCAGGCCGAGGTGCTTGGCTCCAAAGGCAAGACGCAAGTCGACGGTCCGGAACTCGCGGCCCGCCTTGGCCTTTACGACGCCTGGGCTTATTTCAGCGTGCAGCGTGGTGGCAAGGTGCTCAAGGAGCCGGACCGCAGCGGCCCGCCACCCAGCGCGGGTGAAGAATCCTCCGCGCCCACGCCGCCCACTACGGGCAGCGAAGGCGGGGTCGAGGCGCCTTAGAGTCTGTCCGGAAACTCGGGTGCGTGAATGGGCGTGTGCAAGACCAAGTGCCGCCAGGACGCAGGACCGAAGGCTTGGCGGCCAAGTCAAGGTCCGAGGACGCCGCGGCACGCCGTGTCAGGCGCTATCAGGCGCGTGCACGAGTTTTCGGACAGACTCTTAAGCCGAGATGCCTGCCATCAGACCACTGCTGATCGCCGACGTCCCTTGGCTGCTCTACCGCTCCTTCTTCGGGCTGCCGAAGTCGATCCAGGGCGCTGATGGCGAGCCGGTCAACGCGCTGCTTGGCACGGTGAACGCTCTGCTGGCGGCAATCGATGCTCACCGCCCGAGAGCCCTCGTCGCCTGCATGGGCGCCGAGGAGGCCCGCTACCGAGTGCAGCTGTACCCGCGCTATCATGCCCACCGCGACCCGATGCCGGCCCAGCTGGCATCCCAGTGGCAGCAGGCACCCGATCTGCTTGCGAGCTTCGGCTGGACCGTGTTCGACGCCGGGGACCTGGAGGCCGACGACGCGATGGGCTCCTATGCGCGAGAGGAGGCGGGCGCAGGCGGCCGGGCGCTCCTGCTGACCGCCGACCGTGATCTGCACCAGGCCGTCGGCGACCGGGTCCAAGCGCTCGACTTGAAAAGCGGCGCATTCGCTGTTATCGGCCCGGACCAGGTACGCGAACGCGTGGGCGTGGAGCCCGCGCTCGTGCCCGACCTAATCGCGCTGCGCGGGGATCCATCCGACGGGCTGCCTGGGGCGCCAGGCATAGGCGCGAAGACGGCCGCCGCACTGCTGTCCGACTACGGGTCGCTTGGGGGAGTACTCGCCGCCGCAGAGCGGGACGACCCCGGCATGAGCATGAAGACCGCGGTAAAGCTGCGCGACAGCGCCGCGCAGTTGTGTGACTTCAAGGAGATCGCAACGCTGGTAAGCATCGACGTCGGGCGCCCCGAGGACGGCGAAACCGACTTCGCGGCTGGTGCCGCGGCGGCGCAGGCGCTGGGCATGCAGGCTCTCGCCAAGCGGCTGCGCGAACGCGCCGAGGCACGCCCTTAAGGCGTGAACTTCACCGTGATCACGTCGCCGTCGCGCATCGCGTAGTCGCGTCCCTCAAGGCGCAGCACGCCGCGCTCGCGCGCGCCGGCGTAACCGCCCGCGTCCACCAGGTCCTTCCAGCCGATCACTTCGGCGCGCACGAACCCTTTCTGGATGTCGCTGTGGATCTCGCCGGCGGCGTGCCAGGCGGTGAGTCCATCGCGCAGGTGCCAGGACTGGGCCGGCTTGCCCTCACCGGCGGTGAAGAACGCAACCAGGTGCAGCAGGCCAAAGGCGCCCGCGACCACGCGTTGCAGGCCCGATTCGCTGAGGCCGAGTTCCTCGCGCATCGCGGCGGCCTCCTCCTCATCGAGCGCGGCAAGCTCCGCCTCTAGACGGGCGGACACCGCAACGGCCTTGGCTCCCACGGACTCGGCGTGCACAGCAATCTCCGGCGGCACCTCGTCTGTGCCTTCGTCGACATTTGCCACGAACAGCACAGGCTTGCCCGTGAGCGCGCCGAGGTCCCGCGCCGCGTTCGGGGCGTCCTGCGGCTCAGGCACGTTCCTGGCCGGCTCCCCGCGCTGCAGCGCGGCGATCACCTCCGTCAGCCACACCTCTTCAGCCGCGGCGACCCTGTCTCCCGACTTCGCGACGCGCGATACGCGCTGCAGCCGACGTTCGGCCTGCTCGAGGTCGGCGAGCGCAAGCTCGGCCTCGATCGTCTCGATGTCGCGCAGTGGGCCGACCTCGCCCTCGGGGTGGATCACGCCGTCGTCGGTGTGAGCCCTGACCACGTGAACGATCGCGTCGGTCTCACGAATGTTGGCCAGGAACTTGTTGCCCAGGCCCTCGCCCTGGTGCGCGCCGGCTACCAGCCCCGCAATGTCATGGAAATCGATCGTGTCGTAGACGATGTCCGATGCGCCGACGGTCGCCACGACTTCGTCCAGGCGCCCGTCCACCACGGGCACAACGGCGACGTTGGGCTCGATCGTGGTGAAGGGATAGTTCGCTGCCTCTGCGCCGGCCTTGGTCAGCGCGTTGAAGAGCGATGACTTGCCCGCGTTGGGCATACCCACGATCCCGATTCGAGTGCTCACGCAATCCGCTCGAGCGCCGCCGCGACCGCCGTTCCGAGGGCTGCGCCCGCGATCACGTCAGAGGGATAGTGCAGCCCTAGATAGGGCCGCGAGACCGCCGTGGCCACCGCCAGGCCGTACAGCGGCCTTGCCGGCAGGCCAAGCCGAGAGTATGAGAGCGCACCCGCGAATGCCGTCGCAGTGTGAGCACTCGGGAAGCTCAGCTTCGTCGGTGTGTGCGCAAGCGGCGGCAGCCCATCGAGCTGCGGCCGGCGGCGGCGGCACACGAACTTGATCGCCGTGTTGAGCGCGTAGGCATCTACGACACAGACCAGCGCCCGCGCCCAGCGCGAGCGCCGCGACGGGTCCGCAGCCCACCCGCAAGCCCCGATCGCCAGCCAAAGAGCACCGTGCTCGCCAAGCCGGGAGAACCGAGCCACCGCCCGCTCTGCGGCCGGCGCATGCCCGGTGGTGCGCATTAAACGCAACAACCGCTCATCCATGCAGGCAAAGGAGATCAAGGTCGCGTAGGGGTCGATGACCAAGCAGGACAAGGACGCAGGGAGCGTGGCGTACTTCGTACGCGAGCGACCGAGGACGCCGTCATGCGCCGGTCAGCGGCCCCTACGCGCGGAAGCCGACGCGGTGCTCGCCATCATCGCCACGCACGAAGGCGACCTGGGCGAGATCGATACGCACCGAACCATCCTCGGCGTCCAGGACGTGCCAGCCGCTGGAGCCAAGCATTTGGTAGAGCCCCTCGACCTGCTTCTCCTCGACGCGAACGGCGATCACCTGGCCGCCGTTGAAGCCGATGCTGAGGCTGCGCGTTGCCATCAGGTGTGCCCTCCTGGTTGGACGATCTCGGTGAGCACCCCGCCTGTGCCCTTGGGGTGCAGGAAGGCGACCCGCGAGCCGCGGATGCCGATACGCGGCTGCTGGTCGATCAGCGGCACGCCGGCCGCGGTCAGCGAGACCAGTGTCTCATCGATGTCAGCCACCTGGTAGGCGACGTGATGCAGACCGGGGCCACGCTTGGCTAGGAACTTACCGACCGGTGTGTCCGGGCCAAGCGGATAGAGCAACTCGACGTGCCCCTCGCCGACGTCGAGCAGCACCGCCTCCACACCCTGCTCCGGCACAACCTCGCGATGGGCGAGTCGCATCTCCATGCGCTCTCCCCAGACCTGAAGCGAAGACTCCAAGTCCTCCACTGCGATGCCGACGTGATCTATCCGCGTAAACACGCCGCGAAGTCTAGACGGCCGATAGCCGGCGCGATGCTGCGTCCTCGCTCGCTCGCGTATGCCGAATACGCCACGCTCACTGCGTCCTTGCCTCGCTTGGCTCTCGACCGTCTTACAGCCCGGCGTCCGAGGTGGCAACCACCCGCAGCCCGACGCCCGGTGCGCGCTCCAGCCGCGGCACACCCGCCATGATCCGCTCGATTGCCTCCCGGTCGAGCACCTCGCCCTCCAGCAGCTCGCCGGCGAGCGCATCCAGCTGGGCGCGGTGCGTGACGATCAGGCGCTGCGCGGCCCTCCTTGCCTCCTCCACCAGATCGTGGCGCTCCTCGTCGCGCAGCCGCAGCGAGCTCTCCGAGAGCTGCAGGTTGCCGCCCGGCGCTCGGCCGGCGCCGGAGGTGCCCATCGCGTAGTCCTCGAGCATCGCCCTGGAGATGTCGGTCACGCGTTTGAGGTCGTCGGCGGCGCCGGTGGTCACCTGGCCGAAGACGATCTGCTCGGCCGCGCGCCCGCCCATCAGGACGGTCATGTAGTCGATCAGCTCCTCGCGGGTCTTCAAGTAGCGGTCCTCGGCGGGCAGGTTGAGCGTGTAGCCCAGGGCGCGTCCGCGCGGCACGATCGAGATCCTGTGCACTCGGTCCACGGAGGGCAGCAGCTCGCCGCAGAGTGCATGCCCCGCCTCGTGGTAGGCAACCACGCGCTTCTCGTGCCCGGTCAGCACGCGGCGAGACTGCACGCCGGCGATCACGCGCTCAAGCGCCTGGTCGAAGTCGGCACCTTCGATGTTGCCGGCGTCGCGGCGGGCGGCGAAGATCGCGGCCTCGTTGCAGATGTTGGCCAAGTCGGCCCCGGTCAGCCCGCTGGTCTGCTGGGCGACGAGCGAGAGGTCGACGTCCTTCAGCGGCTTGCCCTTAGTGTGCACCGCGAGCACGCCCTGGCGGCCCTTGACGTCCGGCGGCGCGACGAAGACCTGGCGATCGAAGCGGCCGGGGCGAAGCAGTGCCGGGTCGAGCTTCTCCAGCAGGTTGGAGGCTGCGATCACGACCAAGCGCCCGCCCTGGCTCGTGAAGCCGTCCATCTCGACCAGCAGTTGGTTGAGCGTCTGGTCCTTCTCGCCGGAGATGTCAGTGCCGCGGTGACCGCCGACGGCGTCGAGCTCGTCGATGAAGATGATCGCCGGTTCATGCTTGCGCGCAATGGCGAACAGCCGCCTGATGCGCGCGGCGCCGAGGCCAGCGAACATCTCCACGAACGCGGCCGCCGACTGCGCGAAGAACTGTGCCCCGGACTCGTGCGCGACCGCCTTGGCCAGCAGCGTCTTGCCTGTGCCCGGCGGCCCGTGCAGCAGGATGCCCTTGGGCACCTTGGCGCCCATCTTCGCGAAGCGCTCGGGGTCGCGCAGAAACTCGACTATCTCCTGCAGCTCGGCCTTGGCCTCATCCACGCCCGCGATCTCGTTCCAGCCCACCGCCTGTTTTGAGGCCGGCTTGATCTGCTGCGGCTTGACGCGCGGCATAGCTTTGACCGTGCGCCACATCAAATAGATCAGCGCCGCGAAGAACAGGATCATCACGACGCTCGACCACTGCAGGGACCAGTTCTGGATGTCCTGCACGATCGAGGTGGCAGGGGTCAGCATCCCACCGGGCATCTCAGACCCCACCCTGCTTGGCCGTCCGTGGCCTCATGCCTTGGAGTATGCCGATTACCGGTGGCGCGTGTCGAGCGGATGGTGTCGAGCGGATGGTGTCGCGCCTGTCGCAATAAGCGGGCAGCAGGCGTCGGCCGAAACGGGCAGGGCCGGCGATGAAGCACCCGCCGCTCAGCCGAGCAGTCTCACCACCAAGTCGCGGTAGCACTGCGTGGCGAGCTCGAGATCCCTCACGTTGATGCGCTCGTTTGCGCTGTGGATCAGCGGCCACGCCTCAAGCAGCGACTGGTGGCGCTGCGGAAAGAAGCCATAGGCGACGCACTCGGGGAAGGCTGCCCTGAAGTGCCGGGAGTCGGTGAATCCGGGCATGGCCGTGGGCACCGTGCTCGCGCCCGGATCGTGCTCTGCGATCCACCCTGAGATCGCGTCCATCAGCGGCGAGGTGGTTGGAGAGCTGTTTCCCTCCACCTGCTCGGTGAACTCGATCTGAAAGCCATCCTGCTGCTCGTCCCCCAACACCTCGGCGATCGCGGCTCGGACCGCCTGCTCGCCGAAGCCAGGCGGCACCCGGCAGTCGATCCGCAGGCGCGCCGCGCTGGGAATGACGTTGATCTTCTCCGAGGCGGAGATCCGCGTAGGCGAGAGCGTGACGCCGAGGATCGGCTCGATCAGCGGCAGCAGGCGGGCGTCCTCTGCGCCGATATGGCGCACAGCCGCGATCGGATCCTGCGGATCCTCGCCCAGCCCCACAAGCAGCGCCCGAGCCTGGTCGCTGAGCAGATAGGAGGGGTTGCGTTGTGCCAGGCGCCCCAGCAACGGCGCCATCTTCAGCAGTGCGTTCTCTCCCATCCGCGGCGTGGAGGCGTGAGCCGCGACGCCGCGTGTGGTGAGAGTGAAGCGAAAGACGCCCTTCTCAGCGCAGCAGACGCCGTAGCGACGCCGCCCACCATAGGAGAAGCATTGGCCGGCGCCCTCGTTGAGCAGCATGTCGCAGCGGACCTTCTCCGGATGTGTCTCGGTCAGCCACTTGGCGCCCAGCTCACCGCCGGTCTCCTCGTCGGCAACCGCGACGATCAGCAGCGCGCCACGCGCAGGGCGCCATCCCCCTGCGGCCAGCGATGCGCCGGCGATGACCTCCGCAGCAACCTGAGACTTCATGTCAATCGCGCCCCGGCCCCAGATGAAGCCGTCGGCGAGATCTCCCGACCAGGGGTCGTGACTCCACTCATCCGGGTCCGCGAGCACCGTGTCGGTGTGCCCAAGCAGACAGAGTGTGGGCCCCGGCTCGACGCCATCGAGACGCGCGATGAGGTTGGGGCGCTCAGGCTCTGCGCTCAGCAGCTCGCACGCAAACCCGGCGTCCGCAAGCAGTTGCGCCAGCAGCTCCTGCGCCGGGCGCTCGTGGCCGGGCGGGTTGACCGTGTCGATGCGCACGAGTCGCCCCAGCAGCGCGCTCGCCTGCTCGCCGAGAGATGGCAAGGTTGCGGTTCTCTGCACCCGGAGGATGGTACGCAAGCCCGGCCGCGGTAAGCACCTCAGACGGCGGCGTGCGTTTGCGGTGCCGCGCTGAGGGGGCTGGCCGGCGAGACCTCCGCGGCAACGGCCTGCGCCTCGTTCACTCCCAGCGGATGGTGGCACGCGGCGAGCCGGCCGTCGGGATAACGCACCAACGGCGGCTCGACCGCGGCGCACACCTCGCTCGCATACGGGCAGCGCGGATGAAAGCGGCAACCGCTTGGCGGTGTAATCGCGCTCGGCGGCTCGCCTGCTAGCTGTGCGCGGGGCGGACCGGCGCCGGGGTAGGCCTTGGGCACGGCGGCCAGCAGCGCCTGCGTGTAGGGATGGATCGGCGCGCGGCACAGCTGCTCGGCGGGCCCGCTCTCCACGATCTTGCCGAGGTACATCACCGCGATCCGGTCGCTGACCTGACGCACGATCGCAAGGTCGTGGGCGACGAACAGCATCGCCAGCGGCACGGCGCCCGGCGCAACCTGCTCGCGCAGGTCCGCCAGCAGGTTGACAATCTGGGCCCGCACCGAGACGTCCAATGCGGAGACCGGCTCGTCGAGCAGCAGCAGACGCGGCTGCATCGCAAGCGCCCGTGCGATCCCGACCCGCTGGCGCTGCCCGCCGGAGAGCTCGTGCGGATGGCTGTGCATGTGCTCACGCTCCAGGCCGACTTCGTTGAGCAGCGCCACTGCCTCCGCCTCCAGCCGGTCCCGCTCCACGCCGCGCAGGCGCAGCGGGGTGGCGAGGATCTGCCCCACGCTGCGGCGCGGGTTCAGCGAGGCCTCGGGGTCCTGGAAGACCATCTGCATACGCCGGCGTACCGGCGCGAGCGCCCGCCGCGAAGCGCGTGTGATCTCGCTGCCTTCGAAGCGGATGCTGCCGGCTGTCGCGTCCACGAGCCGCGCGGCGCAACGGATCAGCGTGCTCTTGCCGCAGCCCGACTCGCCGACGATGCCAAGCGACTCGCCGGGAGCGACCGCGATCGTGACGTCGTCGAGCGCGTGGACGACATCACGGGCGCCTCGTCCGAAGCCCCGCCTGACCGGAAAGTGGACACTCAGATGTGAGATCTCTAGCAGTGGGGTCTGGTCCGCGCCAACCCGCTTACGGTTTGGGCGGCCGATGCCCACCGCACCCTCGGCGAGCCTGTCATCCCGCTCCGCCGGCCGGCCGCTCACAGCCCGATCCCTCCTCCGCGCATGCGCAGCGAGCGCTTGGCATCGACCTCCAGCAGGCAACGATCGAGATGCTCGCCGTCCCTCACGCGCGAGAGCAGCTCGACGTCCGCAAGGCAAGCCTCGTGTGCGTGGGGACAGCGCGGGTGAAAGCGGCATCCCGACGGAGGGCGCTGCAGCGACGGCGGCGCGCCCGAGATCGCGGGCAGCCGCCGCGGACGCTCAGCGGTCATGTCGGCGATCGAGCCAAGCAGTCCCCAGGTGTAGGGATGCTGGGGATCCGCGAATATCTCGCTCACGCTGCCCTGCTCGACGATCTGGCCGGCGTACATCACGAGCACCCGGTCGGCGAAGCCCGCGACCACGCCGAGATCGTGCGTGACAAGGATCACCGCCATCCCCGTCTGCTCCCGCAGTCGCCGCAGCTCAGCCAGGATCTGAGCCTGGACGGTCACGTCGAGCGCGGTCGTAGGCTCGTCGGCCACGAGCAGCCGAGGCGAGCAGGAGAGCGCCATCGCAATCATTGCGCGCTGGCGCATCCCACCGGAGAGCTCGTGCGGATAGGACCGCGAGCGCAGCTGCGGCTCGGGCACGCCCGCCGCCTGCAGCGCCGCCACCGCCCGTTCGCCGGCCTGCGCCTTGGAGATGTCCCCATGCGCGCGCACCTGCTCGGCGATCTGGCTGCCGATCCGTTGAACTGGGTTCAGCGCGCTCATCGGGTCTTGAAAGACCATTGCGATCCCCGCACCACGGACCTGCCGCAGCTGGATCTGCGAGGCGCCCATCAGATCGGCCCCCTCGAACTCGATGCTGCCGTGCAGCTGCGCCCCCGCCTCGCGCGTCAGGCCGGTGAGGCTGAGCGCCGTCGCTGACTTGCCCGACCCGGACTCGCCGACGATCGCAAGCGCTTCCCCCGGCGCAACCGAGAAGGAGACGCCGGCGACGGCCTGTACGACACCACGGCCGCCGTGGAAGGTGACACTCAGATCCCGCACGCTGAGCAGCGGCGCCCCCTGCGCGGGCGTAGAGGGCTCCATGTTTACACCGCTCACGGGCTGCGCTTCAGTCGACGCCTGCATCACCGAAGCCTCACCCGCGGGTCCAGTGCCGCCTGCAGCAGGTCGGTAACCGCACTCAGCACCACGACCACGAACGCGGTCAGCAGCGTGATCACGAGGATCGGCGGGATATCCAGGCGCTGGGTCGATTCGGCCGCATACTGCCCCACCCCGTGGAGGTTGAAAACGGTCTCGGTCAGCAGCGCACCACCGCCGAGCACTGCCGCGAAGTCAAGGCCCCACAGCGAAACGATCGGCAGCAGGCTGTTGCGCAGCACGTGCGCGAGCATCACCCGCCGGGAGGAGATGCCCTTCGCGCGCGCGGTGCGCACGTAGCTCTCGCCCATCGTGTCAAGGATGCTCGCACGCAGGACCCTGGAGTAGAAGCCGGCGAAGAGCACCGTCAGCGAGAGCCAAGGCAGGATCATGTGGGTAAGCCACTGCCAAGGGTCTTCTGTCAGCGGCACGTAGCCGCCGAGCGGGAAGAGGCGCAGCTTGTAGCCCAGGTAGAAGAGCAGCAGATCACCGACCAGGAATGCGGGCATCGAGATGCCCGTCATCGCCAGCGCGCCGAGCGCGCGATCGCCGATGCGCGCAAGGCGCCCACCGCGCGCCAGCAGCGCGCCCATCAGACCGAGGCCGACGCCCAGCATCAGCCACAGCACGCTTGCCCCCACGGTCAGGGAGATCGTCGCCGGCAGGGCTTCGCCCACCTCATCGATCACGTTCACCCGCTGTGTGTAGGAGATCACTTTGCCGGTGAAGATCTGTTCCATCATCCGCAGGTACTGCACCCAGATCGGCTTGTCGAACCCCCACTGGATGCGGATGTCCTTGATCTCTTGAGCGGTGGCCAGCTTGCCTGCCAGCCGCAGCGCCGGATCGCCGTTGGGAATCACCTGGAAGATCAGGAAGGTCAGCAGCGAGATCGCAAACAGCACGAGCACCATCGCGGCCAAGCGGCGGACCGCGAAGGCCAACAACGGATGCCCACCCCTGCGTGTCGGCAGCGAGCGGGCCTGCGCCACGGCGCTCATGCCGCCTGCCCTTCGATCAACGCCGGGGCGCCGTCCTGCGCGCCCTCGGGAGCGCCTCTATCAAGGCCGCCCGCCGTCGGGCGCACCTGCAAACGCTGCGAGCGCGGGTCCAGCGCGTCGCGCGCCGCCTCCGCCAACACGTTGGCGCTCACCACCGCGGCGAGCAGCATCAGGCCGGGCGCGAGCACCAGGTGGATCGCTTCGGGCATCAGGCGCGTGCCTTCGGCGATCATCGTGCCCCAAGAGGGGGCGGGCGCCTGGACGCCGGCGCCGAGAAAGGAGAGCCCGGACTCCAGCAGGATCGCGTTGGCCAGCAGCAGCGGGGTGAAGACGAGGATGCTGCTGGCGAGGTTGGGCAGGATCTCGCCGAGCATGATCCTCAGCCCGGAGAGGCCCTGCTGGCGGGCCGCGTCGATGAACTCGCGGCGACGCAGCTCGATCGTCTGGGCGCGCAGCGGCCGGGCCATGTAGGGGACGTAGACCACGCCGATGATCAGCGCGGGCAACAGCAGCGAGCCGCCACGCAACGTCGCGAAGCCGAGATCTATGCCCGAGACAGCGAGCGTGACGCCGAGCGCCACCCCGAGTAGCAGCACCGGGTAAGACCAGATCAAGTCCATGGCGCGCGAGAGCAACGTGTCCAGCAGACCGCCAAACCACCCGGCCAGCAGCGCCACCACCACCGCCAGCACGATCGTCAGCACCGTGGCGATCGCCGCTATCTCCAGCGAGTTGCGCCCGCCGTAGAGCAGCCGTACCGCCACGTCGCGGCCGTTGGGGTCGGCGCCGAGCAGGAAGCGTCCCGTCCAGGTCGGCCCGGTGGGCACGCCCGTGGGAGAGACGACTTCCAGCCGTTTGCCCGAGACTGTGATCTTCTCGGTGATGTGGTTGGCGTCCGGGCCCGTGTGAGCGATGTCGCCCGCATAGACGGGCGCCAGCAGGCATGCCAGCACGATCGCGGCCAGAACGGCGCCCGCGATCACAGCGGAGCGCTCGTGCAGCAGCCGCCTCAGTGCGCCGCGCTGACCCAAGCCACTCCCTTACTTCAGCTTCAGGGTGGTCCAGTCGGGTCCGTAGACGGGACTGAAGACCAGTGCCCCAAAGTCGACGCGGTCTGAGGTGAGCTTCGGCGCCTCCTGATAGCCGATCACCGCGACGTAGGCATTGTGGGAGATGTGATCGGTCAGTGCTTCGGCTCGCGCCACCACCGAGGGCAGCTGCGAGGCGGGCACCTTGCCGAGCGCTTCGATTTCGGAGTCGATGTAGCTGTCGCGTGCCAGGCTGAAGTCGTGGTTTGCTTCCGGCTGAATCGAGCTGCCGTCGACCAGCTGGTCGAAGTCGACCGGGTTGGGAAAATCCTGGGTGTATTCAGCAAAGCCCGCCTGAGCCTTGGTGGCCACTTTGGCAACCGTCGGGTAATAGGTGGACGGCGAGATCACGCGCTCGTTGGCCTTGTAGCCGATCGCGTCGAGCATCTGCGCGAAGTTGTCGACGAATTCGCGGTGCGGAGAGTCGCTTGGACCCCAAACAGTGACCGGCTGTCCCGCCGTGCCCGATTCGCGCACCATCTGCTTCGCCTTGGCGATATCGCCTTCCCCGGTCGGTTCGCCGCCCGGGCAGGAGGAGTGGGAGTACCCGATGATCTGCGGCGGCACCAAGTAGCAGCCTGGCCGCAGGTACCCGGAGGCAAGCCGCACATAAGCAGCGCGGTTGAGCGCCGTCTCCACTGCCATGCGCGCCGACAGGCTGTTAAATGGCGCAACCGAAGTGTTCAAGAAGAAGAAGCTGACCTGCGCGACCGGTTCCACGCTGTAACGGTCAGAGGCTTCCTGCTTGGCCTGCCGTACGGAGGTGGGCGGCAGCGGCGTGTTCCAGTCGAACAGGTCCGCAGAGTTCGAGAGCACTTCGTCGGCCTGCGAGCCGGGGTTGCTCTGGACCTTGACCTGAATCGCGACGCTCGGCGTGGGAATCCCCGGGATCGCCTGCGCAGCCCAGCGCGGGTTGATCTGCTCTTCGAAGGAGCGCCCGGGCAGCACGTGCGCGATCACATAGGGACCGACGCCCGGCGGCGGGTCGTTCGGCAGCGCCTTGATCGGCGTGGTCGACGGGATCAGCCCTGCAGCCGGAAATGCGAGCACGTTCAGAAACGGACCGTATGGCGCGGTCAGCTTGATCTGAATCGCTCCGGTGGCGTCGTCGGTGCTGATCCCGGAGATCGAGCTGGCCTTGCCCTGGTCGTAGGCTTCGGCGCCAGCGATGTGTTCGGTGAGAAAGCTCTTATTTTCCCAATTGAGCTTGATCGCGCGCTCGATCGCGTAGGTAAAGTCGCTGGCCTTGACAGGTGTCCCGTCGGAAAACACGAGCCCTTTGCGCAGGGTCGTGCTGTAGAAGGTGCCGCCGTCGGTGATGCGCGGCAGGCCGGCGGCAAGCGCAGGGATCACCTTCGTACCCGCGGTGCCATTGGCGTGCGCGTAGGTGTAAAGACCCAGATAGACGTTCCAGGTCGCCTCGGTGGAGGAGGTCGTCACACCGACCTGCGGGTCGAGCGAGTCCGGTGCGCTGGCGGCCACAACCGTGGCCGGGCCGACCGCAGAGCTGGTTTTGCCGGTTCCGCCGCTGCCCCCACAAGCGGCAAGGCCAATCGCCGCAGCGCACCCCAGCGCCGCTATTGCCAGCCGTTGAGTCCTGCCAAACAATTGAGCCTCCTCTTCCGCGTGCCGCGACCTGGCAGCACCTCCGCAACCTGTCGCATACGTCTTCGACCCTCCTCGTCGGCAACCTGCTGAGAAAACTGAAGCGCTGGCCGTCTTTGACCGCGCCGGTGCAGGCGGAATAATCGCTTCATGGCGCAGGCGCAATCCGCCGGGCCGGCGCAGGTCGGGTCCGTCAGACAGGAGCAGATCGAGTCCCGCAGCCCCGCAACCGGGAGGCTGTTGGGGACGGTGATGGCCACAGCACCGGAGTGCGTGGCCGCCGAGGTCGCGGCCGCAAGGGAGGTGCAGCCGCTTTGGGCGCTGCTGCGTATCTCCGACCGTGCCCGCTATGTACGGGCGATGGCGCAGGCGATCATCGACGAGTTGGATGAGATCGTGGAGACGCTTTGCGCCGAGCAGGGCCGCCCGGCGGCGGAGGTAGCGGCGCTCGAGGCGCTGGCCGCCGTCGACGCGCTGATCTGGATCGCCGACAGCGGCGCACGGGCGCTCACAGGTCGCAGAGTGCCCGTGCACCGCTCAATCGCCCCTGCCAAGCGCGCCCGCGTGGAGCAGGAGCCCTTCGGGGTGATCGCGGTGATCGGCGCCGGCAGCGCACCGCTGGCCCAGCCGCTCGGACAGATCGCCGGTGCGCTGCTGGCCGGCAACGGCGTGATCTTCAAGCCGGCCAGACGAGCGTGCATGACGGCGCAGCGAATCGCGGCGATCGTGCGCAGAGCCGGCTTGCCGGAGGGGCTCGTGCGAGTGCTGCACGGCGATGCCGACGTCGGCGTCGCGCTCACCCAGGCGCCCGTGGATAAGGTCCTCTTCACCGGCTCGCCGGCGACCGGCCGGATGCTCGCGCGCGAATGCGTCGCGCGCGAGACAGAGGTCACGCTCGAGCTCGGCGGCAAGGACGCGATGCTCGTGCTGGCAGACGCCGACGTGGACCGTGCGGTCGCCGGTGCGTTGTGGGCGGGCACCGCCGGCGCCGGTCAGGCCCGCGGCTGCGTCGAGCGCATCTACGTCGCGCGCGAGCTGCAGGCGCGATTCCTGGATCGCCTGGTCGCGGGCGCAAGCGCGATGCGAATCGGCGATCCAGCCAACCCGCGCACCCAGGTCGGCCCACTGGCCTCCCAGCGACGGCTGCAGCGGGTACAGGAGCTGGTCGAGAGTGCGCTCCCCGAAGGCGCGCGAATGTTGTGCGGCGGTCCGCTGCCGCAGATGCCACCCGGCTGCGACGGCGCCTTCTATGCGCCCACCGTGCTCATGGATGTGAACCCGCAGATGCAACTGATGCAGACTGCAATCGACGGGCCGGTGATCGCAGTCACTGCGGTCGAATCGGTGCAGGAGGCAATCACCCTGGCCAACATGGGCGATCCGGGACTGGGCGCCTCAGTTTGGAGTGCCGACAAGCACGGCGCATTGCGAATAGCGCGCGAGCTGCGCGCCGGAATGGTGTGGCTGAACGATCATCTCCCCAGCCCGATGGTCACGGGCGGGCCCTGGGGCGCCGCAGCCGGCGGCGGTCTTGGCCGCACGCTCGGTCAGGCGGGGCTGCGGGCCTGCGCTCAGGAAAAGCTGATCACTTGGGACCCGCCGCGGATGCGCGGACTGTGGTGGGGGCCATACGGCAGCAGCCTGGAGCGGGCGGCCAAGGCGGCGGTGCGGCTGCGCTCGGCGCGGGAATCCGATCGCAGCATGGCGTGGCGCGGCGGAGCGATTGCGCTAGCGCGGGCGGGGGCTCGCACGTTCGTGCGACGCTGAGGGCAACCGGCCGCATCCGGGCGCGCGGGCCTAACGGGATAGCCCCTAACCTGTAAGCGATGCCAGCCCAGGCCTATGCAGGTAAGGAGTGCGTCTGTCAGCTGCGCAGAGGGATCTGCGACCAGAGCTGCGTGGCGGACATGCTGCAGACGCCGTTCTACATCGCCTGCCTGAAGCTCACGGACAGGCGCTGCGTTGTAGTCGGCGGCGGCGAGATCGGCCTGGAGAAGGTCGAGGGACTGCTTGCCTGCTCGGCACACGTCACGCTGATCGCACCTGACGCCAACCAAGAGCTGCAGCAACTTGCAGCCGAGGGCTCGATCTCCTGGGAGCAGCGCGCCTACGAAGGCCCCGCGGACCTGGAAGGCGTCTTCTTGGCGATCGCGGCCACGGACGACACCGACGTCAACATCGCCGTCTACGAGGACGCCGAGAGCCAGGCGATGCTCGTCAACGTCGTCGATGTGCCGCCGCTGTGCAACTTCATTCTGCCGGCGATCGTGCGCACCGGCCCGCTGGCGATCGCGATTTCGACAGCAGGAGCCTCGCCCGCGCTGGCCAAGCGTATGAAGCGGGATATCTCGCAGATGTTCGGTGAGCACTATGCGCAACTGGCGGTGATGCTCAACGACGTGCGCGGATGGGCGAAGGCGACGTTGCCCACCTACCAGGAGCGCAGAGACTTCTTCGAGGGGATTGTGGGCGGCGACCCCGATCCGGTGCAGCTGCTGGCAGCCGGCGAGACAGCGCGCGTGCGGGAGCTGATCGCCGCCGCGCAGGAGGCGCAGGAGTCGCGCCTGTCCCGCGCTTAAGTGGTCCACTAACGTGCTGGCACTGAAGCTCGACCGGGTCGTCCGCCGCTACGGCGAACGCGAGGCGCTCGCAGGAGTTTCGCTGGAGCTCGTGGAGGGACAGACACTCGGTGTGCTCGGCGCAAACGGCGCCGGCAAGACCACGCTGCTGCGGCTGCTAGCGACGCTGCTTCGCCCGCATGAGGGCGGCGTGCAGGTGCTGGGGGTGAGCCTGCCCGATCAGGCGTGGGCGGTGCGCGGCCGGATCGGGCTGCTCACGCACGAGCCGCTGCTCTACCGGGAGCTGACGGCGCGCGAGAACCTCACCTTTCACGCGCGCCTGCACGGCGTGGGCGCGCAGCGAGTGCAGGAGGTGCTCGACGCGGTGGGGATGAGCAGGCGCGCGGAGGAGCCCGTGCGGACCCTCTCGCGTGGCATGGTCCAGCGCGTGGCAGTCGCAAGGACGGTGCTGCACGATCCGGAGCTGCTGCTGCTCGATGAGCCGCGCGCGAACCTCGACCCGGCCGCTGCCGAGCTGGTCGAGCCGCTGATCGGCCGTGGAACCGACCCCGATCGACCCCGCACCCGCGTGATCGTCAGCCACGACCCGCGCAGCGCGATCGCCGAGGCCGACGTGGTACTCGGCCTGCGTGGTGGGCGCATGGCTCTGATCGCACCCGCCGAGCAGGTGCATCAGGAGGAGCTGATGGAGCTATATCGATGAGTGTCCAGGCCGCTCAACGGCAGGGTGCCGAGGCTCCTGGCGCCCAGCCCAGGCATCCCCCGCGCCTGAGAGCAGTCGTGCTCGCCCTGCTGCGCAAGGAGCTGCTAGTCGAGCTGCGCACGCTGGAGTCGGTGCCGGGCATGGCGCTGTTCTCGCTGAGCACGTTCGTGGTCTTCCATTTCGCGCTAAACCGCAATTCGGTGCAAGGCGACCTGGCGGCGGGCATCCTGCTGGTCACGTTGCTGTTCGCCGGCATGCTCGGGATCAACCGGCTGTTCGTGGCAGACGAGGAGCAGGGCGGCTTCGACGCGCTGCTGCTTGCCCCCGTGGACCGCTCGGCGATGCTGATCGCCAAGGTCTGTGCGCTTGGCATCTACCTGGTCGTGCTGGAGATCGTTGCGGTGCCGGCCTTCGCGCTGCTGCTGCTCGGCTCCTCGCTGGCAAACGCGCTGCCCGATCTGATCGGGGTGCTGGCGCTGGTGGATCTCGGCCTCGCGGTGATCGGCACGTTCGTGGCTGCGCTTGCGGTCAGAACGCGCGCGCGGGACCTGATCGGCCCGTTGATCGCGCTGCCGCTGCTGGTCCCGATCGCGATCGGCGGCTCGCGCGCCTGCTCGCCGCTGCTCTCAAGCGGCCACCACGGCGGGGTGGGCGGGGCTCCCGGTCTACGATGGCTGTTGCTGATCGGCCTCTATGATCTTGTGTTCGGGCTGATCGCCTATGCAGTGTTCGACTTCCTCCTGGAGGATTAGTGAGTACGAGCAGCCGGCAGCCGGCCGGCTCCACTGAGATGCGGCGGCGCCGGGATGAGCGGAGCCGCCAGCCAGATCGCAGGCAAACGCTCTACGGCGGCAGCCTGCGCACCCTGGCCATCGCCACGGTGGTGATGATCGGTCTGGCCCTTGGGCTCGCGTTCTTCTACGCGCCCGAAGAAGCCACCGAAGGCTTCCTGCAGCGGATCTTCTACCTGCATGTGCCACTGGCGATCGTCTGCCTGGCCGGCTTCGTGGCAGCCGGGGCGATGGCGATCATGCATCTGCGCACGCGCGACCCGCGCTGGGATCTGCGCTCATACGTGGCGATCCACATGAGCCTGATCTTCGGCATCGGCGTGCTGATCTGCGGTTCGATCTGGGCAAAGGGCTCCTGGGGGCACTGGTGGGTCTGGAGCGAGCCGACGCTCGTCTCCTTCCTGATCATCATCCTGCTCTACGCCACCTACCAGCCACTGCGCTTCTCGATCGAGGACCCCGAGCGCCAGGCCCGCTACGCCTCGGTGTTCGCGATCACCGCCGGCGCATTCGTGCCGCTGAACTTCATCGCGGTGCGGCTCTCCACCGCCTACCTGCACCCGCGAGTGCTGGGGAGCTCGAAACTACCGGGGCCGATGGCCTTCACATTCCTGATCTCGCTGATCGCCTTCGCGCTGCTGTACATAACTCTCTGGCGCTTTGAGATGACCGCCAAGCACGCCCGCTGGCAGCTCAAGGCCCTGCGCCGCAAGCTCTCCGGCGAAGAGATTCCGGCCAGGCGCCGTAGCGCCGAGCCTGAGCTCGGCGCTAGCTCCGGATCTTCCAGCGCGCCCCTGGGAGAGCCGGCGCTGACCACGCCGATGATCGGAAGGCAGGCCCCTTAGATGCCCCTCAAAGAAGCCGTCGGCTACGTCGCCGCCGCATACATAGCCGTGTTCCTGATCGTGCTGATCTACGTCGCGATCATGTCGGTGCGTGTGCGCCGCGTCGAGCGCGAGCTGGCCGACCTACGGGACAGCGCAGACGCGCGCGAGGAGGCGTCGTGACCTCCGAGCTGCTCGCATTGGGCGTCTCGCATAAGACCGCGCCGGTGGCGCTGCGCGAACGGCTGGCCTTCACCGAGGCGCACGCCGCCGATTTCGCAAGGCAGGCGATCGGCAGCGAGCACGTGCATGAGGCGGTGCTGATCTGCACCTGCAACCGCACCGAGATCTACCTCGTCGTCGGCGACCCGGTCAAGGCCGAGGCGGAGGTGCTCCGCCTGCTCTGTGAGCGGGCCGGCATCCGGCCCACGGAGCTGACCGACGCGATCTACTCCCCGCGCAACTGCGAGGCCGCCCGCCAGCTCTACCGGGTCGCCTCGGGTCTTGAGTCAATGGTGATCGGCGAGGCCGAGATCCAGGGCCAGATCCGCCGCGCACACGAGCTGGCAAGCCAGACAGGTACAGCCGGCCCGTTGACCAACAGGCTCTTCGCCGCGGCGCTTACAACCGGCAAGCGGGTGCGCAGCGAAACCAAGATCAGCGAGCGCCGGGTCAGCGTCCCCTCGGTCGCGGTCGACCTGGCGACCGGCGTACTGGGAGCGCTGCAGGAGCGTCATGTGGTGATCATCGGCGCCGGCGAGACCAGCGAGCTGACCGCCCAGGCGCTGGCCGACCAGGGCGCGGGCACGGTGTTCGTGGCCAACCGCCACGCCGACCGCGCGCTTGGCATCGCCAACCGCTTCGGCGGATCGGTGGTCGGTCTGGACCGGCTGCCCGAGCAGTTGGCCAAGGCCGACATCGTCGTCTCCTCCACCTCCTCGCCGCACCCAATCGTGGGCGAGGAGGAGCTCTCGCAGGTGATGACCGGCCGCACGGGGCGGCCGCTGCTTTTGATCGACATCGCCGTGCCCCGCGACGTGGACCCGCGCTGCGCGCAGATCGACGGCGTGATCCTCTACGACATCGACGACCTGCAGGCAGTGATCGCGCGCAATCTAGGCGCGCGCGCAGAGATCCTTCCACAAGCGGAAGAGATAGTCGAGGAGGAGATCAGGCGCTTCGCGCGCTGGCTGGGCCACCAGGACGCGCTGCCGACCGTAAGCGCGCTGCATGAGCAGGCCGACAGCCTCGTCGCCCAGATCCTGGCCGAGAACTCCGGCCGCTGGGAGAGCGCATCGCAGCGGGATCTCGCGCGCGTGGAGGCGATCGCCAAAGCGGTCGCCAACCGGTTGCTACACGAGCCAACGCTGAGGCTGCGCAGCCTCTCAGAGCGCCGCAGCCACGCCGGCCTGCAACTGGTCAGGGAGCTGTTCGGCCTCGACGACGCCCAGGAGGCGCCGGCGGCGGCGGAGGATCAGCCGTCCTCACCGCTGGCGGAAGTGCGGCCGCTGCGTTCAGGTCGCGAACGCGGATGAGGATCGGCTCGCGCGGGAGCAGCCTCGCGCGCGTCCAGGCAGACCACGTCGCGAAGCTGCTTGGAGGGGCAGAGGTCGTAGTGATCAGGACGAGCGGCGATCAGCGCTCCGGCGCCGGCGGCGAGAAGTCGCGCTGGGTGGACACAATCGAGCAGGCACTGCTGGAGGGCGAGATCGACCTCGCAGTGCACTCGGCCAAGGACGTCCCGGGCGAGCTTGCGGGCGGGCTCGCGCTGCTCGGCGTGCCCGAGCGAGCCCCGGCGGAAGATGTGATCTGCGGCGCAGGCAGCCTCACTGAGCTGTCTTATGGCGCAACGGTCGGCACGAGCAGCCTGAGACGTGCCGCACAACTGCTGGCCGCGCGCCCGGACCTCCAGGTCCGCGAGCTCAACGGCAATGTCGACACGCGGCTGGCCAAGCTCTCTAGTCACTTCGACGCGATCGTGCTCGCCCGCGCAGGCTTGGAGCGCCTGCAGCGTGAGCAGGAGATCGGCGCCAGGCTGGACCCTGAGACTTTCGTGCCCTCTCCAGGCCAGGGAGCGCTTGCACTCGAGGGGCGCGCCGATGATCAGCGCGCCGCTGCAGCCGCCGAGGCGATCACCGACGTCACCGCGCTGCCCTGCCTGCAGGCCGAGCGCGAGCTTGCACGGGCGTTGCAGGCCAGCTGCAACACCCCGCTGGGCGCATGGTGCACTCCAGATGGCGTGGGCATGCTGCGGCTGCGCGGATGGGTGGGGTTGCCGGATGGCTCGGCCTGGATCGCAGACGAGCTGGAGGGCGAGGACCCAGTGCAGCTGGCGCAAGCGCTCGCCAGGCGGATGATCTCGGTCGGCGCGAACGAGATGCTCGCCCACGCGGAGGCAATGGCGCCGTGAGCGACGCCACGCAACAGCCGGGCCGCGTGTACCTGGCCGGGGCCGGCCCTGGCGACCCCGGGCTACTGACGGCCAGGGCCCTGGAGCTGATTGCCACGGCAGACGTGATCCTCTACGACCGCCTGATCCCGGCCAGTGCCCTTGATGGCGCAAGGCCCGACGCCGAGCTGCTGTTCGTCGGCAAGCAGGGCGGCGGCCCTTCTGTGCCCCAGGATCAGACGCAGGCGTTGATGATCGACCGCGCCAAACAGGGCCGCAGCGTGCTGCGCCTAAAGGGCGGCGACCCGTTCGTCTTCGGCCGCGGTGGCGAGGAGGCGCTTGCGCTGCGCGAGCTTGGCATCCCGTTCGAGATCGTCCCTGGCGTGACCGCGGGCGTTGCCGCCCCCGCCTACGCGGGCATCCCCGTCACCCATCGAGGGCTCTCGACCGCGGTCGCACTGATCACGGGGGCGACAGAAAAGCAGACCGAGCTCGACTGGCCAGCCCTCGCGGTCTTCCCAGGGACGCTTGTCTTCTACATGGGGATCGCTTCGCTACCGCAGATCGCGGCGGGCCTGATCGCCGCAGGCCGTCCCGCACAGCAACCGGTCGCGGTGATCGAACGCGGGACCCTCCCCCTGCAGCGTGTGATCGCCGGCACCCTCTCGGACATCGCAGTGCGCGTCGAGCGAGAGCAAATCAAAGCGCCTGCGATTACGGTCGTCGGGGAGGTCGCAGCGCTCGGCGAACAGCTGACCTGGCGCGAAACCATGCCGCTCGGCGGCATCACCGTCGCTGTCACCCGAGCGCGCACGCAGGCGAGCGGTCTCGCCCAGCGCCTGACCGAGCTTGGCGCCGAAGTGATCCAGGCACCCGTGATCCGGATCACGCCGCTGCCCGGCCCGCCGCTCGACCCTGCCCCCTACGACCTCATCTGCCTGACCAGCCCCAACGGCGCAGAGCTGCTCTTCGAGCGGCTGGCGGCGGGTGGGCGCGACGCGCGAGCGCTGGCTGGGACGAGGATCGCCGCGATCGGCCCGGGAACTGCCGCAGCGCTCGCCGCCCATGGCATCCGCGCAGACGTGATCCCACCGCGCTTTCTCGCCGAGTCGCTTGCCGAGTCACTCGGCAAGCTGCAGATCGGCAGGGTCCTGATCGCCCGCGCCGCGGAGGCCCGCGACGTGCTCCCGGAGGCGCTGCGCGCGCTGGGCGCGCAGGTGGATGTGCTGGCGCTGTATGAGACCGTCGCCGAGCCGCTCTCAGCGCAGGAGCTGAGCGCCGCATGCAGTGCGGACTACATCACCTTCACCTCCTCCTCGACGGTGCGGTTCTTCCTGGAATCGGTACAGCAAGGCGATACACCGGCAACGGATAACCCTCTACTCTCCAAGTCGACGCGGATCGTCTCGATCGGCCCTGTGACGACTGAGACGCTGAAGGAGCACGGCCTGACGCCCGACGTGGAGGCGCAACGCCACGACATCGACGGCTTGGTCGATGCGTTGCTGGCCAACGCACAGTCGTTCCGCGGCGGCGCCGGATAGACGCCGGCGCTGCGTTCTCGCGCCGGCCGGCAACCGACCGCACGCAGCGCACGGCATTGAGAAACATCTGCATACGTTGTCTCCGTTGCAGGGTGGCCTGCCGACGCGAGAACGCAGCGCCGGGCGATCGACTCACTTATGAGCGGTGATTTGACATGACGGCAGTCGGACCTAGGTTGCTCTGGGTCAGGTCGTTCAGGGTCCGCGGAGGTAGCCAGGCTCGGGCAGATCGTGACTATCGCGCAGCCACTGACGACAACATCAAAGAGCCAGGAGATAGATCAGATGAGACGGACACAAATCGTCACGGCGCTGTGCACATGTCTGACCACCATGGGTTTGCTCGCGGCAGTCGGTGCCACCGCGAGCGCTCACGAATTCACTGTGAGCAAAACCGGCGCCATGAAAGGCGCGAACGCATCCAATATGGTATTCAAAACCAAAGGAGGGACCATAACGTGCACGAGCGTCACCGTAGGCGGCACGGCGGGGGGCTTGAAAACCGAAGTTCTCGAACTCCCTCTCAAATGGGCCGGGTGCACAGCGTTCGGCTTTGTTGGAGCCAAAACGTCGAGCCCCTTTTGGGATGTCAACGCCAACGAATCGGTGACGCTCGGGGAAGCATTCGTCGTTGAAACGACGGGCTGCGTCATGACGATGATCGCCCAAGGACCCGTGAAAGTGATCAAATTCCAGAACTTATCCAACGGCGAACTCTTGATGGAATTCAATATCGCGAAACTGATTTCCAAGGGTGAAGGTGCGTTCTGTGCATACGCCTTAGAAGAATCAGGCACGCTGACGGGCAACTTTGTCGACAAAGTCGAATCCGGCACACTGACCTGGGCGTAGCCCAGAGCGACGACGCGGGCGCAGAGCCGGCAGCCCACAGGCCCGGTCGCTTGAGCGGCCGGGCCTGTCTTGGGGTGGCTTGGCGGCCGGGCTCTCCGGCTGCCGAGCCCCGCATCATGCACCCACTCGGCCGTTTCGCCACGACCGTTCGCGGAAGATATGGTCACCTAGGTGACGGGCACAGGCTTCGCCGGCCTCCATCGCGTACCGTGCATCGCGTGAGCGATGGCAACCCATTCATCAGCTTCCTCTCCGACTACGGCCTGCAGGATGAGTTCGTTGGCATCTGCCACGGCGTAATCGCCCGGCGCTGCCCGCGGGCGCGCGTGATCGACATCACTCACGAGATCCCACCCCAGGACGTGCTGGTCGGCGCCCGCACGCTGCGCGACAGTGTGCGCTTCATGCCGGCCGGCGTGCACCTCGCGGTCGTGGACCCCGGCGTGGGCGCAGGCGGCGCAATGGCACGCAGGGCAGTGGCACTACGGACCCGACACGAGGAGCGCTGGCTCGTGGGCCCCGACAACGGGCTGCTGGCTCCTGCCGCAGGCGTGTTGGGCGGCGTCAGCGAGGCGTTTGATCTCGGCGCCTCGCCTGAGCGGCTGCTACCGGTGTCCGATACCTTCCACGGCCGGGACCTCTTCGCCCCGGTCGCTGCCGCGCTCGCGGACGGCGCCCAGCCGGAGTCGGTCGGAGAGCCTCTCGATCCCACCGTGTTGAAGGGTCTCCTGCTGCCAGCGGCCCGAACCTTGGGTGGGACTCTGCACGCGCACGTGGTGAACGTCGACCACTTCGGAAACGTCGCGCTGGACGGCACCGCAGAGCAGCTGGAGTCGATCGGCCTGCGACTGGCATCAGAGGTGCAGATCGAGGCGCATGGGCAGCTCGGTGCAGCGATCCACGCCCGTACCTTCGCCGACGTGCCTCCGGGTGCCCTGCTGCTCTACCTGGATGCACGCGAGATGGTTGCGCTCGCGGTCAACGAAGGCTCGGCCGCGCAAACGCTCGGCCTCTGCCACGGCGACACCGTCGAGGTGCGGCCGCGATGAGATGCACGCTGCCAGCCAGCACCGAGCACTGGACACCCGGCCCCCGCAACCGGCTGGGCCATCCCCGCGTCCACCTGCGCAGGACCGACTCAACCAACGACCGCGCACGCGAGCTGGCGCAGCGTGGCGCTCCACACGGAACGCTCGTGACCGCGGAGGAGCAGACGACAGGCCGCGGGCGCCACGGCCGCAGGTGGGCGGCTACGCCACGCAGCGCGCTGTTGATGTCCCTGCTACTGCGCTGGAGCGCGTCGGAGCGGGAGCCCGCGTTGCTGCCGCTCGCAGCCGCAGTGGCGGTGTGCGACATCGTCGGCCCACAGGCGCTTGTGAAGTGGCCAAATGACGTGGTGCTCCGAAGAGGAGCCACCGACGCACCGACACGCGCCACCGGGGGCGGATCGGTGACATCGGGCAACTATGCAGATCTTGCCAAGCTGGCCGGCATCCTGATCGAGGGGCGCCCCCAGGAGCGCTGGCTCGTGCTCGGCATCGGCGTAAACGTGGCGGTGGATCTCGCAGGCCTGCCCCAGGAGGTCCGAGGCACCGCGGCCACGCTGGGCAAGCCTTCAGATGAGATCGAGCCAACGCTGGCTGCTCTGCTGCAGGCGTTGGAAGAACGCCTGGCCGCCCCTGTAGCGCAGACCCTCGCCGCCTGGCGCAGCCGCGACGCGCTGATCGGCAGCCAGGTCGCCTGGCAGCACGGCGTGGGACACGCCGAAGGAGTCAGCGATCGCGGCGGATTGCTACTCAGAACGCAGGATGGGTCGACTGTGGAGCTCGATTCGGGAGAGGTCACGCCGGCGAACCCAGCACGCGTGTCGGAGCGCCGCGGCTAGACAGTCTCGAGCGCGTCCGGATCCGCTGAGGAATCGGAGCCGTTCTCTGCGCCTGCGGCGCTCGGCTTGACAGCCTTCGTCCGCGGTTTGGCTGTCCGCCGCCGCGCCGGCTTGGCTGCATCCGCGGCCGCCTGCGCATCTTCGACCTCTCCATTCGCGGATGCAGCCGCCTTGACGGCCCTTGCCCTCGACCGCGTCTTGGCGGGAGCTGTCTTCTCGCTCGCGCCCTCGCTCGTCGCGGGCTTCCTGGCGCTCGTGCGCCTGCGGGGCGTTGCCGGCTGTGCCTCCCCCTTCTCCGCAGGCTCCCCTGCGACCTGCTCCGCGACCGCCTCGCCGGCGGCCGAGCCCACATTGACCTTCCGCGTCCGCCTGGCAGACCTGGGCTTCTCCCGGACCGTCTCGCGCGCCTCTTCTGCGCCGTTCACGCTCGCAACTTCGGCCTCCAGACCGTCGGCCACAGACTCACGCGACGGCGCGCCATCCGACTCGCCTCCATGCTCTGTGGGTGCCTGTCCCACGGTTGCCTGCACCGCGACCTGGCCCGCGGCGCCCCTGCCCTGCGCGCCGTCCTCGATCCGGCGCCGTTTGCGCCGCGCCCCCTTGCCGCGCCGCTTGGGGAAATTGCGTAGCAGCTCGCGTGCAAGCGCCTGCGGCTTGCGCGACATGCGTGTGCGCGCCCCGCGCAGCACCTCCTCAGCCTCGGGCGTGTGCGCGAGCGCCGCGGCCAGCAGCGCGGCAGCCAGGCGCCGGTCCTGCTTGCGCGAAGCCTGCACCAGCTTGCGCGCGTTGCGGGCGTGCGCGGCACCGGAGGAGTTGACGAGCAGTCCCAGCAGCCGCTTGGTCTCCGGCCAGCGCTGCACGGCGTACTCCTCGTGGATCTCGCGCGTGTACTCCGCCGTCCGCCAGATCCAGGCGTTGGCCTGGTCGCGGCGGCCGATCCGCCGCTCGGCCAGCGCTCGCATCAGCACCTTCACGCCCTCGCGGCGCTCGTCGCGTTGCCAGCCGCCGACTATGTCCACAGCGGTGTCGAAGGCGTCGGCGTTGCGCAGCGTGGCCACGTCGGTCAGCGCTCGCAGCCGCAGCTGGGCGTTCTTGTTGCGCTGAACCGCGGTGATCAGGAACCTGCTCTTCAGCTCGCCGGATTTGTCGAAGTGCAGCATCGCGCGCGCCTTGCGCCAGCCACCCGGCTGCACGCGCGCGCCCGCAAGCGCCGCCCACAGGTGCTGCTCGCCCCAGTCGAGGTTCTCAACCGCGATCCGCCAGAGCTCGCGCTCGAAGACCTGGAACCGCCGCTCCTCATCGGCGCAGACCGGCAGCACGCGGCGCTCGACCCGCATCCGCCGGCCCCGGCCGCGCCGCACCGGCCCCACCACGATCGCGCCGCCGCGGTAGACGTCGCGGTCGAGCAGCGAGTGCAGAGTGACGACCGGGTCGTCGTGCTTGGTGGCCGGGTGCACGAAGTCCACAACGATCCCTGCCTCCTTGCCTGGGTGCCGGCGTGTGACGCGGCCCACGCGCTGCTGATAGATGCGCTTGGAGGCGGTCGGCGCCAGGTGCATGCACAGCGTCGCGCGCGGACTGTTCCATCCCTCGGCCAGCAACTGCGCGTTGATCAGGACATCGACCTCGCCGTTCTCATACCGGGCGAGGATCGAGGCCAGCTCGCGCTTGGGCGTCTCGCCGGAGACCGCCTGAGCCTTGATGCCTTCGGCCCTGAAGGCCTCGGCCAGGTTGTAAGCGTGTTTGACGCCGGCGGCGTAGACCACGCCCGGCACGTTGTTGAAGCGGGTCTTGTAGAGGTCGGCTGTAGCCAGGTTGAAGGGCTGCTGGTCGAGCAGCTGCGCCAGCTCCTCCTGGTCGAACTCGGTGTCCACCTCGCCGCGCCGCAGCGGCACCTTCGCGATCGTGCGCACGCCCACGCCCGGCGGGATCCGCACGCACCGCAGCGGCGAGATCACGCCGCGCCGCGCCGCCTGCGCGAGGTCGAAGCGGGATGTCTGGGTGGGGAAGAGATCGGTGACGTGGCGGGCGATCAGCGCACCGGTCGCGGTCATGCCGATGAAGATCGGCCCCGTCCACTCCCTAATCGCGGCGCTCGTCTTATCGCCCAGGGCGGTGTGCGCCTCATCGCAGATCACGATCGTGTAGGCAGAGGAGATGCGGCCCGCGTTGCGCACAAACCACTGGTAGGTCTCGACGGTCACCGGTCCCTTGGTGGAGTCCTCACCGACGTACAGCGGCCGTGAGATCCGCTTGGAGTAGCCCCTGTCTTTGAGCTCGCCGATGAACTGGTCGACGAGGTTGCGGCGGTGGGTGAGGATCAGGATGCCGCCGGTCTGCGAGGCCTCCACGAAGCCAAGCGCGGCCACGGTCTTGCCGGCGCCGGTCGCATGCTCAAACCAGAAGCGCTTAGCCGCGTTGGGATCCTCGGGCTGCTCGGCAACGATCTCCTCCTCGTCCTCCTCAACCCAATCCTGCGGCTCCTCCTCGGCGTCGGCCGAGACGTCCTCAGGCTCCTCTTCCTCTTCCTCTTCTTCGTCCTCGTCCTCTTCGTCCTCGTCGAGGTCGACCGCGGGCTCCTCGTCGTCCTCTTCTTCATCCTCCTCGTCGTCCTCGGGCTCCTCATCCACGGCCTCGGGCTCAATGCCTGCGCCGTTCATCGGACCCGGGACGGTGTCCGCAACAGAGATCAGCTCCGGGGCCTCCTCGGCCAGCGACCGGCTGCCGTTGCCCTGCGCGTCGATAGCGCGCTGCGCCTCGGCCAGCAGCGCCGTCAGCGTGCCCGAAAGCGCATCGACCTGGTGTGCGGAGAGGACAGTCCCGTCGGCGAGCTTCGGCTCTTCCTGGGAGAGCAGCCGTTCCAGCCCCAGCATCAGCGAGTAGCGCCGCCGCCATTTGGTGGATGGGTGCTTGGCACCCTGCTCGAGCTCCGCCAGCGCACCGTCTAGCGCCCTGCGTCGTGGCGTGCCGGGGGCCAGCGCAACGGCGGGATCCTCGCCCTCGTGCACGAAGTCCTCGCGCACGAGCCTCTGTGCGCGCTTTATCTCAGCGGTGCTTGGAATGGGCGCGGCCGCGAGGGCCACTGACGTGGACTCGGCCATGGATGGCTCTAAGGCTTCGAGATGGAGTCGCCGAAGGAAGCAGGGCTCGGCTGGACTCGGAACGCCGGCTCCCACCGGCATGCTCACCGGATGCGGACGCATCACGTCTGCGAGCTGGTACCAGGATATAGCAGGTCGAGGCGGCACGGGAGAGCGCCTGCCTCTCTGCGAATCTTCAGCTCCCCGCCCGCCCCCTCAAAGAGGAGCCATCAGGATTGCCTGAGATCCGCATCGACCCGCTCAGCGGCGACCGTGTAATCGTCGCCGGCGAGCGCTCCAGGCGCCCCGGAGGCGCCCCCGGCTGCACGCCGCCGCAGCCGATCGATTCTGAGTCCGACCCCTTCGCCGAGGGACACGAGCAGCAAACGCCGCCCGAGCTCTTCGCGCTGCGATCCCCGCAGTCCGTTCCCGACTCCCCCGGCTGGAGCGTGCGAGTCGTGCCAAACCTCTACCCGGCGCTGACGCTACAGGGAGCGCCGGCTGTCGGCCTTGCGCAGGAACCCGGCCAGCGCCATACCGGCAGGGTCGCCCCTGCGGCCGCCGAGCTTTTCAGCAGCCTGCCAGCCGCCGGCGCACACGAGGTGATCGTCAACGCGCCGACACCGGTGCTGAGCCTTGCGCAGCTAAGCGCCGAGCAGGTGCAGTTGGCGATGGAGGCATGGCGGGAGCGGATGCGTGTGCACGCTAAGGACGCCGCCTACGTGCAGCTGATCGTCAACGAGCGCCGCGAGGCCGGCGCCTCGCTGCCACACACCCATGCCCAGCTCTACGCGCTGCCGTTCGTGCCTGCAAATGTGGCTCGTGAGCGCGAGCGTTTCGGCGCTTACGCCAACCGTGCGATGGGCCAGAACCTGCTCGGCGACCTGCTCCAGGAGGAGGTCAGGCGCAAGGAGCGGATCGTCGCGATCGACCAGGAGGCGGTCCTGATCGCCCCCTACGCCTCCAAGCTGCCCTTCCAGCTGATGCTCATCCCGCGCCGTCCGCGCCCGCGCTTTGAGGAAGACGGCCCGCTGGGCGCAAAGCTCCTACACGACGGGCTCACGCGGCTGGCGCGCCACCTGGGCTCCAGTCCCCCGCTGAACATGTGGGTCAGGACGGCGCCGCGGGGAGCGGAGCACTTCTGCTGGCGCATCGACGTGGTGCCGCGCCTGACACACCTCGCGGGCCTGGAGCTATCGACCGGGCTGAGCGTGAATATCGTCGCGCCGGAGGACGCCGCACGGCTATTGCGGAATGAGTGAGCTCGCAGCAGCCGCTACGAGTCTGCGAGCACGAGCTCGGCACCGGGGTGGCTGCGAGCAAGTCGTGCGTCGGTGGTGAGCAGCGGAGCCGGAGCGAGGCCGCTGGCAAGCTCGACGTAGAGCGCGTCTACGAGGCGCAGACGAGCGCGTCGCGCCCATGCACCTGCCAGCAGGCTTGGCAGGGGATGCCTCTGGATCGGGGCCGCGGCGAGCCGGCTCAGCGCTCTCTCGACCGTCTCCTCCTGTACTTCGCCGGCACGCTGGATGCGCCCGATCACAGAGAGCACCTCAGCATCGAGATGAGCCGGAGCGTGCAGGCGATGCCCACGCATGCGCTCGCGGACTCGGATGCCGATTTCGGTGCCGAGCAGCGCTTCCACCACTGCGGAGGCATCGAGCACGAGTGCCTCGGTGGACGGCTCAGCCGCCGATCTCGGCACGCGCCTCGTCAATCGCCTCGATCACACGCTGGTGGGCCACCTGCGTTCTCGGCAGACCATCCAACTCGTGCAACCAGCGATCCGTCTCGCGACGTGCAAGCACACCGCTCACGGCGTCCTGAGTGACATGAGAGATGTTCAAGCCGGCCGCCTTGGCCTGTCTGGCCAGCTCATCAGGAAGGTAAACATTGACCCTTGCCATGCGCACATTATACACACTAGGGCGCGTTCTGTTGGCCATAGAGTGCCGAGCAGATGAGGGCTCTGGTCCAGCGCGTCAGCCGAGCGGCGGTGCGAGTCGACGGGAAGCAGATCTCGGCGATCGGCCCTGGACTGCTCGTGCTGCTCGGGATCGCTCCGCAGGACACCGAGGCACAGGTCGACAAGCTCGCCGCGAAGGTGCTCGCGCTGCGCATCTTCGCGGACGGGCAGGGCCGCATGAACGAGCCGCTTGGCGATCGCCAGATCCTCTGCGTCAGCCAATTCACGCTCTACGGAGATGCCGGCAAGGGCAACCGCCCGAGCTTCATCGGCGCGGCCTCCCCTGAGCACGCAGAGCCGCTCTACCGCCGCTTCTGCGAGCGCACCGAGGGGGCGATGGGGACCTTCGGCGCGCACATGGAGGTCGAGCTCCTAAACGACGGGCCGGTCACTCTCCTGCTGGAGACATAGACTCCAGCGCCGATGCCGCCCAACGACCGCTTCATCCCCCGCTTCGTGGCCGAGCCGCCGCAGGAGGGATTGCCATACGGGCGCTGGGCCGACAGGCTGGCCGAGGAGTTTCTGGCCGCGTGCGCGCAAGCCACCGACGGCGAGAGCGAAGTGGGAGCACCCGGAGATATCGCCTGGTACCCGGACAGGACCTGGAACGGGCTCACATACGTGCCTGCAAGCGCGCTCACTGACCGCGAGCACGAGCTCTTTGGCTACGTGCGCTTCACCCCCACAGAGCAGGAGGGCGGCGAGCCGGAGCGCTTTGCGGCGCTCGCCGACTACACCGAGGAGACCGCCGAGCGCAATCCCGACTGGAAGCTTGACGTCTGCGATGAGGTGATCGGCTCATGGCGCGGGCATAGCGGCCGCCAGGCGCAGATGACGCTCGTCTGGGGACGGGCGCTTACGCCAGGCGGCCGCATCGCGACAGCCGAGCTCGGTGGGGTCGTGGTTGACCAGTGCGATCTCGATCAGGAGCGCTTCACGCTGATCGCCCCCGACGACTACGGATCGGATCTGCTCGAGATCGCGCTCTTCGACGGCCGCGGTCGCGAGCTTGCACGGGAGTCGCTCTACGCGCAGGACGAGGAGCAAGAGCACGACTAAACGGTTTCGCACCGATCCCACCTGCGGCGGGCAACATGAGCAAAGTCGGAGACGATCGGCTCAGAGCCAGCAGCGCAGACAAGCTCAGACCGACAGACGCCACATGCGCTAGATCGCGGCAGGCAACGTGATCTTTTGTCATCAACCTAACATTCTGATCCTCGGCGGGCTAACGGAAGCAAGCAAAGTAGTGGTTACGGTACGCATGCCGGGGCTTCACACGTAACAATTCAGGCATGCCGGCCGGAACATCGAAGCCACGTACTGCCAACCGTCCAGGCGCCCGCGGCGCCAAGAGCGGTGGCGACCCCCGGTCGCGGATCTGCGCCGCAATGCTCGAGCTCGTCTCCAAGCAGGGCTATGAGACCAGCACCGTCTCGGATGTGATCACGCTGATCGGGATGTCGCGCAAGACCTTTTATGAACACTTCGAGGATCGCCGGGGCTGCTTTATGTGGGTCGCAGAGACTGTGGGCTCGCAGTGGCTGGCGCAGGCAGAGGAGGCCGTGCAGGCCACGCCGGAGGGAGAGTCTCGCTCGCTCGCGCTGATGAGCGCGCTCTTTGAGCGCGCGATCGATCAGCCTGGCGCGCTTCGCGCCGTCATGCTCGAGCCCGCGGTCGTGCGGCCCGGTGGCCCCGAGCTGCGCGAGCGCACGATCAGAAACTGGTCGGCGTTGTTCGCGCGTACGCTGCGCGACGACGACCCCGCGGCAGCGCAGCTGAGCCCGGAGCTAGCCGCGGCAATCTTCGGCGGTCTAGTCAGGGTGCTGCAGGTCCTGCTGCCGGCCGGTGTCAAGCCGCGCGCCCCGCGGCGGCGCCAGCTGATGGATTTGGTTCCGCAGCTGATCTCCTGGGCAAGCGCCTACGTCGATCACCCTCCCCCCGCGCGGCCCCTGCCCAGCCATGAGACAGGCGCGCCGAGCCCGCTGCTCTTCGGCGGGCGCGCGCCAGGCAGCCTTGCGCTCAGCTCACGGTCCAACGCGCGACGCGGGCTGCCTCGCGGCGAGAACCCGATCTCACGTAGCTTCGTGGTCCATAGTCAGCGCGAGCGGATCCTCGACGCCGTCGCAAACCTCGCCGCCGCGAAGGGCTACGCCGACCTGACGATCCCCGAGATCGTGCAGGAGGCGGCCGTCTCAGTGCAGGCTTTCTACGAGCATTTCTCCGGCAAGGAAGATGCGTTCCTGGTCGCCTACGAGGTCGGGCACCGCCGCTCCCTGGTGGCCTTCGAGCGAGCTTTCGACTCCCAGCAGGACTGGCCCAACGCAATCCATGCCGGCCTGCAGGCTCTCTTCGGCTTCTTTGCGGCCGAGCCTGCCTTCGCCCACTGCGCGCTGGTCGACGCGCCGAGCGCAAGCGAGCGCGCTGCGGCGCTGCTGCTGCAGGGCATAGCCAACTACGTGCCCATGTTTGCCGAAGGCTTCGAGGAGGCCGACGCCGAGCACCCGCCGCCGGCGATATCCGCGCAGGCGGTCGTTGCTGCGCTGCATGAGCTTTGCTTCGCCCACGTCGCCAAAGAACGCGCGCGCGAGCTTGCGGATCTGGTACCGGAGGGAACCTTCATAGCGCTTGCGCCCTTCATCGGCGGCGAAGCCGCCGCGGAGATCATTAGCGCCGCCGGCGAGCCGACATCGAACGGCAACTCACACAAGGCGTCTGCCGCCAAGAAACGTAATAGTCGATCTCGATAGCGGAGCTCAAGGCTCCCTCGCAGCCTGAGGAGATCGCAGTCGCGGCTGCCATCCGCCTCTCTGGCGGAATCAGGGACGACCACGCTCAACCCGCCGACGCCGCGACTCGGCGAGCACCCCGCTCGGGCCACGCCGGCGGGCCGGACCGTTTTCTCTGGCTCTAGCGCGCCGGATGATCGGCATACACAACGGCTAGGCACAGCCGCCCAGTTACAAAGTCAGTGTATGTTTACGAGTGTTATGCGCCCGGCTTCTCGCCAGGACGTAGATGCTCAACAATCTGATGACCACCGGCTGGTCAGAACTTTGACGAGCGCCTGCTTCCTGATGTACACTTCCTTACTCGATCCGCATTGCAGCAGATTGGAGTCGCGACGCTGATGTCGACATCCAACAGCAGCCGCGGATGTCGCGGCCTTCCGCGCGGACCTCACGGCCTCACGCCGAGCGAGGTTGCCCGCAATCAGCGCGAGCGACTGATCGCGGCTATGACAGAGGCTGTTGCCGAGCGCGGCTACGTCGCCACGCCGGTCTCTGAGGTAATCGAGCGCGCCGGTGTCTCGCGCAAGACCTTCTACGTCCACTTCAAGGATCGGCGCGACTGCCTGATGGCCGCATACGAGGTCGCTGCCGAGAACACCCTCGGCCGGCTCGAAGCTGCAAAGCACAGCAGGGAGGCTCCGCGCAACAAGCTGAGCGCGACGGTCACGGCGCTCTGCGAAGCCGCGGCGGAGAACCCGGGCGCATGGCGCCTGCAGGTGAGCGAGATCGCCGCTGCCGGCCAGCAAGCCCTGCTCGCTCGCGAGCAGCTAATCCTCACACTCAGCGGGCAACTTCGCGATGGGCTCTCGCCTTCAGCCAGCGCGCCGCCGATCCCGCTGCTGGGCCCGATCTCGAGCGCTTTGCTGCAGGTCATCGAACAGCGCGCCCTTACGGGACAGCTCGAGCAATCCGCAGATCTCGTAAGCGAACTGACCCGTTGGGTTCGCAGCTACCATCCCGCTCCAGCCGTGATCGCAAGCGCTGACGGGCACAGCGATCAGACTGCCCAGTCGACGCACGGCTGGAGTGCGCTGATCGGCGGCCGCGCCCCGGGCACGCTCTCGCTGACATCACGGCGGCCGAGCGACGGCGGCCGCAGCGTCTCCGTGAGCTTCACCGCCCATAGCCAGCGCGAGCGAATACTCGACGCCGTCGCGAACCTGTGTGCGAGCAAAGGGTATGTCGCGCTCACGGTGGATGAGATCGTCGCGGTCGCGGGCGTTTCATTGAACACCTTCTACGAACACTTCAAGGACAAGGATGACGCCTTCTTGGTCGCCAACGAGCTCGGGCATCTGCGAGGCACCGCGATCCTGCAGCAGACGCTTGACGGCGCAAGCAGCTGGGACGCAGCGGTCCGAGAAGGGCTCGCGGCGCTGCTCGGCTTCTTCTTCTCCGAGCCCGCTTTTGCGCGCATGGCCGCGATCGATGCGCCGATCGCCTCACCGCAGATCGCGGCGCGCGTGCGCGCCCACCTTGCCACCTATGCGGAACTGCTGTTCGACGGCGCGCCGCGCTCGCGCAGGCCTCCGCCCGTGGCCCGGGAGGCGATCGCCTCCGCGCTTCACGCTGCCGTCTTCACCTACGCCGTGCGCGGTGTCATCCGCCATCCAGCCCGAGCTCACAGCTACGCGACCTACCTGGTCCTCGCCCCCTTCCTCGGGCCTCAGAAGGCATTCGCGGAGCACTCGCCGAGCCGGCGGCAGGCAGCACGCCGGCGCAGCTGAGCTCTGCGAACGTCCCGCGCGCACGCCCCCGGTCGGATAAAGGAGCGTGCCCTTCACAGGGAGCAAGCCCACAGCGCCCGAGCAAACCTTCGGCGAGTTCGCGTGGCATTGGTTTGAGGCCAGCAAGCTCGAATGGCGCCCCAAGACTCAGCTCGACTATTCCTGGCAGCTGCGCTGCCACCTGGTGCCCTTTTTCGGCCAGCACACGCTCTCGCAGATCACGATCGCAGAGGTCGACCGCTATAGACACAGCCTGCTGGCCACCGGTCAGCTGTCAGCCAGCTCGATTAACAAGACGATCACCCGTCTAGCCCAGATCCTCGAGGTCGCGCTGGAGTACGGCCTGATCGAGCGAAATCCAGCCAGAGGACGCAGAAGGAAGCTGCGCGCCGCGCGCCCGCCTGCGATCTGGCTCGATCGCGCCGAGCAGATCGAGGCGCTGCTGAGCGCCGCCGCCGAGCTCGATAGACGCGCCGCTGAGCAGGGCGGACGCGAGCATCGCGGCGGCCCTGTCTACCGGCACACGCTGCTGAGCACGCTCGTGCTGGCGGGTCTGCGCATGGGGGAGCTGATCGAGCTACGCTGGCGCGATCTCGACTTCGCCGGCAAGCGGATCGCTGTACAGGCGGCCAAGACGGACGCCGGGATCCGCCACGTCGATATGCTGCCCGCGCTGCAAGCTGAGCTCGAAGAGCGCAGGGCGCGTCGAGCCGATGCAGGCCCTGAGGACTTCGTGTTTGCCAGCGCTCGTGGCTCCCGCGCGATCCACGGCAACATCCGCCGGCGCGCGTTTGACCCAGTGGTTCAGCTTGCCAACCGCAATCTGGTGCAGGCTGGCGAGGTACCGCTGCCGCAGGGCCTCACCCCCCACAAGCTGCGCCACACCTTCGCCTCGATCCTGATCGCGATCGGCGTCGACCCTGGCAGCGTGATGGAACAGCTCGGGCACGCCGACCCCGGCTTCACGCTGCGCGTCTACAGGCATGGCATGCGCCGAGACGAGGCGTCTCGCGAGCGGCTGGCGCGGTTGGTTGGGGTTGGTTAGAGGGATCGTTAGCGTGCAATGGTGGATTACAGGGGTGCCTATACAGCCATGACCTGCCCGTCGTTGCCCTAAACTTAACGATATGGACAGTGCGCTTTCCGCTTCAGCAGTCGCCGAAGAGCTGGGTACCAGCGTGCCCAGAATTGCTCGCGCTGCACGTCGTTTGGGGCTGGATACCCGCTCAGGACGGGGGCGGTTCGCGTTCGATCCGGACGCCGTGCGGCGCTTGCGCGAGGAGCTGGGACGCCACAAGCATCTCGCCGGGCTCACTCGTCCTCAGGTCGCCGTACTCGCGGCGCTCTTCCGTTCTCCGCTGGGCATTCCCTCCGCCCGGGCCGTGGCCCTCAGGGCGGGCATCTCTCCGACATCGGCGTCGCGAGCGGTGCGATCTCTACTCGACCTGGGGCTCATCCGGCAGCGGCCAGAGGTCATCGCTGCCGGAGCACCACGCCACGTGCTCATGCTCTACGCCAACCGCGAGCACCCGCGATGGAGAGAGCTTGTCCCGTACCTGCGCCGCGTCACGGCGCCCAAGGCCCAGCGGGATGAACGCGTGCCCGCTCGCCTTAACCATCTCTTCTGGAACAGCAGTCCAACACAGCTGGAGGTAGCCCGAGGCGGGCCTTATATCGCTCGTCGCCTGCTGCGGACGCTCGACCCTGCTGGACTCTCGTGGGGTGCCCGAAATCTCGATGCTGAAGACTGGCTCCAAGCGGCGCATGCCCGTGGCCTTGACCCGGCCACCAAGATGCTGGCTCGCAATCTTGCTGCGGAGGGCCAGACATAGTGCGCCGCGGAGGACAAGACCAAGCCAACGGGACGCCCGCGAAGCCCAGCCCCAGGCTCCCAAAGGAGGTTCAGGATGCTCTCTCCCCAGCAGTCGAGCGCGCTTGGCGGCGAATAGTCCCCCACCTGCCGGCACAGGTGTATCTGGGCGGTGGAACCGCAGTCGCAATCTACCTGCACCACCGCGTCAGCCGCGACCTTGACTTCTTCTATCACGATGACTCGCTTGACCTGGGTGCGCTGGAGCGCGAGCTGAAGAGCATTGGCGCGGTGGTCACGCTGAGGGCGCCAGGCACGTTGCGTGTTCAGATCGGTGAGGCGAAGGTGGAGTTCCTGCATGCCGACGAGAAGGCGCCCCAGCACCAGATCGAGAAGCCGAAAGAGGTCGGCGGAGTGCCATTGGCCAGCCTCCGCGACATCATGGCGATGAAGCTCAAGGTGCTCGCAGAGCGCGGCGAGCTCCGCGACTATTACGACGTGATGCAGATCGACGAACGCGGTGGCGTCTCCGTCGAGGATGGGATAGCGCTCTTTCTCGAGCGCTACGGGCTTGACTCAGTCAGCGAACCGCTGCATCACCTCATACGTTCGCTCGGCTACCTCGACGACTGTGAGGATGACGAGGCGGTTCCGATGAGCAAGCACGACCTCGCTGCCTGGTGGCGCAAACGCCAGGCCCAGGTCATCCGCAACCTTTAGCGATGCCCCCGCCAGGAGTCGAACCTGGATCTACCGCTTAGGAGGCGGTCGTCTTATCCATTGGACTACGAGGGCTCGCGGCGAAGGCTACCCAACCGGAAGCGCGGTGCGTGGCGCGGCGTGGCGCGGGCCGAATCGGCGCAAGCCGCTGATATAGACTCAGCTGCGGTTCCAGCCGATCGCGGGGAGCCATCGAAACCGGGGGTGGCGTGTGAGCGTGGTGGCATTGGTGCTCTTGAGTGCTGCACTGGCGCTCGTGACGATCAAGAGCTTCGGCGCAAGCGTCGGGTTGGTGCGCCAGATCCTGGGCGGAGGCGCAACGGCGGAGAGACTGCGTAAACGCAAGCTCACCGAGGCAGAGCTTGACCGGTTCGTCCTCAGCTCCGGGGTTTTCATGAAGAGGCTCTATGGGCTCAAAGAGGGCCGCGGCAGGCAGTTTCTGCTGACACTCATGCGCGGGTGGATGACGGTCTCGATCGGCGCGCTTGTGACTCTTCTGCTCGCGCCATACGCTCACTCGAGTGGCTGGCCAGGCGCAGCGGCCTGGCTCTCGTTGGCACTGGGCATCGCGACAGCGTTCAACGCGATGATCCTCGTCATCACGGCCGTGGTGAGGCGACTGATCCTCGGCGCGGCAGACGCGCGCGGCCCAGATGTTCAGCTTCCCGGATCGGGGCCCACGCATCGCTGGGCGGTGACCCACGAGCACGGAAGCAACCTTCCCGTCTACTTCCTGGTGCTCGTCTACATGATTGCCATGAGCTTCGCCGCCCTATACGCGGGCCTCACAGCATGGAATGGGCACTCGTTCGCCCATGCCCATTTTGGCCCTTCGATCCTCGTATGGATCTATTTCAGCCTAAGCACAGTGGCCACTGTGGGCCTTGGCGACATTCATCCGCTGACCACTGCGGCTGCGGTAGCCGTGACCATGGAGATCGCCGCCGGGCCGCTTCTGCTGTCGTGGCTGCTTGCTGTGTTCATGGGTGGGCAGCCGGCGGTCTTCGCCCACGTCGAGACTCACAAGCCCGATGAGCCAGAGAGCTGACGCGAGCGGCACCTTTCGTGGTCGAGGCGCCGAGGCGGGTTGAGCTGTTCCAGCGCTATCTCCCCTATGGGAGATTGCTCTGTGCCGCATCCGCCGCTGGCCCACCCGGCCTGATCAGCCCGACCCGCTTGGCCGCCAGCACCAGCAGCCAGATGCACGCAAGCGAGCCCACGAGCAGCAGCGGGATCTGCCAGCCCCATTCTTCGATCTCCCCGAAGGCGAGGCAGTTGTTCAGCGCGTGCAGCGCGATGCAGGGGTAGATCGAACCGGTCGAGCGGTAGAGCAGGCATAGCACGAACCCAAGGCCCGCCAGCGGCAGCAGGTCTTCGGCCGGCGCGGAGGTGGCGTGCACGGCCCCGAAGATCAGGGCGGTCAGCACCGCCCCCACCCACGGCCCCTTCCAGTTGCGAAGCGAGGTGAAGATGAAGCCGCGGAAGAGCAACTCCTCGCAGATCGGCGCGATCACGCAGGTCAGCACCGCGCTTGCGATCAGCAGCCCCGAGCCTTCTTTGCTGCCGAGTTTTTCCAGGACCTTGTCGGTTTCGCTGTGGATCAGCGTCGACCAGACCGCCGCGAAGACGATGAATGCCACGAAGGCGAGTGCCACCAGACCCGCAGCGCGGCGCAGCGGCGTCCCGCGCAGCCCGAACTGCCAGGAGTAGACCTTGCGCGCGCCGGTGCCCGCCAACACCACCGCGGTGGCGACGAAGATCGCATCCTGCAGCGCGGTGTCGAGGATCAGCACCCCGCCCGCGGGTTTGGTGCCTGTGGCGTGGACGCCGAGGGCGCTCAGCGGCAGGGCGACGATCACACCCGCAAAGACGGCGATCACGAGTGCAAGCAGGAGCCCCACGGGCCCAAGCCAGGGCTGCCAGTCGGTGACGGGGGAATCGAAGCGGCGGGGCGTCTGCACACCCCGGCCGGCGGGCGAGGTCAGCGAAGAGCTCTGCTGCATGCGGACATGATCGCGGCAGCGGCGCCGGAGTGGCGCCAGGTCGGCGCAAGCAAGCCGAGGCTAGCGCAGCGAGACGGCCCAGACACCGTGCTCCCTGTCGGCATGGCCCACGCGGGAAAATCCGGCCAGCTGCGCAAGCCGCAGGCCCTTGTTGTCAGCATGGGCGATGTGGGTCGCCATGCGCCTGTAGCCGCTCCTCGCGGCAAAGCGCATCGTCGCATCCAGCGCGACGGCGCACAGAGGCTGCCTGGGAGCCTCGCGAAGGCGACAGCCGCGCATTTCCCGGTGCAGGATCAGCGTGATCAACTGTGCAAGCTCTGGTTCCATCGCGCGCCGCAGCGCCGAGGCAGCAACGATCTCGCGGTCGATCTCGAAGACCAGCACCCGCATCTCGCGTGCCTCCGCCTGATCGCTACCGAGGCCGAGAGCGGCCGCGCGCAGAGCGCTGGAGGCCTCCTTGACATGCCGCCAACGGCCTGCCGAGGGCATCGCGCAGATCGTGGTCGCATCGCCGGGCTCGGCGAGCCGCATGATCGGCGTGGAGAGCAGCCGGTGGTGAGGCATGCTCTACCCCGCCGTGGCGTCCAACGCTGCCTGCACCATGTAGCTCATCCTGTCCCCGAGACCTCAGGTCCTCTGCGGTGACGGGCCGGCCGCACCCGCTGCGTCACATCCCCAAAGCCTGTCAGCGTCGCAGCATCTACGCCGATCCGCAGGCCGAGACGCTACCAAAGCAGCCGGTCGCTGCGAAGCGTGTTTCTGATTCGGATGATGCGTATCGCGCGAGCCTTAGCTCTCCCACGCCCACGCACGCTGACGCAGAACAAAGAGTGGGCCCGGCGCCACCAACGACGCCGGGCCACTGACTCACATCCAACCGCCGGAGCAGCGGCCAGCCCCACACCTTGCTGGCCGGCCGTCATCCCCGTGCAAGCGCCTTATTCGTGCGCACGCACTTCCGCGGCCGAGGTGATTTCCTGGCTGCCGTTCAGGATCGCGGTGTTATGTCCGCTAGCCGACGGCAGACCCAGCTCCGAGTCGACGGCTGGGTCGATCAGGAAGGAGAAGAACCCGCCACAACCTTCGGCTTCGGGCGCCGCGAACGTGTTGTTCACGAGCGAGTTTTTCGTGATCGAGATGATCGCGCCTCCTCCGCGTAGCCCGAATTCACCGAGCGCGCCTTTGATCGGCGTGTTTGGCGGCGGCGGGCTCGTGGTGCCCGTCGTGAAGTCCACCACGATCGGTTTGGATGGGGAGCCCACATAGCAGCCGCTTCCAAGGAACACGTTTTCGAGGTGTACCCGCGTCGGCAGTTCCAGCGCCGTACCCGATTCAAAGAGCGCGCTGTCGAGGCTGAGGTGCGCTTTACCCACCAGTTCGGTGGTCGCCGTCACGCCGGTGATGCCTTTGTTGATGAATTCGTTGAAAAGCGTCTGCAGGAAGCCCGGCAGGAACGACGGGGCAATTATTTTCAACAGGCCGCCGGGCACCGTCTGCGGGGTTTTTGACAACGTTTCGCCGTTGGCCGCCGGCAAAATTTCACTGACCCCTTCTTTTTCGACGGTCAGACCGCCCTGCAGCGTGGTCGCTTTGGTCAGCGGCACTTTGGTTGACCCAATGTCGAATTCGCCGCTGGTGCTCTGCGCGTAGAGGCAGCCGCCCGCTTCCGGGTTTGTCACCGGGCATTGCGCGAAGTTCGCGAATTCACCGGTGGGGGTTGCCGAGGCGCTTGCGGCCACGCCGAGTGAGGCACAGATCGCTGCCGCAGCCACAAGCGTCTGCAGGCGCGCGATCCTCCAGGTGCATCTCATATCGATACTCCTCCTAGAGTTCTGGTGCTGTTTGCACGGACCAGATGGCCCGCGTCTGCGACGCTACTGGCCCGCTGGCCCTTCCGTTAGCGCAATGTGCCGCAACAACGGCGGCGGTGCGGAGCGCAGCCACAAAATGCCTGCAAATATGCCGTTTTGGGATACGGCAACCGTAACGCCGATCGGAAACAACCATCTGCTGCTCGGCCCTCGGGCGCCTCTACATATCCCGCCCCAGCCCATTAATCCGCCTGCACTGGGATTGAGCCCAGCGCAGACGAACCATATACATACGTTTGTCAGTGGGCGCTCCGGGAGCGCCCACTAGCTACGCTCATTTTATTTCTTTGCGCAGCCTTCTACTACGATTTTGATCGACTGTTTTTCGCTTGCGCCGTTCTGGCCACTCACCAAAACCGGTAGGACCAAGTCGCGCTTCTCCTTGACGTAGCGCTTACGATAAACGGCATGCCCGTGCACCTGCTTCTTGACACGCTTAAGCACCCTCTTGGTACACAGGTTGGCGGTGGCCGTAAGAAGCGAGTGCGGTCCTGGCGGAAGCGTCACTTCTACGCTTGTCAGGGGCGCGTCGGGCACCGCCTTGAAGTCGGAGCTGGTTATGTCTTTGACAATGTCTGTTTCGCTTTCCTGGATGATCGTCACACCATCGCCTTGCAGAACCATGTCGGCGTCGGGGAAGCCGGCTCCCCCGTGCGAGACGAGAATCAGCGGACCGGTCAGCGGCACCGGCAGTACGGGGGTATGAGCGACGACTGTGCCAATGTAGGCAGCAGCCGGGCAGCCCGCCGGGTTGCTGGCGAACTGACTCTCGCTGCATGCCCCGTGCAGCGTTTCCTGCCTGGAGGGCATCACTTTCGGCAGTTCCAGCCGCAGGCTCTTGATGTTCGCCTGGCCGGCGGCCGAAGTGACCTTCACGTGCAGGTATGCACCGTTGCGTCGCGTATGGCCTGCGTGCGTGAGTACGCTCACCGTCGGTTTGAACTGCAGCGTCGCACAGTTGACCGCCTGGAACGGAGCCGACACGCTCGCAGAGAGACCTTCCACGGCCGCGATCGTGCCCGTGATCGCCTGCTTTTCGCAGTTGGTGGGATTGAACATAAAGCCGGGCCTACTCAGATGCACCTTGACAGCCCGCACCTGCAGAGGGATTCCATCGAGCATGCTTGGGATCTGGCCGCTGATCACGCTGATCTGGCTGGTGTGCGAGTTCACGAAGATCTGCGAGCGCACAACCACGGTGCCAAGGCCCGTGGTTCCCGAGAGCGTGAAGGGCCCCGCCACCGCAGGCACCACGACCGAGAGACCGAATGGAGCGCCACCGTAGCCTTCCGTCAGGAACGCTTTGCCGCCCGTGACCAGGTACGGATCCGATCCGGCACCGGCGTAGGCTTCGATGCTGCCCAGTTCGCTGCCTGTGCCGCACGTACCGACTTCAGCCTGCGCTTGGCCACACTTTTCGACGCCGGTAAGCGTACCCAGCAGCCCCGGTGGCAGCGTCACCGACACCTGCCCCAAATACTCATCATGATCTTCGCGGCCGAACGCGAGCGTGAATTCGCCGTGGGCGCCAGCTTGGGCGTCATTCATCCCTGCTTTGAAGCTCGGCGAGAACTGCGGGCCGAAGCAACCCTGGTTGATTTCAAATTCGTAGGTGGGCGTCGAGTCCGAGACGCCCATTTCGGTACTCCAGGGAGTCAGGTCACCGGAGCTCTTTACTGGCCCGCAGGTTCGCGGGTTAACCAGCACCGCTTTGGGACCGCCGTTGAGCGTCAGGTGCAAGTGACCGAACGGCAGCTGCGGGGCGTCTTCGAACACAGTCGTAATCTGACCGGTGGTCTGATTGATCTCGCCGCGACCTTCGAGCTTGACGATCACGCCCTCTTCGCCTTCTCCTGCCACCTGGATGAATAGGCGCACCAGCTTGCCGTCTTCGGCATCACCAGGAGTGCACGGACCTCCGCATTCCGACTCGGCGACAAAGATCTGACCTTTCAGCGGCTTTTCGAGATCAGGCGATTCGACTTCGACTTCGCCGACCTGCGATTCGGAGGGACAGCTCGCCAGAGTAGCCGGTCGCGCCGATCTTTCGCCTGATCCGTAGAACTGGGCGGGCGTGCACGACTTCAAGGCCGAGGCTGCCGATGGGTTGACGACCACACCCGGCGGTAGTGTCAAGCTAACATCCTTGACGCTCGAGGTGCCGAGCGTTTCCGGTTCGTTGCTCTGCGGCACGTTTAGTTCGAACGCATACCCCGACGGCGCTCCTGCCGACAGCGTTTCGGGCAGAAACAAGAATGAGCTGCTGAAGGGCACGTGGTCGCAACCAGTCATCTTGCCAACTGATGTCTGTTCGGAGCGGTATTCGCCCGGGTGCTCCCACGAATCGACCGAAAGCGTCGCCTCCAGGGGCACCTTGCACTGGCATGGATTGGTCAGAAGCGGCACCGACGCCTGGCCGGGATCTGGCCCGCCGAAAGATCCACCTGTCGAAACCAGATCACTGCCGGGCCCAGAATGTTCGGCCGGCACGCCCCAGATCGTTACAGAGGTCGAGATCGTCTGTGCCGACTCCGGCACGTCGGGCACCGTCACACGCACACCGACCTTTTCACCTTCCTCATTCGAGAGTACGCTCGTGTCGAGCCTTACGGGTAGGATTATTGCGTCGAAGCCGAACGCTGCGGGCTCTCCCGGACTCGGTGCGATGTTGTAGACGGGCACTAGATACACGTGCGCGAAGCGCGCTTCTTCGGAGACAGTCACCGTCGCGATCCCGACCATCGCCGAGGCGGGACACAGACCGGGGTGTTCGACTTCTTCGACGATCTTTGCCATCGAGCAGCGCGCCCACCCAACCGTGCTACCCGCAACGCCAGGGGGCAGGTCGAAGCGCACGTCCTTCGTGTCGGCAGCGGCACCGTAGAGCTTACTGGTATTCAGCGTAAACGCGGTCGTCAAATTCGGATGCGCGCCCGCCTGTTCGGTCGAAAGCGCCGCGAGAACGCTGCCAGGCGTAGGACCGAACCCTGCCGGCGATTCGCTCACAAGGATAGGAGTTTCACTTGATGCTGACTGCGCGCCACCTCCCAACACCTTCGCGTCATTAGCTACCTGTTCGCCACCTAGCGCGGATTTCGCATTCAGCGTGACCGTCATTACAAGTTGATCTCCTGGATCTACGGTACCCGAATACGTGCAGCTAATGGCTGGCGCTCCCGCGCACTGAAGCGCAGAGCCTGCCAGCATCCCCACGCCATCCTGTGCCTGTTCCGCCTTGTAGGCGTCATAGCCCACAACTTCGCTCGCCTCCAACGAGGAGCCGAGCCTATCGGTCAATTCGATCACGCTCCCTGTTGTCGCCGCGCCACCGACATTTGTCGCAGTCACCACCAACTCGGCCGCTTCTACACCCGCCTTCGGCGAACCGGGCACAACATTCGTCGGATCCGTGACCGTCGTGATGCGCCACACCGGTCCTCTTTCTTCCGCGGCGACTGCTGGCCCAGCCAACACAAGCGACACCAGCGCGCACACGCCCGCGAGAATCACCCACAACCAACTTCTCATACCAGCCGCCGTGTAACCAAAACGCCCCCGCATCACCGTCCACCCTCCCCATTGTGCTTACCTGTCGGTCCATGTCCACTACCCTTGCTACCCTCGCCACGAGGCACGCGCGAGCTGTGAGCCTTCTTATGGCGTTTTCGCTTTAGCCTACGCGTGTGGTGCACCTCGCGCTTCGGCTTTGCTTTAACCGTAGCCCCAACCGCCAGATTGTCAACCGCGACCGCCACTTCCGATGACAATCGTTCCACCAACTGCACCTCATTTGACGCAGCGCTCTGACACGCTGATGCCTTACAAGGAGCCGGCGCCGGCGGACTCGCGTCGCCCGCCCGTGGTACACGCGCATCGTAGACATCGTAGACATCGTCTGTATCTCCAGGCACCAGCTGCGCGGCAGTCGCAAAGAACACGTCATCCCCCGATTCACTGTTATCGAGATAGTACGAGTTTGTCGTCGCGGACCCTGAGGAGATCAAATATACCGCGCCGTTCTCCCACTCATACACATCACGCCGACCATTCGTCGCTTGCGGCACGAGCGCCGATCTCGTATCGAAAAACACACGACTACCATTGGCCGACATCCCTCGCGCTTCCTCAGTTGTCATCGGCGGATCACCACCACCCGCGCCGTTTTGATGACCGACTTCTTCGAACGTACCCTCATAGTTGTCGTACGACATGTACGCATCCCCCACCGAGGGTACACCCCGGGGCGGACATGACAAACAATTCAGTGCTTTGGTTTCCGCAGAATCAAACCGATATACCTGAAGTCCTGAACTACCAGTTATCAATCCAGCACGACCGGCCAGACCTTGATCATTGAATCCTTCGATCGGCGCGTTAGTCGAGAATACGAACACGCTTTCGCTGGTGCTTACATGCGCTGATCGCACGTCCGGCTCAAGATGTGCTACCACTACTTTACTTTCTAGATTTGCTTCGATCGCTTCCGGCAGCGTCGCCACAGACGTCACCGTACCGCCATTTGGCCCGGCCTGCCACACCTTCAACTTCCATGGTTCCCCATTCACCAGCCACGGTTCTTCTTTTGTGGTTACAAACATAAATGTCTGACCATGCTTGCCCACCACGTTGATAGAGCCTTCCACGCCTGGCAAATATGTTATCGCGCCCGTTTCGACATTATAGTCATACTCCTTTAGCGCGTCATTTTCCGGCGCTGCAACTGTCAATCGACTCACGCTCGCGAAAAATACTTGGGAGCCATCAGGAGACGCAAACGCATATGTCGCTCCTCCGGGCTGTCGTCCGCCATAGGTTACGTTCTCAATCGACGCCACGCCATTGTCTGATGGTATACCTTCACTGCCAGGTAGCTGCGATTGCGACACGAGTGCCACCCGCGCCGTCCCATCTTCCGTCAGTTCGCGAACATATAGCTGAGGCGCTTCGCTGGTGCAATCAGCCACTGGTTCGCGAGCACAGGCTTCAGGATCGGTCACCGTTGATGCAAGTGGATCAGGGCTTACGAAGAACGACCTGCTGCCGTCCGCCGAAACGACATTGTCAAAGGCGCCGGCCTGGAAGTTGTCTGCCCTTGAAGATGTAAATTGTCCCATGCCCAACGCGGCTGGTATAGCACCAAACGCACTCAGTTCGCCATCAGGCAGCGTTCCTGCCTCGCGGAGGGCGCCTTCATCCCATTCATAGAAGCCCCATGGCCATGGGTGCACTGCGGAAGTTGGCGCACCGAGACCGCTACTCAAACCTGATCCCACATGCGCAGCTCGGCCGACATCTTCCGGTAGCAAAGTACCGGCGTAAGCGAAGTAGACTTTGCCAAGGCTTGGCGAGGCACCCGCCACCACATAGTTTTGGCTGTTACCCACGCTTGCGCCGGGCGCGACACCAGGCATGGGCACTGGGTTGGAGATCTGCGGCGCCGTGATCCATCGGGCCGTTTCTGGAGGCTTGTATCCGACGCTTTCGGTCACAAAGATGTTGGCAAATTCAGCCGCATCTCTCAAGCCGGCTGATTCTTCGGACGCAAATGGCTGCTCATCTCCAAATAGCACCCCTGCAAAATCGGCAGAGGGTAGCATGAACGACGGTGCGGCCTTCAAGGTTACTTCACCGTCTGGTCGAGACGTCGCCTGCGTAGTTGTCCAGCCCCCTCCCGGCAAATGCCGCGACACGAACTCGCCGACGATACCAGAGTTCGCGTCACCCACCGCACCGCTCATTGGATACAGCACCGCATCTCCACCCGCTTCTGCCACGCCCATCATGAAACCCGAGAGTGGATCGAAGAAGTTGCCATTCTTGACTGCTGGCGTCACCTGTTCATAAATACGCCCGTCAGGCAATGCGACATTCCCGATTGGATCCGTCATGAAAGTACTATCAGCGCTCTTCGTCGTGCCTGAGGATGTCTGCGCCACAAATCGATAGTGGTATTCGGTTTCTGGCACAAGATTTTCGAGCAATACGCTCGCATCCTGTGGTGTGTTCGTTACGCCGCCGGTGACTTCGAAGTCAGGCGACGATGTACCGTAAGCTTGGCTTGGTCCATATTCCACAAAGTAGGAGCCTTTTAGGAAATGTGGGTTAATTCTAGTATCGACGCGCGCACTATCGATCCCATCCTGAAGCAAAGGCCCAGAGGTTTCTACAGCTGGCGGCGGTACACCTTTTTCCGGCGCCGCACCGAACATCACTACCTTATTGCCTGATTCACTATTAACACTATCGGATGCATATATCGTGCCGCCCGCACTCACCGCTAGCCCGCTCGATGCTTCCAACAACCCGCCGAGCGATTCCGCGACAAAGTTTCCATTTGCTTCGTATTCGATCAAATGCGTACTTGGACTGTTATCAACTACGACGATCCTTCCGTTGACGCTATCTGTCGCCACGGCGCCGACTGCAGTACTGCTACCGTCGAGCACCGATAGTTCCGTGCCTGCGCCGGTATACTCTTTCACGCCTGCCATCCCGTTTGACGCGACGTATATGTCACCGCTGCCGTTTAGAGCGAGCGCCGTGACTGTGCCGATTCCAGTAAGGGCGATTTGGCCCTCGTATTTTCCTTCTGAATCGAACTCCTGCACTCGTTCGTTACCTCCGACGTAAACTGTACCCGTTGTACTCACTGTGACTAGGCTTGAACCCACTGGCCATGCATGAAACTTACCTTCTTCTTCTTCGCTCGCCGTCGAGGCTTCGGCTCCTGCCTGACATTCTTCACCAACCTTGCACACATCCCCGCCGTGCTTGTTTACTTCACTTCCGAACATTAGCTCGAAGCGTCCTTCTGGCGTGAACTTTTGGATGCGATGATGATTACCATCCGCGGCATAAACGTCTCCGGTAGTAGGATCTACGGCAGCGCCACCTCTACCGAGCGTGCCAAACTGACCTTCCCCGGCCGTCCCTTCCACGCCAGCCTTGCATTTGTCGCCCGACTGTGCGCTACATATATCTTCTTCGGCTGCGGAGATAGTAGCGTTACCAGCTTCTCTTTCATCAACCTTTGTTTCGTTTACTTCCCGACCGAACATTAGGAGGAAATCTCCGGCGGCGTCGAACTTCTCGATCCTGTGGTCATTTTGGTCGGCAACGTACACGTCCCCTTCGGACGCGTCGTGCCCGGTATCCACCGCCACACCCCGAGGCAGCATAAATTGCCCGCCGGAAGTCCCGCTCATCCCGAACGCTGCGATCTGTGAGATGACACCGATCGCGTTGGCGGTGCTTACTATCGCTGCAATTCCCGCAACCGCCAAGATTATCATAATTGCAGCTCTGTTCGACCGCGTCCTGCTACCGCTCCCTCCCGCTGCCATGGCTCATTCTCCCTCGCCGCGCGACACGCGTTGACGCGGTCGCATGTAGATCGTCAGTGGACACTCTAGTTGCGATGGATAAATAGCGTCAAGCTCTGTTTCCCACTCCCTTGGTCACGCAGCCTCTTGCTCGCGCACGATCGCTAGACCTAGGGCCGTACGCTACGGCGGCGTGCTCTAGTCATTGTCCGACCCTAGCTCCCGATGAGGTTGGCGCACTAGTTCGGAACTTGTGTAGCGTTTCCGAATTACTGGTAGACAAGTGCGGACGACTAGGGCCGCCCACTGGTGGGCGGCCCTAGTGCGCGTTGGCTTGTCTACCTTAGGTGTCTATATTTCGATGCCGTCCGCCGCGCCTTCTGAATTGAACCCTTCTGCTACATCCTTCCCTGAGAACACGGCTTCTTCACCGTTTTTCGGGCATCCTGTCCCTTTTTCATTACTTGTGTATTTTATTTTTTTGATGGAGAATTCAGCTTCTATCTTACCACCGGCAATATTTTTAGCCGATGCCCCTTCGGTGAATTCCTGTCCGGTCGGAACGGTGATTTCACAGCCGACTGCTTTGATTATGATTGTGATCAGCCCGCCACTTGTTCCGGCCGATTGCTTTAAGGCTACGTTTAGTTTGCTGCCGTTCCAAGTCAGTAAGATTAAGAAGCCTTTTAAGACTGTTATTTCTACGCCAATGAAACCGAACGCCACACAGCTGCTATAGACAGGCCCGAATAAGATCGTGAGCCCCGCTTTTGTAAGGAATTCTGGTTCGGCCGATTTATATTCGGTTTTTTCACATTCGACTGGTGCGTTGCTGCCTACAGTGAACTTTGTCTTTTCCCCAGATTTCTGATTTGCGGTTACTCGCACGGGATATTCTTTAGCAACCCATTCATTGGCCAACGCCGATGACGCCGCAACGCTCAGCGCAAACAGCGCCAGCACCGTAGCGCCAACTATCTTTATGCTTCGCATGTAACATGATCCTTTCTTATCGCTTGACAGAACACTTGCCAGCAAACCGCCGGCTTTGTTTCGACGCGAGAAGCTCC
>DASYNI010000020.1:0-1683 GCA_036008645.1 Solirubrobacteraceae bacterium
CAAATGGCTCCAGGTCCGTCTTGGCTGTATCCAGCTTTCGCTTTCGTGCCCGTTTAGACTTCTCCATACCTTCTTGCTCTCCCGGCCAGCGAGGAATTACCCCCGCTTTTGGATACAGCGCTCCTCATTCGAGCGCCGGGGGGACTTTAACCCCCATGACTCACGCGCTGCTCAGCGCACACTACGACCCCATCCGACTCCCGCGCCGACCGGCACCTTACAGCACCGTTGAGGCCGCTACCCTCGTCGCGCACGGGTCTCCCCCGCTTGCACGATCCCCTGTCTCGCCGTGCCGTTCCCACTACCCCGGTGGACCGGACTTGGTGCATTTGTCGGCTGCTTCCCAAATCCGTGCTGCCTTCCCCATCCTCAGGCTGGGTCGGCGTCCACAACTTCCCTTTCGAGGCCTGCTCAGGATTCATTCGCATTACGGCCCGTCGGTTCGCTCAACCGCCCAAGGCGGCCTTTGTCGCAGGGCTCCGACCCAGCCAGTTACCCAGCCGAGCCGCCTACCAGCTACCGGGCCAACCGACCATTGCCCGGGTGGGACTTCCACCCACAAGGTGATCGCGCCCTTCGGGGCGCACCAGAGGACGCAGAGGTTCCACAGAGGACGCGGAGAAACGCCATCCTCTGCGTCCTCGGCGGAACCTCTGCGCCCTCTGCGTTCGCTACAGCGCGTGCCCGTTTACCCGCGATCCCGCTTGATCGAGACCTGATCTAGGAGCCGCCCACGCGCCGCGGCGGGAAGCTGCGGCGCGGCTCTTCCACACCGACCGGATCCTGGTGGATCATGACTTCCGCATTGGGGAAAGCGGCAAGGATGTCGGCCTCGACGGCATCCGAGATGCGGTGCGCCTCGCTGAGCGTGAGATCGCCATCCATCTCCAGATGGACCTGCACGAAGGCATTGGGGCCGGCGGCGCGCGTACGCAGATCGTGGACGGAGCGCACTTGCGGATGAGCCAGCGCCAACGCGCGGATGCGGCCGCGCGCCTCGTCGGGGAGTTCACGATCCATGAGCTGGACGATGGCCTTCTGGGCGACGCGCCAGGCGCCGTAGATGATCCACAAACCGATCGCCCCGCCGAACAGCGGGTCGATCGCGGCCCAGCCGACCAGGTTGGTGGCGATGAGCGAGACGATGACGCTGCCGTTGAGGACAAGATCGGAGCGGTAATGCAGCTCGTCGGCGCTCACCACCAGGGAGCCGGTGCGGCGCACGACATAGTTCTGGTAGCGCACCAGGACGAGCGTGACGACGATCGCGAAACCCATCACCGCGAGACCGACATCGGCATGGCTCACCGGCGCCGGCGTCAGCAGATGCTGCAGCGCCTGGATGAGCAGCACCAGGGCCGAGCCGGCAATGAAGGCGGACTGGCCCAGGCTCGCCAGCGGCTCCGCCTTGCCATGTCCGAAGCGGTGCTCGCGATCGGCCGGCGTGAGCGCCTGGTGGACAGCCACGAGATTGACGACAGACGCCGCCAGATCGAGCAGCGAGTCGAGGAGGCTCGACAGCAGACTGACCGAATCCGTCAACAGCCAGGCGCCGAGCTTCACCGCCACCATCACGACGGCGACGGCGATCGATGCGCGCGTGGCGCGGCGCATGAGGAGGCCCGTGACGGCCGGCGACGGGGCGGCTTGGTCGGCCGTCATGGGTAGAGCCGCTCGCTGCGC
>DASYNI010000021.1:0-50079 GCA_036008645.1 Solirubrobacteraceae bacterium
GCCTGCATCGCACACGATCCAGGCGTGCTCCTGCGGGAGATCAGCGAGCGGGTCGGAATCACCGAACGCGCCGCCCACCGGATCGTCACCGAGCTCGCCGACGGCGGCTACATCACACGCGAGCGCAACGGACGGCGCAACAAGTACACAATCCAATCCGGCCTTCCGCTTCCCGACCGCCTCGGCCGCGTACAGCGGATCAGCGATCTGCTCACGATCCTGATCGGCACGACCGACAAGTTTCCAGATACGCCCCTCCCACCAGCAGCACCAAACGGGAAGACGCTCACATCACCGGAGGGCACGGGTTCAGCTCAAAGATCACCAACACACCGACGTCCTCGCCACCGAGCAAGATAGCCGCGAAGTACCTCGCACCGTATCTGGAGAAACGTGTGGTCGTGGGGCATAGTGGCCTCAACCCACATCCTCCGCCCCGATAGCGTCCCGCTGATACGCGCGGCCATGTTCAAGGCAGGACGCCAAGGATGATCCCGAGGTCGTGATCCTACACCGCCCAACCACTATCGGCATGTCAACGAACCGTGGTCCCGTGGGCTACTTGAGCAAAACTTGAGCACGCGCAGCTGCTACAGCTTCCCGCAAAAGCACCGAAAACGCTGATTTGCGGGCGATTTGCCGATGGAGCCAGCCGGGATCGAACCGGCGACCTCCTGCTTGCAAAGCAGGCGCTCTCCCAGCTGAGCTATGGCCCCGCGAGAGTCAGTCTACCTGCGGATGAGTTGTGGCATCGAGGGGCTTGCCGGCCCGACGAGAGGTCTCAAGCGGCACCGCGGAGACGCTGGCTGCTGGGGGTCTCCCACTCGAAGCTGCTGGCTGGATCGCTGATGTCCGGGATGCCGGCGTCGGTGCTCCAGTCGTAGGCTCGATGTTCGTGCTCACCCTCGATGCGGTTCGCATTGATGTAGGCGTCCATGTCGATCTCGACGGTCTCCTGGCTGAGCCCCGAGCGGCGGGCTGCGTAGTGGCCGTCGCCTGGCCAGTCCGTCACAGAGCGATCCGACTTGAGGGTCGCGCTGCCGTTTGGCGCTGCACGGGTCCGTCGGTCCTCGACGTCTCCACCGAATGCCTCGCGCTCTAGGTCCGCGACCACACGCGGATCCGCTCCGCGGCTGCGCTTGAGATCGAGGTGCTGGCGAATGGCATCGTCGAACGAGCCCACGACGTGAACATACACCGCCGACCACACGGAACTTCTGCGCCGTCCCGCAGCAGGCGAGCGGCTGCCTGCCTCACGCTCGAGGACGACTTCGCAGGCTTCGGCTCTCGCTACTAGACTTCTTGCTTGACCTTGGGGCTATAGCTCAGTTGGGAGAGCGCCTGGATCGCACCCAGGAGGTCGTCGGTTCAAGTCCGACTAGCTCCATACCCAAGAAATCGCTCCGCGGCCGAGTGGGAGAGTGCCGCAGCCAGGCGCTCAGCGTGCCATTGGATTCGTCCTCGACTCCACCTGCGTCGGCGCTCGCCTCTGCATGCGACGAGTCGGCGAGGCGCCCGTGGCCTGCATCACCCTGCATCGTGCCCATGTCGTTCATGCTGCACGGCCCGATAGGCCAGGACCATCCCGCCACCTCCTTTTGTGGTCCGCGGGCCGACGAGTCCGGCCCCCACCAGGCTTACGGGAGCGAATGGATGTTCTTGCAGTCAGCCGCCGGCTTCAATCCATAGGCGTGAGTGCACGCCTGCCCGCTCGGCGGCCCCCAGCCATAGCCGCCAGCGCCGGCGCCTTCGTAGGTGTCGGTGAACGTGTAGTGATGCGGCTGACCGGGTGGACGCCCCCTCCTGTAGAAGATCGTCATCCGCGTGAACACCAGCGTGCCGGCCAGGGTGCGCGGGCGCCACAACTCGATCTTCACCGGGTAGCCGTGGAACTGTCCGCCGGCGCAGGATGGTTCGCAGTTATTCAGCTGATTGAAGCCGGTGCCCAGAGCGACATCGGCGGTCCACTTGCTCCAGTCGATTCCTGAGTGCCGGTCGCGTACATTGGCACCACCGAGAAAGCCGGTGCCATCGCCGGTGTAGATGATCGTCGTCGGCGTGACCTGCAGGCCGTTGTACGCCTCGCTCGCGTTAAGGGAGACAGGAGCAACAGGCAGCGAGCCCGCCGCTGACGCACCCACAGCAATGAGCAGCGCTACGACCGCCGCGGTCGCCCATCCGCCGGCGATCCGCATGAAGCGCCTCGCGCTGAGCGCGACGGCGGTCGACCCCTCGCTGCGCCTGTCCACAGCCTTGGCCTGCGTGAGCTCAGCTCGCTCTTGCATCAAGGTCATCCTACGCCAAGACGGCGGTTGACCGGCCGAAGCTTCCGTTGCTTGCTCGGGGACGAACATCGCCACCCCGCGGGCTGATGGTGCTCTGATACCGATGTGCTTACGTGGCCTGCTCGGTCGCCAGCTGGTGAGGCCGGCAAGAGCGGGCCGCGGTCATCGCCCGCGACCCGCTCACAGCACCATGTCGACGCAATGGCCCTGGTCTCATCGCGTCGACCAATTCATATGGCTATTCGAACTTGATCGCGTCGTGTTCGCCGGATTCTGTCTTGCCTTCGGCTATGACCCTGTCGGTAAATGTCGCTTCTTCGCCTTCCGGAGGGCACCCGACACCTTTTTTATTGCTTTTGTAGGAGACTTTTGCAAGTTTAAAGATTGCTTCTATCTTGCCTTCAGCTAGATTTTTTTCTTCAGTTCCCGCTGCAAATTCCTGTTCACCTACGGTAATTTCGCATCCAATCGAGGGGATCTTAATGCTGAGGAAAGCGCCTTTTTCGCCTTTTGGTCCAATAAGTTTAAACGAGGGTACTGAGCCTGTCCACGATAATAAGAAGATCAGACCTTTTAACGCGGTTATTTCAGCAGTCACGAAACCAAACGCCTTACATTCAGAGTAGACTGGTACGCCTACGACCGTAGAGGTAGCTTCACCCAGGAGTCCAGTTTCACCAGGCGGAGTTTCGTATCTCAGAGATTTGCATTCTATTTTACCCGAGGCAACTTCGAGCGATGCGCCTTCGCCAGCCTTTTGGACTGTGCTGATCTTGACTGGATAAACTGCAGCCTTGAATTGGATGGCAAAGGCCGCCGAGCCGCTGACACTCAACGCGAACACCGCGAGAACAGCAACGGCCAATATCTTGATGCGCATATCCATTTATTCCTTTCCTTATACTCGACGCGCCGCGCTCTCTAGATCGCTTTGCTTGCTCAAATACGGCTTCGCGGGGATGCGCAACCCAAGCGATAACTGTGTTCCCATTGAGGCAGCCAACCGTATCGGTCAGCATGCGCATTGCTTCGGTCCGACCTCAATTACTTCGCGCGGCGTCGTAGTTTTGATCGGACGGAGCATTGACATGCTCATCCGGCCCACCCGCCTCCACGAAGGAGAGACGGCGCCGGCAGCGTTGCACCAGCTGCCAACATTTGTCAAGGCCGCGTGTTGAGAGACGGCTTCTTGTTCGCGCCAAAAGTGGTGGCAAATGCGGGATTTATCAATAAGAGACACTTACGGCGGGAATGCGCTGACAGCTTGAAGATGTGTCTCACGCCTCCTTGCGCATCCATAAGCCAAGTCGATCCGATCGATTCGAATCACGTGTTCGTCCTCGTCGCAGCGAGAGTACGAGCTGGGCGTGCAGGTGCCGCCCGACGTACTGCGGCATCGCAGACCAGGCGCCGGATTCAGATCAGACCACTCGGCAACCGCCGCATCGCCGGATCGCTGAGCGCGGGCGGCACGTAGCCACGATCTCCGACGGAGAGCGTCGTACCCGGCGCCACGATCTCATCGATGCGGTCGAGCACGTCCTTGGAGAGCGTGACCTGCTCGGCGCCGAGCTGGCTTTCCAACTGCTCCATCGTGCGCGGGCCGATGATCGGCGCCGTCACGGCCGGGTGCGAGAGGGTGAAGGCAAGCGCCATGTGGATGAGACTGAGGCCGGCCTGCTCTGCGAGCTGTGCGAGCTGCTCGGCAGCGTCGAGCTTTGCCTGGTTGCCTGGCAGTGAGAGGTCATAGCGGGCAGGGATCCTCTGCGCACGCCTGCTCTGCGGCGCCTGCTGTCCCTTGCGCCAAAGACCCGTGAGCCATCCGCCTGCAAGCGGGCTCCAAGGGATCACACCCATGCCGTGGCGCTGGGCGACCGGCAGCACATCGGCCTCGATCGCGCGCACGAGGATCGAGTAGGGCGGCTGCTCGGTGGCAAAGCGGCCAAGTCCCCGCCGCTGCGAGGTCCAATGAGCCGCCACGAGCTCGTGCGCCGGGAAGGTGGAGCAGCCGAAGGCCCTGATCTTGCCCTGCGCGCGCAGGTCGGTGAGCGCGGAGAGCGTCTCCTCGACATCAGTTCCCGGTTCGGGGCGGTGCACCTGGTAGAGGTCGATCCAGTCGGTCTGCAATCGCGCGAGGCTGGCCTCCACCTCTTTGACGATCCAGCGCCGCGAGTTGCCCCGCTTGTTCGGATTCCCGCCGCGGCCGCCGAAGCCAACGTCCATCGGCGCATGGAACTTGGTCGCAAGGATCACGTCCTCGCGCTTGCCCCCCGCGAGCGCCTTGCCGACGATCTGCTCCGACTCTCCGAGCGAGTACACATCCGCCGTGTCGATGAAGTTGATACCGGCATCGAGCGCGCGGTGGATTATCTGCACGCACTTTCCATGGTCCGGCTCGCCCCAGGCCCCGAACATCATCGCTCCGAGGCAGAGGGGGCTGACCTGCATTCCGGTGCTTCCGAGTCCGCGATAGTCCATCGTGTTCTCCTTGAGCCGAGGGCGAGGGGTCGGCGCCATGCTAGGACGGCAGCCACGATCCTCCGGATCAGCCGGTGCGAGTGGCGACCACGAACAGGCGCGTGAACGGGAACAGCGTCCCGCCGGAGGCAAAGCGAGGATAGGCGTCACGCAGCGCGGCTGCATAGCGAGACTCGAAGGCGATGGCATCATCGTCGTCCAGCGCGGCGAGGTAGGGCCTGAGCGCAGTGCCGCGTACCCATTCGAGCACCGGGTCGGATCCGCTGAGCACCTGGTGGTAGGTCGTCTCCCAGATATCGACGGTGGCGCCCAGCGCATGCAGGCGCTCGTGGTATTCCCCGACGCTCGGCAGATCCAGGGTGCGGGACACCCCGCCGAGCTTGCCCGCCCATTCCGGGGAGGTGGCCAGTTGCGCCAGCAGTGTGTGACTTGGCTGGTCGAAGTTACGGGGGACCTGGAATGCGAAGCGGCCGTCTACCACAAGGCTCGCCAGCCAGCGCTCGAACAGATCCAGGTGGCCTGGCACCCAATGCAACGCGGCGTTGGAGAGCAGCAGATCGACACTCCCGGACGGCGCCTGCCAACTGCGGATGTCCTGCAACTCGAAGGTGAGCTGCGGGGGCTGCGCGTGGGCAGCCGCCTGCTCGATCATTGCGGCGGAGCTGTCGATCCCATGAATGCGCGCCTGCGGCCAGCGCGAGAGCAGTGCCGCAGTGGCGGTACCCGGACCACAGCCGAGGTCGACGACCGTGGCCGGCGAGCGACCCTGGACGCGCGCGACCAGCTCCCCGAAAGGCCTCTCACGCTCCTGTGCGTAGCGCAGGTACTGCTCGGGGTTCCATTGCGCGGTCATGATGGCACTCCACGATATGCCACCGGCGATCCCACGTGACCCGGATGGCGTGGCGCTTGCAGAAGTCAAGCCGTTCATGGGCTTGAGTCGCCTCGCCGCGCTGCCGAATAGTAGATCGATGAACCTCGATGTCCGCAGTCGAATGCCGCTGGCCGCCAGCCTCGCCCCTTTCGGCGCGGCGGCGACGCTGACGTGGGTGACGGTCGTGATCGGCACCTCGATCGACTGGCTGCTCTACGCGATCGCCACCGCGCTGCTCGTGCTCTCAGGGACACTCGCTCTGCTGCGAGAGCGCGACATCTGGCACGCCCGCGCCGCCAGCATCGTTTCTGCCATGGTGCTGCTGGGAGCAGTGGCGCTGCTGCGCAGCTCCGCAGGCGGCATCAACTCCGGCGTCGGAGTGATCTCCCTGATCCCCGTCTTCTACGTGGCGCTACTCGGCGAAGGGCGCTGGCAGCTCTATTTCGTGTTGGCGGCGCTCGCGGCCTTCTATCTCGCGCCAATCGTGCTCGTCGGGCCGCCCGCCTTTCCGCACACCCAGTACCGTGCGGCCGCACTGACAATCGCGGTCAGCGCGATTATCGGCCTTGCCACTCAGCGGCTCGTGTGGCGGGCGCGACACGAGGCCAGCGAAGCGCTCAGCAGAGAGCGCATGCTGGTGCAGGTGAACGAGTTGGTGCGACGCCTCTCCCGCAGCGCCGAGGCACGCAGCGACATCTGCGAGGCAGCGCGCACGATCGGGGAAGCCTGCATGGCAGTCATCTATGAGCCCATCCCGGGGACCGAGGCTATGCGCTCGAGCGCCGTGGTGGGCGCGGACACGGGAACGATCGAGATCTCGGTGCAGGAGCCAAGCGCCGTCAGCGATGCGTTTCTGACCGGGCAGGCGAGCCTGATCACCGAGCACGCCGAGGGCCACGTCGGCAGCGTCGCGCTGTGGCAAGCAGCAGGCTGCCCGCAATCGCTGCTGTATGAGCCACTGATGATCGGATCCAAGACGCTTGGCGTGCTCGTAGTCGGCTGGCCCGCGCGGATCAAACCGCAGGGCACCAGAGCCACGATTGTCGCGTTGCTCGCGCATGAGGCAGCCGCCGTGATCGAGCGCGCCGACACACTCAGCCAGCTGACCGACATGGCCAGCACCGATCCGCTGACCGGGCTGCCGAACCGGCGCGCGTGGGATGCGCGAGTTGATCGCGCGCTCCGCATTGGAGAACCGTTTACGATCGCGATGCTCGACCTCGACCACTTCAAGCAGTTCAACGATGCCCGCGGGCATCCCGCCGGCGACCGGCTGCTGAAGGAGACGGCCGCGATCTGGCGTGATCAGTTGCGAGGCGGGGACATGCTCGCTCGCCTCGGCGGCGAGGAGTTCGGGCTGCTGCTGCCCGACTGCGAATGCACAGTCGCACTCGAGGTGATCGAACGTCTGCGAAGCCTGGTCTGCGAGGGTCAGACCTGCTCTGCCGGCTTCGCCGAGCGCCACGCCGACGAGTCGGCCGAGCAGGTGCTTGCCCGAGCCGACGCCGCGCTCTACGAAGCGAAGTCGGCCGGCCGCGATCGCACCTGCATCAGCCGCTGATCTGCCTGCGCCCAGCGCCGTGGACGCCTGCGCCGCCTCCGCCCGAGCCAGCAGGAGGGCGCAGTCGAGCCGACCCGCGTGAGCAAACAATGAGCGAATAAGATGTCAAGCCATGGCCCGCACGAGCACACCGGTCGCCTGGTGGCGGGCACGAGGAATCCGGCAGAAGCGATAGTCGATGTCGAGCGTTTCGGCGGCCGCGTCGAGGCGCAGCGGCGACATCGAGGCGGGAGCATCGCGCGTAGGGGGGCCGACCGGCGCAGTCGGGATTGAGGAGGCCTCCGCACCGGCCGATCCCCCCTACCGCGATGTCATGCGGGGACAGACCATAGCAGGTGCTCTACTCAAATGTCATTGAGGGTTGGGCCGCCTACCGCGACGCTGGCGCCAATGCCAGCCGCGCCGGTCTTCCAGACAGCCCTCGGTGAGGCCGTCAAAACTCGACGCCAGGATCTGGGTCTCACCCAGGAGCAGGTATCGCTGCACTCCGACCTGCACCAGCGCTGGATCTCAAACGTTGAGACCGGAAAGCGCAACCCGAGCTATGCCAGTCTGCGCCGCCTTGCGGCCGCGCTGGAGCTCAGCACCTCCGATCTGATCGCGCGCGCGGAAGCCGCCGAGGCGCAGCTCACCCCGCGACGCGGCAGGCCCAAGGCGGCCAGCACCCGCTAGGTAAGCGCAGCGGTCCTGCACTTATCGCAGGCCGCGCCATTGACGTCCGATTTCCGCCAGACATAGCCGCATGTGTGTGCCATCGTGAACGCATGCCGATCGATTCTGAGCGTCTCTGGCACGCAATCGAGATGGAAGATCCCCGTTTCGACGGGTGGGTCTTCTGCGGCGTCACCTCAACCGGGATCTACTGCCGTCCAAGCTGTCCGGCGCGCACACCCAAGCGCGAGAACGTGCGTTTCTTTCCAACCGCGGCGGCCGCGCAGGACGCCGGCTTTCGCGCGTGCAAGCGCTGCCGGCCCGACGCCACGCCGGGCTCGCCGGAGTGGGATCGCCGCGCAGACCTCGTCGGTGCAGCGATGCGGCTGATCGCTGACGGAGTCGTGGATCGAGAAGGCGTCCACGGGCTAGCGCAGCGGCTCGGCTACAGCGAGCGACATGTACACCGCGAGCTGGTCGCCCTCGCCGGCGCCGGCCCGCTCGCGATCGCGCGCGCCGCACGCGCACAGAATGCGCGCATCCTGATGGAGACCACCTCGCTCTCGGCGACCGAGGTCGCGTTCGCGTCGGGCTTCCAGAGTGTGCGCCAGTTCAACGAGACGGTGAAGGCGGTGTTCGCAGTCGCGCCCACCCAGCTACGCGCGAGCGTGGGCAGAGCCGGAAGAACGCCGAGGTCGAGCGCGATCGTGCTGCGGCTGCCGTTCCGCGCGCCACTTGACGCGCAGGAGCTGATCGCGTTCCTGAACGCGCGTGCCGTGCCCGGCGTGGAGCAGGCGCTACAAGGCGCCTACAGGCGCAGCCTGCGGCTGCCCCACGGTGAGGGCGTGGTCGAGTTGTGCCCCAAGGAGGATCACGTCCAGGCGAGCTTCTGGCTGCAGGACCTCCGCGACCTCGGCCCGGCGACGCAACGCTCGCGCGCGCTGCTCGACCTCGACGCCGACCCCGTCTCGGTGTTGGAGTGCCTGGGCGAGGACGAGCTACTCGGCCTGCTGGTCAGGCGCGCGCCGGGCCGACGCGTGCCGGGGCACGTGGACTCGGACGAGCTCGCAATCAGGGCCGTACTCGGCCAGCAGATCTCGGTGGCGGGAGCCAGGACGCTTGCGGGGCGCCTGGTGTGTGCCTACGGCGAGCGGCTGCAGCAACCGATCGGTGAGGTCACCCACCTCTTCCCCTCCGCGTCCGCGCTGGCCTGCGCAGACCAGAAGCTGCTGCCGATGCCCGCGAGCAGGAGGCGAGCTCTGATCGGCCTGGCCGGCGCGCTGGCCGCAGGCGAGCTGGCGCTGGATGCCGGCGCCGACCGTGCGCGGGCACGCAGGCAGCTGCTCGGCCTGCCGGGCATCGGTAGCTGGACAGCCGACTACATCGGTTTGCGCGCCCTGCGCGACCCGGATGCGTTTCTGCCAGGGGATCTCGGCGTGCGTCGTGCGCTGGAAGCGCTCGGCCGAGACGGACGCCCGGCGGCGGCGCGCAGCATCTCGCAGCAGTGGCGGCCATACAGGGCCTACGCAGTCATCCATCTTTGGGCGCAACTTGCCCTAGCGCCGCGAGCTGCCACGCCCATCCGCACTGCCCGGCAACGACCAGACGAGAGGATCGTGGCACTGACATGAGCGCTCCCGAGACCCAGCTTCTCTACACCTGCATCCCCAGCCCGATCGGCGAGCTGCTGCTTGTCGGAGATGGCAGCACGCTGCAACGCCTGCACATGCTGCAGGCGCCTCGCCCGGCACGCATCAGCACCACCTGGCGCAGTGAGCCGCAGGCATTCGCAGAGCCCCGGCGCCAGCTGGAGGAGTACTTCGCCGGTCAGCGCACAGAGTTCGACCTGCCCCTCAGCATGCACGGCACGCCCTTCCAACGCAGCGTGTGGTCGGCCCTTTGCGAGATCGGATACGGCCAGACCGCAAGCTATGGGCAAGTCGCAAACCGCGTCGGCCAACCGGGCGCGGCGCGCGCTGTCGGCATCGCCAACGCCCGCAACCCGATCTCGATCATCGTGCCCTGCCACCGCGTGATCGGCGCCGACGGCACGCTGACAGGCTACGGCGGCGGCCTGGAGCGCAAGCGCTACCTGCTCGAGCTGGAGCAGGCGAGCACGCAGCCGCGACTTGACATCTGAGGCCAGCCGTGGCGGCCTCGTGTGCCGAGGCACGCCAACGAGTGGACCTGATGGTCAGCTATTTTGGAGACATGGCCGTCGCAAAGCGCTCGCACTCGAGCCTGACACTGCTTGCGCTCAGCCTCGGCAGCCTCTCCTACGCGGTGCTCAGCTCCGCCGTGATCCCGGCGCTGCCAACGATCCAGCACGATCTGCACACAACCGAGACCGGCGTCGCATGGCTACTGACCGCCTACCTGCTGGCCGCCTCGGTCGGCACCTCGATTATCGGTCGTCTCGGGGACATGTACGGCAAGGAGCGGCTGCTGCTCTACACGCTGCTGCTGCTTTGCGTCGGCGGCGGGATCAGGATCGTCGCCTCGGGCGTGATCGTGGAGCACCGCAACTACCACTGGCTGTTCTGGATCCCGCTCGCGGTGAGTGCGCTCGCCGCCGTGTTCACGTGGCGTTTCGTGCCCGAATCCCCGGTCAGAGCGCCCGGCCGCCTGCTGGCGGCGACCCTGGTCCCCTGGCAGGCGTGCGGCAGTCGAGCGCGTGGGCGCCGTGCCGGCACAGCCGGCAAAGGAAGCCGCGTGAAACCGGCTTCCTGCAGGCACACCTGAGAGCTGGGGCGGATTGGTGAAGCGCGCGACCCGCTTCTGGCAGCGACTGAGCCCGACAGGCAAGATCGCGCTGGTGGCGGGTGCGGCGATCGCCTGCGGTGGGTTGCTGACACTCGCCGCCTCGCTGGCCGGTGAAGAATCTGGCGGCTCTGGGCATGCCAGCCCATCCGCCGCCGAAGCGGCCGCTCAAAGCGCACTGCGAGGCGGCTGCACGCTGGCTCGTGAAGACGGCACGCTCGAACAGATCACGCTCACGGGCAAGCCCGTGTCTGACAGCCTCTGCCAAGCATTCGCTGCCTACCTCGAAGAAAACGTGGGGGTAGAAGAACACACCTGGAGCCCACGCGCGCCCGCAAGGCCGCTCACCCGCGCCAACTGCTCTTCCTGCACAGTGCAGCCGGCATGCAGGGTTAGCGTCGCCACCCCGAGCGCGCCCCATGAGCCGATCTTGTTCATCGCCGAAGTCGAAGAAGCATCCGACGAGCTCCACTATGACTCTGTCTACACCCACGACATCTGCACGCTGCTGGATGGCCGGGTCGAAATCGAACGCTTCATCGAGCACTTCCGCAGCAGCTAGGAAGCAGGATCGCGACTACGCCAGCGTGTCGCAGCGACGCAGCGACTAACCTGCGCTCATGGCCTACACCAGACAGGAGGGTCAGCAGCAGCTGCTCGACTCGCTCGCCCAGGCAACCCAGGAGATCGAGACGGCGCTCGGTGCGCTGGGCGAGGCGCATGAGCAGCTCGACGAGCAGTCTGGAGAGCGGCTGGAGGAGCAGATGTTTCGCCCCGTGCAGCGCGCCTATGCCCTGGCACGCCGGACGCGTGTCGACTTCGCTAGCCGCAACGGGATGGCAAACGGCGCGCTTGCGACCCCGACTCGCGGCGCGCCCGCCCGTGGGCCCAAGGGATTCCTCGAAGACGCAACCGAATCGGTGCAGCGCGCAGACACTACGCTGGCGGAACTGCAGGACTCAATGCTGCCGGTCGAGGTCGGCGACGCCGAGCTGCGTTCAGGCATGAGCGCCGTGCGCGAGCTGCTTGGCCAGGTGCCGCCCGCAGCGCGCGAAATGCTGCGCACCTTCGGCCGCTGAGCGGCTCAGTCCATCGCGCGGGGGTAGAAGCGCACGCCGAGGCTCATCAGATCACGCGGCGGGCCCAGGTGAAGCTTTCGTAGAGCCACCCTTCATCGAGCGGCAGCATGTAGACGCCCTGGCCCGAGGAGTTGATCGCCCAACCGTTCCCGAGCGCGAGCGCCTCATGGATCACGTTGGCCTCGGTCGCCGTCGAGTTGAAATGCGCGCTGCCGAAGAACAGCAGGTCGGCCGGCTGCACGCCGTCGAGCCTGATGCGCTGCGAGTGCGGGATTTCGCCAGCCTGTTCGGCGGCGGTGCGGCCGAGGATCTTCGCGCCCCACGGCAGCCCCGAGACCTTGTAGACGCGCCAGACGAACCCCGAGCAGTCATATCCGCCGTGTTCGAGGCCGTCTTCGGTGCCGTCAGTGGTGCCGCCCCAGACGTATGGCATGCCGATCTTGGAGATCGCGATCCGCAGCACCTCCAGCTGGTCTGAGCTGTAGTGCGGCAACGAGAACGTGGAGAGCTTTTCGCGCACGGCTCCGATCTCCCATGTGGAGAGCCCGAGCGCCAAGGCGAAGGAGTGCGCAGCTTCGGCACGGGTGATGAGGTTCCAGGGATATAGCTCGAGGCGGTCTTCGCCGGCGGGATGGTCGTAGCGCAGGCCCAGATATCGCGCCACCACCTCGCTGCCGAAGTAGGACGGCGGCGTAAGACGCGCCTCTTCAGCAACTTTCTGGACCGACTGCGCGACTTCCGCCAGGCCAAGCTGCTGGACGAGCAGGGCATCGAAGCGCACAAGGGTCAGCGGTGGAGCCTTGGCAGACGAAGCAACCGGCGCCAGACCCTCGCGGGCGGCAAGCCCACTGAGCGCAGCGCTCTCGGCGGCCGCCGAGAGCGGCTTGGCGCCGGCAAAGCCTTCGCTGCCGAGCGGTGCCATCAGACCGGCACGCACGACCGCGCGCTGCTGTTCCAGATCCCAATTGCCCGCCGTATGGATGGTGTGAGCAGCCGCGGCGCCGGGAGCAGCTATAGCTGCAGCGAAGAGAAGCACGGCAAGTACTGCTGCGCGCAGGGCACGAGATGCAGGCAACGGAGCGATGTATTGCCATCGGCCACTAGCTGCCCGCGCATGAGCGGTGCAGCCCGATGTGGACCCCCGGCACACCGGGTGTCACAGAGAGCACACTTTGAGCTAATAGCTCTCGGTAATGAGACGCAAAGATCGCGATCCGGAGGGTCTGTTCGCGGCTGCCTGCACAGATCCACATGCCTTCGGCGCCTTCTACCGGCTCTTCGAGCGGCGCATCCTGGGGCTACTTCGTGCGCGCGACCGGCAGTAGCTTCGCCGCCGTCCGCGAGTACAGCAGTGCTGGAGCGGCTTATGAGCCAAGCCGACGAGGGGACTCGAACCCCTGACCCCCTCCTTACCATGGAGGTGCTCTACCAACTGAGCTACGTCGGCACGGCCTCGAATCCTAGCGTGCCAGCGGCACCCCGAAAAGGAGACGACGAGATGGGATCGATCCGCAAGGAACTGGAGCTCGACTTGCCCGCGGAGGACGTCTGGGACGCCGTGCGGGACTTCGGAGCGCTTCACACACGACTCGTGCAGGGCTTTGTGGTCGACACGCATCTCGACGGCGAGGACCGGATCGTAACCTTCGCAAACGGCGTCCAACAGAGAGAGCCGCTAGTGAGCCTCGATGATGAGGCCAAGCGTCTCGTCTACACCGCAGTGGATTCGCCGATTGGCACCACGCACTACAACGCCGCTGTGGAGGTGAGCGTGGATGAGCGCGGCTTGACGCGCCTGATCTGGCAGGTCGACTTCCTGCCGAGGAGCCTTGCCACGCTGCTCGATGCGGCGATGGAGCGAGGAGCCCAAGCAATGAGAGAGACGCTCGAGGCAGCCGGCCGCTAGCCGTAACCCGTAAGCGGACGCGAGTCCGCTATGATAACCGGACTAGCGTCCGTTATCGAACCAAGGAGTCACGGCCCAATGAGCACCACACTCGAGCATGTCCCCACCGGCACCTACGCCCTCGACCCGGTCCATTCGAGTTTCGCCTTCGGCGTCAAGTACAACATCGGAACGTTCCGGTCCAGCTTCGGCGAGGTCGACGCGGAGCTGAGCGACGGCGTTCTCACAGGCAGCGCCAAGGTGAGCTCGATCAACATCGATCAGCCCCAGTTCAAGGGGCACCTCCTCTCCCCCGACTTCTTCGACGCCGAGGCCAACCCCGAGGTCACGTTTCGCTCGACTGAGATCCGGCCGTCGGCCGACGGCACCGTCGAGGTCGACGGCGAGCTGACGATCCGCGGGGTCACCAAGGCCGTGACGGCTACTGGCTCCTACAGCAGCGGCCCCGACGCCTTCGGCAACGAGCGCGCCGGATTCGCGATCGAGACCACGGTCGACCGTCGCGAGTTCGGGCTCAACTGGCAGAACCCGCTCCCCAACGGCAAGGACTCCCTGGCCTGGGAGGTCATCGTCTCGGTCGACCTGCAGTTCGTCAAGCAAGGCTGAAGCGATGCCTCCGATCCGCATTCTCGGCATCTCCGGAAGCCTGCGTCGCGGTTCACACAACACGAGTCTCCTGCGGGCGGCAGCACGATTGCTGCCGCCCGGCGTGGAGCTCGAGATCTACGACCGGCTGGGAGCGCTGCCCCACTACAACGAGGATCTCGACGTCGATCCAGTTCCCGAGCCGGCCGCCGACCTACGCACCGCCATCGCCTCCGCGGATGGCCTGCTGATCGCCACTCCCGAGTACAACGGCTCGGTGCCCGGAGCATTGAAGAACGCAATCGACTGGGCCTCACGACCGTTTCCCGACAATGCGCTGGCGCACAAGCCTGTCGCGGTGATGGGCGCCTCGACCGGGATCTTCGGCGCTGTTTGGGCGCAGGCCGAGGTCCGCAAGGCACTCAAGACGGCTGGAGCCGACGTGCTGGAGAACGAAGTCCCGATAGGACAGGCGCATGGCGCGTTCACCGAGCAAGGGCAGCTCGGCGATCCTGAGCTCCAGTCGGCGCTAGAGGAGTTGCTGGAGGCACTGGTCTCACGCGCAGCAGCATCTGCGGGCCGCGGAGCCCTGATGGAGGAGTCCACCGCCGGCAACGCGGCATAGACTCATACATGTGACAAAAGCACCAATCGAGCTGCCGATGTTCGAAGCGCCCCCCCGCGATCGAGAGCGCGCCGACGCGCGGCGCAACCGAGAGCGGATCCTGAGCGCCGCAGCCCACCTGATCAGCGAACAAGGCATCGAAGCCGTCTCGATGGATGCCGTCGCCACCGCGGCGTGCGTTGGCAAGGGCACCGTTTATCGGCGCTTCGGCGATTGCTCGGCGCTTCTGCGGGCTCTCGTCGAGGAACCCGAGCGCGAGTTTCAGGAATCGGTGATTCGCGGCAAGCCTCCGCTTGGCCCGGGCGCGCCTTCGATCGAGCGCCTGCACGCCTTCGGGGCAGGATTGATCACGCTCCTGGAGCAGACAGCTCACTTCATCAGCGCCAAGGGCGAGAGCAACGACCGCTACAGCCATCCGGCGTACCTGTTCCATCAGACCCATGTCAGCCTGCTGCTGCGCGAGATACTCGGCGAGGGTACGCGCACGGACTACCTCGTAGATGCGCTGCTGGCGCCACTGTGGGCCGACGCGTTCCTGCACCAGCGCGAAGGGCGGGGAATGTCGGTGCAGGAGATGACAGAGAGCTGGTGCGCTCTAGCCACCGCAATCGTGTCGAGCGCCGACGTCAAGGCCGGTCGAGGATGATCACCAGCTGCGTGTCCGCCTAGCGTCGGGACCTGCCGATTTGCAGGCTATTTGCGAAGAGGAAAGATGGGCCGTGCAGGAATCGAACCTGCAACCTTGGGCTTAAGAGGCCCCTGCTCTGCCAATTGAGCTAACGGCCCGAGGGGTGGCCTGCTACAGGCCGGCTCGACTGCGAATTCTACCGGCCCGCGCCGCGAGGCGACCGCGCGGCACAGCAGACACCGCCAAGTCTATCCCTGGAAGACGACCGTGCGCGTCCCATCGACGATTACGCGATCGTCGAGGTGCAGCGCCACCGCCCGCGCGAGCACGACGCGCTCGATGTCCCTGCCAACGCGTTCGAGCTCCCGGGCGCTTTGCCCGTGCTGGACCCGCTCGACATCCTGCTCGATGATCGGGCCGCCGTCGAGCTCGGCGGTGACGTAGTGCGCGGTCGCGCCGATCAGCTTCACGCCGCGCTCGCGGGCGCGCCGGTAGGGGTCGGCTCCGGCGAAGGCCGGCAGGAAGGAGTGATGGATGTTGATCACCGGCACCGCGAGCTGCTCGAGAAACTCGCCGCTGAGGATCTGCATGTAGCGCGCCAGCACGACCACGTCGACGCGCCCCTTCAGCAGCTCCAGCAGCTCGTGCTCAGCCTCCTGCTTGCGGTCCTTGCGTACAGGCACGTGGTGGTAAGCCACCCCCGCCGGCTCGACCTCCGAGCGCAGGTCGTCGTGGTTTGAGAGCACCGCGACGATCTCCGCCTCAAGCTCGCCTCGGCGCCAGCGCCAGAGCAGGTCGACCAGGCAGTGGTCGTAGCGGGAGACAAGGATCGCCATCCGCTGGCGCTCACCGTAACGGCGGATCTCGAAGTCCATCGTAAAGCGACGCCCTACCTGCTCGGCGAAGCGCTGCTCGAGCTCGGCCGCCCGCTGCGGCATGCCATCCAGCACGAACTCCGTGCGCAGGAAGAAGCGTCCGCCTGTCGGGTCGGATGAGTACTGGTGAGAGGAGATGATGTTCGCGCCCTCCTCGAAGAGGAAGCCTGAGACCGCCGCGACGATCCCCGGCCGATCGGGGCAGCCGATCAGCAGCCGCGCGGAGTACGGCGGCGGCTCTGCCTGCTGGTCAGGCATCGAGCCCAGCGGGTAGGCGATCTCCCCTGAGCCAGCCACCGTCGCACGCTGCTATTTCTTCTTGCCGACCGCAGACGAGGTGGCGCTCGTCGTGCTCGTCGTAGCCGCTGCTGTCCCGCCTGTCGCTGCCGCCGTCCCGCCGGCAGCCTTCTTTGCTTCTGCTTCCTTGACGCCGCGCTTGACGCGTTCGAGTTCGGCTTCCAGCAGCGCGCGCCTGGCCTTGGGCGCCAGTTCGACGGCCTTTTTGGTTGCCAGATCTCCCTGGCGTTCGTTGTGGGCGAGATAGGCGTACTCAGCCAGCTGCGAGTAGAGCGATGCGCTTTCCGGTTCTGCGGCGATGATGATCTCCAGCGCCTGCACCGCATTGGCCGGTTCGTTCAGCGCCGTGGTGGCGAAGATGTTCGCAACCTCCCTGGCCAGTTTGACGCTAGGCGGTTTCGGGTTCAGCGCGAGATAGTGGTTCCAGGAGTTGGCCGCATGGCGCAGCTGTTCCTTGCCCTTGGCGGTATAGGCTTCGGTGGTCGAGTTATACGATTCGCTCGCGTCAGCTTCGTGCATCTGCGCTTCGGCGAGCGAGACCCAGGCTGCGGCGTTGCTCGGGTTCTTGGCGATCTGCTTCTTGGCCGCGGTGATCTTCGCCGAGTAGGTGCTGTTTGCGTGGCCTTCTTTGCTGAGGCTTTCGAGCACGTTGCCGCCAAGGCCGCCCAGGCCCAGGAAGATCAGCGCCATCCCCATCAGCAGTGCAAGGCCGGAGTAGATCACCTTCACAGAGCGGCGTCTGCCGCGAGATCTCAGATCGAAGAGCATCCAGCTTGATTCTACGGTTGTGGCGCCGCTGCCACCACGGAGGCAGCCATCGCCTCAGCTGTGCAGGTCGGGATCGATGTGGTCGAGCATCTCGCGCACCTGCGGATCGATCTGCTGCTCCGCTGCGCCGGGCGCGCTGGCAGCGGGTGCAGACGGCGCACCTGCAGATGGCGCGCCCGCGCCAGAGGCCGCGGCCACGGCAAAGGCGGACGCGCCCGCGGCCGCCCGTTGCTCCCTGGCGGCGCGCCGCTTGGCCAGCACTGCCGCGAGCAGCACGCTGAGCTCGTAGAGCAGGTAAAGCGGCAATGTCTCCAGCACCATCGTGGTCACGTCGCCGGGCAGGATCGCGGCAACCAGCGCGCAGAACACCAGCGCGTAGCGCCTGGCTTTGCGCAACTGCTTGGGCGTGACGATGCCCGCCTGGGTGACGCCGAGCACGGCGACCGGGACCTGGAAGATCAGGCCCATCGCGATCAGCATCATCGCTGCGAATTTGTAGTAGGAGTTGCCTTGAACCAGGACGTTGAACTCGCCACTGTTGAAGTTCTGGAAGAAGTGGACGGCCGCCGGCAGCACCACGAAGTAGCCGAACACCACCCCGGCGACGAACAGAAACGGCACCGCCATCAGCAGTGGCAGCGCCACGCGCCGCTCGGAAGGACTGAAGGCCGGCAGGATGAACCCGTAGAGCTGGAAGAGCAGCACCGGCAGCGAAAGCAGCAGCGCGAAGTAGAGCGTGACGGTGATGGTTGCGGTGAACGGTTCGCCGAAGCCGATCGTGGTCGGGTTGTAGCCTTCCGGTTTGGTCGGGATTGCGGCGACGCTGGCTTTCAGTCGCGGCAGCCGCGCCGCCAGTTCGCTGCGCGCAGAGTTCGAGAGTCCGCTGCCGGGGGCACTCAGGATCTTGATGCTCGCTTCGATTTCGCCGGCCAATTTGCGCAGCGCGTGCTGCACCTCCCAGGTCTTGCCGGCTGGGCCTTCCCCGCGCTGCACCTGTGCGCGCGTCTGCTGCTCCAGCGGCGTGTTGATCACGTGCAGCAGCGTTTTGTTCTGCCAGAAGCAGAGTCCGAACGCCACCACGAATGCCAGCCCGCCGACGATCAGACGAGTACGCAGCTCATCTAGGTGATCCACGAGGGTCATTCGCTCCTCGTGGCCGATCATGCGGATTGCGGTTGCCATTCTCGTCGCCCGGTACCGCACAGCGCGGCGGTAAATCGGGCTGCCTCCAGGTTATCCAACGCTCGGCTGCCCCGGCGCGGGGCGTGCACGAGAGGCTAAAGCGGCCCCTGCAAGTGGTCGATGACGGTGGCGAGGAAGCCATCATGCGACCTGAAGAGAGCCACAGAATCCATCATCATGTAAAGCTGCCCGACGGCAGGGACATCGAGGTCGTCTACCTCGAGCATGGGCTGCGCGAAGCAGATAGCTGCCAGCAGGGCGGCGGCCTCGCACTGCACGTCTGCTTTCACTGCGGCAGCGAGCTCGTCCATCCGCTCGACTGGACAGATGAAGGCGGTGAGGGCTGGCGGTTGCTGCTGCGCTGCCCCGAATGCGAGGCCACGCGTGAGGGCGTCTTTACCAAGGATGAGATCGACGTCCTGGAGGACGAGCTGGATCGCGGCATCGGCTCTCTGCTCAGTGACCTGCGCCGGATGACGCACACCAACATGTGCGAGGAGATCGAATTCTTCGTCCGGGCGCTGCAGGCAGACGTGATCGTGCCCTCGGATTTCGAGCGCTGAGAGCGTCTGGCCGCAGGGCCGGCGGTGCTGGGCAGGTCAGCTGAAACGCTCGACGACTGCGTCGGCGACCATGTCGAGCAGTGCGAAGCCGCCGCTTGGCAGGCACTGGGGCAGCTCCTGCTTGGCCTGCGCGACTATCTCAAACGCATGCCTGCGCGCGTCATCCAGCGCGCCGGTCGCCGCGATCCGATCGCACAGCGCCTCGGCCTCCCGTGCCCCGCGCAGGCGCGAGAGGTCTTCCTCGGCAAGCCGCGCATCACGCTGTCGAGCGAGAATCAGCGGCAGTGTCACGGTGCCATCGAGCAAATCGGTGCCGCGCGGCTTGCCGGTGCGCTCGACTGGCCCCGAGACGTCGAGCACGTCATCCAGCAGCTGAAAGGCGAGGCCGATGCGGCGCGCGAACGCGCCGAGCGCGTCTGCCAGCGCCGCCGAGCCCTCCACCGCGAGCAACGCGCCGAGGCGACATGCCGCCTCGAACAGCGCCGCGGTCTTTAGCTCGCAGCGCAGCATGTAGCGCTTCACCGGCACTTCGGCGGCATAGGCATCCTCGCGTTGCAGCAGCTCGCCGGTCGCCAGCGAGGAGCTCGCATCCGAGAGCGCGCGCAGCTGCAGAACCTCGCCGTTGCGCGCGAGCTCCGCAAAGGCGCGTGAGAAGAGCAGATCGCCGGTGGCCACCGCGGTCTCGCGGCCGGCTGCGTGCGCTACGGTCGGCCGCCCGCGTCGCAGCTGAGCCCCGTCGATCACGTCGTCGTGCACCAGCGTGGCGGAGTGAACGAGCTCGACGGCCGCGGCGGCGCGCACGAGTGCATCCTCGCCCTCCTGCGTCGGCGCCGGGCCGCCAGCGGACTCGGCGGCGAGCACGACCAGCAGTGGTCGCAGCCGCTTGCCTCCCGCCGCGATCGTCTCGCGCGCGTGCTCACCCAGAGGCACACCCGCCTCGGCGCTGACGCGTTGCAAGTAGCGCTCGATGCTCGCCATACGCTGAGCAAGCAGCTCGCCGCCACGCGCGATGATCGCGCTCAAGCCCTCGGCCGCCGCGCGATCGAGATCGGCGTGCACCTCGCCGTCGAGCTCCGGGTGCTCCACCGCGCCGCTGCGAAGGGAGCCGAGAATCCGCATCAGCGGCCCTTCACCGTGCCGGCGTGAATCGCGATGATGCCGCCCGCCGTGAGGATCCATTTGACCTCGGCAAGACCGGCGCTCTGCATCTCGGCAGCCAGGGCAGACGGGGCAGGAAAACGCTTGACCGAATTGGGCAGGTAGGTGTAAGCGTCGGCGATGCTCGCGCGATCACCGTCACTCTCGGAGTCCGCCACGGCCTGGCCCGCATGCCGCCGGGCTCCGGCGAGCTTGGCCAGCGCCCCGGCGAGCTCGCCGAGCCGGGGAACCACGCGGTCGAACCACAGCCCGTAGAAGAGCGAGAGCGTTGGCTGCGTAGGGGTCGTGATCTCCAGCACCACGACGCGACCACCGGGACGCACAACGCGTGCCATCTCGCTGAGTCCGGCGCCAAGATCGCCGAAGTTGCGCGCGCCGAAGCCGACAGTCGCAGCGTCGAAGCTCGCGTCCGCATATGGCAGCGCGGTGGCGTCCGCCCACTCGAAGCTCAGGCCGGCGGCGCCTGCGCTGCTCGCCTTCGCCTTGGCCCGCAGCAGCATCGCCTCGGAGAAGTCGCTGCCGACCACCTCCCCGCCGGCGCCGACTCGTCGCGAGAGCTCCAGCGCGAGGTCGCCTGTGCCGGTGGCCACGTCCAGCACCCGGCTGCCGGGGGCGATCTGCGCAAGGTCGGCGGCGCGCGCACGCCAGCGATGATGCAGGCCCGCGGTCATCACGCCGTTGAGCAGGTCATAGACCCCGGCGATGCGATCGAACATCGCTGCGACCTGGCCCGCCTCCATGCGGCCCGCCGCCGCGGCTCCGTTGCTGGTGGGCATCTGTGCAGCCTATCCCGCAGGCGCGCCAGGCGCCCGGCAGATCGCGCGCAAGCGAGCGGGCATCACAGAGGGACCGGCTACTTCAGGTTCGACAGGAAGTAGACGATGTCTTGCAGCTTTTTCGCCGGCAGGCCCTTGAAGGAGGGCATCGGCGCCGTCGGGTTGACGAGCGTTCTGGCGATGCCTTCTGCGGGGATCCTGGCGCCGATCGTGGTCAGCGGAGGCCCCGGGCCGGGGTTGCCGTTTTCGCCGATTTTGTGGCAGGCCTCACAGCCCGTGGCCGCGATCGCCAACCGGCCGGCTTCAAACTTCGCCACCGCGGCTGGGCCCCGTTTGATGATTGTGTTCGGCGTCTTCCATTCCAGCGCGTATGGGGAGCCGGCGTGAGCGCCGCTCCAGGTCAGATAGAACATCGCGCCGATCACGAAGATGCCGCTCAGCGTTGCGATCGGACGCCGCTCGGGACGCCGCTCCGGGCCGCGGTCGTAGAACGGCAGCAGGAACAGCAGGATCATGCCGAGCGTGGGGATGCCAATCGTCGCCAACGGCACAAGGCTCGGCGGCTTGATCACACGCAGGACCTCGAAGAGGAAGAAGAAGTACCACTCCGGGCGCGGCTCGTAGCTGGTGGTGACGGGGTTGGCCTTCGCGCCGAGCTCCACACCGAGCGTCAGCGAGGCCAAGATGATGATCAGCATCACGATGCAGGCCATCAGCGAGTCCTTGGCGACCGCATAGGGGAAGAACGGCTTGCCTTCAGACTTCAGGATGCCGTACTCGCGGAGGTACTCCTCCTTCTCACGCTGGTTCATGCGGCGCTCATGCCTCCGTCTTGCGGAGCTCGGGGTCTTGCTTGGCTTTGATCCACGGCGGCGCGGTGGTACCGAGCTTGGCGACCAGGTACAGGTGCGCGCCCAGCAGCGCGGCGATCAGGCCGGGCACGAGCAGCATGTGGATTGCGTAGAAGCGCGATAGCGTCGTCGCTCCGAATTCCGGTCCAGCGCGCAGGAAGTCACTCAGGTAGGGGCCGAGCAGCGGGCCGGTGCCGTTGATGTTCACGCCCACGATCGTGGCCCAATAGGCCCGCTCGTCGAAGGGCAGCAGGTAGCCGGTGAAGGACATCACCATCGTGAGGATCAGCAGCACCACGCCGATCACCCAGTTGAGCTCGCGCGGGTACTTGTAGGCGCCGAAGAAGAAGGTTCTGCCCATGTGCAGGAAGACGAGTACGACCATCACGCTCGCCCCCCACTTGTGCATGCCGCGCACGAAGGCGCCGAGGAAGACGTCGTTGGTCACGTAGCGGATCGATTCGTAGGCGCCGCCGCTCACATCCGGCCGGTAGAACATCGCCAGGAAGACGCCAGTGACCGCCTGGCTGAGGAAGGCGAACATCGTCGCCGAGCCCAGCGTGTAGAACCAGTTGGTGCCCTTGGGCACCTTGCGGAAGAGCAGCCAGCGCCCCGCGCCGGAGAGGGAGGTGCGCTCGTCGACCCAGTTGACTACGGTCGTGCCTGCTTCGCCGGCCTGATCGAGCGGGGTCGCCTTGCCGTTGCCTTCGCCAGGGCGCATCGGCGGCGGCTTGAGCGCTGGCGGGATTGGTGGTGCTGGCAGCTTCGGCATCGCTTCGGTGCTCTGACGCTAGATCCTGATCGAAGGACGAGAGGGGTACAGGTACTGGCCGATGCCGTCGATCGGCTCGCCGGAATCGCGCGGCGAGAAGCGGCGCAGTTCGCTGTTGACGGAGAAGCGCGGGCCGATTTCGACCAGGCCCTCTGCGTTTATGCGCGTGAAGAAGCGGTCCAACGGGCGCGGCGGCGGGCCGGCCACACGCTCGCCGAGTAGGTTGTAGACGCCGCCATGGCAGGGGCAGATGAAGCGCTTGGCAGCATCGACCCAGCGCACCGAGCAGCCCAGGTGCGCGCAGCGGCTCGTGATCGCGATGTAGGGCGTGTTCTTGTCGTACTTGTCCGTGTCGATCTTGTCGTTGTGCTGGCGCACGTAGATCGTTGTCCTGCCGATCTCGCCGATGCCCGGCGTGAGCGTGATGTCGACCGGCACGTAGTTGTCGTTGGTGAACATGTCCTGCGGACCGGCAACCACCCAGCGGTGCGGATCTTCTTTGAAGATCGGACCGATCGCAAACGCCAGCGTAGGCAGCGCGAAGGAGGCCGCGGCGATCGCGCCGGCGGTGTGGGCGGTGCCGGTCATGAAGCGTCTGCGGGTGACCGTCTCGCCCTCGAAGGCGCCTGGGATCAGGCGATCTGAGGTATAACGCGACTGCTGCATCTTGCGGTTGCTTGCCATCGGAGCGAACAATATCGCCTGGGTCGCGACGGTGGCGCGGAGCGCAGCAGGACCTCTCCCGGCAGGGGACGTGCGACCGGGGCGTTCGATGGTCAAGCAGGGCAAGGACGCAGTGACGAAGGCGTGGCAGAGCCACGTCGAGTCGCGAGGACGCAGCCATGCGCCGGCCAGCGGATGCATCCGGGCGTGCGGACCCAACGGGATAGGTCCGTTTCAAGCAGGCGGCGCGGCGGCGGCCCTCATCGCTGGGAGCGCCTCACCGGAGCCGGCGCGTACGAGTTCCTTGGCGCGTTGATGGGCCGCGCTGCCACCCCAGCCGATCGCATATGCACCCGCCTGCCAGACCTCCTGCGCCAGCTCAGGGCGCCCGCCGCCGTGGGCCAGAGCACAGAGCGTGATCACATCGGCCAGCTCGGCCACTGCAGCGATGTCGCCGAGGCCGACCAATCGGGCCAGACCGAACGCATAGAGCTGATCGCCGGCGAGCAGCGCAAGATCGGCCTCCGAGGTCTGCAGCAGCCGGGGGGTCCTGTAATGCAGCAGATAGCCCTCGTAGATGGCCTCAACCAGCAACTCGTACTCCGCGGGATCGCCGCTGGCTCGCGGTCCCGACGCCGCCAGCTGCGCAGGCCCCGTCGAGCGGGCGCTATCGCCCTCCAGCACAGGCTGTCCGTCCTGACGCACCAACAGCGTCGCGATCACGCCGCCTCTGTTCTGCAGTAGCGCGGCCAGCCGCGGCAGGGCGCCTGACTCTACTGTGCTCATTGCAGCTCACCGAAGGCTTCGGAGGCGGCCTGCGCGGTGTGCTGCAGGTGATCCTCTGTATGCGCGAGCGACGGAAACCACGCCTCGAACTGCGAGGGAGGCGGATAGACACCTCTGGCCAGCAGGCCCCTGCACCATGCGGCGTGCGCCGCCAGATCGCAGCTGGCGGCGTCGGCGAAGCTCTCCACCGCAGCTTCGCTGAAGAACACCGTCAGCAGACCGGGAGCGCTTGCCACCTGCACCCGGTCCTGCATGCCTGCGCTCTGCGCCGCCTGCGTGAGCGCAGAGACCAGCCGCTGCGTTATCGCCCCAAGCCGCAGATAAGCCGGCTCGTCGAGCATCCTTAGGCTGGCCAGACCGGCCGCCACGGCGAGCGGGTTGCCAGAGAGCGTCCCAGCCTGGTAGACCTCGCCGGCCGGCGCGAGCATCTCCATCAGCGCTGCCGGCCCACCGACCGCGCCGGCGGGCAGCCCGCCGCCCATCACCTTGCCCATGATCGTCAGGTCGGCTCGCACGCCCAGCAGCTCCTGAGCGCCGCCACGGGCGACGCGAAAGCCGCTGATCACCTCGTCGAGCACGAGCAGCGCGCCGCTGTCATCCGCCAGCTCGCGCATCGTCTGCAGCATCCCCGCCCGCGGTTCCACGAGCCCCATGTTGGCGGGCAATGGCTCGGCGATGATCGCGGCGGGCGGCTCCCCGGCCATCGCGGCACGCAGCGCATCTGGGTCGTTCCAAGGCACCACCGTCGTCTCGGCGGCCGCGGCTGCGCTCACGCCTGGGCTCGAAGGCCGCGAGACGCCGCCCGTGCCAGTTGCCACGCCGGAGCCGGCCTCCGCCAGCAGCCCATCGACGTGGCCGTGGTAGGCGCCGGCGAACTTCACGATTCGCGTGCGGCCCGTGGCTGCTCTTGCCAGCCGGATCGCGGTCATGCTCGCCTCGGTGCCTGAGCTCGTGGTGCGAACCATCTCGACCGAGTCCATCCGCGCAGCTATCTCCTGCGCGAGATCAACCTCACCCTCGGTCGGCGCGCCGAACGTAGTGCCCCTGCCGGCCGCGCTCGCGATCGCCGCCAGCACCTGCGGGTGGGCGTGACCGTGGATCAGCGGCCCCCACGAGCAGACGTAGTCGACGTAGCGGTTTCCGTCGACGTCGAGAATCTCCGCGCCCTCCCCGCGCGCCACGAAGATCGGGTCGCGCCCGATCGAGCGCATTGCGCGGACAGGGGAGTTGACGCCCCCTGGGATGCTCGTAAGCGCGCGAGCGTAGAGCTCGCGCGAACGGTCCTGCCTCACCCGCCCACGCCCGCGTGCTCGGCCTCCCACCGCTTGAACTCGTCGGTGAAGTAGAGCAGCCGGATCTTCTTGAACTCTGTCGAGGAGTACAGCGTCGCCCGCTCCTCGATCCCCGTCGCATCGGCGATCGAGTCGAGGATCGCGTCGCACTCCTGCTTGCTGCGGCCGTGGGCCATCGTGAAGACCGAGTAGGGCCAGTCGGCATAGGTCGGGCGCTGGTAGCAGTGTGAGATACCACGCACCGCGGCCATCCGCTTGCCCGTATCCATGATCTGCTCGTCCGGCACCTTCCAGACGCCCATGCCGTTGGCCGAGAAGCCGGCGCGGCGGTGGTAGAGGATCGCCGCCACGCGCCGCAGCAGCTTGCGCTCCTGCATGCCCTGCAGGTGGGCGAGGAGCGCCTGCTGGCTTACGCCGAGCTCCTGCGCGGCCGGCGCGTATGGCTCTGCGATCACCGGCATGTCCCCCTGCAGCGCGCGGATCGTCGCGATGTCGAGCTCGTCGTATGGCTGGCGCTCGAGCTCGACCGGCTCGTTGGCCTGCGCGGCTGCTGCTGAGAGCGCCTGCGTGTCGCCCTCCATCTCCAGGTCCATCCTGATCTTGAAGAGCTTCAGGGTGGGCAGCTGGCGCACCGAGGTCGCGCCAGACTCCTGCGCGAGCACATCCAGCGTGCCCTGCAGACCAAGCGGCGAGTCGGGCTCCACGGCGATCGTGAACCAGAGGTTGAAGTCGTGGTTTCGCAGGTAGTTGTGCGAGACGCCGGGATGTTCGTTAATGACCTTCGCCGCGCGGTGCGGCACCTCCGGGTCGACCTTCGCCGCCACCAGCATCGAGGAGTAGCCGAGAGCGCGCGTGTCGAAGATCGGCGTCACCTGGCGGATGATCCGCTTGTCCAGCAGCTCACTCACGCGCGCCATTACCTCCTGCTCGCCGATCCCGGCCTGCTCGGCGACGCGCAGATAGGGGCGCGGCTCGATCGGGAAGCTGCCCTGCATCAGGTTCAGCAGCTTGCGGTCCATCTCATCGAGCGGGATCGCGGCGCCGTGAGTGCGGCTGCGCAGCTTGGGAACGGCGGTCTTGCCCGCCGCCGCCGGCTCGGTCGCTACCGGGTCTCCGAGAGCCACTTGGCAGCCTCCTTGGCGTGGTAGGTGATGAGAATGTCGGCGCCGCTGCGGCGCAGAGAGGTGAGGATCTCCAGCACGCTGGCGCGCTCGTCGAGGTAGCCGGCGGCAGCGGCGGCCTTAACCATCGCGTACTCGCCGGAGACGTTGTAGGCGGCCAGCGGCAGCCGGCTTGCGTCCTTGATCTCTCGGATCAGATCGCCGTAGGCCAGCGCCGGCTTGACCATCAGCATGTCCGCGCCCTCCTGCTCGTCCAGCAACGCCTCGCGCAGCGCCTGACGGCGGTTGGCGGGATCCATCTGGTAGCTGCGGCGGTCACCGAAGGCGGGCGTCGAGCCGGCGGCCTCGCGGAAGGGGCCGTAGAAGGCGGAGGCAAACTTCGCCGAGTAGGCAAGGATCGGCGTGTCGGTCAGACCCTCCTCGTCCAGACGCGTGCGGATCGCCCCCACGCGCCCGTCCATCATGTCGCTCGGCGCAACCATGTCGGCGCCTGCGCGTGCATGGCTGATCGCGGTGCGGGCAAGCAGCTCGAGCGTCGCATCGTTGTCGACGGTCAGCCCGTGCGGCCCTTCGTGCAGCACGCCGCAGTGGCCGTGGTCTGTGTACTCGCAGAGGCACACGTCGGTGATCACGAGCAGGTCGGGAGCGGCCTGCTTGATCGCGCGAGTTGCCAGCTGCACCGGGCCCTCGTCGTCGTAGGCGCCCGACCCCTGCGCATCCTTCTCGCTCGGTATGCCGAACAGCAGCACGCCTGCGATGCCAAGCTCCGCCAGTTGCGCCGCCTCCTCCGCAGCAAGCGAGATCGAGAGCCGCTCCACGCCGGGCATCGCCTCGATCGGCGCGCGCGCAGGACCAGACTCGCTCACGAACAGCGGCGCCAGGAGCCGGTCGGCGGTCAGATCGGTCTCGCGCACCAGGCCGCGCAGCGCAGCCGATGCGCGCAGCCGTCGCATGCGCGTCTGTGGAAAGGCCATCGGCCCCAGGTTACTCGGCTCGGCGCAAGCCCAAGCGCGCCAGCGCGGCGAAGAGCAGTGCGAGCACGAGCACGTGCACGAGCGAAATCGCGATCCCCGGCGAGGATCCGTTGACCGCGGCGTCTAGCGCCTGCAGCGCTGCCTTGTAGGGAAACACGAACGAGACCACCGAGATTGCGGTGTACAGGCCCCCCGCGACCGCGCCCTGCGGCACGAGCGCAAGCAGCGCCAGCGGCAGCGAGAGCAGGAACGCGAGCAGGCTTGCCCCTCGCACCTCCCGTGCCAGCGCGCCGATCGCCACGCCCAGCGCCGCGAAGGAGAGCGCGCCGGCCGCCAGCGCGGTCAGCCACAACGGCAGGCGGCTCCAGTCAAGCGCTGTGAACGCCGCGATCGCGCAAAGCATCGCGCTCGCCAGCACGAACGCGCAGACCGCGGCCAGCGTCACCTTCTCTGCAATCAACGCCGTGCGCGAGACGAGCGCCGGTCGGCGCCCGCTGCCGCGTGTAAGTCGCCCGAGCGCGTGCTCCTCGCGCTCAAGCGCCACTCCCCCGGAGGCCAGCAGCACGCAGACGAACATCAGCGAGATCGCCACCGCAACCACGATCGCGAAGCTGTCGAGCGGCGTACGTTTGCCGTGCAGCAGCGTTTCCTTCACGGCGATCGGCTGGCTCACGGTGCTCAGCACGTCCTTGCTGATCCCGAGGTTGCTGGCGGCAAAGCCAGCGAAGCCCGCGATTTCTTCCAGCTTGTGGCGGTCGGCGGGAGAGCTCTGCCGCGCCGCGATGCTGCGCAGTGCGGACGGGATATGACTGAGACCGATCAGCTGCTGGGGCGCCGCCAGAATGCCCAGTTCGCTCCCTTTGAGCAGCACGTCGATGTCACGCACCGCGACATCCTTGATCTGCTTGGAGAGCGCGAGATTCGCTTCGGCCAGGGCGGAGCCGATGCTGGCCTTGACCACCGACTGCTGCAGCGCGTTGCCGTTGTAGATCACTTCGACCTGGGCCTGATTTACGCCGGAAGAGATCTTGGAGATCACGTCCGGTGGAATCACGACCGCCGCGAGCGCTTTGCCTGAGGCGACTTCCGCCGCCGCGGCGGCGCGGCTGCGCGACTTGATCGCGTCGAGCTGGCTGAAGAGCTCGTTGGCGTACTGCGCGACACTCAGCGTCCTGCCCGCCAGTTCGATCGTTTGGCCTTCAGGCACGAGATTCACGACCGCGACCTTCGGCTTGCCCGGCCCGCGCGAGATCGCCAGCCCGATCAGCAGGGAAATCGCGACCGGGTAGATCACAAGCACGGCCACCAGCAGCCGCGAGCGCGCGAGGATCCGTAGATCCTTGCCTAGCAGCCACCTCATGTCGGAGCCTGCGCCAGGAAGGAGACCAACGCGCTTTCGAAGTCCTCGCAACCCGGCTGGCTGGCTGCAAGCTGCGCAGGCGGGCCGAAGAAGCGCCTTGCGCCGACGTCCAGCACCAGCACGCGGTCGGCGTAGCGCTGCGCCTCATCGACGATGTGGGTGGAGAAAATGACCGCGCTGCCGCGCTTTGCAATCTCGCCGACGAACGACCACAACCGCGCCCGCTGGGTGGGATCAAGCGCCGTCGAGGGCTCATCCAGCGCGACCACGGGAGGATCGCAGAGCAGTCCCACGGCGATGTTCACGCGCTGACGGTTGCCGGCGGAAAGCTGCGCCACCAGATCGTCTGCGCGCTCGTGCAGGCCGGTCTGCGCGAGCATTTCCTCAACGCTTGCCTGCACATCGGCGACCCGCTCCAGGCGCGCGAACAGCGCCAGGTTCTCTCGCACGGAGAGCTTGGAGTAGACCGCGGGTTGCTGCGGCACCCAGCCCACCTCGCTCGGCGGACGGCTGACCGAGCCTGCGCTAGGCGGCTGGACGCCGGCCACGATCGAGAGCAGCGTCGTCTTGCCGGCGCCGTTTGGCCCGATCACAGCCACCATCTCGCCGGGCCGCACCTCGAAGTCGACCTCCTGCAGCGCGGCCCGCTCACCGAAGCGCTTGCTCAGCCCGCGCACGAGCAGCGAGGGCTCGCCCGCGGCACTCACAGCATCCCGCCGCCGGCGGAGTCCCTCCAGGGCTCAAGCTCCAGATGGCGGCTGAGGTAAATCACCGTCTCACGCAGCACCGACAGAATCGGCAGCGCCACCAGAGCGCCGATCACACCCCAGATCTGGGCCCCGATCAGCAGGCCAAAGATCACGACCAGGGGGTTGATGCGCAGCGTGTGCCCAAAGATCTGCGGGGCCACGACGTGACCCTCCAGCTGCTGGATACCGATGAACAGCAGCGCCACCCACACGGCGCTGATCGGGTCGGTGAAGAAGGCGACGAGCATCGGCGGCACGGCACCCAGCACCGGGCCCAGGTACGGGATCAGCTCCATGAAGCCCAGGAAAGCGCCGAAGGCGACCGCGTAGGTGCGCCCGTCCGGAAAGATCCCGAGCACGCCGTAGATGTAGAGGGCGAGGCCGGCCGTGGTGCCCATGATCACGCTGAAGAGCAGCTGCCCGCCCACGTATCGCGAGACGGCGCGCTGGACCAGGTGCGGGTAGTCGTCGGTCTTGGTGCCATCGCCGGGCGGCATCGCCCGCCGCACGAGCGCGCCGATCCGCTTGCCGTACAGCAGGACGTAGACGGAGAGCACAAACACCAGCACCACGTCGACGATCGCGGCCGCGGCTTCGCTGAGCACGCTGCCGGCGGTGGACACCAGCGAGGTGGCGCTTTTCTCGACGGTGCTCTTCAGCGTCTGCAACGCGGTTTTACCGTGCCCGACCAGTTTGACGTGCAGGCCGGCTTTGTTGAGCGTGCTCTGAAGGCCCGCCAGCGCGTGTTCGCCTTCCCTGATCAGATGGGGCACGTTGTGGGCGAACGCTTGGACCTGGTTTGATACCGGATTGGCCAGCAGGAGACCTATGCCCGCCAACGCTAGGAAGAAGCCCATATACACCGTGAGCACGGCCAGTCCGCGTGGCAGCCGGACGCGACGCTGCAACCCCTCCACGGCGGGGTTGAGGATCAGGCCGATCAGCGCCGCGATGATGAAGATCAGCAGCACTTTGCCCGCGGCGCGGGCCAGCAGGAACGCCGCGATGATCGCCAGCGGCAGTACGACCAGCTGGACCCAGCGCGGCACGACGGTGCGCGGCGGGCGCCGCTGCGTCTCCGGCTGCTCGGCGTCCTGCGCCAGCTCCTTCTCCTGCCGCGTGGGCGAGCTCGAGCTTGGAGCGCCGCTTCTCACTTTCTCCAAACGCCTCCCATCGTCGGCAGAGTATGGCTGAGCCGCAGGCGGCCGCGCCCGAGGCGCAGGTCAGCATCCTGTTCGTCGGCGACGTGGTCGGCGGGATCGGCAGGCACACGCTGATCGACTGTCTGGCGGCGCTGCGAGAGAGCCAAAACTTCAGCTTCGTCGTCGTCAACGGCGAGAACGCCGCCGGCGGCCTCGGGATCACCCCGAAGATCGCGCGCAGCATCTTTGCGGCCGGCGTGGATGTGATCACGCTCGGCAACCACGCCTACCACCGCCGTGAGGTCTACCCCTACCTGGACGAGGAGCCGCGGATCCTGCGGCCGGCCAACTACCTGCGCTCCCAGCCGGGCCACGGCACATGCATGGTGCAGAGCGCCTCGGGAGTCAAGCTCGGCGTGGTCAACCTCTCGGGCAACCTCTATGTGCAAGCCGGCAAATCGGCGTTCGTGGAGATCGAGTCGGCCCTGCGCGAGCTGGAGGACGCCGACCACATCCTCGTCGACATGCATGCCGAGGCCACCAGCGAGAAGGTCGGCCTGGGCTGGCACCTGGACGGCCGCGTGACCGCGGTGGTCGGCACCCACACTCACATCCCCACCGCCGACGGCCGCGTGCTGCCGGGCGGCACCGCCTACATCACCGACGTGGGCATGACCGGCCCGCGCGGCGGCGTGATCGGCGTACGCCGCGAGCAGGCGGTCGAGTCGATGCTCACGCAGATGCCCACGCGCTTTGAGACCTCCGAGGAGGACCCGTGGATGAACGCGGTCCTGATCCGCTGCTCGCAGCGCCGCAAAGCAGACTCGATCGAGCAGATCCTGATGCCGCGGCCTTAGAGCTCCTATCAAAATGGATGTGCGGCTGGGGCGGTCGAGGGTCGAGTGGAGCAAGGACGCAGGACCGAAGGCTTGGCGGCGCCAAGTCGAGGTCCGAGGACGCCGCTCCGCGAAGGTCATCGGCCGTATTCAGGGGTGCAGGCATTTTGATAGAAGCTCTTAGAAGGTCTCAGACCTCGGACAGACCAAAGAACTCCGCGATCGCCGGCGTCACATCCTTGATGCTCCACGGCGCCGAGCGCGCCTGCATTTGAAGGCCGCAGAAGATCAGCGGCGCCAGCGAGTCCTCGGCTCGCAGCGAGCCGTGGCTTCCGCCCCCCACGTGCGCCTGCCCACCCCAGTCGGCGAACTCGTAGCCCTCTATCGCGGACAGAAGCACATCACCCGAAGTCGGACAGGCCAGCGCCTCCATCACGCGACCTAGGGCATCGGGGTGTGACTCGCTGAGGATCACGCCGTCCGCCACCCGCGCCCCCACCACGCCGAGATCGCCCTCCACGCTCCAGGTGCGCCCGCGCCGGTCGACCAGCTCCCCGCCGGGCGCGAATCGCAGCTCGCCGGCCAGCGAGCGAATCGCGCCCTCCCGCGGCGCGCCGACAGCGTCGCGCTCCAACCAAGCGGCCAGCTCCACGCCCTCCATCGCGAGCGCGTCACGGACGATTGCGGGCCGCAGCGCGTCGCGCTCCTCCTCGTCGATCACGTAGAGCATCGCGGCGCGCTGCGAGGGACAGAACGCAACCCAGGGGCGGCCATCCTGCGCGGCGCGCCCGTCTGGGCCCAGCACGTGCATGCCCGGCATGTGAGTTGGCACCGGGATCACGCCACTCATCGGCGCCTGAGAGTGGTCGGCCATCACGATCACCGCGTGGTCCTCTAGGAAGCGCTCCACCCCGCCCGCGGGCGCCATCATGCGCGCCATCTGCTCATCCGCCGCGGCAATCGAGCGCAACTGCGCCTCAGGCCCATACTTGTGGGAGACCCAGTCATTGTCAGGCAGCGAGAAGAGCATGAAGTCGAAGAGGTCGTTCTCCACCATGTAGGCGCCGACGCAACCTGTGTGGCGATCGCGCACCCCCGGCATCCCAAGCCCGGAGCGACAAGGAGTGCGCCTGCTGGCGAAAATGTCGGCGTAGAAGAGCTCGCGCGGGCCCATCACCGGGTGGCGCATCAGAGTGCTGGAGGCGATCTTGGCCAGAGCGCCCTCGCGCTGCGGCTCGTGCCGGTAGCGCCCCCGATACATCAGGTAGGTCGTGCCGGCGGTACGCACGTCCGCGTCGTCCAGACGCTCGAAAATCGTCTCCGGCTTGGCCGCAAGATGCGCCCTGTTCATGTTGTAGACGGTGTCGGTGAGCTGGCGCGCTATCCCGAAGCGCTGGGCGGAGCGAAAGCTCGACCCGTATTCGACGTAGCGCCCCTCCTGGCGGTGATACCAGTTCATGCCCGGGATCAAATGCTCGTCCTGAGCCGCACCGGTCACGATCGAGGCGGCGCACACCGGCGTGACAGACGGGAAGGCCGAGACGCAGTCGGGCACGTAGAGGCCGCGCTCCATCAGGGCGCCGAGCACCGGCGCGCCGCCGTCAGCGACAGTACGCTCCAGCATCGCCGGCGCCATCGCGTCGATCACGCAGAGGACAAGCTTGGAGGGCGGCATCGCTAGCAGCCGCTCCACAGGCGCACGTTCAGCCTCCGAGAATCCGCAGGCCGGCGTAGCGGCCGCCGTCCCCACGGCGCCAGCGTACGAAGGCAAGCCAGGCAAACAGCAGCACCGCGACGTATCCGAGCGGGTGCAGCAGGCAGACCAGCGCGGCAAGGATCACCGCCGTCAGGTCCAGATAGACCGTCAGTGCCTGGCGCGCGGTGTGGTCGGTTAGGCGCCCGCGCGCTCCGGAGATGATCGGCCGCACCGCCGCCTGGGCCAGCAGCGCCGCCGCTGCGCCCCCGATCAGCCCCGGCCAAGCAATCCGTCCGTGGGAGCAGAGCGTCCCCGCGAACAGCAGCGCGCCGACACCGACGCCAAGGCCGGCGAGCGCCGCCCCGGGAGCACCGGAGTCAAAGCGCCCTGCGCCCAACCGCAACTGGACCACGTAGACGATCAGCAGTGCCGCGGCAGCCGCGATCAGCCACCAGTCCGCCTGCAGGAAGCTGTAGTTGCCGGGCGCGAACTTGACGCCCAGCGCGCTCCCGGACGCCAGCCCGCCGGCCAGCAGCGCGGGCAGGAACGGCCGCAGACCCGCGGCGATGCCCAGGCCCAGACCCAGGCCGATCATGAATACGAGGCTGTCGTTGTTCAATGCGTGCGCGCGTTTGAGCGTGTGGGTGCTTGGCTTGCAGGGCCGGCGTCGTGTTTGCTGCCCGGCAGGGCGTGCGCTACGGTGGCAGGCGCCATGACGATAGACGACGGGTCAGGGAAACGAGTACCCGCCCACCCCGCTCGCGCCCGCCCGGCAGCCCACGAGCTCGCGCGCTATGAGAGCCTCTTCGCCGCAAGGACGCAGGGGATGCGCTCCTCGGCGATGAGAGACATGATGTCGCTGACCGAGCGCCCCGAGGTGATCTCGCTCGCCGGCGGCCTGCCCGACACAAAGACCTTCGCGCCCGAGCTCTACGCGAAGCTGATGTCCCACGTGGCCGCAGAGCAGACCGCCAAGGCATTGCAGTACGGGCCCACGGAGGGCCTTGCCGCGACTGTCCGATGCATCGTCGAGGTGATGGCCGCCGAGCAGACGCTGGTGGACCCCGACGAAGTGCTGGTGACCACGGGCGGCCAGCAGGTGATCGATCTGGTCTGCAAGGCGCTGCTGGACCCGGGCGACGTGATCGTCGCCGAGGCCCCCACATACCCGGGCGCGGTACCGACCTTCGGCGCCTACCAGGCAGACGTGGTGCAGATCGAGATGGACTCCGACGGAATGCCGATCGACGAGCTGGAGGCCACCCTCGACCGCCTCCAGGCCGAAGGCAAGCGGCCAAAGTTCATCTACACGATCCCCAACTTCCAGAATCCCGGCGGGGTGACGATGTCGCTGCCGCGCCGCCGCCGTCTGGTTGAGGTGGCCCGAGAGCGCGAGATCCTCGTGCTGGAGGATAACCCGTACGGCCTGCTTCGCTACGAGGGCGATCCGCTGCCCACCCTCTATTCGCTCGACGCCGCCCTGGCCGGCCGCGGCGGTGCCTCCGACTTCGTGATCTACCTCGGCACCTTCTCGAAGATCCTCTCCCCCGGGGTGCGTCTGGGCTGGGCGGTGGCGCCGGTGCCGGTGCTGGAGAAGCTCAACCTGGGCAAGCAGGGCGCCGACCTCTGCTCCTCGCCGGTCACGCAGCTGTTCGTCGCCGCCTACTTCGGCGAGCACGATTGGCGCGGCTACCTGGAGACTCTGAAGAAGCTCTATCGCGGCCGCCGCGACACGATGCTCGGCGCGCTCGGAGACCACTTCGGCCCCGACGCGCGCTGGACGCGCCCCCAGGGCGGCATGTTCGTCTGGGCCACGCTCCCCGACTACATCGACACGACCGACCTGCTCGCACGAGCACTGGAGACCGAGGCGGTAGCTTTCGTACCAGGACGCTCCGCTTACGTAGACGGCCGCGGCGCCTCCTCGATGCGCCTGAACTTCGCCGGCGTCGCCGAGGAGGACATCGTCGAGGGCATCGAGCGGATCGGCCGGGTGATCGCCGAGCAGGTCGGCCTGTTCGGGACGCTCACCGGCGGCAAGCCGCGACCGACTGCAAGCGAGGCTCCCTCCGACGCCGCCGAGGCAGAGCCGATGGCCGACGTGGTGCAGCTGCCGCGCCGCGAGCAGCGCGAGAGCAAGCAGCGCAGCCGCTGAGCCTCAGAGCGTCTCCTCTCAGGAGTCGCCGGCGGCGAAGTCCTCGGGCGTGACCTCGTCGAGGAACGCCTTGAACTTCTCGACCACGTCCTCGCTCTCCTGCTCGCTCTGCTCAAACTCGATCGCCGACTCGGCGATCACCTCCTCGGCGGCGAAGATCGGTGCGCCGGAGCGGACCGCCAGCGCGATCGCATCGGAGGGGCGGGAGTCGATTTCCAGCTCGCGGCCGTTGACCGTGAGCGTGATGGAGGCGAAGAAGGTGTTGTCGCGCAGCTCTGTGACCGCGACCTGGGTGCACTTGACGTCCAGCTCGCCGAGCATGTCGCAGAGCAGGTCGTGGGTCATCGGCCGCGGCGTGGAGGCGCCCTGCAGCTTCATCAGGATCGAGGCCGCCTCGGGATGGCCGATCCAGATCGGCAGGAAGCGGTTGCCCTCGACGGTCTTCAGCAACACGATCGGCTGCTTGCCGACCATGTCAAAGCTCACACCGTAGATGACCATCTCCTGCACGAGAATCCTCCGAAAGGGGAGATCGAGACCAGAGTATAGGTGCCGTAAAGCGCCGCCCCGAGAGCGCCAACCCTGCCTATCCGCGGGCGGGGCGGCGTGCGGAGATCAGCCTTTGGGCCGAAAGCTCCAGAGCTTGTTGCCAAGGAAGTTCAGCGGCGTGGAGGCCGCCACGGCAATCGCCTCTGCGGGAAGCTTGCCGAAGCCTCCGACCTCGACCATCAAGGCGAGCAGGCCAGCGCCGACGGCTGCCGCGATCGCGCTGACGAAGAAGAAGCGGAGCGCCTGGAAGTGGATTCGGCTGGAGCTGGCATGCTCGTTGAACGTCCAGCGCCGATTCAACATGAAGTTGTTGGTGACCGCAACCAGCCAGGCGATCGCGTAGGCAAGCAGATAGGGCAGGCCGAAGCCGCGCTCGCAGACCGCGAAGACCGCGAGGTTGATCACGAACCCCAGTCCGCCGACGAGGCCAAACTGGATCAGCTGCACCCAGTTTGCGGGCCTGCGCATCCCGTGCCAGAGCCGCATATGGGGCCTTAGCGGCGATGCCGCGCTACCGACCTTGCCCATTTTCGGCCGTGGCATCTCCACGGCACTGACCTCATCGTGCATCCGCCCAGCGTAGCGCCAGCAGGCGCGGTATGCGTGCGGTGGCGCTAGCCTTTGGCAGGTGAGCACGTGGAGAGACGGGGAGGTGATGCCGTCTGGGGCCGGGCGGCGGGGACCCTCGCGCTTCGCGCTGATCGGGGGCATCGCCTTCGGTCTACTCGTTGCCGTGCTCGCTGGAGTCTTCATGCTGGTCGACCCCCAAGCGACCCGCCGACCCAAGTCAGTGAGCTCCACCGCCATGTTCGAAGTACCTGCCAGCGACTTTGCCCAGAGGAAGGAATCCGCGCGCGGCTCGAGAGCCAACGCCACTAGCAAAGCCAGCCATGCTTCCTCCAGCGCAGCCGCCACCGCCGGCACTCACCGCCAGGTCGCCGAGGTCCGGGACCCCGAAGAAGCAAAAAGCTTCCCAGCGCCCGCCTCCGTGCACCACAGCGCCGCGAAGACACCTCAGGCCGCAGGCGTTGTGCAGGTGGCCGCCGGCGCGGCCTCCGACGCCGAAATCCGCAACGAGCTGGCACGGGTCAAGCAGCTGGAAAGCGCCGCGAGCAGCCCGGCGAAGATGCAGACGGTGCCCGGCGGCGACTCGATCGTCGGAAACGATGGCGCGATCCCGATTCCCCGGGATGTGCCCGAAGTGGTTCAGCGCGTGATTGCCGGCGCGAACGCGATTGCCAACTTCCCCTACGTCTACGGCGGCGGCCACGCCTCATTCGTCGATAACGCCTACGACTGCTCGGGCTCAGTCAGCTACGCACTGGCCGCGGGTGGGCTGCTGAGTGCACCCGAGACCTCAGGGCAGCTGGAGAGCTGGGGCGTACCCGGCCCGGGCAAGTGGATCACTGTATACGCCAACGCGGGCCACACCTACATGTACGTCAACGTCGGCGGCGCCTGGATGCTCTACGACACCGCCGGCCGCAGTGGCGTCTTCGCCTCTCGCTGGCAGCCTAACCCCGTCGACAACGAAGGGTACGTGGTCCGGCACTGGCCGGACCTCTAATCAACGGCCTATCAGTCGGTGTGCCTGCGCACCCCGCGATCCGATCGCAGTGTCGTGAGGGAATGAACGCGGCCGCCCGGGCTGCAGTGGCGCCGCGGGCGCACCCGCACGAGCCAGTGCAGGTCATGTCTGCTGTGCGCGCGGCGATAGGGCCAGCGCGGGCGTAGAGCCCTAACCATCCGCGGCACATGACACTCGCTGCGCCTCACCGCAGCATCGCTCCCCTCGATCTCTCGCTCTCTGTCGGCGCGCGCCCCAAGCGCGCGCCGACAGAGGCGAGGTGTACCCTCCCCACAACAAATAGCATCTTCTCTACAGAAACGTGGAACAAACCCATACCGGACGCAGTCTTACACGCGTCTGGCTCCCTTTCAGCTTCCTGCCCAATTCCAGCCGTCAGATCCTGTCGGTTTGAATTGCCTTCGATCCATGAACACCTGCGATGTAGACTGGTCAACGAGGATGTCTACCGGCCTCTCTCACGATTATCATATAAATCAGGTTTTACGCAGACTGTCAATGAGTAGGTATCACTCACGGTCCTCCAGCGCCCTCATCTACGAGGTAGCGTCAACCTGCCTGCAGAGCACCTGCGCGAGCCAGCGAGATGGCCGGGCCACGCATGGCTGAGCGCACGGGGAGCACCGCAAGACCGCGGAGTCGGACCTCTGCGGGCCTGCCCCGCGGCCCACAGGCGCTGCCGCGAGACGAGGTGGCCGCACACCAGCGCGAGCGCCTCTTCGCCGCGATGATCAGCGCGGTGGACGAGCGTGGCTTCGTCACGACCACGATTTCGGACCTGGTCGAGCACGCCGGCGTCTCCCGGCGCACGTTCTACGAACACTTCGAGAACAAGGAGCAGTGCCTGCTGCTCACCTACGACATGCTGATCGAGACGCTGACGCGGCGCCTGGCCGCAGTCGACGCCTCCGCGGGCGAAGGTCTGGAACGACTCGAATCGCTCCTGCGTGGACTCTTTGAGGCGGCGGTGGAGCGTCCCGATGCCGCCCGACTGGTTTGCGTGGAGCTTGCCGCGGCCGGACCGCCAGGCGTCGAGCGCTGGGCGCAGGGCAGCAAGCGGCTTGCAGGGTTCATCGGTGAGGTCTTTGCGGAGGCCGATGGCCCCGGCAGCATCCCCGAGCCGGTTGCGCAGGCGATCGTGGGCGCGCTGCGCAAGATCCTCTACTCGCGCGTGCGGCGCAAGCGCTCCAGCCGCGCGCTGCGATCGGAGCTAACCAAGCTGCTGCCGGACCTAGTCGCCTGGATATCCAGCTACTACCCATCGCCTGAGCAGGTGCCGCACCGCGTCCATGCTCGCGGCGCCCACCGCAAGCTGCTCAGCGGCAGAGCCCCGGGCTCGCTCACGCTCGCGCCAGCGTGGAGCTCGCGCGGGCTGCCACCCGGCGAACACAACCTCCCACGAGGGTTTGTCTCGCACAATCAGCGGGAGCGCATCTTCGACGCAATCGCAAAGGCGACCGCAGAGCGGGGCTATCCCGATCTCGGCCTGGAGGACATCGCGGCCGGCGCGAGCATCTCGCTGCAGACCTTCTACCAGCACTTCGCCAACAAGGAGGAAGCCTTCCTGGCCACCTACGAGGTCGGCCACGCGAAGACAGTGGCGGCCGTCAGCCGCGCGCTGGACCTGCGCCTGGACTGGGAGCGCAACGTGCAGATAGGAGCCAGAGCCCTGCTGGAGTTCCTGGCCTCCGAGCCCGCCTACGCGCACCTCGCCTGCGTCGACGTCCTGATCGCCTACCCACACGTCGCACGCCGCCTCGACGAGGCCAACCACTCCTACGCCGAACTGCTCGACTTCAGGCTCGACGCCTCGGCGCCCTCGCGGATGCCGACCCCCGTCGTCGGCGAGGCGATCGTGGGCGGAATCTTCGAGCTGCTCCACGACGCGATCCTGCATGGCAGGACCGCGCATCTGCCCGACCTCACAGAGCATGTCTGCTACATCGCCCTTGCTCCCTTCATCGGGGCGTCGGCGGCGTGGGAAGCGGCCAGCCGGCACTGAGAGCCCGTCAGATGAGTAGCCTTCTGCCCTGATGGCGTCGAATTCGCCGATCGTAATCGCCTATGACGGCTCGCAGGCAGCGCGAGCTGCGGTTACACGCGCCGGGGCGCTGTTCGGGCATCGTAAGACGATCGTGCTGACCGCGTGGGATCCGCGCCTGGGCGAGATGATGCTCGTGCCCGATCCAACCGGGCTTGGCAGCACGATGATGCCCTACGACCCCGCGTTGGCGAACGATATCGACCGCGAGGTCCAGCACACCGCCCGCGACATCGCGGCAGACGGAGCCAAGCTGGCCCGCGACTGCGGGCTCGACGCGCAGGAGCTCGCCGTCGAGGATGTCACCCACCCGGCGGAGGCGATCCTGCAGAGCGCACGCGAAAACGGTGCGGAGGCGATCGTGGTCGGCTCGCGTGGCCACAGCGGCCTGCGGGCGAAGCTGCTCGGCAGCACCTCCGACGCGGTCCTGAAAGGCGCGGGCGAGATACCTGTCCTGATCGTGCACGCGAACGATGGGGATGCGCAGAAGTGAGCACCAGATGTGGCCGGCCGCAATCCGCGGGCTTCCACACTTGCGGGAAATCGGCCCTACTCAGAAGACACACATCGTTCGGTTCATCAAGAAGTCCGGGGACGAAAACGTCTAAACGGGAATACCGTCGTTCCCTCATATCCATGATAGGCTGAAGCCACCGAGGGGACTGACACGGAGGGGAAGGGGTTCATGTCGTCGCTTGAGATCGTCGATCGCAATTCGCGGTTCAGGCCTTCGATAGAGCCGATCTACGATCGGCTGCCGCGGGGACCACACCATCTTGGCCGCGATGGCGTCGTGCGCAACCAGCGCATGCGCATCCACGGTGCGATGGTCGAGGCGGTCGCGGCACACGGCTACGAGGGCGCCACTGTCAAGCGTGTGATCGGGCTCGCGGGCGTGTCCAGACGGGCTTTTTACGAACAGTTCACCGACAAGCGCAGCTGCTTCATAGGAACCTGCGATCTGATCGCGGCGCGCTGGCTCAAGCGAGTGGACAACGCCTTCAGGGAGGCCAAAGGGGATCTGCGCACGCGCACGCGTACGGCACTGCGCACATTCGTCGACGAGATCGTCTGCAGCCCGAAGAGCGCGCACATGGTGATGGTCGACTCACTGGCGATCGGCCCCGAGGGCCCAGTCAGGCTGCGCCGCGTCTCGGTCGCCTTCGAGCGGCTGCTGCGTGACGGGTACGCAAACGTCGGCGGATGCGAGATGCCGGCATCGGTGGCGCGCGGCATCGTCGGCGGCATCCAGCGTGCCACCTATCTACATCTCGTGCGCGAGCGCGAGAGCGGGCCGCGCGCGGTGGAGGCGCAGGCGCTAGCACGCGAGATGCTGCGCTGGACGATGTTCTTTCACCCGAGCTCCAACCCGCGGGTGGAGTCCGTGATCCGTGCACGCAGCGCACCCGAGGCCGAGCCACACGAGGACTTTCGCCCGGTGCGTCCCGAGGACCGCAGGCCGAGCGGACCGAAGGCAAGGTTGCTGGACAGCGTGCTGCGGCTGGCCGCCAGCGAACCGTATGAGGACGTTGGCCCGGTCCGCATCGCCGACGAGGCCAACGTGTCGCTTGATGCCTTTCTCGAGCTCTTCAAAGGGCGAGATGACTGCTTCATGAGCGCGTTCGAGATGATCGGCGACGAGCTGCTGGCTATCGCCGCCGACCCCTCGCTGGTCGGGCCCGAATGGGAGGCCGCGCTGCCCTGTGTGATCTCCGCGCTAATGGAGCACCTGGCCGAGCATCCCGTCTACGCGCAGACGATCGCCACCTCTGTTTACGCCGCCGGCGAGACGGCGGTGGAACGCAGCCTGCAGCTCGCGCTGGATCTGACGAGCGTGCTGACCGAGGGGGCGCCCGGGCTGATCAGAGCCAGCACACTGAACGAGTGGATTGCTGGAGCGATCTGGCAGACGGTCCAGACATACGGCACCCCCGAGCGGGCGCGCATGCTGCCCGCGCTCACTGCGCCGCTGACTCAGATCGTGCTGACTCCGTTTCTCGGCGTCAACGCCACGCAGGAGCGGCTGGCGGGCACCGCAGCCGCCACGCTCTAAGGGCGGCGGCGCTCAGCGCTTGCGGAAGCGGCGGTCGGCGATGTACGTGAGCACGACGCCGACCAGCAGCGAGATCACGATCACGATGATCAGCGGCGCCGAGCTTTCGCCGAAGATCCAGTTGACCTTCACCGATTCGACGTTCAACACGGCAAACAGCGTGATCAGGACCGCCAGCACCACCCACAGCGCGGTGCGCGCCAGGTCGGCCCTGCTGCGTCTTTGCTTGGCCTTTCGACCCGCTGAGGACCCTGAAGTGCTGGACATCTGCCTGTGATTCTAGCCTTGCGCCTTTCAGGGGCCAGCTTCCTATCCTCTGGCGTTATGCGCATTGCACCACTCATCGCCGCCTTGCTCGCCTGCGCCGCAGGAGCGTCGATCACCGGCTGCGGCTCAGCCGCCAAAGTCGACGCGGCAAACGAAGGACTCTCCACGCACACCAGCTCCTCGACCACGAGCGGCAGCGCCAGCTCCAGCTCCACGACCGGCTCGGCAGTAGCCACCGTGACGCAGACGGTCACAGCCAGCAGTACGCGAACCTCCAGCGCCCCCGCGTTCACCCAGCAGGAAGGCGAAGGACAGGCGCTCGCAGCGGCCGTCGCGACCGTCAAGAGTCAGGGGTACACGCCAAACGACACCTCCGAGTACCACCCGCAGCAGACGCTGAGGGTGCTGACCGCAACCCGAGCCGGGACGGGCGGCAGCTATCAGCAGCGCGCGTTCTTCTTCGTCGATGGGCGCTACATCGGCACGGACTCCAGCCAGCCGAGCGGCTCCGTCAAAGTGGCATCGCAAGGCGAAACCAGCGTCACGCTCAGCTACGGCATGTACAGCTCAGGCGATTCGCTCTGCTGTCCCGACAGCCAGGCCACCGTCGTCTTCCAGCTCAACAACGGCCGCCTGCAAGCGCTCGACCCGATTCCCCCGGCGCACGCCGACAGCGGCCTCTCCCGGCTTTAGGACACGCCTCGTACTGCGGCGAACGCCTCTTTTCAGCGGCATCGCGGGCGGCTAGATTGAAGGCTCCAGGACCGTCTCCCGCCAACAGGAAAGAGGTCACATGAGCACAGCAGTCGCAGGCCGCGCCGAGGCACTCCTAAAAGCACCCAACTTCTGCAACGTTTCGACGCTGAGAGGCGACGGGAGCATCCACGCGGCGCCCGTGTGGGTCGACGTGCAAGACGGCAAGCCGGTGCTCAACACCGCCGAGGGGCGGGCGTGGCCGCGCAATCTGGAGCGCGATCCTCACGTCACGCTGACCGTCCAGAACATGGAGAACCCCTATGAGTACGTGACGATCCGCGGGACCGTCTCCTCGCGTGAGCACGAGGGCGCAGACGAGCACATCGACGCGATGGCGATGAAGTACCTGGGCCAGGAGACCTACCCCTACCGCCAGCCGGGGGAACAGCGCCTAATCATCCGGGTGGAGCCTGATCACGTCCACGTCTATGGAAGCTGAGCGCGGCAAGCAGGCGTCCCGGCCATGACCGGCCCTCTGCGCCTGCCCGCTGTGACGCTCGCCACTCTTCATGGGAAACGAGCTCGCCACGCCGTCGCGCCGCCAGCACGCACTCGGTGTGGGCGTGGCGGCGGCGGCGCGTGTCTCCTTCGGGCGCGATCAACAGGTGCTGACTCAAAGACGGCAGCAGATGACCGCAGATAGGACATCGGTAGGTCTTGGCAAGGCGATTGCCCGCTGGGCGAACCGTCCACCATCGCGCCGCAGGAAGACTGTTCATCGGCCCATTCTTACGCCTGCGCCCCGTCCCCTGGCGGCGATCGCGCTCGGCGTAGGGATCGGCGCTGCCGCGCTGCTTGCCGCCAGGGAGCTGCGACGGGTGAGCGCCACGCACGCGCAGGACCCGCCACCGGACGCGCCCTCGCGCCCGCACAAGCTCGCGCTGCGCGACGGCGAGCCGGCGGCTGCAGGCGTGCGTCGCATGACCCTTGCCCAGCTGGACCTTGCGATCCAGACGCTCACGCAGGCAGGCGGTGACGATCTCGAGCGGGCCGTCCACGAGACGCGCAAGGCGATCAAGCGGGTGCGTACGCTGGAGCGCCTGCTGCGGCAGGCAAACGATCGCGAGCGCCAGCGGCACCGCAAGGACCTGCTCCGGGAAGCGGCCGGCGAGCTCTCGGGCGCCCGCGACGCCCAGGTCGCCCTCAACACGCTGGAGGGCCTGATGCGCCGGCAGCCAAAGCAGCTGGGCGCAAGCCCAGGTGTGGCCAGGCTCCACGCAGCGCTGCTCGCCGAGCAGACCACCGCCGAGCGGGCCGTACAGGAGTCAGGCGCCCGCCGGCGCGCGCTGCGGCTGCTGGAAGAAACCCGAGCCGATCTCGCCGCCGAGCCGGCCCGCGGCGGGCGTCGCGAAGGGCGCGCGCTTACGGCGGGGATGATCCGCATATACACGCGCGGACGTCTGGCGATGCGTGCCGCGCACAGGCGCGGGAGCATCGCTGAGATGCACGAGTGGCGCAAGCGCGTGAAGGACCTGCGCCATGCGGCGCAGGCGCTTGGAGACGGCGGCTCCGCCAAGAAGGGCAGCGCCCGAGCGCGACTAAGCAAAATCGGCCGCGACGCAGACAGGCTCGGAGAAGCGCTGGGAGAGGAGCACGACCTCGCGCTGCTGGCAAAGCGCGTGCGCACCGAGGACACCATCTTCCGTGGCGACAAAGCCGGGCGCAAGCGCCTGCAGGCTGCGATCAAGCGCCGCCGCAAGCGCCTTCGGGCTCGCGCACTGGACGGCGCGGCGCTCTATCGGGCAAAGCCCAAGCGCTTCCGCAAGCGCCTGCCCAAGGGCCTATCGCAGTAGGCACCCAGGGGCGGTCAACCAACCCGCACGCGCCCCAGCCTTGGAACGGTGCCGGCGAGCCTTCTTCAAGCCTCGACGGAGAGCACGGTCATCTCGCTCTCGCCGCGCGGCAGCACCACGCGAGCAACGTCCCCCGTCTGCAGACCGAGCAACGCTCGCGCGACCGGAGACTCCGCAGAGATCTTGCCCTGCGCCGGCGCCGCGTCCCGCGAGCTGACGATCTGCCACACCCGCTGTGCGCCGGAGCCGTCCTTGACGGTCACAGTGCTGCCGAAGGAGACCACGCCGTGCTCGCCGGCGGCCTCCACGATCTCCGCGGTGGAGATCCGTTCACGCAGCTTTGCGATCTTGGTCTCCAGGTGCGCCTGGTCGTTCTTGGCGTCGTGGTACTCGCTGTTCTCTTTGAGGTCGCCCCACTCACGCGCGGTCTTGATGCGATCGGCGATCTCGCGCCTGCCCGCTCCTTCGAGCTGCTCGAGCTCTGCCTTTAGTGCCTCGAGCCCCTCGGCGGTGGTCAGGTTGGCCTCGCTCATCCTCCATCAAACTATCTGCTTCGCCACGCGCATGCCTGTCCCCCGGGCGCCGGCGCGGCAAATCGAGACCGAGGAGAGACCGAAGATGAGCACCGTTCGCGAAGCTTGCATGCAGATGCTGATCGATCGCAGGATGACCACGATCTTCGGCAACCCCGGCTCCACCGAGCTGGCGATGCTCGCCGATCTACCCGCCGATCTCTCCTACGTGCTTGCGCTGCAGGAGGCCTGCGCCGTCGGGATCGCCGACGGCTTCGCGCAGGCGAGTGGCAAGCCCGCACTTGTCAATCTGCACACCGCGCCGGGCCTGGGCAACAGCATGGGCGCGATCTTCAATGCGCAGGCCAACCGCTCGCCTTTGGTGATCCTCGCCGGCCAGCAGCACCGCTCGCTGCTGACACTCCAGGCCAACCTCACCAACCGCGATGCGACGCGGATGCCTCATCCGCTTGTCAAGTGGAGCTATGAGCCGCCACGCGCGCAGGACGTGCCCCACGCCCTGGCCCGCGCGATCCACACCTGCTCGCTTGCGCCCAAGGGGCCGACGATGCTCTCGGTTCCGATGGACGACTGGGGTGCGGAGATCGAGCGTGAGGACCATCTGCGCCTGCAGGTCAGCCGCGCGGTCTCCCAGGCGGGCGGGCTCGATGCGCGTGCGCTGGACGAGCTCGCCTGGCAGCTGCAGCAGGCCGCATCGCCCGCCCTTGTCGCCGGCCCGGACATAGACTCGGCGGGCGGCTGGGAGGCCGCCGTGACGCTTGCCGAGCGTCAGCGCCTGCCGGTCTACGCCACGCCGGCGCCGGGTGGCGGCAGGCTTGGCTTCCCGGAGAGCCACCCTCTCTTCCAGGGCATCCTCCCACCGGCGGTCGGTCCAGTTGCGGAAGCGCTTCGCGCCCACGATTTCGTGCTCGTCGTCGGCTCCTCCGTTTTCCCGTACTACCCCAACATCCAAGGGCCGCTGCTGGAGCCAAGCACCCGCTTGGTCGCGATCACCAGTGACCCGGAGGAGGCGGCCAGGGCGCCCATGGGCGACGCGATCGTCGCCGATGTTGCGCAAGCACTGGTCGCGCTTGCGGAGCGTTGCGAGGTAAGCGATCGGGAGCCGCCACCTGCGCGCCCGGCGCCGGAGGCCATGTCCGGGAGTGATCCGATCAGCGCCTCGACCGCGGTCAGGGCCCTTGCCGAAGTCTTCCCGCGGGACGGAATCGTGGTGCTCGAGGCGCCGTCGGCGACGCTCGCGCTGCGAAACCAGCTGCGGCTCAGCGCTCCCGGCAGCTACTACTTCTCGGCCGGCGGCGGCCTGGGCTTCGGCATCGCGGCGGCGATCGGCGTGCAAATGGCGCAGCCCTCGCGGCCGGTCGTCTGCGTGCTCGGCGAGGGGTCGGCGCAGTACGCGATCCAGAGCCTCTGGACGGCGGCCGCCTACAAGGTGCCGCTCACCTATCTGGTGCTGCGCAACGATGAGTACGCAATCCTGAAGTGGTTCGCGATGATGGAGGATGTGAGCGGCGCCCCAGGTCTCGACCTTCCGGCACTCGACTGCGTGGCGCTGGCGGAGGCCTACGGCGTTGCCGCGCAGCGCGCGCAGGGCGTCGAGCAGCTCTCACATCTGCTCTCCCAAGCGATCGACGCGCAAGCACCGCGGCTGATCGAGACGCGAGTCGCCCCCGGCATGGCGCTCCTCTGACCGGATGTCCGGCGAGCCGGCGCGCAGTTACGACTACGTCACAGTCGGCCACGTCACCGCCGACGTGCTGATCGGCGCCGACGGCACTCAGCGCCGCCAGCCCGGAGGGGGCGCCTTCTACAGCGCCCTACAGGCAGCGCGTCTTGGGCTGCGGACGTTGGTACTCACCCGCGGCGAGCCGCGCGAGCTTGCGGAGCTGCTCGCCCCGTTCGCCGGAGAGATCGACGTCGAGATCGCTCCCGCCCCGCAGAGCACGACGATGCAGACCCGTGGCCATGGGGCCATGCGAGCGCAGCGCCTGCGTGCCTGGGCCGGACCGATATGCGCGCAGGACTTCGCCCCGACGGCGCTGCCTGTAGGCGCATCGATCCTGCATCTGGCTCCGGTGGCGCGCGAGACGCCGCCCGGCTGGCAGTGCACCTGCGACTTCGTCGGCCTTACCGCGCAGGGGCTCGTGCGGCGCTGGGATGCCTCCGGTGGAGAGATCGAGCTTGCCGCGATCGACCGTGCGAGGTTGCCTTGCGCGCTTGACGCGGTGGTGATCAGCGCGAGCGAGCGCGCCTTCTGCGAGCAGGTGTTGGACTCGGTCCCAGTTATGGCGGTGACCGCCGGAGAGGGACCCACGACGATCCACCTCGCGGGCGAAGTTGACTTGCGCGTGGCGCCGCGACCGGTCAGTGGCGCCCACGACGACCTCGGTGCAGGCGACGTGTTTGCGGCCGCGTTCTTCATCGCCCTGCGCAACGGGCTCACTCCACTTCAGGCCGCCGCTTACGGCAACGCGGCTGCCGCGGTCAGAATCAGCGGGCGGGGTCCGGACGCAATCGGCAGCGTGGAGGCAATCGAGCAGCGGCTGGGAGCCTGAGCGGCTCTACACGCTCGCGGGCCGAACCGCTGCCTTCTCCGCTGCCGCTGCGTTGGACCGGAAGTCCGCAAGCGCGCTGTCGACCAGGGCACCGAGCGCGCGGGCGTCAAACCGCGCCTGCAGGCCGCTGGCCCGGACCGCAAGCATCAGCGCGCCGGCGACCGGGGCGATCTCTACCACCGACAGCTGCGCCTTGGGCGCTACTTGCCTGATCCGCTGCTCCAGCGGCTCCACAAAGACAGCCCCCGCCTTGAAGGCGCTCCCGATCAGCCCGACCGGGAACTCGTCCTGCAGACCCGAGTGTTCCACCACCGTGCTGACCTGCGCCGCAAGCTCCTCGGCGGCCTGGCGGTAGATGGCGCACGCCACATCGTCGCCGCCGAGGGCGAGCTTCGCCGTCTGGGCTCCAAACGCGGCGATCTCGCTCTTATCCAGCGGCTTGCCGTAGACCAGCGCGATCAGCTCCTGCACGCCGCCCACCTCGTAGAACTCCAGCGCGGCTTCGCTTAGCGCCGTACGGGGGCCGGAGCCGTCGCGGTCGTGCAGCGCGGCCGACAGAGAACGCACGCCTATCCAGTAGCCGGAGCCCTCGTCGCCGAGCACATGCCCCCAGCCGCCCGCACGCCAGCAGCGGCCGTCGGATCCGACGCCAAAGACGTTGCTGCCGGTGCCCGAGATAACCGCCAGCCCTGGGGCGGCGCCGGTCGCAGTGGCCCAGGCGCCCACGACGTCGTTGACCACGATCCAGCTCTGCGGTGCCGTGGCGTGGACGTGTCTCTCCACGCTCTCGGTGTCGGTGCCCGCGATCGCCAGCACGGCGGCATCGAGCTGCGCCGCCTCGATCCCCGCCGCCTGCGCAGCCACCGCGGCGCTTGCCAGCAACGCGTTGCCGGCAGCCCGCACGCCAGCCGAGTCTGGATTGCTGGGGCCGTCGTGGGCGAGGTGGACACGCCCCTCCTGCACGTCGAGCACAGCGGCCAGGGTCTTGGTGCCACCACCGTCGATGCCCATCAGCCAGCGTGCGCCCGCGCCCGGGCGGCTCGGGCCACCGAGCGCCAGCGCCGGCGGGAGCTCGATCAGAGAGGTGCGCGCGATCGGCACGGACGCATCCTCGCATGCCCGAGGACCTTGCACGCGGATAGGATCAACCGATGTCGGTGGCTGCCGTCTTCCCCACCGCCTCGATGCAGGCGGGGATGTACGAGTCCTTCTACCTGCGCGCGGTCTCTCCCGTGCAGCCGGTCGGCGTCTGGATCCGCTGCACGGTCCACAAGCGTCCGGGCCAAGCACCGCGAGGGTCTGTCTGGTGCACGGTGTTCGACGCCGCATCGGGCGCGCCATTCATGCACAAGGTGACGACCGAGGAGCTCAGCGTGCCCGCAGGCGGCTGGATCGCGGTCGGCCAGACGCGCCTGGGCCCGGGAGTCGCCGAGGGCGTCTGTGGCGAGGCGTCCTGGTCGCTGCGCTTTGAGAGCGACGAGCAGGAGCTGCGCCATCTGCCTCACGGGCTGCTCTATCGCGCGCCGCTGCCGCGCACAAAGCTGACGAGCCCCGCCCCGGCGGCTAGGTTCTCGGGCTCGCTGCAGCTAGGGCAGCGCACGATTGACCTTGATGGCTGGCATGGCATGATCGGCCACAACTGGGGTTCGGAGCACGCCGCGCGTTGGATCTGGCTGCACGGCATCGACTTCGACCAGACGCTAGGCGCATGGATCGACCTCGCGGTGGGCCGAATCGAGGTCGGCGGCCGACTGACCCCCTGGGTGGCAAACGGGGCGCTCTGCCTGCAGGGACGACGGCTGCGGCTGGGCGGCCTGCTCGCGCGCGGGCTGCGCGTGGCCGAGCGCCCGGAGCGCTGCTCGCTGCACGTGCCCGGGCCAAAAGGCCTCTCTGTGGAGGCACACGTTCAGACCCCGGCGGGCACCGCCGCCGGCTGGCGCTACGCGGACCCCGATGGCGGCGAGCACGACGTGGTCAACTGCTCGATCGCGGCGCTCAGGCTGGTACTGCGACGCAAGGGAGAGGCCTCACAGACGCTCATCAGCAGGCACGGAGCTGCATACGAGCTCGGGATGCGCGAGCACGACCACGGGGTTTCCATCGCCCCGTTCGAGGATGATTGAGGTCCAAGCAGCGCAACTTCTCCACGCCGTGAGAGTTGCGAGCAACGTCGAAGACAACGTTGCGCATCATTACGTTCGCCGTCTGCAATACAATCTTAACCTTGACTAACACTGCTCCGGGGATGCCAGCAAGACCACGAGGCAAGGCTCGCACGGCGCCTCTCAAGGACGACAAGACGCACATCTCGACATCCAGGAGACCAGACATGAAGACCATGATCGGGGCGAGCAGACGGTGACGCCGAGAACGATCAGCGCAAACGTCACTTGGCAGGACGGCACGCTTGACCGCGGCAGCCGCTGGCGCCGGCTGGGAACGCAGGGCGCCACGGTCTGGCTGACGGGCCTGCCTGCCTCCGGTAAGTCGACGCTCGCG